>JBBDRJ010000017.1:0-268617 GCA_040905525.1 Actinomycetota bacterium
GCCGCGTGAAGGTCTACGAGGCCATCGTCAAGGGCGAGAACATCCCCGAGCCGGGTATCCCCGAATCGTTCAAGGTGCTGATCAAGGAGATGCAGTCGCTGTGCCTGAACGTCGAGGTGCTGTCGGCTGAAGGCAAGCAGATCGAGGTCAAGGAGACGGACGAGGACTACCGCGTCCAAGAAGAGCTCGGGATCGACCTTTCGCGTCCCGAGCGCGCGAGTGCTGGAGAGGAGCTCTAACTAGAGATGACGGAGACGCAACGCGTGCAGGACGTCAACGAGTTCGATCAGCTCAGGATCGGCCTGGCCACGGCGGAGCAGATCCGTATGTGGTCCAACGGCGAGGTTCGCAAGCCCGAGACGATCAACTACCGCACGCTCAAGCCCGAGCGCGACGGCTTGTTCTGCGAGCGCATCTTCGGTCCGACCAAGGACTGGGAGTGCGCGTGCGGCAAGTACAAGCGCGTCCGTTTCAAGGGGATCATCTGCGAGCGCTGTGGCGTCGAAGTGACGCGCGCACGCGTCCGTCGTGAGCGGATGGGCTCGATAGAGCTCGCCGCCCCGGTCGCGCACATCTGGTTCTTCAAGGGCGTTCCTTCTCGCCTCGGCTACCTGCTCGACTTCGCCCCCAAGGACCTCGAGAAGATCATCTACTTCGCCTCTCACGTCGTGACCTGGGTAGACACCGACAAGCGCACCCGCGACCTTTCCAAGCTCGAGGCGCAGCTCAACCGCGAGAAGGAAGAGCTGGGAGCCGAAGCCGATACGGCTAAGCAGAAGCGAGCCAAGGACTACGAGAAGGCGACCAAGGAGCTCGAGAAGCAAGGCGCGAAGGGCACGCCGGTTCGCGCCAAGAAGCGCGAGTTCGACGCAGCCATCCGCGAGATCGACAAGCGCGTCACCGCGCGTCTCGAGCTCATGGACCACGCGTGGGAAGAGTTCAGCAAGCTCGCGCCCAAGCAGCTCATCGCCGAGGACATCTGGCGGTACCTGCGCGATACCTACGGCGAGTACTTCCGGGGCGGCATGGGAGCCGAAGCCATCAAAGACCTCCTGCGTGCGCTCGACCTCGGCGACGAAGAGAAGTTCCTGCGCAAGACCATCAAGGAGAACAAGGGTCAGCGCCGCCTTCGCGCGATCAAGCGACTGAAGATCCTTGAGCAGCTCGTGCAGTCCGGAAACCAGCCGTCGTCGATGATCCTCGACGCCATCCCGGTCATCCCGCCCGACCTGCGCCCGATGGTTCAGCTCGATGGTGGGCGTTTCGCGACCTCCGATCTCAACGACCTGTACCGCCGCGTCATCAACCGGAACAACCGCCTGAAGCGACTGCTCGACCTCGGTGCTCCCGAGATCATCGTGAACAACGAGAAGCGGATGCTGCAGGAAGCCGTGGACGCGCTGTTCGACAACGGCCGCCGCGGCCGACCTGTCACCGGGCCTGGTAACCGACCGCTCAAGTCGATCTCCGACATGCTCAAGGGCAAGCAGGGGCGCTTCCGTCAGAACCTTCTCGGTAAGCGCGTCGACTATTCGGGCCGTTCCGTGATCGTCGTCGGACCCGACTTGCACCTGCACCAGTGCGGTCTGCCGAAGGTCATGGCGCTCGAGCTGTTCAAGCCCTTTGTGATGAAGCGCCTGGTCGACCAGCAGCTTGCGACGAACATCAAGTCCGCCAAGCGGATGGTCGAACGCGCCCGGCCCCAGGTCTGGGACGTGCTCGAGGAGGTCATCGCCGACCACCCGGTGCTCCTCAACCGCGCACCGACCCTCCACCGTCTGGGTATTCAGGCTTTCGAGCCGATCCTCGTCGAGGGCAAGGCGATTCAGATCCACCCGCTCGTCTGCCTGGCGTTCAACGCGGACTTCGACGGTGACCAGATGGCCGTCCACGTGCCGCTGTCGCCTGAGGCGCAGGCCGAGGCTCGGCTGCTGATGCTCTCGACGCGCAACGTGCTGTCGCCGGCCCACGGTCGCCCGACGGTCGCGCCGATCTACGACATGATCCTCGGCGCCTACTACCTGACTAATCTTTCCGAGGGTCTTCCCGGTGAGGGATCGGCCTTCGGCTCCGAGGGCGAAGCGATCCTGGCCTTCGACTCCCAGGACCCGAAAGACCCGTGGCTGCACCTGCACGCGAAGGTGAAGGTGCGCACGACGCGTCCGGTTCCCGATGCTCCCGCGCCGGAGGAGAACGGTTCCTCAAATGGGACCCATATCGTCGAGACTTCGGTCGGCCGCGTGATGCTCAACGCGGCGCTACCGCCGGAATACCCGTTCGTCAACGCACAGCTCGGCAAGGCCGAGATGGCCCGCCTCACCGACACGCTCATCACCCAATACGAGTCGACGGTCATGGCGGCAACGCTCGACCGCATCAAGTCACTGACGTTCAAGTGGGCGACGAAGTCGGGGATCACGTTCGCGCTGGACGACGTCTCGGTCCCGCCGGACAAGCCCAAGATCCTCGATCGTTACGAGAAGGACGCCGAGAAGATCGAATCGCAGTACGCGCGCGGTCTGCTCACAGACGACGAGCGCCGTCAGGAGCTCATCGAGCTCTGGCTGAAGGCCACCGACGAGGTCACGCAGGCCATGCAGGCCAACTTCGCGCCGATGAACTCGATCAACATGATGTCGCGCTCCGGCGCTCGTGGGAACATCGAGCAGGTCAAGCAGCTGGCCGGTATGCGTGGTCTCGTTGCCAACCCCAAGGGCGAGATCATCCCGCGTCCGATCAAGTCGAACTTCCGCGAGGGCCTCACCGTGCTCGAGTACTTCATCTCGACCCACGGTGCCCGCAAGGGTTTGGCCGACACGGCGCTGCGCACGGCCGACTCCGGTTATCTCACGCGCCGCTTGGTCGATGTTTCGCAGGAAGTCATCGTCCGCGAGATCGATTGCGGTTCCGAGAAGGGACTCACGATCCCGGGGGCCGAGCTGCGCAGCGACCACGACTGGGACACGCGCATCTTCGGACGCGTGCTGGCCGAACCCGTGAAGCGCGATCGCACCACGGTCGTCAAGAAGGACACCGAGGTCGACCGCGACACGCTGGCGATCCTGCGTTCCGACCACCCGGATGAGCTTGTCGTCCGGTCCGTCCTCACCTGCGACTCGCGCGTTGGAGTATGCGCTCGCTGCTACGGCACGAACCTGTCTCTCGGAAAGCTCGTGGACATCGGCGAGGCCGTCGGCATCATCGCCGCGCAGTCCATCGGCGAGCCGGGCACCCAGCTCACGATGCGTACCTTCCACACCGGTGGTGTGGCGGGTATCGACATCACGCACGGTCTGCCGCGAGTCATCGAGCTCTTCGACGCCCGCCACCCGAAGGGCGCGTCCGATCTCGCCGAGATCTCGGGGACCTTGCGCATCGAAGAGAAGGAGAAGGCGCGCGAGATCGTCATCACCGACCCCGAGGGCAACGAGCAGAGCTACATGGTTCCGCGTCGTGTTCGGCTGCGGTTCGTCGAGGGCGACCAGATCGCCGCCGGCGAGCAGCTCTTCGAAGGTGCCGCCGACCCGAAGGAGATCCTCAAGATCCGGGGTATCAACGCCGTGCAGCGCTACCTCGTCACCGAGGTGCAGTCGGTCTACACATCGCAGGGCGTGACGATCCACGACAAGCACATCGAGCTGATCGTCAAGCAGATGCTGCGACGCGTGTCGGTGGTCGAGCCCGGTGACGCCGACTTCTTGCCCGGCCAGCTCGTCGATCGCGTTGTCTTCCAAGCCGAGAACACCAAGGTGGTCGAGGGCGGAGGCGAACCGGCGCGTGGTCGTCCCGAGCTGATGGGGATCACGAAGGCCGCACTCGCTTCCGACTCGTGGCTCGCCGCTGCCTCCTTCCAGGAGACGACGCGCGTGCTGACCGAGGCGTCGATGTCCGGCAAGAGCGATCCGCTGCTCGGCCTCAAGGAGAATGTGATCATCGGTAAGCTCATCCCCGCCGGAACCGGCATGCGCCGCTACCGGTCGGTGAAGGTGCAGCCGCTGGTCGAAGCTCCGGTGTTCGAGGAGCACGTCGATGCCGATCTGCTCTCCGAAGCCGGTGCGGTTGCCGAGCTCCAGCAGTACGAGGAGCAGGACGAGGAAGCCGCGGGATCCGAAGGCAACGGCGAGGTGCCGGTCGAGGTGGAGGCCTCCGAGGGCTAGAAGTGGCGCGCAGGAACGTTCGTCTGCTTGACGAGCTCTCCCGCGTGCGGCCGGACCTCGAAGATCCGCCGGGTGCGATCGACGCCGGGCTGGTCCGCGTCAACGGTAGCGTCGTAACCAACCCCGACTCGCGCATCGAGCGTGGAGCTTCGATCGTCGTTGCCCGGGCCACGGATCTGCGCGGACGCCGGAAGCTGGCCGCGGCACTCGATGGATTCGGCGTACTGGTCGACGGGCGTGTCGCGCTCGATGTGGGAGCTGCGGCCGGAGGATTCACGAGCGCCCTCCTCGAGCGCGGCGCACGCCGCGTGTACGCCGTCGATGCCGGCCACGGTCAGCTGCTCGGCTCCCTTCGCCAGGACGATCGCGTCGTGAATCTCGAAGGCACGAACATCGCGGATCTGGATCGCACGCTCGTCCCCGATCGGGTCGATCTCGTGACCATCGACGTCTCGTACCTTTCGTTGAGCGACGCAGTTGGACAGGTGACGATGTTGACGTTTAGTCCGGCGGCCGAGCTGGTTGGGCTGGTGAAACCGATGTTCGAGCTGCGGCTCGCGGAAGCGCCTACGGACACCGAGACACTCGCCCGCGCCATGGAGGCCGCGGAACGTGGGATCTCTGCGGCGGGATGGTTGGTCACCGGCCGGATGCGATCTGCGGTCGGTGGCGCCAAGGGCGCGATCGAAGGCTTCGTCCACGCGCGGTATCCGGGCTAGCCAGAGGTAACGAAGCGGAAACAGAGCGACGCCTGGTGGAAACCAAGGCACCCTAACGTAGGTGCGTATGGGCGACCCGCTCCGCGCCGACGGCGGCGAAGTCATCGACTTCCCCGATGCGCCGGACACTGTCCGGTACGGGCCGCTGTGGCTGTCGCCGGGCCATCTCTGCGAGATCCGCGTTCGCGGCGAGCCGATCCCCATGACTGTGTCGAAGATCCAGATGATCGCGCGCCTCCTCGCCGCGGAGGGCGCCGTTGTCTCCCGGGAGGACCTATACCTGGCGGCTCACGGAGAGGCGCTGCCCAAGCGCTCCCGGGCCGTCGACGTCGAGGTGTGCCGTGTCCGTCAGATGCTCGGTGATCTGGGACGACTCATCATCACGGTCCGCGATCGCGGGTACCGGATGGACGTCTTCGGGTTGCGACGCTCGGGCTGACTCGGGCCGCGGTCCGCATCCTCGTCGTCCCGTTCACCGACCTTCACCGCGAAACCCAGCCGAAACAAACGCGTTACGGGCCCGTTGCGTGGGCTGAATCTCCCGCAACATCCGCTTCCTAGCCTCTGCTCCAAGCGTCGTCGATAGGAGGAGGCAAGCGGATGGGTTTCAAACGCCGTTTGGCGTTCGTCGGTGTTGCGGCAGGCGTTCTGCTCCTGCTGGGACCGGCGGCGCTCGCGCAGGAGGGTCCGAGCACCGAGGAGCTCCAGGTCGTCGCCGACACGGTCTGGACCTTGGTCGCCGCGTTCCTGGTCTTCTTGATGCAGGCAGGCTTCGCCATGCTCGAGACGGGTTTCACCCGTCAGAAGAACGCGGCGAACATCATGATGAAGAACCTGATGGACTTCAGCATGTCGTCCCTCGCGTTTTGGGCGATCGGTTTCGGTCTCATGTTCGGCGCCGGCAACGCCATCGTTGGTACCTCCGGATGGTTCCTGTCCGGTGGAGAGGACACCTTCGCGTCACTGTCCTGGGCGACCCCGCCCCTGACGGCGAAGTGGTTGTTCCAGGTGGTCTTCGCCGGAACCGCGGCCACGATCGTGTCCGGGGCGATGGCCGAGCGCACGAAGTTCTCGTCGTACCTGATGTACAGCGCGCTCATCTCGGGCATCGTCTACCCGATCTCGGGACACTGGATCTGGGGCGGCGGCTGGCTGGCCGAGCGCGGCTTCCTCGACTTCGCCGGATCGACGGTCGTTCACTCCGTCGGCGGTTGGGCGGCGATGATCGGTGCGCTCATGCTCGGTCCGCGTCTGGGCAAGTACGGCAAGGACGGAAAGCCGCGGGCCATCCCCGGTCACAGCATGCCGCTGGCCTTCCTCGGTGTGTTCCTGCTTTGGTTCGGCTGGTTCGGGTTCAACCCCGGCTCGACGATGGGGGCCGTTCTGTCCATCGCCGACATCGCCGTGACGACCAACCTTGCAGCCGCGGCCGGTGCGCTTATGGCGCTCATCACGGCCTGGCTCGTGTTCGGCAAGCCGGATGCGGCCATGACGGCGAACGGCGCGCTGGCGGGTCTGGTCGGGATAACGGCCGGCTGTGCGTTCGTCGAGAACTGGGCTGCACTGGTGATCGGTGGAGTCTGCGGACTCATCGTCGTCTTCGCGGTGCTGTTCTTCGATCGCATCAAGATCGACGACCCGGTGGGCGCGGTCTCCGTGCACGGTGTGTGCGGTGCCGTCGGGACACTAGCCGTTGGGTTGTTCGCATCCGAGCGCCTCATCGAGGCCGCCGGTGTGGGCACGCCCGGACTGTTCTACGGAGGCGGTCTGACGCAGCTCGGCACCCAGGCACTCGGCGTCGTGTCGGTGTTCGCCTGGGTGGTCCTTGCCTCGCTGATCATCTTCGGCACGATCAAGTACGTCACGGGCCTGCGCGTCAAGCCCGAAGAGGAGCTCGAAGGCCTGGACATCGGCGAGCACGGGATGTTCGGGTACCCGGAGGCCTTCCTCGGCTCGACCGGTCTGGCCAGTCCGGAAGCAGTGGCCGAGGCGCGCGAGGGTCTGCGCGCCGGTAACGGTCCGAAGGTGAAGGCCCCTTCGGGCAAGCGTTCGTAGGGATCCGCAGGGCATGTGGCCGGGGACGTCGCCGACGTCCCCGGCCACATCGCCCGTTCGACGAAGACCGGCCCAGAGAACGGGAGAACACTCGATGAAGCTCGTGACCGCCGTGGTGAAGCCCTTTCGGTTGGACGAGGTGAAGGATGCACTGCAGGAGGTGGGTATCCAGGGGATGACGGTGACGGAGGCCCGAGGCTTCGGCCGCCAGCGTGGACACACCGAGGTGTATCGCGGGGCGGAGTACTCGATCGACTTCGTCCCCAAGGTGCGTATCGAGGTGGTGTGTCCCGACGACCTCGCCGGGCGCGTCGTGGACTCGATCATGGGTGCCGCGCGTACTGGTGAGATCGGCGACGGCAAGCTCTGGATCACCAGCGCGGAGGACACCTACCGGATCCGCACCGGAGAGTCGGGCGATGAGGCCGTCTAAGACCGGAATCTAGTCTTCGCTCGAACGCGGGCTTGGAGCACGGAATTCCGGGCTTCGGGCAACAGCGTCGGACACATGGAGGCTCACTCGCGGCGGCTTCTCCTCCGCTGCAGACACCAGGTCGGCCAGGGTCACCGTGCTCCAATCGATGCCGGTGGCCTGCTCGCGTGTGACTTCGATCTGAGTGATGGGCTCCGGTTCAGAGCTGTCGTCCACCGAGGGGGGCGGCTCCTGGCACACGTCGAAGGACTCTAGTCCCGGCCAGCGCTCGAAGACGTCCGGCAGGAAGACCTTCGTGACGGACACGATCCCATCCACGTAGTCGGGTGTCGTGCGCTCGTCGACGGGCTCGACGTACAGCGCCAGGTGTGTTCCCTCCGCTGAGTTGCGGTAGCCGCCGTCCGAACGGTCGATGAGGCCGTTTCGAGCGGTCAGGACGAGACCAAGCTCGGCGAGGGCCGGGCCGTAGATCGGCCTGAGCGCGGCGGCCCGAACCGGCGGCTTGATAGTCGCCTCGGCACGGAGGCCACCGCCTACGTCACCACCACAGCCGATCGAGCACACCAATAGGACGCCAGATGCCGCCAAAGCGAAGCATCGTCGGCTCATGTCCCAGGCGTTGACGCTATCCTGTTTGCGCTGATAGCGTGAGTTGTCGTCCGGCCTGGTTTCGTGGGTTCGGGCGTTCGCGTGTGCCGGTTCGGCCCCCACAGGGTGGCTCCTGCGAGCGGCCGCGGCGATCGACATAGTAAAGGGAAATACCGACGTGCCAACGATTCAACAGCTTGTCCGGAAGGGCCGCAAGGTACCCCGGACGAAGATCAAGACGCCTCACCTCAAGGGTGCGCCGCAGCGCCGTGGGGTTTGTGTCCGCGTGCACACCGCGACGCCTAAGAAGCCCAACTCCGCGCTTCGGAAGATCGCTCGTGTCCGTTTGAGCTCGGGGGTCGAGGTCACCGCTTACATCCCCGGTGAGCAGCACAACCTCCAAGAGCACTCGATCGTCCTCGTCCGCGGGGGCCGCGTTCGCGACTTGCCGGGTGTCCGGTACAAGATCGTCCGCGGGTCTCTCGACACCGCCGGAGTAAGCGGCCGCAAGCAGAGCCGCTCCAAGTACGGCGCGAAGCGAGGGAGCTGAGGATGCCCCGCCGCGGCGCAGTACCCAAGCGCGAGCTTCGTCCCGATCCGATCCATCAGGACCGTCTAGTGGCCCAACTCATCAACAAGGTCATGCAGAGCGGGAAGAAGACCCTCGCCGAGCGCATCGTCTACAACGCTCTCGAGGAGCTCCAGCAGCGGTCGGGCATGGAGTCGGTCCCGGCGCTCAAGAAGGCCATCGACAACGTGAAGCCGATGCTCGAGGTCCGCTCGCGCCGCGTCGGCGGTGCGACGTATCAGGTCCCCGTCGAAGTGCCGCAGCGTCGGGGTACATCGCTTGCCATCCGATGGATCGTCGGCGTCGCCCAGGATCGCAAGGGCAAGGGTATGGCGGACAAGCTTTCGTCCGAGCTGCTCGATGCGCTGCAGGGCACGGGAGCCGCCGTCAAGAAGCGAGAGGATCAACACCGCATGGCCGAGGCGAACCGAGCGTTCGCCCATTACCGCTGGTAAGAACACCGATCGCAGTCCCAAACGGCCGGGGCAACCCGGTCGTTGCCTGTGAGAAGAAGAAAACGTGGAAGAAGAGGCAAACATGGCAGCTCAAGTAGCACGCAAGGACGACTCACTACAGACCCCGGCGAAGCCGGCCGCCACAGCTGATGGAAGGCGACGCTCGTCCGGGTTGCCGATCCGGGAGTTCCCGCTCGCTCTGACCCGAAACATCGGGATCATGGCGCACATCGACGCCGGCAAGACCACAACGACCGAGCGGATCCTCTACTACACGGGCAAGACTTACAAGATGGGTGAGGTCCACGAGGGCGCCGCCGTCATGGACTGGATGGATCAGGAGCAGGAGCGCGGCATCACGATCACCTCGGCTGCGACGACTGCCAGATGGAAAGACCACTGGATCAACATCATCGACACCCCCGGCCACGTCGATTTCACCGTCGAGGTCGAGCGAAGCCTTCGCGTCCTCGATGGCGCGGTGGCCGTGTTCGACGCCGTCCAAGGTGTAGAGCCGCAGACCGAGACGGTCTGGCGACAGGCCAACCGTTACGGCGTGCCGCGCGTGTGCTTCGTCAACAAGATGGACCGCACGGGCGCAGACTTCGCGCTGGCCGTGAAGATGATCGAGGAGCGGCTCAAGGAGCCCCACCCGATCGCCATACAGCTCCCATGGGGAGCCGAGGATGGCTTCATCGGTGTGATCGACCTGGTCGAGATGCATGGATTGCGTTGGGCGGAGGGCTCGGGCGACGAGTGGGAGACGGTTGAGATCCCCGAGGACATGGCCGAGGCCGCAAAAACCGCGCGGGCCGCCCTCATCGAGGACCTGGCCGAAGTCGAGCACGACGAGATCATGCTCAACCACTACGTGAACGGAACCGAACCCACGCCGGCCGAGCTGCGCGCGGCGATCCGGCGCCACACGCTGGCCATGGAGATGTCACCCGTCCTGTGCGGAGCCGCCTTCAAGAACCGTGGCGTACAGCCGCTGCTGGACGCCATCGTCCACTACCTGCCTTCGCCGGACGACCTACCTCCAACCGTGGGCGAGGACCCGAAGACCGGGGAAAAGATCGAACGTCGTGCGGACGACACCGAGCCCTTCTCGGCCCTGGCCTTCAAGGTCGTCACCGACCCCTACGTTGGCCGGTTGACCTACTTCCGCGTGTACTCCGGCACGCTGTCCGCCGGCTCACACGTACACAACGCATCCCGGGATCGCAAGGAGCGCATCGGCCGTCTGCTCCGCATGCACGCCAACCATCGCGAGGACATCGACGCCGTTTTCACGGGGGACATCGTTGCCGCCGTGGGGTTGAAACAGACTTTCACCGGCGACTCGCTGGCCGATCCGGCGCACCCGATCATCCTCGAATCGATGAACTTCCCAGAGCCGGTCATCTCGATCGCCATCGAGCCGAAGACGGCCGCCGATCAGGACAAGCTGGGCGCCGCGCTCCAGAAGCTGTCCGAAGAAGACCCGACCTTCCGGGTGCACACCGACATCGACACCGGCCAGACCCTTATCTCCGGGATGGGCGAGCTGCACCTCGAGGTGCTCTGCGAGCGTCTCATCCGGGAGTTCAAGGTCGGCGCCACGGTCGGCCGGCCTCAGGTCGCCTACCGCGAGACGATCCGCCAGCCCGTTCACAAGCACACGTACACGCACGCCAAACAGACGGGCGGCAAGGGCCAGTACGCCAAGGTCGAGATCGACGTCGAGCCGCTGGGCCCGGGAGGCGGATTCGAGTTCGTCGACAAGATCAGGGGCGGCGACATCCCCAAGGAGTTCATCGCCGCCGTCGACGACGGGGTCCAGGAGGCCATGCAAACCGGTGTTCTGGCCGGCTACCCGATGGTCGATCTACGAGTGACTCTGACCGGCGGGAACACACACGAGGTGGACTCGTCGGAGCTCGCTTTCAAGGTTGCCGGCTCGATGGCGTTCAAGGAGGCGGCCCGCAAGGCCAAGCCCGTCCTTCTCGAGCCGCTCATGGACCTCGAAGCCCAAACCCCGGAGGAGTACCTCGGTGAGGTCCTGGGCGACATCACTTCTCGCCGGGGACGCGTCGAGCGCGTCGAAGCACGTCACGGGGCCCAAGTCATCCGGGCGCTTGTGCCTCTGGCCGAGGTGTTCGGGTATGCTACGGACCTGCGTTCGCGGACGCAGGGACGGGGGACATTCACCCTGCAGTTCCACTCCTATCAGGAGGTCCCGGAGTCCGTGTTGCGCGACCTAGCGTAGGACACAAGACCGCTGGTCCGAGAAGGCGGGAGCTTCGCTCCCGAACCGCCCGGTCGGCGGTCTTAGGCCGTTCAGAGAACAAAACAGCAATCCAGGGAAAGGGAAGGAAGCATGGCCAAGGCGAAGTTCGAGCGGAACAAGCCCCACGTGAATATCGGCACGATCGGGCACATCGACCACGGCAAGACGACCCTCACGGCCGCCATCACATCGACGCTGGCCAAGCACAACCCCAGCGCGATCAATCAGGCGGTGGCTTTCGAGAACATCGACAATGCTCCCGAGGAGCGTGAGCGCGGCATCACGATTGCGATCACGCACGTGGAGTACGAGTCTGACGCCCGCCATTACGCCCATGTCGACTGTCCCGGACACGTCGACTACATCAAGAACATGATCACCGGCGCCGCCCAGATGGACGGCGCCATTCTCGTGGTAGCCGCGGACGACGGCCCGATGCCGCAGACGCGCGAGCACGTCCTTCTGGCCAAGCAGGTCGGAGTGCCGTACATCGTGGTCTTCCTCAACAAGGTCGATCTAGTGGACGACCCCGAGATCCTCGACCTCGTCGAGCTCGAGGTCCGGGAGCTGCTGTCCAACAACGAGTTCCCCGGCGACGACCTCCCGGTCATCCGCGGCTCGGCCCTCAAGGCTCTCCAGGGCGACGAGGATATGGAGAAGGCCATCCTCGAGCTCGTCTCCGCCTGCGACGCCAGCATCCCCGAGCCCGTACGTGACGTCGACCAGCCGTTCCTCATGGCCGTCGAGGACGTGTTCACGATCACCGGTCGAGGCACCGTGGCCACCGGCCGCGTCGAGCGCGGCAAGATCACGCCGGGGGCCAAGATCCAGATCGTCGGGATGGGTCAGCAGAAGGAGACCGTGGCCACGTCCCTCGAGATGTTCCGCAAGATCCTCGACGACGCCCAAGCCGGCGACAACGTCGGTGTTCTGCTGCGTGGTGTCGACCGCGAGGAGATCGAGCGGGGCATGGTCATCTGTGCTCCGGGATCGATCACCCCGCACACCGAGTTCGGTGCGCAGGTCTACATCCTCAGCAAGGACGAGGGTGGACGCCACAGCCCGTTCTTCACCGGCTACCGTCCTCAGTTCTACTTCCGCACGACGGACGTGACCGGCAACCTCGCTCTGCCGGAGGGTGTCGAGATGGTCATGCCCGGCGACAACACCGAGATGAACGTCGAGCTCATCACTCCTATCGCCATGCAGGAGGGCCAGCGCTTCGCGATCCGCGAGGGTGGGCGCACCGTGGGGGCCGGACGAGTAGTGGGAATCACCAAATAGCAATCAAGGCCAAGGGGAACAAAGAAGGTTATGGCAACCACGTCGACACAGCGCATCCGCATCAAGCTGCAGGCATTCGACCATGAGGTCGTCGACCTGTCGGCGAAGCGCATCGTCGACACCGTTCTACGCTCCGGGGCCCGAGTTTCGGGCCCCGTTCCTCTTCCTACCAAGCGAGAGATCTATTGCGTCATCACTTCTCCGCACAAGGACAAGGACGCACGCGAGCACTTCGAGATGCGAACGCATAGGCGTCTCATCGACGTCGTCGATCCGACGCCCCGCACGATCGAAGACCTGACGCGTCTCGAACTTCCCGCCGGAGTAGGCATCGAGATCAAGCTTCCGGGCGTCGGAAGGTAGCGCGATGGCCGTCGTCACAAAAGGGATCCTGGGCCGCAAGCTAGGCATGACCCAGATCTTCGACGAAGCCTCGCGCGCGATCCCCGTTACCGCGATCGAAGCCGGGCCGTGCCGTATCGCGCAGGTGCGAACGCCGGAACGCGACGGATATTCGGCGATCCAGCTCGCCTTCGGTGAGACAAAGGAATCCAAGCTCAACAAGCCCGAGCTCGGTCACCTGAAGACCAAGAACCTCGCCGCCGTGCGCCACCTGGTGGAGCTGCGCGTGGCCGACGCCGCCGTTTACGAGGTGGGCCAGGAGATCAGAGCGGACGTTTTCGAGGCCGGCGAGCTGGCCGATGTCGTCGGAACCTCCAAAGGGAAGGGCTTCGCCGGTGTGATGAAGCGCCACGGGTTCCACGGTTTGGGCTCGAGTCACGGCACCGAACGCAAGCACCGGACCCCGGGCTCGATCGGCGCCGGCACCACGCCGCACCACGTTTTCAAGGGACAGAAGATGCCCGGCCGTATGGGTCACGACCGAGTGACAATGCTCAACCTCGAGGTCGTCCGCGTTGACTCCGAGCGCAACCTGATCCTTGTCAAGGGAGCCGTGCCCGGCCCCAACGGCGGCCTCGTGATCATTCGCTCGGCCGTTAGGAAGCGGCTATGAACCTCAAGGTGCTGAATCCGGCCGGTACGGAGTCTGGAGAGGTCACGGTGGACGACGCGGTGTTCTCGGCCAAGATCAACGTTGCGCTGATGCATCAGATCGTGACGGCGCAGCTTGCCGCCCGCCGCTCCGGGACGCACTCCACGAAGACGCGAGCCGAAGTGCGTGGTGGAGGCGCGAAGCCGTGGCGACAGAAGGGCACGGGCCGCGCGCGGCACGGGTCGTCCCGGGAGCCGCAGTGGAAGGGCGGAGGTGTGACCTTCGGGCCGAAGCAACGCGATCACTCGGTTTCTGTCCCGAAGAAGATGAAGGCCTTGGCACTTCGCTCGGCACTTTCAGCGAGGGCGCGCGACGGCAAGGTGCTCGTCGTGGAGGGGTTCTCGTTCGAGAAGCCGAAGACGAAGGAAGCGGTCGCTGCGCTGAAGGCCTGGAACGTGGACGGCAAAGCATTGGTCGTCCTGACCACCGATACCTCCGACGTCAAGGTCGCGTACGCGTTCCGCAACCTGCCGCACGTCCACGTGATCGCGGAAGACCAGCTCAACGTCTACGACATCCTGAACGCCGATCACCTTATCTTCGGCCGCGCCGCCCTAGAGGTTTTTCTTGCTAGACACACCGGGGGGGTTCGGGGGGTCGCAGAGCCGAGTGCCAACGCCGGATCGGAAAGCAAGGAGTTGCCGGCAAACGAGCACGAGGCTCGTGAGACCCACCGATCAAAGGGTGGTGACGTCTGATGGCAGACGCACGTGACATCATCATCTCGCCCATCGTTTCGGAGAAGACCTACGCCGAGGCCGAGCGCGGCAAGTACACGTTCGTCGTGGCACCCAGGGCGACCAAGCCCGACATCCGGCGCGCCGTCGAGCAGATCTGGAACGTCCGCGTGCGCAGCGTGAACACCATGCGCCGGCGCGGGAAGCAGGTCCGGCGCCGTTTCGTCCAGGGAACCCGGTCCGACGTGCGGCGCGCCGTCGTCACGCTGGCGCCGGGTGAAAAGATCGCGATCTTCGAGGCCTAACCATGCCAGTACGCCAAAGGAAACCAACTTCAGCAGGACGCCGGTTCCAAACTGTCGCGTCCTTCGACGAGCTGACCAAGAAGAAGCCGGAGAAGCAGCTCACCGTCTCCAAGCGACGGACGAGCGGCCGCAACGTGCACGGCCGGATCACGTCCCGCCGTCGCGGTGGCGGACACAAGCGCAAGTACCGCGTGGTCGACTTCCGGCGCGACAAGGACGCCATCCCCGCGAAGGTGCAGGCCATCGAGTACGACCCGAACCGGTCGGCCCGCATCGCGCTGCTCGCTTACGCGGACGGAGAGAAGCGCTACATCCTTTCCCCCGACGGGCTCAAGGTCGGTGACACCGTGCGCTCGGGACCGAAATCCGAGATCAAGCCCGGCAACTCATTGCCCCTGGCCAACATCCCCGACGGAACGGTGATCCACAACGTCGAGCTGGTGCCCGGTCAGGGCGGACGTATCGCCCGTTCGGCGGGAGTTTCGGTGCAGCTCATGGCCAAGGAGAAGGGTTACGCCAACGTGCGCATGCCGTCCGGCGAGATCCGACTCGTCCACATCCGCTGCAAGGCGACGGTCGGCCAGGTCGGTAACGCCGAGCACGAGCTTGTCAAGATCGGCAAAGCCGGCCGTAATCGCTGGAAGGGCCGCCGACCGAAGGTGCGCGGTGTCGCTATGAACCCGGTCGACCACCCGCTCGGCGGCGGGGAGGGCAAGGCGTCCGGCGGACGTCCCGCCTCCAGTCCGTGGGGCAAGCTCGAGCGCCGCACGAGGTCGAAGCGCAAGACCTCGAGCAAGTTCATCGTCCGGCGGCGCGAGAAGCGGAAGAGGCGATAGACGATGCCGCGCAGCCTTAAGAAGGGCCCGTTCGTTGACGAGCCGCTCAAGAAAAAGGTCGAGCAGATGAACAGCCGCGGCGAGCGCCGCGTCATCCGCACGTGGTCCCGCCGTTCCACGATCACGCCCGAGATGGTCGGACACACTATCGCCGTGCACGACGGACGCAAGCACGTGCCGGTGTTCATCACCGAAGCGATGGTCGGTCACAAACTCGGTGAGTTTGCCGTGACGCGCACTTACCGCAAGCACGGCGCGTCCGAACGAGCTTCGAGGGTGCGTTAGCGATGGCCACCGAACAGAACGCGAGAGAAGGACGAGCCGTGGCCAAGTGGCTGCGCACGTCCCCGATCAAGGCGCGCCGGGCGGCGGACATCATCCGCGGCAAGCCGCTCATGGAGGCGCGCCGCCTGCTGGCGTTCACGCCGATCAAGGGCGCGCGTCTTGTGTCCAAGGTGATGGAGTCGGCCGTGGCCAACGCGACGCACAACTTCGACCTGCCCGAGGACCGCTTGTACGTGCACCGGGCGTTCGTGGACGAGGGCATCCGCATCAAGCGGTGGATCCCTCGCGCCTACGGACGCGCCAACCGGATCCACAAACCGACCGCGCACGTCACCGTCATCGTCCGCGCCCACGACATCGAAGGTGCGCCGGTCGCATCCAGGCCGGGGGGCCGCTGATGGGTCAGAAGATCAATCCGTACGGATTCCGGCTCGGCATAACCACCGACTGGAAGGCCAAGTGGTTCGCCGGAGGCAAGGAGTACCGCACCTACCTCCACGAGGATCTTGCGATCCGCGACTACATCCGCAAGGAGCTTCCACACGGGATGATTTCCCGCGTCGACATCGAGCGAACGAGCAACCGCGTGCGCGTCGACATCCACACGGCTCGCCCCGGCATCGTGATCGGCCGCCGGGGAGCCGAGGTCGAGCACCTCAAGCAGCAGATCCAGAAGATGACCGGCACCACCGAGGTCCGCGTGGACGCGCTGGAGGTTCAGCAGCCCGGCCTCGAAGCTGCCCTGGTCGCGCAGGCCATCGCCGAGCAGATCGCCGGACGGATCTCGTTCCGGCGCGCGATGAGGCGCGCCGTTCAGGACTGTATGCGTGCGGGGGCCAAAGGGATCAAGGTCCAGTGCTCAGGACGCCTGGCTGGGGCCGAGATGGCGCGCCGCGAGACCTACCGCGAGGGCCGGGTGCCGTTGACCACTTTGCGCGCAGACGTCGACTACGGGTTCCACGAGTCCAAGACGAAGTACGGACGGATCGGCTGTAAGGTTTGGATCTACCGCGGCGAGATCCTTCCGACGAGGGAAGAGGAACGGATCCGCAAGGCCGCGCAGGAGCGCGTCCGCCGCCGGGCCCGTCGCCAGCGGCCATCCGAACCCGAAGCGCCCGCGGTGGCCGAAGGCGCTACCGAAGCTCCAGAAGCGGGCAACGGTGACGCACCCGTCGCGGTAGTGGAAACACCAGCTGTGGAGGAGAAGGAATAGCCGCATGTTGATGCCGAAGCGCACGAAACATCGCAAGCAACACCGGGCCCGGATCCGGTCGCACCCGAAGGGTGGGACGGCCGTGAACTTCGGGGACTTCGGCCTGCAAGCGACCCACCACGGCTACTTGACGAACCGACAGATCGAGTCGGCGCGTGTTGCGATGACGCGTCACATCAAGCGCGGCGGGAAGGTCTGGGTCACCGTCTTCCCCGACCGCCCCGTGACGAAGAAGGCCGCCGAGACGCGCATGGGGTCGGGGAAAGGCAACCCGGAGGAATGGGTGGTCGCGATCCGTCCGGGCCGCGTGCTCTTCGAGCTCGCTGGTGTTCCCGAGAGTGTCGCCAAGGAAGCTCTCCGTCTAGCCGCTCACAAGCTTCCGCTGCCCAGCCGTGTGCTGAGGCGAGGGGAGATCCCAACGTCATGAAGCCCGCCGAAGTCAGAGACCTCGAAACCGACGACCTTCATGCCCGCATCGCAGAGCTCAAGGAGGAGCTGTTCAACCTCCGGTTCCAGCTCGCGACCGGTCAGCTCGACAACCATCGCCGCATGCAACAGGTGAAGCGCGACATCGCGCGGATCCGAACCGTTCTGCGCGAGCGGGATTACGCAGTGGCCGCCTCCGTGGCCGGCGAAGCCGCCGCGCCGGCGCCGGTCGCGGACGGTGAAGAGTCATGACCGAGCGCGGCAACCGTAAGACCCGGGTCGGGCGCGTTGTGTCCGACAAGATGCAGAACACGGTCGTGGTCAGCGTCGAGAACACGACCCGTCACCCGCTGTACGCGAAGACGATGCGGAGCCAGCGGAAGTACTACGCGCACGATGCGGACAACTCCTGCAAGACCGGAGATGTCGTCCGGATCATGGAGGCCCGGCCGATGTCCAAGCTCAAGCGCTGGCGCGTCGTCGAAGTAGTCGAGAAGGCCAGAGAATGATCCAGCAAGAGTCCAGAGTTCGCGTCGCCGACAACACCGGTGCCCGCCAGGTCCTCGTTATACGGGTGCTCGGTGGGTCCGGGCGTCGCTATGCGCGTATCGGCGACCTCGTCGTCGGTACCGTGAAAGACGCCGTGCCCGGTGGTGCGATCTCGCCCGGAACGAAGATCAAGGGCGTCGTCGTCCGCACGCGCAAGGAGACCAGGCGTCCGGACGGTACCTACATCAAGTTCGACGACAACGCGATCGTCATCCTCGACGACGCCGGAAACCCGCGTGGGACCCGCATCTTCGGTCCCGTGGCGCGCGAGCTCCGCGAACGCCGCTTCATGCGGATCGTCTCACTGGCGCCGGAGGTCCTCTAGATGGCGCTCAAGACGAAGATCCGGAGAGGCGACACCGTCCGGGTGATGACCGGAAAGGATCGCGGAAAGGAAGGGCGCGTGCTCGCGGTCTTTCCGAGCGACACCAGGGTCATCATCGAAGGGGTAAACCTCGTGAAGCGACACCTCAAGCTCCGCGCCGCGCGTGGGCGTTCCGGGCAGGAGGGCGGCATCATCACGAAGGAAGCGCCCCTGCACTCCTCGAACGTCCAGATCGTGTGTCCGTCATGTGGTCCGACTCGTGTCGGCTACCAGATCACCGAGACGGGAAAGACGAGAGTTTGCCGCAAGTGCGGAGGAGAGCTGTAGCGATGTCCGAGCCTGAACAAAAGACCGAAGCCACGCCCGAGCCCAAGCCGTCGAAGCAGTCCTCGAACGGCCCGCCCCCGCGTCTTCGCGATCGTTACCAATCCGAGATCGTTCAGGCTCTCAAGGACAGGTTCAGTTTCGCAACTGTGATGCAGGTGCCGAGGCTGGAGAAGATCTCCATCAACATGGGTCTGGGCGAGGCCGTGCGTGAGCCGAAGATCCTCGAGGTCGCCGCCGCCGATCTTGCGGTGATCACCGGGCAGAAAGCGGTTATCACGAAAGCGCGCAAGTCGATCGCCGGCTTCAAGCTCCGGGCCGGCATGCCGATCGGCGCGAAGGTCACCCTCCGCGGCGCCCGCATGTGGGAGTTCTGCGACCGGCTGCTCTCGATCGCCCTGCCCCGGATCCGTGACTTCCGGGGCTTGAACCCCGACGCATTCGATGGACGCGGCAACTACACGATGGGTGTGACCGAGCAGCTGATCTTCCCCGAGATCGACTACGACAAGGTTACGAAGCAACTGGGGATGGACATCACGTTCGTCACGACGGCTCGGACGAACGACGAAGGATTCGCGCTCCTCGAAGCTCTCGGATTTCCCTTCCGGGAGCGGGCGGGAGATCAGGAAGCGAGCGTGAGATGACACGGAAGGCGCTCTACGAGAAGACGTTCAACAAGAAGCCGAAGTTCAACGTGCGCGCTTACACGCGTTGTCGTCGATGCGGACGCCCGCGTGCGGTTTACCGCCGCTTTCAGCTGTGCCGCTTGTGTTTCCGCGAACTGGCTCACGCCGGGGAGATCCCCGGCGTTAAGAAGGCGAGCTGGTAATGGGCATAGGCGTAATCACCGACCCCATCGCGGACCTTCTGACCAGGATCCGCAACGGACTGGGGGCACGTCACGGCGAGGTTCGCGTTCCGCACTCGCGTGTCAAGGTCCGCATCGCAGAGATCCTCGCCAGCGAGGGCTACATCGAAGATGTCGAAGTGATCCCGGCGGGCATCCAGTCGGAGATCAAGATCCGCTTGAAATACTCGACCGGTCGTGAGCCGGTCATCAAAGGGATCAAGCGGGTGTCCAAGCCCGGTTTGCGGGTTTATGCCGGCCGGCAGGAATTGCCGAAGGTCCAGGGCGGTCTGGGGATCGCGATCGTTTCCACGTCCAAGGGCCTGATGACGGACCGTGAAGCCCGTCGCCAGAAGGTCGGCGGCGAAGTGATGTGCGAGGTTTGGTGAGATAGATGAGTCGGATAGGAAAGATGCCCGTGGAGGTACCCAATGGCGTCGATGTTGAGATCGGCGCGGGCATCGTCACGGCCAAGGGACCTCTGGGAACGCTTCAAGCGAAATTCCCCGACGTCATCAGCGTGCGCCGTTCCGACGACACGCTGGTCCTCGAGCGGCCGTCCGACAATCGCGAGCACAAGGCGTTTCACGGGCTCGCGCGTGCACTGGTGGCCAACATCGTCCACGGTGTATCAACTGGGTTCGAGCGGGCGCTCGAGATCCAGGGCGTCGGATATCGCGCCCAGCTCCAGGGTCAGGACCTCGTCCTTCAAGTCGGCTACTCCCATCCGGTAGATGTACCGGCGCCGGATGGCATCACCTTCGAGGTTCCTGCGCCGACGCGTGTCGTCGTGAAGGGAGCGTCCAAGGAGCTGGTGGGTCAAACAGCGGCCAACATCCGCAAGATCCGGCCACCCGAACCGTACAAGGGCAAGGGCATCCGGTACGAGGGCGAGGCCATCAGGCGCAAGGTCGGAAAGGCAGCCAAGTGACAACAGCAACCATCTCGGGACGAAAGAAAGCCGAAGGCCGCAGGGTGGCCCGACTGCGGCGGCACAAGCGCGTCCGCAAGCAGATCATCGGTACGCCCGATCGTCCGCGCCTGTCTGTGTTCCGTTCAGCACGGCATATCTACGCGCAGATCGTCGACGACACTTCCGGCCGAACGCTGGTGGCCGCGTCGACGCTCGATACAACACTCAAGGCAGCAAAGGATCCGAAGAAGGCCCGCGCGAAGCAGGTCGGCAGCCTCATCGCCGAACGCGCCAAGGGAGCCGGCGTTAGCAAGGTGGCCTTCGATCGCGGCGGCTTCGCCTATCACGGCCGGGTCGCCCAGCTCGCCGAAGGAGCACGTGAGGGAGGACTCGAGTTTTGAGCAATCGTGGAGGCCGTCCAGGCCAGGGCAGAGGCCGCGACGACGGCGGGTCGCAGTACGAGCAGCGTGTCGTCGAGATCAACCGCGTCGCCAAAGTGCAGCAGGGCGGCCGGCGGTTCTCGTTCACCGCGCTCGTCGTCCTCGGCGACCGCAACGGCCGTGTTGGAATCGGGTACGGAAAGGCCAAGGAAGTCGCGTCGGCTATCCAAAAGGCCGAGGAGTACGCCAGGCGCACGATGATGACCGTGCCGATGATCGGCGCGACCATTCCGCACGAGATCATCGGTCAGGACGGAGCGGCGCGCGTGATGTTGAAGCCCGCAGCTCCGGGAACCGGCGTGATCGCCGGCGGTGCGGTTCGCGCCGTCATCGAGTGCGCGGGCATCGAGGACTGTTTGGCCAAGATCCTCGGCACGAGCAACCCCATCAACGTCGTCCACGCAACGATGGCCGGGCTCAAGGGCCTGCGTCGTCCCGAGGACGTGGCTCTGGGTCGTGGCCGGTCCCTAGAAGAAGTCGCGCCTCCGGTGATGCTTCGCCGGATCGAGGAAGCAGATGCGCGCTCGGCGGCCAAGGCGGCCGAAGCCAGCGCTGCGATTGCCGTCAACGAGTCGGATGACAAGCCGCGCAAGCCCCGAGGGCAGAGACGCTGATGTCGAAGATCAAGATCACGCAGAAGCGCAGCACCATCGGCCAGTCGCCAACTCAGCGGGGCACGATGCGTGCCTTGGGTTTGAGAAAGATCGGGTCGACGGTCGAACACGCCGACTCGCCCACCGTGCGCGGGATGATCTTCAAAGTGCGCCATCTGATTGATATTTCCGAGGAGAAGTCATGAGGCTTCACGATCTCAAGCCGGCCCCCGGCTCCAAGCACCGGCGCAAGCGCGTTGGTCGCGGCAACGCGAACAAGGGCAAGACGTCGGGACGAGGCCAGAAGGGCCAGAAGTCGCGTAACAGCGTTCACCCCTGGTTCGAGGGCGGCCAGATGCCGCTTCAGCGCCGCCTTCCCAAGTGGGGCGGGTTCACCAATCGCAACCGCGTCGAGTACGCCGTCGTGAACGTGGCCCGGCTGGGCGACGTGTTCGACGCCGGCTCGACCGTTACGCCCGAAGATCTCGTGGCCCACGGGATCGTCCGCAAGCGGAGCAAGGTCAAGGTGCTCGCTCAAGGCGACATCTCCAAGGCCTTGACCGTCCGCGCTCATCGTTTTTCCAAGCAGGCTGAAGAGAAGATCCGTGGTGCCGGCGGTACGACCGAGGTGATCTAGCTCTTGCTGAGTGCGGTCCGCAACGCTTTCAAGGTTCCCGATCTCCGCAAGAAGATCCTGTTCACGCTGCTCGTCATCGGGATCTACCGATTGGGCGCGAACATCCCCAACCCCGGCATCGACCACGCCGCCGTCCAGCAGCTCATCGAGCGGGGACGAGAGGCCGGAGGGGTCGTTTCCTTCCTGAACCTTTTCTCGGGTGGAGCACTGACCCGCTTCGCGATCTTCTCTCTCGGGATCATGCCGTACATCACGGCGTCGATCATCATGCAGCTGCTCGCCGTGGTCATCCCTCGCATCGAGGAGTGGCAGAAGCAGGGCGAGATCGGGCAGCGGAAGATCACACAGTGGACGCGCTACCAGACGATCGTGCTGGCCCTGATCCAGTCGACCGGCCTGGTATTCCTCTTCCACAACCCACAGAACTTCGGCGTCGACCTCATCCCCACGTTCACGCCCGCGCGCATCGGATTGATCGTGCTGACCATGACGGCGGGAACCGGGCTCATCATGTGGCTCGGCGAGCTGATCACCCAGCGTGGGATCGGGAACGGGATGTCCATCCTGATCTTCGCGAGCGTCATCTCCGACCTGCCGACCTCGTCCAGCGTTGTCTATTCCACGATCGGGCCCTTCGGTGCGGGCGTCTTCCTGCTCATCGGGCTCGCGATCGTGGTCTCGGTCGTGCTGGTCGAGCAAGGTCAGCGCCGCATTCCCGTTCAGTACGCCAAGCGCATCGTCGGGCGGCGGATGATGGGGGGCGGGTCGACCTATATACCGATCAAGGTCAATCAGGCCGGCGTCATCCCGATCATCTTCGCGTCCTCGGTGATGTATATCCCGGTGCTTATCTCTAGCGCCGCGCCGTGGCAGTGGATGCGTGACTTCGTCACCAAGTACTTCGCTACGGCGGACAGCATCCCGTACATAGTCATGTTCTTCATCCTGATTCTGGCCTTCACCTTCTTCTACGTGGCGATCACCTTCAATCCGGTTCAGCAAGCGGATTACATCCGCAAGTACGGCGGGTTCATCCCCGGTATCAGACCCGGGCGCCCGACGGCCGAGTACTTGAACCGCGTGCTGACCCGGCTGACCGTGCCGGGCAGTCTGTTCCTGGCCGCCGTCGCGATCCTTCCTTCGATCGTCGCGGCCTTTACCGGGATCGATGCGGCCACGTTCCCCTTCGGAGGTACTACGGTTCTCATCGCCGTCGGTGTGGCGCTCGAAACGATGCGGCAGCTCGAGTCACAGCTGCTCATGCGCCACTACGAAGGATTCCTTGGGTAACCGACGGGGGGAACGGGAAGGCCCGAACATGCGCTTACTGATGGCTGGCTCCCCCGGAACGGGGAAGGGGACGCACGGGCGGCGGCTCGCCGCCGACCTCGGCGTACCGCACATCGCCACGGGTGACCTGCTTCGCGATCAGGTCGCGGCCGGTACGCAGATCGGTCGCGAGGCGAAGGCGTACATGGATCGCGGCGACTACGTGCCTGACGGCGTGATGGTCGGGATGATCAGGGAGCGGCTGGCCTCCCCTGATGCCGAGAAGGGTTTCATCCTCGACGGGTTCCCGCGAACGCAAGTTCAGGCTAAGGAGCTCGACCAGCTGCTCGCCGATCTCGGCCAGGCGCTCGACGCTGTTCTGATTCTCGAAGTTCCCATCGACGAGATCGTCGAGCGGCTGTCCGCACGTAGAACGTGTCCCAAGTGTCAGCGGGCCTACCACATGCGCGACGATCCACCGGCCGACGACGAGCGATGTGACGACGACGGAACGCCGCTCTCCAGGCGCACGGACGATGAACCGGAAACCGTCCGTCATCGGCTCAAGGTGTACGCCGACCGCACCGCTGGCGTGATCGAGCACTACGACACCGACAGCATCGTGCGTCGCGTCGAGGGCAACGCGAGTGTCGAAGAAGTGACCATGCGCATCGACGAAGCTCTGGGGATCTGAAGCGTGATCATCAAGAAATCTCCGGATGAGCTCGCTCTTATGGAGCAAGCCGGCCGCGTCGTAGTCAAGGTGTTCGACGCGGTCGAGGAGAAGCTGCGTCCGGGCGTCAAGACGATCGAGCTGGACGAGATCGTCGAGCGAGTGATCCGCGGAGAGGGCTGCGTCCCGTCCTTCAAGGGTTACAGGGGCTTCCCGGGCTCGGCGTGTATCTCGCTCAACGAGGAGATCGTCCACGGCATCCCCGGGGATCGGCGCCTCGAGTCCGGCGACCTGGTGAAGGTCGACGTCGGCGCGATCCACGAGGGCTACCACGCCGACTCGGCGTGGACGTTCTACGTGGGCTCCGAACCTCCGGTCGAAGTCATGAAGCTGATGCGGGCCACCGAGGAATCGCTCTGGGCCGGCATCGGCGCCGCTCGTGCCGGGAACCGGGTCGGAGATATCTCTCACGCGGTGCAGTCGGTAGCCGAGGGCGCGGGCTTTTCGATCGTCCGCGAGTACGTGGGTCACGGGGTCGGACGCGAGCTTCACGAAGACCTCCAGGTGCCCAACTACGGCTCCGGGGGCCGGGGGCCGGTGCTCGAGGAGGGCATGACCATCGCCCTCGAGCCCATGGTCAACGTGGGCGACTGGAGGACCGAGGTCCTGTCCGACGACTGGACGGTCGTGACGGCCGACCGGTCGCTTTCCGCCCATTACGAACACACGATCGCCATCACGACGGGGGAGCCCTTGGTCCTTACGGGGCGCGACCAGGCACGATGAGCCAACGGGAGCTATACTTACCGGCTGCTGTCCGTCTGGCGCCCGTCAGGTCGTGGGGCGCCGGCCTATCGCCACAAAGTGGGAGCGAATCGAAGTGAAAGTGCGTGCCTCCGTGCGCAAGATGTGTGACAAGTGCAAGATCATCCGCCGCCGTGGAGTGGTGCGGGTGATCTGTACGAATCCGCGCCATAAGCAGAGGCAGGGCAGCTGAATTGGCTCGTATCGCCGGCGTCGACCTTCCCCGCAACAAGCGTGCGGACATAGCCTTGACCTACATCTTCGGCGTCGGACGAACCACCGCCGGCAACATCTGCGCTCACTCCAAGATCGATCCCGCAACGAAGATCCAAGACCTAACCGACGAGGAGGTCGCCCGGATCCGTCAGTGGATCGACGCGAACACCAAGGTCGAGGGCGAGCTTCGGCGCCAGGTCCAGCAGGACATCCGCCGGAAGATCGAGATCGGGTCGTATCAAGGGATGCGGCACGTTCTCGGGCTTCCGGTTCGCGGCCAGCGCACGCGTACGAACTCGCGCACCCGAAAGGGCCCGCGCCGCACAGTGGCCGGCAAGAAGAAGACCGTCGGAAAGAAGGGTTGAGCTAAGTGGGTGGAAAGAAGAAAGGCGAACGGGTACGGCGCCGCGAACGAAAGAACATCGCGGCCGGTCAAGCACACATCAAGTCGAGCTTCAACAACACGATCATCTCTATCACCGATCCCACGGGCGCTCTCGTCTCGTGGTCATCGGGCGGGACCGTCGGGTTCAAGGGCTCGCGCAAGTCGACGCCGTTTGCCGCTCAGCTCGCGGCCGAAGCCGCCGCGCGCAAGGCGATGGAGCACGGCATGCGTCGCGTCGAAGTGATCGTGAAGGGCCCGGGCTCTGGACGCGAGACCGCGATCCGCGCGCTACAGGCCGCGGGCCTCGAGGTCGCGAGCATCACAGATAACACGCCGGTGCCGCACAACGGCTGCCGGCCACGGAAGCGTCCGAGGAACTAGGACCGATTGGATAACTGATGGCCCGCTACAAAGATGCCGACTGCAAGCTATGCCGACGCGAGGGCATAAAGCTTTACCTCAAGGGGACCAAGTGCGAGACGCCGAAGTGCCCCGTCGAGAAGCGGCCCTTTCCTCCCGGTCAGCACGGACGCGGACGCAAGCGTGACAGCGAGTACCTGCTCCGCCTGCGCGAGAAGCAGAAGGCGCGCCGGATCTACGGAGTTCTGGAGCGTCAGTTCCGCAACTACTACGACCACGCGGCGCGTCAGAAGGGCGCCACAGGTGAGAACCTGCTTCGACTTCTTGAGCGTCGCCTCGACAGCGCCATCTTTAGGGCGGGCTTCGCCCAGTCGCGAGACGACGCCCGCCAGCTCGTCCTGCACCGCCACGTTCTGGTCAACGGAAAGATCACGAAGACCCCGTCCTTCCAGATCCGCGTTGGCGACACGCTCGCTATCAAAGAGAAGTCGAAGGGCGCCGTTCGTGTGCTCGAAGCGAGGGAGCGAGCGCAATCCAGGTCGATGTCGTCCTGGCTCGTCACCGATCTCGAGGCCCTCGAGGCGAAGGTTGTGAACTTCCCCGAGCGACACGAGATCGATGCGCCCGTAAAAGAGTCGTTCATCGTCGAGTTCTACTCGCGCTAGCGAGAAGAATCCGGCGGCCCGAAGGAGGATCAGTTGCTCACACTTGTGAAAGCGTCGGTATCCGAAGAAAAGATCGACGAGAGGCAGTCTCGGTTCATCGTCGAGCCGCTCGAGCCGGGCTTCGGCTACACGGTCGGGAACGCGATGCGGCGCACTTTGCTTTCGTCCGTCCCGGGCGCGGCGATCGCGATCATCAAGGTCGAGGGTGTTCTGCACGAGTTCACGACCATCCCCGGCGTAAAAGAGGACATGACCGAGCTCGTTCTGAACATCAAGGACATCGTCGTCCGGATGGAATCGGAAGATGAGACGGGCACGCTTCAGCTGCGTGCGCGCGGTCCGGCCGATGTGAAGGCGGGCGACATCGAAACACCTACGGGCCTAACCATCGTCAATCCCGATCTGCACATCGCCACGCTCAACAGCAAGGGCCGCCTCGACGTCGAACTGACAGTCGAGCGAGGGATCGGCTACGAAGCGGCCGATCGGATGAAGCGCAAGGACGTCATCGGGGTCATCCCCGTCGACGCGATCTTCTCTCCCGTGCGGCGCGTGACCTACGTGGTTGAGCACACGCGTGTTGAGCAGATGACGAACTACGACCGTTTGGTGCTCGAGGTCGAGACGACGGGCGCGGTTTCGCCGTCGGAGGCGGTCATGCACGCCGCCCGGCGGCTAGGCGATCTCATGGGCTTGTTCCGTGAGCTCGTCGAGGGTCCGATCGTTGCCGAGGAGCCGCCGGCCGAGACGACTGCGCCGTACGCGGACGAGCCCATCGAGAAGCTCGACCTCACCGTGCGCTCGCTCAACTGCCTGAAGCGCGAAGGCGTGCACACCGTGGCCGATCTCCTCAACTACTCACTCGAAGACCTGATGGACATCCGCAACTTCGGCGAGAAGTCCGTCATCGAAGTGAAGGACAAGATCGAGGCCATGGGTCTTCAACTGAAGGACAAGGACGCTTAGGGATGGCAAGGCCGACGCGCGGACCGCGGCTGGGAGCAGGCCCCGCTCATGAACGGGCGATCCTGCGTGGTCTATCGCGCTCGCTTATCGAGCACGGACGCATCGTGACGACGGAGACCAAGGCCAAGAGGGTGCGTCCCTTCGTCGAGAAGCTCATCACCAAGGCCCGCAAGGGTGGCCTGCACAATCGCCGGATGGCTCTTTCGGAGCTGGGGGACCGTAAGGTCGTGCACCGGTTGTTCGCAGAGATCGGGCCGAAGGTGGGCGATCGCCCGGGCGGCTACACGCGGATCATGAAGCTCGGCCCCCGTCGCGGCGACGCCGCGCCGATGGCCATCCTCGAGCTGGTCGACCAGCCGGCCGCTCCGGCCGCCAAGGCGACCGAGCAGCCGCCCAAGGAAGGACGCCGCGGTCGCCTGCGCCGTCGCCGCGCGAGCTCCGAAGCCCACGACCACGACCACGACCACGACCACGACCACGACCACGAGCCCGAACCGACACCAGAACCCGAAGTAGCGCCCGAACCCGAACCAGCACCCGAGCCCGTAGCCGAGGAGAAGTCGGAGTGACCAACCTCCGTCTCCTCGTTGCCTACGACGGCTCGAAGTTCGCCGGCTTCCAGGTCCAACCGGACCAACGCACGGTCCAGGGTGTGCTCGAGAACGCCCTACGCGGGCTGACGCGGGACGAGGAGCTGCGGATCCGAGGCGCTGGTCGCACCGACGCCGGTGTTCACGCGCTCGGTCAAGTCGTCACGGTCGACGCTCCGGATCTCGACGCCGAGATGGTGATGCGCGCGATGCCCTCGTTGCTCCCGCACGATGTGTCCGTGCTCGACGTGCAGCCGGCGTTGGGCGACTTCGACGCCAGGCGCTCGGCTCGCTCCCGGATCTACGTCTATCTGCTGTGGTGCTGTGATGCTCCCCACCCCTTGTATCGCAACTACTCACTTTGGATCCGCGACCCGGTGGATGTCAGGCTGCTCGATCAAGCGCTGCGCAAAATCATCGGTACGCATGACTTCACGTCCTTCGCCCGGCTTCGTCCTGAACAGTCGCCCTTCCGCACGATCTTCGACGCCGGAGCCGTATCCGACTCGCCCTTCGTCCGCATCCGCCTTTCGGGTAACGCGTTCCTGCACCAGCAAGTGCGGAGCATCGTCGGCACGGCCCTCGAAATAGCTGCCGGCCGCAAGGACATCGACTTCATGCGACGTGCGCTCGACGCTCGCAATCGTTCGGTCGCCGGGCCCGTAGCTGCGCCCGAAGGGTTGACCCTGACCGACGTCTCCTACGACGCCGTGTCGTGGCCCCGGCGTCCTCAGGTTGGTTGGCCGTGGTCGGATCTGAGCGTGTCGTCTGAATCGAGATGGAGCGCATGAAGACGTTCTCGGCCAAACCTCGAGAGATCGGACGTCACTGGTTCGTTGTCGACGCTTCCGATCAGGTGCTCGGGCGCCTGTCGACGCGGATCGCGTCGATCATCCGCGGCAAGCACAAGCCTCCTTTCACGCCGCACATGGACGTCGGTGATTTCGTGATCGTCGTGAACGCGGAGAAGGTGAAGCTCACTGGAGCCAAGCTCGACAAGAAGCTGTTCCGCCGCCACACCGGTTATCCGGGCGGATTGGTTGAGATCCCGTACCGGCGGTTGCTGGAGACACATCCCGAGCGGGCGATCGAGCAGGCGGTGTGGGGCATGCTTCCCAAGGGGAGGCTCGGCCGCACGCTCCGTCACAAGCTGAAGGTGTACAAGGGCCCCGACCACCCGCACGCCTCTCAGAAGCCGGAAGTCTTGGACGTGTTCGGCCAGATCCCCGTCTACGTCGACGCCGAACCGGCTCCCGGTCCGCGGAAGAAGAGGGCCAAGAAAACCAAGGCAGCCGGTGACGCACCCGCCGAGGCCAAGACGTCACCGCGGAAGCCGGCGGCGCGGAAGTCCAAGCCCAAAGCGTCGAAGAGCAAGCCCTCGGCGGCTAAGTCCGGCCCACGCAAGAGCAAAGAGGAGTCCTAGTGGCGGATCCGACTGTAGCTGCAGGTACCGGTAGGCGGAAGCGCTCGATCGCACGCGTTCGTCTCGTCAACGGCGACGGAACGATCACGGTCAACGATCGTCCGCTCGAGCAGCACATCACCTCACTCGTGCAGCGCGTGAGGATCGTGGACCCGTTGCGGGTTGCCGGCGTCCAGTCGAGCTACAGCGTGCTCGCCAAGGTGAAGGGTGGCGGGCCTTCCGGACAAGCCGGAGCGCTTCGTCTCGGGATCGCTCGCGCACTTCTGCAGATCGACCCGGAGTTCCGATCGGCACTCAAGAAGGCGGGACTGCTCACACGTGACCCGCGCGTCAAGGAGCGCAAGAAGTACGGCCTTCGCAAGGCGCGCAAACGACCGCAGTACTCGAAGCGCTAGCTTCGTTGTATGCCGCGCTATGACGCGGTGGTCGTTGGCGCAGGACCGGCCGGGTCGGCAACGGCTGCTCATCTCGCTCGCAGTGGTTCGCGCGTCCTGCTGTGCGACCGCTTGGAGTTCCCGCGTGACAAGGCCTGCGGCGGCGGACTGACGCCCCGCGGCGTCGCCGCACTCGACGATCTCGGCATCAAGCTGACCGATGCACAAGCCATACGCGTCGGCGGGATCGAGATGGGCTTTGGGTCTCGCGGGGCGATCAACGCCGCGTTCCCGTCCACTGCGAAATGGCCCGACTACGGACTAGTGGCGCGGCGATCGGTCATGGACCAGGCCGTGCTCGATGCAGCGGTGGACGCGGGGGCCGAGCTACGAACGGTGCGCGTCGCCGGGCCCTTGTTCACCGACGGGACGTGCACGGGCGTGCGCATAAAGACGAACGGGACCGTCGAAGAGGTCGAGGCGAGCTGGACGATCGCTGCGGACGGCGCAACGTCGACGACGGCCCGAGCTGCCGGACTGTCCGACGACGTCGCTTCGGGCAGAGGGTTTTGGTACGCGGCGATGCGCTCGTACTTCGGTCCGGTGGCGCCGATCACCAAGGACGGCGAGGCGCAGCTCGAGTTCTATCCACTCAACACGAAGGACGGCCGCTGGCTCCCAGCTTACGGCTGGATCTTCCCTCTGCCGGACGGCTCGGCCAACGTCGGCGTCGACCTGCCGCACTCACCGTCCCTGGATGCCTGCCTCCCGTTGCGCGAGGCCTTCGATGCGTTCGTAGCCGATCTGCGAAGGGTGAGACCGGGATTCGAAGATTCGGAGATGCTCGAGCCGCCGCACGGTGCGCTTCTGCCGGAGGCGATGCGCGGATTTCGTCCGGGTGTGCCGGGGATGCTGGCGGTGGGGGACGCGGCCGGGCTCATCACGCCGTACTCGGGCGAGGGGATCGCCTACGCGCTGGAGTCTGGGGAACTTGCGGCGAAGGCCATCGGATCGGACGCTCGTCCAAGCGAGGTCGTGCGGCGGTACGCGAAGGATCTGGAGGACGGCTACGGCTTCCATTTCAGTGCGGCGCTGCGCTTCATGAAGGCGATGCGCAAGGCGCCGCTGGCCAACGCCGCCGTGGCGGTCGGGAGCCGGTCGCCGAGAGTCTTCCGCGCGGCGGTTCGGATCATGGCCTTCCTCATCGAGGACGATCCGGACACGACGTCTACGGTGTCGAAGGGCTACAGCATGGCGAAGCGGCTGCGTGGGATCCGAAGGTCGGGTTCCTAGATTCCGGTCCGAGTCCAATCAGGCCAGCTTCCCAGCCTCTCCAGCCGGTCAGTCTGACGGATCGCTCCCGACGTCCCGCACCCCGCGCAGATCAACCGCGCGCAGTATCCGAGTTGAACCGTCAGCCGAGGGCCACGCCTACTCAAGGGGCGAAGGGACGCTGTGCCGGTATCGGCGGTGGCGGCTTCCCGCCGAAGGTTCCTTCGACGACCGGGAGGACGATGTGGCCGGAACCCGTTGACCGCGCGGCGCGCGTTGTAGTGGCCGCTTCCATGTTCGCCACCTGCCAGTCGCCCTCTGCCGTCAGGTTGCGGACGGCGCGAACGGATCGAGGCCGCAGACCTCGATCGGTTCGGTCTTCCCCTTGACCTGATGACTCCCGCGCGGGACAAGGCCTGCCGGCTTGCGCGCAAGCGCATCGACTGTGGCTCGCGTGAGCAGGATCGGATCTCCCGTCTCCTTGGTGAGCTGCTCAACACGAGATGCCACGTTCACCGGGTCCCCGATCAAGGCGAACTCGAGCTTGCCGCCGCCCCCCACCGTCCCGGCGATCACCCGGCCGGTATTGATCCCGATGCCGATGCGGAGTCCCTCCCCGAAGGTGTGCCTCACCTGACGCTGGATCTCGCATGCGGCGGCCACGGCCTTCTCGGCGTGGTCGAGGATCTGCTCGGGGACGCCGAACACGGCCAGCACGCCGTCGCCGGAGAACTTGTTGGCGTGGCCGTGGTGATCACGGAGCACGGGGACCACGATCCCGAACAGCGCGTTCAGCCGGCTCACGGCTTCCCGGGCCTCCGCCCGCTCCGAGTAGGAGGTGAAGTCCCGGACGTCGACGAAGAACACGGTGACGTCCACCTCCTCGCCATCGAACAGCTCGTCGCCCTGGGCAAGCAGTCGCTCGGCCAGGGCCGGATCGACGTAGGAGCCGAAGGCGGTGTGCAGTCGTTCGCGCTCCAGCAGGCCTTCCTGCATCTGGTTGAAGGAGGCGGCCAGCGTCCCGAGCTCGTCGTCCGAGGTCACCGCGACCCGATCGGTGAAGACGCCGGCCGCGACCCGCTCGGTGCCGTCCGTCAGATCGGCGATCGGCCGCAGGACGGGCCGGATCCCGAGGGCTCGGAAGACCGCCATGGCGGAGATCGCCGCGACCGTAGCGGCCACCAAGACCGCCACCATCCGGGCGTCCGGGGTGTCGACGAAGGACAGGACAGCAGGGGTGAGACCGCCGGAGACGAACGCGATCGATGTCGCGCTGGCGAGCAGACGCGCCTCGATGCTCCAGCCTCGTCCGCCCCTCGGTGGATCGATCGAGAGCTCCGAGGTGAGTTCCTCGCGGACCGGGCGCATCAGGAGATCGAAGCTAACGGCACAGGTGACGGCTACCACCTGGATCCCGACGATCCCCCAGATCGCGGTGATCACGAGGCCCAACGGTGAAACGTAGGGCCCCACCGTCAATATTATGCCCGCGACAACCGCGGGCGTGACCACGAAGCTGCTCCGGACGGCCAGACGACGAGGCGCTACGCGGACCTCGTCCAGCAACCTTCGCGGATCCGTGCTCGTCCGGGCGGTCCACGCAGCGAGTTCCCTCCAAAGCGATCGGCCGAAGACGGTGGTCGAGACGAGCAGCCCGGGCACGCTGACTGCCGACAAGACAAAGACCGACGCCAGGGTCTCCCGGCGAGGGAGTTCGAGGTATGTACCGATGGCGGCCCACCCGATCCATCCGAGCACGAGACCGTTGGCGGCGCCGACCGCGATCCAGAAGACCCGCATGTGACGAGGCCACCTGCGCCACACCCACCGCGCCAAACGCTCCATCTGAAGATGGTAGTTGGATGAGCCTTCAGCTCAGTGTGCGCGGGCTCGTCGGCGAGCTATGAGTCGGCTTGCGTGGATGCATCCCTCGACCCACGACTCCGGGATCAGAACACGCTGGCGCCAAGTCGGGTGATGCTGCGGGAGCGTGGTTCCGGAAGGCCGAGTGAGCGCAGCAGCGACAGGTCAGCGCCGAGCGGGTCTCGATCGGCGTACAGGTCCAGGAGGTTCGGCTTCCCGCGTTCGTACCGCTCCTCATCGAGACGCTTCGCGGCTTCCCATTCGGGCGGGCGGTAGGGGGCGATGGTCTGGCAGGGCGACTCCTGCGAGCCGGACTCCTCGAGGATCGCGTTGACCGTGCGGCGGGCGCTGAAGTTGGCCGCCTCCATGTTCGCTACCTGCCAATCGCCATCGAGGTAATCGCCGGCCAAGAGAAGGTTGGGGATCGCCGTGGCGACATCGGGGCGATCCGGCCGGCTCCCGACGGCCGGGAGCACCAGCGGTCCTCGCTGTCCAAGCGGCCATCGCGCCAGACGAGCCCCGGGTCGAGGTGCCAGGAGTGGAGACGGTCGTCGGTGAGCTTGGCCTCGCCCGTGTCGTTCACGTGACGCTTCATCTGCTCCCACACTTCTCGAGCTATCTCGTGCGGTGTGCAGTCGCGGGCGGGCTTCCCGAATACAACGCCGGGACTGTTCCATTCGCTCACTATCGCCGAGATGCAGTCGTGGACCTGACCGTCGCCGTATGTGGATGCGAAGGGTCGCCGCCAGAACTGCGCCTGGCTGACCGACGAGATGAGCCACGGCGAGTCGTAGTAGATGACGTGACCCTTGGCGATCGGCGTCGGCTCGCGAAGGAAGAACTGGATGCCGTTCATCCAATCGGTGGCCAGCCGGTGCATCCGCTCGAGTCTCGGGTCAACGGCTACGATCGACCGGCTCCAGAGCTCCCGGGCGCGCTCGACCGGCAGTGCGACGACGTAGAAGTCGGCCCGGACACGGTGGACGCCTTCGGGTCCCGCAACCCGGGCCTGTCGGATCACACCATCCCTCAGGTCGAGAGACGACACGGCATAGCCGAGGCGAAGTCGGACCCCGAGCTTCCTTAGATGGTCCAGCCATGGGTCGATCCACGCATCGTTGGTGGGAGCGTCGAGTTGCCTGACGAGCGGGCCGTCCGCCCCTCGGCCGAGCAGAGTGTAGATCGTGAGTTCCCATATGAACGCAGCGAAGTTCGCGCTCGTCACCTTGGTCTTCGATGCTTGCAGGAAGTGGCTGAAGGTCTCGGCGAAGGCTTTTCGGTAGTCGGCGGAGTACCGGTCAGATCCGATGAACTCATCCCAGCGGGTGTGCTCCCACTGACCGAGGCGACGGGCGTCGCAACTGGACAGGTACACGACCATGCGGTCGGCGAAATGCGCGACGGCTGCCGGTGGGAGGTCCGTTTCAACGAGCAGCCCGGTGAGCAAGTCGATCACTTGGTCGGGCGTGTGCGCCACGTGCCGCCCGTCGATGGGGAACGCGACGTCGCGTCTGCCCTGCCGTGCCCACAAGAGTTGCGGCTCGGCGACGAGGTTGTCCCAGACCCCGTTCGGGTTCGATCCGGAGGGGATCCGACGCAACGTGTCGGGCAGGTTCCGGTAAAAGCCGAACTCGATCCGGTAGCCGTGCTCGCCGGGAAGCGGCAGACGACCGCCGGACGCGCTGTCCGGAACCACCATGCTGCGGGCCTTGCCGCCCCAGGCGCGGCGCTCGTAGACGGTGACGTCGAAGCCGCGCTCGGCCAGCTCGTGGGCAGTCGTCAGGCCGGCGATCCCGCCACCGAAGACCGCCACCGTCGGACGTGAGGCGCGGCCCACGCGCGACAACGCGGAGGCGGGTTGTGCGGCGCCGGCGGCCACCGCGGCTCCGAGGAGCCCGGCCGTGCGGAGGAAGCGCCGCCGAGAGATGCTGGGGTGCCGGATCGAGGGATCGCTCGCCATGCCCGGATCGTCGCCCGATCCGGCGCCGAAGACATCGGCGACCTCACTGGTGTTGGTTCAGTACGCGCACCGGAGCGATATCGGTGAGCACACCGTGGTGCTTCTAGGAGCGCGTCGGCATGATCGCAGCGTGATAGCGAGGACCGTCACGATCCTGTTCACCGACGTCGTCGGCTCGACCGAGCTCGCCGAGCGCCTCGGCCCGCAAGCCGACGAATTCCGTTCGCGACACTTCGCCGCGCTCCGTGACTCGATCGACGAGCACCGCGGCACTTGGGTGAAGTCGACCGGCGACGGAGTCATGGCGGCGTTCGCTGGGGCCGCGGATGCGCTCGCGTGCGCGGCGCGGATCCAACGTGACGTCGCCGAGCTCAGCCGGCGCCATCCTCGGCACCGGTTCGGCGTACGCGTGGGCGTCAGCGCCGGTGATGCCACCGAGCGTGACTCCGACTATTTCGGCACTTCGGTGATCCAGGCGAGCCGCCTTTGTGACGGGGCCAACGGCGGACAGGTCCTCGTCGCCGAAGTTGTCCGACTGCTCTCCGGCAGCATCGGCATGGGGCTCAACGACGTGGGCGAGCTTCGGCTGCGGGGACTCGCAGAGAGCGTCCGGACGTACGAGCTCAACTGGAGATCTGATGAGACGCGTTCGCTCCGAGTGGCCCTGGCCGACGACTCCGTGTTGCTTCGGAAGGGCATCGCCGAGCTGCTCGAGGCCGAGGGCATCGAGGTCGTCGCCCAAGCCGACGACGCCGAGGCGCTCCTGGAGCAGCTCGATCCAAGCGGGCTCGACGTGGTGGTCATCGATGTGCGGATGCCGCCCACTTACACGACCGAAGGGCTCGATGCCGCCGTGCAGATCCGCACCGACCACCCGAAGATCGGCGTGCTCGTCCTCTCGCAAACGATGGAACGGAGGGCCGCGACGCGGTTACTGGAAATGGGGAACCGCGTCGGCTATCTGCTCAAGGACCGGGTGACCGATCCCCGCGAGCTCAGTGCGGCCATACGGACGATAGCCAGCGGCGGGTGCGTGATCGACCCCGAGATCGCCGCACGGTGATCGCACTACATCTAGACGGACATTGCTCGCAGGTAGGTGAGCACGGCAAGCACCCGGCGATGGCCGTCCTCGGCGGGGTCGAGCGAGAGCTTCTGGAAGATCGTCCGTACGTGGCTTTCGACCGTGCGCTGGCTCAGGACGAGTCGCTCGCAGATGCCCGGATTGGAGAGCCCCTCGGCCATGAGCGCCAGGATCTCCCGCTCCCGGTCGGTGAGCGCATCGAGCGGGTGGGAAGCCCGACGGCGTCCGACCAGCGTCGCAACGACCTCGGGATCGACGACCGACCCACCCTCACCGACGCGGCGGACGGCTTCAGCGAACGAATCGAGGTTGCCGACGCGATCCTTTAGAAGGTAGCCGCGTCCTGCCGTTCCGTCCTCGAGCAGCCGCATCGCGTAGCCGGACTCTAGGTACTGGGAGAGGACGATGACGCCCATCCCGGGATGTCGTTCGCCGATCGTACGAGCGGCCTCCAGGCCCTCGTCGGTGTGCGTGGGCGGCATGCGGATGTCGACGATCGCGACATCTGGCTGGAGGACATCGAGCCGCCCGAGAAGCTCGGCCGCGTCGCTTGCTTGGGTCACGACGTCGAAGCCCTGCTCGGTCAGCAGCCTTACGAGACCTTCACGGAACAGGAGCGCATCGTCGGCGACGGCGACCTTCACGGCCGGCCGTTCGACACCAGCTCCGTAAGACGGTCCGCGGTGAGCTCGCCCTTCGGGATGAACCCTCGTGCGCCGGACATCGACAGCCGCGCGCCGAACTCGGACGCTTCCCGCGTGGAAGTGAGCACGACCGTCGGCGCATCGGGCTCGTCGGCGATGCGCCGAGCCACTTCGATCCCGTCGATGCCCGGGAGCTGGATGTCTAGCAGGACGACGTCAGGTCGAAGCGACTCGACTGCCGTGAGCGCGGACTCTCCGTCCTCCGCTTCGCCGGCGACCGAGAAGCCGGCTGCCGACACGAGGTCACGGGCGAAGCTGCGGAACGCGGCATGGTCGTCGACGATGAGCAGCGTGACCTTTCCCGTGACGTTTCCATTGAGATCTTGGCGCTCAGCGCGGGTCATCGATCCCCGCCACGAGCCGAGGGCGAGGCGACAATCGGGACCGAGCCCGAAACCGTCGTTCCCTCACCGGGGGCCGATCTCACTTTCAGCTCGCCGCCCACCGCGCCGAGCCTGTCCGCCATGTGCTGGATGCCACCGTCGGGCGAGGTGCTGCTTGCGTCGAAACCGACGCCATCGTCGACAAGCTCGAAGCGGAGCGCACCACCCTCCGATCGGAGCCGGATGGTCGCTTGTGCCCCATCACCCGCGTGCTTGGTCGCGTTCTGGATGGCTTCGAGGCAGCAGAAGTACACAGCCGTCTCGAGCTCACGGGTGTAACGTCCCGCGCTGTCGAAGTCGGTGGTCATGTCCATGGGAGACCTCTCGGCCACCTCCGACAGCGCCCCTGGTAAGCCTTCGCTCTCGAGGGTTGCCGGGTAGATCCCACGTGCGAGCTCTCGGAGCTCCTGTAGTCCGCGCTCCAGCTCCCCCCTCAGGTCGTTCGCGATCTTCCTAGCGCGCTCGTCGTCGCTTATCTCACGTTCGAGGAGCCCGAGCTTGAGCTGAGCCAGGACGAGGTGCTGCTGGGCGCCGTCATGGAGGTCGCGCTCGACCTTTCGGCGTGCCTCGTCCGATGCGGCGACGATCCGGGCGCGTGAAACGTTGAGGGCGTCGTTGACACGGCCCAGGTCACCGACCATCTGATTGAAGCTCGCGGTCAGCTCCCCTTGCTCGTCGGCCGAGGCGACAGGGGCTCGAGCTCTGAAGTCGCCGGTGCCGGCCTGACGCGACATCCGGATGAGGTCGTCCATCGGACGCTTCAGGGCGCGCGTGATCAGCAGAGTCATGAGGAGCACACCCACGAACGTCACACCTGCGACCAGTAGTCCCGGCGCTAGGAGCTCGGCGAGTGGCTCGTCGCCGCTTCCGATCCAGAGCCCGAGTCCACACGCGAACCAACTTGCTCCGAGCAGAGATCCGAACACCTTCGCCCCGAACGGTATGGCGCGAGCTTGCGGCCGGAAATCGCGTGGTAAGCGCGACGCGGCGTCGAACACGACTGGGCGGACGACCAGCTCGATCAGGAAGTAGGCGAGGACCATGCCACCAGAAGCGAGGAACGTCGACCCCAGGAGCGAGGACAGCGTGCCGCGAATGCCCTCGTTGAGGGCTCCGGCCATCGACACCGTTCCTATAGTGTCGATGGCGAGCAGCGCCACGATAAAGGTGACTGTCCCCTTGCGCGACAAGGTCGACAGCGACGTCCAGACGGCCGGTGCTCTCGCGTCGGGACGACCGGTACGCCACCATCTCCTCACCGCGGCGGTCGTGGGCCACATCCGTAGCCACGTGACGATCGCCGTCGCCGTGACCACGAGGTGGATCTCGATCCACAGGACCGTCCTCGAGGCGCCCGGGAGCAGGTGCGAGCCGTGGATCCAGTTCGCGAACTCGCTACCGCCCGGGACCAGGACGAGGGCGAAGCCGAAGACCATCGCGGGGAGGTAGTGCCGTCCGAGCCGCCGGTAAGCGGCCCAGAGCACGCGATCGACTAGGCCGACGGCCGCTTCGGCGCGGTGCGTGGAAGCGCGTGTAGCGGCGCCGTCTCCGACCTCCGGCAGGTCTCCGCCATCCCCGCGCCGCTTTGGCGCTTCTCTCAGCTTCATTTCGATCCTGTGTCGAGGCCTCTACTTCACCAGATTCTCGTCCCGCCCCGCCCATGCCGCATCAGTGCGCTCACTTAGGTTCGGCCCAGTCGGGACCAACCGCGTGCGTGGTGACCGCTTTCACGTTTTATCGCGTTGTGTTGTCAACCGTTCAACCACAACCTGGAACGCGGGGTTCGAGAGCGGTCCAATCAGGCCAGCTCTCTCCTGGAGATTAGAGATGGTGTTTCTTGCCCCGACTGGAACGAGGCATCGGAGCAACGGCCGCCGGGTCGCGGGGCCGGTCGGTGCAGCCCCGACCCTCAGGTGCCCCCGCTCAGCCATCGGTCGGGCAGGAGTGGGACGACAACGTATAGAACGATGATCGCAGTCATGTGGGTCAGTACGGCCATCCCGTCCGACAGCTTCGGGCGCTCGGCTATAGCGTCAACCTCGAACAACCAGCGCAACGGCCTGAGAGCGTTGGTGCTGGCTATTTTCAGGTCAGGCGGCCCAGCAGACAAGGCATCGCCCGAACCTTCGCCGACGCCCTTGCTGCCGATCTAGCTGAGCAGCAGAATGTGGACGGGGGGGGATGGGATGCAGACCCGGCCTCAACACGCTGTAAGCAAGGCTGATTGGGTCGGAAGGGCGTTTCGGCTCTCGGCTGCCAGAGCTGCGCTTGTGGTCACGCTGGGACTCCTTGTCTCCTGGGGGGCCACCTATCTCTTCGGCGGCGCAGGTCACGTGCCTCCCCACTGGTTCTACGTGCCCATCCTGATCGCTGCTGCGAGGTTCGGCATGCCGGGAACGCTGGTGACGGCGGTGACCGCGGGCGTATTAGCTGGTCCTCTTGTTCCTCTCGACGTCGAAACATGGACCGCCCAACCGTTGAGCGACTGGACGGGGCGGACGGGCTTTTTCGTCGGCAATGGCCTGATCATGTCCGTGGTCATCGGACAGCTCAGATCGATGCTGAGCCGCGAGCTCGATATCGCCAAGGCAGAGCAGGAACTGGCCCGTCACAAGGAAGCGGTCATCCAAACCGTGTCACATGAGTTCCGCACGCCTCTCACCGTCATCCGAGGATCGGTGGAGATATTCGCTGAGTCTGCGGTTTCCGAAGAAGTGCGGCCGCTTCTAGAGAACCTGGAGCGCGCTACCCGCCGTCTCGACGACCTCGTGCGCGTGGTGCTGGCCGCTTCCGAGACCCTTATCCAGCCGGAACAGACGCGCGAAGAGCCGGTTGGGCTTCAGGAACTCTGCGGAAAGGTCGCGGCGCTGGCCGAGCCCGGGGCCGAAACACGGACGCGGTTCAGTGTCGCAGCCGATGCCCAAGTCGTTGTCGCCGATCCAGATCTGCTCGCGCTTCTGCTGCGAGTCGTGATCGACAACGCGATGAAGTTCTCGCCGCCGGGGTCTCCGGTCGACATCGAAGCGCAAGGGATCGCGCACGCCGTGGAGATTCGCGTGGGTGACCGGGGACCGGGGATGACCGAGGAGCAGTGGCGCCGCGCTTTCGAGCCCTTCACCCAACAGGACGAGTCGATGACGCGCACGAAGCAGGGCATCGGCCTGGGGCTGTTCGCTGCTCGCAAGACAATCGAGCTCATGGGAGGAAACCTCGAGCTCCGAGCACGAGCCTTGGGCGGGACGGAGGTAATACTCACGATTCCCCAGCGAAGCGTCGGCGGCGCGGGTGGCGCGGCGGCCTAGAGCGGACGGAAGCGGTAGAACGCCAGGCCCGCACCGATGGCCGCGAGGGTACCGCCCACGGCGACCGCGGCGACGGGGATCCCGCCACCATCGGAAGCGCGCTCTGCTGGAGACGCAAAGCCGGTCGCGTCATCTGTCGGTCCGGGCTCCGCCGTCGCATCCGATTTTGGCCCTGCGCTCTTGGTCGGAGCCGCTGCCGGTTCCGGCGTCGACAGGGGGTTGGGGTAGGAGAGGTCGTGGCGTTGCTTGTATTGGTTCGGTGCTTGGTCTTGGATGTTCTCCTTGCTCAGCTCCCGGATCAGGACGCTGAAGCTGTAACCCATCCCCGTGAAACCGGCCGCGCGGAGCACGTCGAGGTCGACGGTGATCGTGATCTTCTTCTCCCCGTCGACGTGCGTCGCCGTTACCCCGCCGTACTCCTCGGTCCCGCCTGGACCACCGTCGGGTCCGCTTCCGGAGCCGAGGCAGTGCGTGAGCTTGGGCTCCAGCGCCCCCTTCACGTTCGTGATCGAGGCCGTCAGCTGGGAGCAGTCGTACTGGTCGAGACCGTCGAGGTCTTGCATGTAGACCAAGACCTTGTTTACGTCGGCGGTGTCGAAGCCCGACTTCGTGTGGATCGTGTAGGTGGCCGTGTGCCCGTCGTCGGCGAAATCGACACCGAGGATGTCGATCTGCCCGGCTCCCGCGGTCTGCTCGTCGGCGTTGAACACGTCCTTGGCCGGGTCGTTGATCTTCCCCGAGCCCGCAGTGGCAGGGGGGGTCCAAAGGACGACCGCGAACAGCGCAAGTACCGAGACGGCGAATATGCGGCGCACGGGACCCCTCCAAGACGTCCTAGGAGAGTCGGCCCGGCCGGCTGCTACCTAAGGGACGACCGGTAGGGCGGATCGCCGACCGCCTTCCCGCCCGGGTCGTGATGATGGGACACTGGGTGTCTTCCCGCATCGACCTCTCATGGCGAAACTCTTCGGCACCGACGGTATACGCGGCAACGCAGCGACCCTGGTCACGCCCGACCTCGTACGGTCGGTGGGACGGGCGGTCGCCGCTGCTTGTCGTGAGGGGGTGCTCGGTGCCGCCGTCCAGCGTCCCCAGATCGTCGTCGGACGCGACACCCGGACCTCCGGGCCGGAGCTGGAGAAAGCTTTCGTCGAGGGTGCGTGCTCACGCGGGGCGGACGTTTTGGTCGGCGACGTTTTGCCCACGGCCGCCGTGGCGCACCTCACCGACCGCCTCGGGGCCGACGCCGGGATCGTCATCTCCGCATCCCACAACCCGCCGACCGACAACGGCGTCAAGGTGTTCGGCGCGGGCGGCTGGAAGCTTCCCGTAGCCGCCGAGGAGCGCATCGAGGAGCTGATCGAAAGTGCCGCGTCCGTCGCCGAACGGGGAAGTGCGGTGCCGGTTCCGGACTCCTTGTCCCGCTACATCGATTACTTGTGCTCTATCGCACCCCACGACCTCGCCGGGCTTCGGCTCGTGGTCGACTGCGCTAACGGAGCCGCGTCCGAAGCCGCCCCCGGCGCCCTCGAGCGACTGGGCGCCGACGTCGTCGCGATGAATGCCGACGCGGACGGAACGCGGATCAACCAGGGATGCGGCGCTTTACACCCTGAAGTCGTTACGGAGGCGGCCCGCGAGCAGGGCGCCATCGGGATAACGTTCGACGGCGACGCCGATCGCGTGCTTCTCTCCGATGAAGAAGGACGACTGGTCGACGGAGACGCGATCCTCGCTTTGCTCGCCGCGCGTTTGCGTGACCAAGGTCGATTGATGAAGAACGCCATCGTGTCGACGGTCATGGCCAACCAGGCCCTGCGCCGCTGGTGCACCTCGGAAGGGATCGCCTTCGTCGAGACGCCCGTCGGCGACCGCCACGTTCTGGAAGCGATGCGATCGGGCGGATTCGTTTTGGGCGGCGAGCAGTCCGGTCACATCGTCTGTCTCGATCGCGCTACGACCGGCGACGGGATACTCATCGCCATCGAGGTTCTCGAGATCGTCGCTACCACCGGACGGCCATTGTCCGAGCTGGTGCCGTTCCGACCCTTCCCCCAGGTCCTCGTCAACGTGAGGACGGCCGAGCGTTCCGCACACACCGAAGTGGATGGAGTGCGACGCGCCGTGCTCGACGCCGAGAAAAGGCTCGGCTCCGACGGCCGTGTGCTCGTCCGGCCCTCGGGAACCGAGCCGCTGGTGCGGGTGATGGTCGAAGCGCCGGACGAGCATCTCGCCGGCGACGTGGCCGAACAGGTCGCCGACGCCGTCCGCCGCGAGCTGAACGGAGCGAACTAGCCGTGTGCGGAATCGTCGGCGTCGTTCAGGGGGAACAGACCTGGGAGCCCGTCGACCTCGATCAGGTTTCGGCATGGCTCGACGAGGCCCACATGGCGATGCCGGATGAGATCGGAGATACCGATCTCACCCGCCGGATCTCGGAGACCGCCCGTCACGTCGAGAGCGCGGAGACGGCGCTGCGTGGCGTTCGCGGTGTGTTATCCCTCGCGCGCGGGCCCGGAGTGATCCGCGGCTTCGAAGCGGTGCTCGACGACATCTGGACTCGCACGCAGAACCTCGAGGCAGCACTCGATGCCGGCGAGGGTCCGTCACTGGCCGCCGACATCGAAGCCTTGAACGCAAGTCTCGTAATCCTGAAGGACGCGGTCTGGAAGGTTCGCCGAGACGGGTTGCGCATCGCTACGGTTGCGATCGATCTGGCCGGCCGCGACGCAACCCCGCAGGCCGTTGCCCTGTTCGGGCAGATCGAGATCGCGCTCAGGGCGATCGACCGGCTCGAGGTTCGAGGACGCGATTCCGCCGGGATCGCCGTAGTCGTTCGCGACCACGGCCTCGATCTGGCGGCGCCGTCGGTGCAAGCTCTGCTGGACGAGCGCGCCGACGAGCTTCTGCGCTCGGGGTCCGTGCGCTCGGAGAACGGACACCTGTGCTTCGTCTACAAGGTGGCCGCCGAAGTCGGCGAGCTCGGCGACAACACGAACGCCATCCGCGACGTGCTTCGTGACGACGCTCTGCTGCATCTGGCTGTGGCCGCCGAAAGCGCGAGGCTCATCGTGCTTGGTCACACGCGATGGGCCAGCGTCGGGATGATCTCAGAGCCGAACGCTCACCCTTTGTCGAGCGACGACGAGCCGTTCGTTTTCGCCGTCCTCAACGGCGACATCGACAATCACGTCGACATCACATCGGCCGAGGAATTGGACGCGCCCCCGGAGATCACGACCGACACTCGCATCATTCCGCTGCTCGTCTCCCGTCGCATGCGTGAAGGGCTCTCGCTGGAAGATGCCTTCCGGCGAACGGTTGCGTCGTTCGAGGGATCGGTGGCTATCGCCGTGGTGTCGCTCAACCGACCGGACCGACTCCTCCTCGCCCTGCGCGGGAGCGGCCAGGCCCTATACGTCGGAGCGGCGGAAGGCGGGTACGTTGTCGCCAGCGAGCTCTACGGCCTGGTCGAGCAAGCCGGTGCCTATCTGAGGATGGACGGGGAAGCGCCGTCCGATCCCTCCAAGCCCTCCACGCGCGGACAGATCGTCGAAGTCTCCGAACCAAGCTCGGGCGACATCAGCGGTATCCGTCGCCGCAGGTACGACGGCACCGAGATCCCGGTCAACGCGGGCGACCTGCGCGCGGCCGAGATCACGACGCGCGACGTCGATCGCGGGACCTTCACCCACTTCCTGCTCAAAGAGCTCTACGAGGCACCACGGTCTTTCCGCCAAACCCTCCGCGGACGCCTGGTCGACCGGGACGGCCGGCCGGCCGTTGTCATCGGTGATCAGGCGCTTCCGCAGTCTGTGAGAAGCAAGCTGCGAAGCGGCGAGATCGGTCGGATCGTGGTCATCGGACAAGGAACGGCAGCCATCGCCGGCCGCGCGCTCGCCGCGACCCTTTCGGAAGCTCTGTCGCCCGCGCCGATCCGTGTGGAGGCTCTTGCCGCCACCGAGCTCTCCGGCTTCGGCGTGCGCGACGATATGTCGGACACGCTCGTCATCGCGATCTCGCAATCGGGAACAACGGCGGACACGAACAGAACCGTCGATGTCGTGCGCGGCCGGGGGGCGCACATCGTCGCCATCGTCAATCGCAGACAAAGCGACTTGACCGACCGCGCCGACGGGGTGTTGTTCACCTCGGACGGACGCGACGTCGAGATGGCCGTCCCGTCCACGAAAGCCTTCTACGCGCAGGTCGCCGCCGGCTTCCTGCTGTCCACGGCGATCGCGGAGTCCGTCGACGGCGCGACGGGAGTGGACGAGTCGGCGCTGCGCGCGCTGCGCGCGGTCCCCGACGCCATGGAGCGCGTGCTCACCCAGCGCGCGGAGATCGCTGAGATCGCAGGCAGGCACGTGCCGTCGCGCCGTGACTGGGCCGTTGTCGGCAACGGCGCGAATCGCATCACGGCGGAGGAGTTGCGTATCAAGCTGTCCGAACTCTGCTACAAGTCGATCTCCTCCGATGTCACCGAGGACAAGAAGCACATCGACCTGTCCGCCGAGCCCATGATCCTGGTGTGCGCGGCCGGCCTCCAGGGCTCGAACGCCGAAGACGTGGCGAAGGAGGTCGTGTACTTCCGGGCCCACAAGGCCGCTCCCATCGTGATCTGCGCGGAGGGAGAGGGGAGCTACGACGCGGCCCTCGACGTGATCCGGGTCCCGGCCCTGCATCCGAGCGTCGCGTTCATCCTTTCGGCGATGGCCGGACACATCTTCGGCTATGAGGCGGCACTCGTCATCGATGCGCTCGCCGGACCCCTGCGCGAGGCTCGGTCGGCCATAGAGGCGTCCACGGAGGTCTCGGAGTCCAACGGCCACGACCCTCTGCGGCTGCTGGACCGTGTGCGGCCGACGATCGCGCCGCTGGCTACCCGGTTCCACGACGGTTTGCGGGCCGGTACCTACGACGGCCACCTGGAACCGTCGACCGCCGTTCGGATCGCCTCGCTGCTGCGCTACGCGACCGGTGTAACACCTCTCGATGACTTCCAGATCGAGTTCGGGAAGATCGGGACGCCGACCGACGTGCTCGGCGATCTCATGGAGGCATTGACAACTGGGATCGATAAGCTCACTCGACCGATCGATGCGATCCGGCACCAGGCCAAGACCGTTACCGTCGGCATCTCGAGGGCCGAGGAAACACTGCTCCAAGTGCCGCTCGTGCGCGAAGTCCTCGGGGCCGGGGTCGCGCGAGACCGGATCACCTACACGACGTTGCGCGAGCTCGCGGCGCTCGATCCGAGCATCGAACGCGTCACGGGGTACACGCTGTACCGAGTGGAAGGCGACGTGCGCGGCGAGGCTATGGTGCGGATCACCGACCGCGGAGGGATCGCGCGCGATCTGGCGTCACGAACCGACCGCGATCCTCGCTTGCGAGGAACGAAGCACCGCGTGGCCGTGGAGCGCGAGGTGCTCGTCACCCGAGGCCACGACGGACGGACGCTCGTGATCGTGCCCGAGGTGAAGGGCAGCGAGGTCACGGGTATCGCTTTGCTGCACGTACGGTTCCACGAGATGCTTCCCGCCGACACGATGCGGACCGTCCTCCAGGGCTACCGCGACCGGTACTCGGCCCTGCGTGACATCGTCACGGAGACCGAGCCCACCTTCCGCGACGACCTTCTCGGCGAGATCTCCGTGGAGTCGCTGCTCATCGACTCCATCCAAGCCCTCGCCGCCCGGTGGAGGAACCCATGATCCGGGGCGTGGGTGTCGATGCCGTTCCCGTGGCGCGCATGCGCCGCGCACTGGAGCGAACGCCGCGCATCGCCGAACGCGTCTTCACGGCTCACGAGCTTGAGACCTCAGAACGCCGGGCCTCGCGCGCGGCGTCCCTGGCTGCGCGGTTCGCCGCTAAGGAAGCATGTCGCAAGGCGCTGGCCACGGTGGTGCCGTGGCGGGACGTCGAGGTCCGCTCCGAGGACCGAGTGCCCAGCTTGCGCGTTCACGGACACGACGACGTTTTCTTTCACGTTTCGCTCACGCATACCGACGACGTGGCCGTGGCCGTCGTCCTCGCCGAGGAGAGGTAGACGTGGAACCCGTCCTGACACCGGTCCAGATGCGAACGGCCGATGCCGCGGCCATCGCCGGTGGCGTCCCAGAAGCCGTGCTCGTGGGTCGCGCGGCCTTCGCCTGCTCGGTCGCTGCTCTGCGGATGCTCGGCGGTGCCTACGGAAAGCGCGTCGTTGTCGTTGCCGGCAAGGGGAACAACGGAGGGGACGGGATCATCTGCGCCCGGCATCTGGCTGCACGTGGTGTCCATGCGACGGTGATCCGGACCGAACAGTGGTCGCGCGACGCCTTCGAGAGATCGACCAGACGCGCCGATCTCGTCATCGATGCCGTTTTCGGCACGGGTTTCTCCGGAGCGCCGCGCGACGCCGTCGCAGACGCGATCGCGGCGATAAACGCCGTGGGCAGACCGGTGCTGTCCGTCGATATCGCGTCCGGCGTATCGGGATCCGACGGAACGATCCCCGGCGAGGCGGTTCTGGCCGACGTGACGCTGGCGATCCAATCTTTGAAGGTGGGCCACGTCGTTGCGCCCGGTGCGTTCCGGGCCGGTCGCATCGACGTGGCCGACATAGACATCCCCACGCACGACGTGCACGCCTTCGTTCCGAGCGCGCGCGACGTCCGCGGCGTACTTCCATCAACCGAGCCCGATACGCACAAGTACCGCGTCGGTGCGCTGGCCGTGCTCGCCGGATCGGCGGGGATGACCGGCGCGGCGATCTTGACGGCGCGCGGCGCGATCCGCGCGGGAGCCGGACTGGTGATCCTCGGTGTTCCGTCGAGCACGCTTGAGATCTTCGAGGGTGCGGTGGTTGAAGCGATCAAGGTGCCGCTGCCCGAAGCTGAAGGTCAGCTCGAAGCGAAGGCCGTAGACGAATTCGCCGACCGTCTCGAGCGGTGCCGGGCGCTCGCGATCGGTCCGGGACTGGGCCGTGGTCCTCGCGCCGTCGCCGTCGTCCGGCGCGCGCTCGACGTCGACCTGCCGATAGTGATCGACGGGGACGGTCTTTGGGCGCTGAGCGAGATCATGCGCGAGGAGCCCGGCGTCCTTCGCGAGCGCCACCAGCCGGCGATCCTCACACCGCACGGCGGCGAGTTCGGTTACCTGTCGGGCCGTCTGCCGGCCGACGATCGCGTTTCAGACGTCCGCGAGATGGCTGCTCGATGGGGCGCGGTCGTGCACCTGAAAGGTCGCCGTGCGATCACCGCTTCGACTCACGGCGACGTCTGGGTGAACACAACGGGCAACCCCGGCGCGGCAACGGGCGGCACGGGGGACATTCTCACCGGCATCGTGGGCTCGCTTCTGGCTCAAGGAGGATCTCCCGAAACGGCGATGTGGGCCGGCGCTTACCTGCACGGAGCCGCGGCGGACTTCGCCGTTTCGCGAACCGGAGAGCGTTCACTTCAGGCATCCGATCTTCCCGAAGCATTGCCTCAGGCGATGCGACGCGTCGAGCGTTCGTCCTTTTCTTCGGGAAGCATCCGGACGGTCCTGGACTCCGCCCGCTGAGATGAGCACTAGCTACCGGCCGACGATCGCGGAGATAGATCTCGGCGCGATCCGCCACAACGTCGAGGCGCTCGGATCCTTCGTTGCGCCCGGCATCGAGAGACTCGCCGTGGTCAAGGCGAGAGCATACGGCCACGGCGACGTCGAGGTCGCGCGCGCGTGCCTGGACGCCGGCGCTACTTGGCTCGGTGTTGCATTGGTCGAGGAGGGCGCACGTTTGCGCGAAGCCGGCATCGATGCGCCGATCCTTTTGCTGATCGAAGCTACGCCTTCGTCGGCCAAGGCCATCGTCGAGCATCGCCTTACGCCGTCGGTCTCGACCCGGCCGGGAGCCCAAGCGTTGAACGAGGCGGCGACGCTCGCCGGCCGAACATTGACGGTGCACGTTTGCGTCGACACCGGCATGCATCGCGAGGGAGCCCAACCCGATGACGGTGTTCGATTCGTCGCCGACGTGGCGCGCATGGCGTCGCTCGAGGTCGAGGGCTTGTGGAGCCACTTCGCGATGGGCGAGCTGGCCTCCCATCCCTTCACATCGCAGCAGATCGAGCGGTTCTCCGACCTTTGCGGCGCCGTCGAGCGGGAGGGGATCGATGTTCGGATCCGCCACTTAACGAGCTCGGCCGGCATCGTGCTGTACCCGGACGCGCATTTCGACCTCGTACGCATGGGAATCATGACCTACGGCCTCTATCCGCACCCGGACTTGGAGAAGCATTGCGATCTGCGACCGGCGCTGCGTCTGGTCTCGGCCGTAAGTCTCGTTCGCCGGATTCCCGCGGGCGAGGGCGTATCCTACGGCCACACCTTCGCTCCACAACGTGAGACGACCATCGCCAACATCCCGATCGGATACGGCGATGGCTTCTCTCGTCTCCTGTCGAACACCGGCGACGTGCTGATCGGCGGGCGCCGCCGCCCGATCGCGGGGCGCGTCACGATGGATACGACGATGGCGGACTGTGGCGACGACGAGATCGCGGCCGGCGACGAGGTCGTCCTCATCGGCACTCAGGGGACGGAGAAGATCACGGCGACGGAGATCGCGGAAAAGATCGGCACGATCAACTACGAGGTCGTGTGCGCGGTCGGACCGCGGGTCCCGCGGCGGTTCGTCTGATGCGTCGCACCGCCGCTCTCGTCGCGCTGTTCGCTCTAGCCGCCGCGTGCTCTTCGAGCGAGGTGACGGGCAACCGGCGCGTGGTGGGCGGTGTAAGCATGTCGTTCTCCGTAGCGCCGGCCCGGGTCGAGGTAGGGACGGCGATCCGATTCACTCTCCGGCTGACCAACGCCACGGGCAAGGGGGAGAAACTCACCTTCCCAACGGGCCAGCACTACGACTTCTGGGTCCAAGAGGGAGGCGAAGAAGTCTGGCGCTGGTCGGCGGACCGTGTCTTTACGCAAGAGATCACGAACGACGAGATCGAGCCCCAGGGCACCCTCGTGCTCACGGAAACCTGGGCGCCCGAGCGCACCGGTACCTTCGACGTATTTGGTGAGGTGAGTGCCGACGGGTACAAGCGACCGCTGGCCGGCGAGCTCGTCGTTAGATAGGACTGGAGATGAAGAGACGTAACGCGTTGATCGGCCTGGCCGTCGCCGGTGCCGGGGTCGCGGCCGGGGCTGCGCTCGAAGAGCTTCTCTACCGCCGCGTCGCCCGACGCCCGGATCCCGAAGCGGCCGAACCCATCGGCGGCGTGCCCGGATCGACGCAATGGGTCGAGTCCTTCGACGGCACCAAGCTCTATACGCGCGTTTTCGGGCCCGAGGAAGCCGAAGCAGCGATCGTGTTCTCGCATGGGGTCATCGAGCATCAGATCATCTGGCACTACCTGATCCGGGATCTGCGCGCCGACGGGAAGTACCGGCTGGTCGCCTACGACCACCGCGGTCACGGTAACTCCGGCCCGGCCCGCGGTCCCGACGGGACTACCCCGTTCACCGGCGAAACGCTGGCCGGTGATCTGGCTGCTGTCATCCACCAAACGACGACGGGTCCGGTGGTGGCCGTCGGCCACTCGCTGGGCGGGATGGCTGCTCTTGCCTACCTCACCGCGTCCTCGCCGCACCGCGAACGGATCCGCGGTGCGGTCCTTGTCAATTCGACCTTCACCGCGCAACTTGCCGGATGGCGCGGGCGTGGAAACCCTGCCCTACGCATGATGGAACGGCTCGGAGACGCCGGCCGGCGCCTCGCCGGCGAGGACGCGCGACGTATCGAGCGTCTGCGTCCCAGGCAGGGCGACATCGGGTTCCTCGCCGCCCGCGTGTTCTTCGGTGCTAACCCTTCGCCGCGACACGCCGCGGTTGCTTTCCAGATGTTCCAGAAGTGTCCGTCGCAGACCATCGCGGCCGCCATCGACCTGCACGCCTTCGACGTCTTCGAATTGCTCGATGACGTCTCGGTTCCCACTTTGATCGTGGCCGGGCGACGCGATCTCATCACGCCGGCCTTCCTGTCGGAGGAGATGGCCCGGCGCATCCCCGACGCCGAGCTCGTCGTGTTCGAGGGCTGCGGACACATGTCCCCGTTCGAGCGCCACGAAGAGCTCGCCGCGCACATCCGCAAGTTCGCGGACAAGTTCCTGGCGTGATCACCGACGTCCCCGGCGTCACCGTAGGCCACTACACCGATACCGAGGGGTGCACCGGCTGCACGGCGATCCTCGTACCGCCGGGAACCGTCGGCGGGTACACACTCGCCGGAGCCGCACCCGGCACGCGTGAGACCGACATGCTCGGCCCCCAGACGATCGAGAACGTCGTCCACGCTTTCGTGCTCAGTGGTGGTAGCGCCTTCGGCCTCGCAAGTGCGGACGGGGTCGTCTCCGTTCTCGAGGAGCGAGGGATCGGGTTCGAGTTCGGGGGCATGTACGTTCCACTCGTTCCGGCCGCCGTCATATTCGACCTGCCCCTGGGCGATCCCAAAGCTCGGCCCGGTGCCGAGCACGGGCGGGCGGCGGCATTGTCGGCGACCACGAAGGTCGATGAAGGCTCGGTCGGCGCGGGCACGGGAGCCACGTGCGGTAAGTACGCGGGGATCGAGGGAAGGATGAAGGGCGGACTCGGAACAGCTTCGGCCAGGGTCGAGGGGACGGATGCGATCGTCGGTGCGCTGGTTGTCTGCAATGCAGTGGGTGACGTCGTCGACGAACGTGGCGAGGTCATCGCGGGATCGCGCATCAAAGACCCGGCGAAGATCGATCCGAACCTCGCCGGGCAATCGACGGTTCTGGCCAGCGTGATGACGAACGCGATCCTCGACAAGGGACGCGCCGTCCACGTGGCGAAGATGGCCGGTGCCGGGATCGCCCGGGCCGTTCGTCCGGCTTTCACCTTCTTCGACGGCGACATCATCTTCTGCGGCGCCACGCAGGCGGTGGATTGCGAGCCGAACCTCGTGGGGATGGCCGCCGCCGAGGTCGTGGCCGAAGCGTTGCGGCGCGGTGTGCGTGCAGCGAAGGGTCTGGGCGGCGCACCCGGCCTCGCCGACTAACCCCCTTGTCGGTGGCGCCTGGCAGGCTGCGAGGCGTGGAGCGGGCGGTGATGACGCCGACGGACGTGGCAAGCGAGCTGGCGCGGCTGGCCGTAGAAGCCGAAGCGTGCCGGGCGTGTGCGCTCGGCGGCGTCCGCACGCAGGCCGTCTTCGGTGTGGGTAGCCCGAACGCCGACCTCATGTTCGTCGGTGAAGCGCCCGGCTATCACGAGGATCAGAAGGGGGAGCCCTTCGTCGGCGCAGCCGGCCAGCTGCTCACGCGATTGATCGAGCAGAAGCTCGGTCTTCTTCGCGCGGACGTCTACATCGCGAACACGCTGTGCTGCCGTCCTCCCGGCAACCGGGATCCACTCCCGCAGGAGATCGAAGCGTGCAAACCGTTTCTGCGGGCCAAGCTCGATCTGATCCGTCCCCGCCTCGTCGTCGCACTCGGGAACTTCGCGGCCAGGCTCCTGACGGGAAGCTCCCTCGGCATCACGAAGCTGCGCGAGCGTCGCTTCACGATGAAGGACGGGACGCCGCTGATGTGCACCTTCCATCCGGCGGCCGCACTTCGCGGCGGTAACGCGGCCGAGGGCATAGGCCACGACTTCGAGCAGATCCGCCAGGTGCTGGAGGAGCAACCGGTCCAAACCCTCGATCCCGGCGAGCAGCTCGGCTTGTTCTAGCCGCCTGCGTTCAGCGCTCTTCTCGCTCGACCCACACGCGCGCGCCGACACCCGAAGCCTCGACGTACGGCTTCCACTCCTCCAGCCCGAGTCTGTCCAAGATGACGGTGACGGCCGCCGGATTGTGGATGAGACCGCTATGACTGCCGCGCACCTCGATGTTCTCGCTGAGTTCGCTGGGATCAACCAGGCAGATACGCCACGGGACGACGCCGTCGGTGCGTGTGAAGATGGCCGTAAGAGGAACGGGGATGGGTTGCCGGATCCGGTCGGGATCCACGTCCTTCACTCGTTCGCTGTGCAGCGGAGCCAGAGCTTGGAACAACGGCGCCGCGGCGCTCGTCGTCCCCGGCGGCCGTCGCACGGGGGAGCCGAGGGTGATCACCTGGCGCACCGCATCGGGTGCCGCTCGCGCGATCTCGCGGGCGTAGACCCCGCCGAGGCTATGACCGATGAGGCTGATCGGCTGCTCGTGTTCCGTGATCAGCGCGCGAACGCGTTCCTGCAAACCGTCGATGATCCGATCCGTGGGCCCCCAGTTGCGTCCCAATCGCCAGGCATGAACGTAGTAGCCCAGCGCCCGAAGCAATCGGCGTAGCGCACGCGTCGAGCCGTCGGCTCCCGCGAGGCCGGGAAGGACGAGGACGGGACGCCCATCGCCACGCGCCCCACGACCGAGCCGCCGACGCGCGATGAAGAACGAAGCAAACTCCTGCGCAGCGCGTGGAGCCTCTCCGGCGAGCAAAGAACGCGGCAGGCGTTGCGGCATGCGACAAGTATGGCCCGGACTCAACAGCTTGCAGCTTGGCAAAGCCCGTAGGCTGGGTCACCATGCGGGTCCCCTTCCTCGCCGTGCGCACGCGGTCGGCCGACGAAACGACTTCGCTCGGGCGCAGGATCGGCGGGATCGTTGGTCCCGGCGAGGTGCTGCTGCTGGTCGGCGACCTCGGGACGGGGAAAACGACCTTCGTGCAGGGCCTGGCCGAGGGACTCGGGGTGGGGGATCGCGCGCGCTCTCCAACCTTCACGATGGTCCACGCCTACGAAGGTGGCCGGTTCCCGCTCGTTCACGTGGACCTCTACCGCTGCACATCTCCGGCCGAAGTGCTCGATCTCGGCCTGGACGAGCTCATCGAGCCTCCCTCGGTAGCAGCGGTCGAGTGGGGTGAGAAGGCCTTCGAGATCGCCGGTCGCGACTACCTCGAACTTGCCTTCGCCTGGGACGCCGAGACCGACGACGTTCGCAACATCCAGTTCCGCCCATGCGGGCGCTGGAGCGACCGCATGGGTGAGCTCTCCGAGACCGTGCGGTCCTGGGCCACCGAGGGGGCCTGATGCTCGTCTGCGGCATCGAGACGTCGACACGGCACGCTTCGATCGCCATCGGCACCGAGACCGAAGTCGTCGCGTCCTACGAGCTCGGCCGGGGACGCTCGCAGGACGAAGTCCTGATGCCGGCGGCGGAGCGGATGCTCGCCGACTCCGGGCTCGAGTGGTCCCAGCTTGGGGGCATCGGCGTGGGGCTCGGCCCGGGGATGTTCACCGGGTTGCGGGTCGGAGTGGCAACGGCCAAAGCGCTCGCGCAGACCCTGGGCATCTCCATCGTCGGCTTGTCATCCCTGGACGTGCTGGCTTTCAGCGTTCGCTACACACGACGCGCGATCTGCACATGCATCGACGCGCGGCGCAACGAGGTGTTCTGGGCCTTCTACCGAGCGACGCCGGGCGGCGTGCAACGCCTGACCGACTTCCGGTGCGCTCCCGCCGACCACTGCACGAACGAGATCGAGGCTCGCGGCGAGCCGTTGCTCGTGGTGGGCAACGGTGCGTACGCGTACCCGCGCGAGTTCCAGGACATGTCCCGGGATGTCGAGATCGCCGGAGTATCCGATTGCACGCCGACGGCCATCTCTCTTGTAGAGCTGGCGGTCTCGCGCTTGGTGCGTGAGGACTCCGATCGGCTCGCCGACGTGAAACCCTTGTACATAAGGAAGTCGGATGCCGAGATCACCTGGGAGAAGGCCAAAACGTAATGGTCACCGAAAGGGCGCGGGAGGTCCTCGAGGTCGAGATCACAGCAATGCGCCGTCGGCATCTTCCAGCCGTTCTGCGCATCGAGGGCAAGGTGTACCCGCGTCCGTGGTCGGCCGGGTTGTTCCTTTCCGAGCTTGCACAGAAGGGGTCGCGCGCGTATCTCGTCGCGCGCCATCAGGCCCGCGTCGTTGGTTACGCCGGCGTCATGATCCTGGGCGACGAGGGACACGTCACTAACATCGCCGTCGATCCGTCCTTCCACCGGCACCGCATCGGTATGCGTTTGCTGCTGTCCCTCATCGACGCGGCACGCGACCGGAGGGTGCGCTCGATGACGCTGGAAGTGCGGCGCGCGAACGCCGGGGCACAAGCGATGTACCGAAGGTTCGGATTCCACACCGTAGGAGTGCGCAAGGGCTATTACGTCGAGACGGGCGAGGACGCCTACATCATGTGGGCGGAAGGCGTCGATACACCCGACTACGATCGCCGGCTCGACAAGATCCGGACCGAGGTGAGCGGTTGACCGATCCGCTCATCGGTGCGGACGCGCTCGTCCTCGGGATAGAGACCTCGTGTGACGAGACGGCAGTGTCCCTGGTGCGCGGAGGCCGCGAGATCTTGTCGAACGTGATCGCATCCCAGGTGGATCTTCACGCTCCGTTCGGTGGAGTGGTGCCCGAGATCGCTGCCCGCGCCCACGTTGAGCGCCTGCCCGGAACGATAGAGCGCGCGTTGCGCGAGGCCACGATCCGTTCCCCCGACGCACGTGTCCGTGGGATCGGCGTGAAGGATCTCGATGCGATCACGGCAACGCGGGGACCTGGGCTGATCGGCGCGCTGCTCGTCGGTTATGCGGCGGGCAAGGCCATGTCGGCTGCCCTGTCGATCCCCTTCGCCGGGGTCCACCACATCGAGGGTCACATCTTCGCGAGCGTCTTTTCAGATACCCCGGTCGATCCGCCCTTCGTCGCGCTCGTTGTTTCCGGGGGGCACACATCGTTGTTCGCCGTCCGAGAGCTGGGCGTCTACGAGGTTCTGGGCCAGACCCTCGACGACGCGGCCGGTGAGGCCTTCGACAAGATCGCCCGGTTCCTCGACCTGGGCTATCCCGGCGGTCCGGCCATCGACAAGCTCGCGAAACGCGGTGATGCGGCCGCCATCGACTTCCCCCGTGCCATGAAGGGAAACAATCTCGATTTCAGCTTCTCCGGGCTGAAGACCGCCGTTGTTCGCCACGTCCGCCGGGCCGAGGAGGCGGGAGACAAGCCGACCAAGGCCGACGTGGCTGCCTCCTTCCAGGAGGCCATCGTCGACGTCCAGGTCGAAAAGGCCCTGCGCGCGGCGAGATCCCTCGGCTTCTCGACGATCGTGCTCGGCGGCGGCGTGGCCGCGAATTCGAGGCTTCGCGAGCGCCTCGGGGCCGAGGCGAAAGCCGCCGGCCTGCGCCTTCACGTGCCGGAGCCAGACTTGTGCGTGGACAACGGGGCCATGATCGCGGCCGCCGGCTATTTCCGTCTGCGGCGGGGCGAGGCCACACCGCTGGACGCTCCGGCCGACGCGTCCCTGCGGCTGACCGGCTAACGCGGTTTTAAGGGTCTGAGGGCCGGTCGCTCCCTTACCCAGGCGCCGTAAGGGCCGATTCCAGGTTGCAGGCGCACCCCTCCGCCCGGGGGGCTTCGGCGTTACGGCGCCCCTCGCCTGGGGGCTTGCTTCGGCAAGCGCCCAGGCGAGCGGGCCCCCCGGTCAGGCCCCATTTGACCTCTGGCACTCACATGAGTAGAGTGCTAATCCGTTCGGACTAACCGGAGTACTCAAGGAGGGTGAAGTGGCGACCAAGACCAAGACCAGCATCGAGCCGCTCGAGGACCGCGTGGTCATCCGTTCACTGGAGGCCGAGGAGATCACGTCGTCCGGCTTGGTGATCCCGGACACGGCCAAGGAGAAGCCCCAGGAGGGCGAGGTTATCGCCGCCGGCCCCGGCCGCCTCGACGACAACGGCAAACGGGTCCCGATGGAGGTCAAGCCCGGCGACCGCGTCCTGTACTCGAAGTACGCCGGCACCGAGGTCAAGATCGACGGCGAAGAGCTGCTCGTCGTTTCCTCGCGCGACATCCTCGCGCGTATCAAGTAGCCCCGGTCAGCGATGCCGTCGAAGGAACTTCGCTTCCGCGCCGACGCGCGCCGTGCCCTGGAGCAGGGCGTCGACCGTCTGGCAAATGCCGTTCGCATCACCATCGGTCCTAAGGGCCGCAACGTCGTCATCGAGAAGAAGTGGGGCGCCCCCGTCATCACCAACGACGGCGTCACGATCGCCAAAGAGATCGAGATCGAGGACCGTTTCGAGAACCTCGGCGCACAACTCGCCAAAGAAGTGGCCTCGAAGACGAACGACGTCGCCGGTGACGGCACGACCACCGCAACGGTTCTGGCGCAGGCCATGGTGCACGAAGGTATGCGCAACGTCGCAGCCGGCGCCAACGCGATGGTCATGCGGCGCGGCATCGAGAAGGGTGTCGCCGCGGCCGTTGATGCGCTTCGCGCTCAGGCCAAGGAGATCTCGGGCCAACAGGAGATCGCGCACGTTGCGGCCAACTCGGCCGCCGACGCGGAGATCGGCGACATGATCGCCGTCGCCATGGACAAGGTCGGCAAGGACGGCGTTATCACGGTCGAGGAGTCCCAGACCTTCGGACTCGAGCTCGAGAGCGTCGAAGGCATGCAGTTCGACCGCGGTTACATCTCTCCATACTTCGTGACCGATCAGGACCGCATGGAAGCTGTGCTCGAAGATCCGTTGATCCTGTTCGCCAACAAGAAGATCTCAGCGGTGAGCGATCTGCTGCCCGTGCTGGAGCGCGTCGCTCAAGCAGGCAAGCCCCTTCTGATAGTCGCCGAGGACGTCGAGGGCGAGGCCCTTGCCACTCTCGTGGTGAACAAGCTCCGCGGAACCCTGCGGGCGGCCGCGGTGAAGGCGCCCGGCTTCGGCGATCGCCGCAAGGCGATGCTCGAGGACATGGCCATCCTCACCGGCGGCCAGGTCGTATCCGATGAGATCGGCATCAAGCTCGAGAACATCGAGCTGGACATGCTCGGAACCGCCCGCAAAGTCGTGGTCACGAAGGACGACACCACGATCGTCGAGGGCTCGGGCGACAGCAAGAACATCAAGGCGCGCATCAACCAGATCCGTCAGGAGATCGACCGCACCGACTCCGATTGGGATCGCGAGAAGCTTCAGGAGCGTCTCGCCAAGCTCGCGGGCGGCGTGTCCGTACTCAAGGTCGGTGCTGCCACGGAGGTCGAGCTCAAGGAGAAGAAGCACCGCATCGAGGACGCACTCTCCGCTACGCGCGCAGCCGTCGAAGAGGGAATCGTACCCGGCGGGGGCGTGGCTCTCATACGAGCCGAGTCCGCCGTAACCAAGGCCGCCGCGGCTCTCGAAGGCGACGAGCAGACCGGTGCTCGCATCGTCCTTGCCTCGCTCGCCGAGCCCATGCGCTGGATCGCGAAGAACGCCGGTTACGAAGGCTCGGTGATCGTCGAGCAGACGCGCCAAGCCAAGGACGGCAAGGGATTCAATGCGGCCACGGGCGAGTTCGGCGACTTGTCCACGGCCGGCGTGGTCGATCCCCTCAAGGTGACGCGCTCCGCGTTGCAGAACGCAGCGTCCATCGCTGCGATCCTGCTGACCACCGAGGTCCTGGTCGTCGAGAAGCCGGAAGAAGAGCCGCCGGCCGACGAGCACGGCCACGGCCACGCTCACTAGCTAGAGCGCCAGCTCCTCGTCCGACCACTGGTGTCCGCAGGCGCGGCACACGCGATCGCCTAGCGACTTCATCAGACGCTTCGACCCGCACTCCGGGCAGCATTCGGCGCGCTTGATCCAGTCCGGGTGCCTCTCCTGGCAGTTCGGGCACACGAGTATCTGCTCACCATCGATCACAGCCCGGGTCCACCGAGATGGACCCTTCTTCGGATCCGTTGCCTGCGTGCCGCACAGGAAGCACTTGGCCATCTACTTCGACGGTAGCCGCTCGACGGCGCATAGCGCCTCATGAAGAAGGGGGCCGCGTGCGGCCCCCCCCCCCTCCTGATCCCTACCCGTCGAAGCTGTTAGGCAGCCCGGCGGAGAGTCTTCTTCGGTTCAGCGTCTTTGTGCGCGTACCCGCGGAAGAAGTCGATGGCTTCCTCCCAGAGCAGCGCGAATCCGCCGACCATGAAGCCCGTGATGATGGCCCCGACCGTGTGCGACCGGACACTCATGTCCCAGGCCGTGAAGATCGAGAAGTCGACGAGGTAGGCGTAACCGACGCCCAGCCCCATCCACAGCACCACGTTGCTGGCGCGGCCCATGTCCCGCCCGTACTGCGCCATAAGGCGTACGGCAAGGGCTACCACCAAACCTCCGAAAGCAAGGAGTGCGAACTCGTGCATGGCTCACCTCCTTTCTGCATACGCCAGGACAGACCCTTAGAGTTGCGCCAAGGTTTCACCGTTGTCATTTAGAGAGGCAAGCTTGTGCGTTTGTGAAGCATTGCGTGACTAGGGGACGATTGTTCATTAGAGTGATTTCTGGATGCGTGTGAGGGCCCCAAGGACCGTCCTGGCGACGGTCCTGTTCGTGCTGGTTTGCGGGCAGGTGATCCTGCCCTCACCGGCGCGCTCCCAGATCGATGCCAAGAAGGCCGAGGCCGCCGCACTCGAGGCCAAGATCGCCCAGCAAGGCCGCCGGCTCTCGATCGCCAACGAGGAGTACAACCAGGCAAATCTTGAGAAGCAGGCGATCGCCGCGGATGCCCACGCCGCACGTTCCGGTGTTGTTGCAGCTGAAAAGCGGCTGGGCGAGATGCGGAAGCAGTTGGGCTCCCGGGTCCGGCTTATGTACATGCGCGGCCCAGGAGCGCCCATCGAGGCCTTGCTGGGTGCGCGCTCAATCTCCGAGATCGCGCGGGCACAAGCCTACGGCTCTTCGGTCCTGGCCGCCGACAACCAGCTTGTCCTCGATACCGAGAAAGCGCGCCGGGAAGTCATCGAGCGGGCCGCAAGGATGGAGAGCTTGGAGGGCCAAGCCAAGGCAAAGGAGCAAGAGCTGGCGGGCCGTCGAGCCTCGGCGAGCGGCCAACTCCAAAGCCAGCGAGCGCTTTTGAGCGACGTAAAGGGTGACATCGCGGAGATCATCGAGGAGCAACGCCGGCAGGAGATCGTGCGGGCGCAAGCTGCGACACCTCGTCAGTCAATTCCGGGTGCGGCGCCTAAAGTCGAGGAACCCACCACGCCTCCGCCGCCGGTCAAGGGCGGTGCGGGCAAGGCGGTCGCAACGGCCGCCGCGCAGATCGGTAAGCCTTATGAGTGGGCCGCCGACGGGCCGGGCTCGTTCGATTGCTCGGGACTCACGATGTATGCCTGGGCCTCTGCGGGAGTGAGCCTGCCTCACTCATCGCAAGCGCAATACGCATCGCTCCCGCACGTATCCAGAGCCGAGATCAGGCCCGGGGACCTTCTCTTCTACGGCAGTCCCATCCACCACGTCGGTATCTATGAGGGCGGCGGCGTGATGATCAACGCGCCGGAAACCGGCGAATTCGTACGGCGGAATTCGATCTCGCGCTCGGACTTCGCGGGCGCCGCCCGGCCCTAGTACTCCGTCTGGACCGAAGCCATCACCGGGCCCAGGGCCTGGATCGCACTCTGGTTCTGCAGAAGCTTGCCCATGTTGCCTTTCACCTTGAGCTTGCCTTGCATGAACGCCGATTGAGCGTTGAGCTCGTCTCGGGCGAGCGCAACGGCGGTTTCATAGTCCTGAGTGATGGTCACGTCGGGCTCGGGCGCATCGCCCACGCCGCCCTCGACGTAGCCGTCCACGAATCGCGTCCAATAGGTGACCTCTCCGTCGGGTCCACCCGTGACGATCTGCTGGAGGGTTAGTTCGACGTCCTTAAGCGCGCCCTTGATGTCGGTCGAGTCGTTCAAAGCAATTGTCACGCTTTCGGCCCACTCCGGGCTGAGGAACTTCACCATGGGCGTCTCCTGAATCCTCCGAGGTCGATCACGGGATTCTGCTGCAGACCGTGCGATCGAGCAAGTGCCGTTTTGCCGCAGTCGCAGTATGTTGGCCCGGCAGCTCAATAGCACGCGACAAGGAGGTGACTATTGGGTGTTCTGAGGATCCTCGGCCCATCGGGTGACACACGCGTGGCGTGGAGCCCAGCCGACCTGGACGACGTCGCCCTAGTCCGGCGGCGATTCGACGAGATCGTGCGCGAGGGATACCTCGTGTTCGAGCTCGACGAGCAGACGCGAGAGGGACGTCAGGTCCGGTCCTTCGATCCGGAAGCGGGCGAGCTTCGGGCTTTCCGGCCGTTGGCCGGCGGCTAAGATGCGTGGCTTCCTCGGGTCGTTGTTCGGCCCCGACTTGGCGAGGCAGGACGCCGCCTGGCAACGGGCGGAGGCCCTGCTCTCCGACTCCCTCACCGCGCGTCAGTACGCGACCTATCGCGCGCGCGGGTTCATCGAGGTCGCGAGTCGCGAGGTCCCGGGCCGCGTCTATCGCGTGGACGGATGGCGGCCGGTAGCCGTTTATGAACATGGTCAGTTCGTGGGCGCCGTCTGTATCCGTCCCAAAGAGCACATCCCGGTTCCCGACGTCCTTCTGGCTCGCAAGCTGATGATCGAGGGGGCCGAGGCGGAGTTCCTTCGCTCCGGCAACTGGCTCCAGCCCGCATGGCGACCGGCCGGAGCAGCGCCGACGATCTTCCTAGTCTTTGCGCTGCTGAGCCCGTGGCTGGTGCATCTTCGGGCCTTGGGTCCGATCGGGGTCGTCTCGGGAATCCTGCTTCTGGCGGCGCCCCTGCTCTTCGCGTTGTGGCGGAGGCGCCGCAACCGGCGACCCGTTCGCATGCCCGATCTTTCGGGACTACCCGGGCTTTAGGTTCGGGCGGTCCGCGAGGTACTCCTCCAGGGGACGCATCATCGGGTGCTTCATATCGGGATCGGCCACCTGCGCCAGCTGGATCAGCACTCCCGACGTATCGCGAGGATGCAGGAATGCCTCTTTCCAGAATTCGTTGTGGAGGCTGACGTCGACGGGCTCGTAGCCCGCGGCCAGTATCTGATCGATCGCCAGCGCGAGGTCCGGGACGTAGAACGTGATGTGATGCAGCCCCTCTCCGCGCTTTGTCAGGAAGCGGTACAGGAAGCCTTCGCGATCTAGGGGCTCGATCACCTCGATCTTCCCGCCGGGCAGCCGGAACTGCAGCCATCGGAATCCGGCATGCGGCTCGTCTGCACCGTCGACGAACTCCGCTCCCAAGATCTCCGTCAGCATCCGCGAGGGTCCGGACGCATCCCACGTGGCCATGGCGACGTGGTCCATGCGTATGACATCTATGGGCAGACCCTTCATGGGTCAAGAGAGTACGCGTCTGTTGGCTGCCTGGCACACTATGGGCCGTGGAAACACCGTCGCGCGCACCTCTCTACGTTGGTATCACGCTTCTTGTTTGCGGTTGGGTTGTGATCTTCATCGGTTGGTGGCAGGCCGGGAACCAGGATCTCGAGACCGGTCAGCTGCCGTACGTCATCTCCGGTGGGTTCGGCGGATTCGGCCTGCTGTTGATGGGGATGGTTGCGATCCTCATGGACGTCGTACGCCAGTCGGAGTTCAAGCTGCGCCGCAGCGCCGAGGAGCTCCACAGCCGGATGGAAGAGTTGGCCGAGACCTTCGTGACGAATGCGAAGTCGACGCGCGGATCGCAACAGGCGCCGGCCAGCGAGCGTTCCCGGCCCCGCCGCCGGTCACGACGTCCGCCAGCCCGACGGCCGGCGGACGGCGACGAGGCTGAGTAGCAGTAGTAGAAGTAGTTCCTTTGGCTCGGTCAACACCGGGCTTCTTATAATCAGCGCCTGTCTGTCGGCCGCTCGCGGCCAAAGGGGAGGGAAACATGGGTCTTCTGGATGGAAAAGTCGCAATCGTCACGGGTGCCGGTCGTGGAGTCGGGCGGGGCCACGCGCTCGAGCTGGCTCGTAACGGCGCGAAGGTCGTCGTCAACGACCTGGGTGGGGATTGGGACGGCTCGGGAACCGACAATCGGCCCGCTTCGGAGGTCGTGAAGGAGATCGAAGCGCTCGGCGGCGAAGGTGCCGCGAACTTCGACAACGTCGCGTCGTGGGAAGGTGCGGAGAACATGGTCAGCCAAGCCGTCGAGACCTTCGGCGATCTGCACATACTGATCAACAACGCCGGCATCCTTCGCGACCGTATGGCGTTCAACATGGCCGAGGAAGAGTGGGACGCCGTCGTCAACGTGCACGGCAAGGGTCACTTCGCCCCGACGCGGTTCGCTTGCGCGCACTGGCGGCAGAAGTCCAAGGAGGCCGGGGGCCCGGTGGTCGGCCGGCTCGTCCACACGTCCTCGGAGTCGGGGCTGTTCGGCAACGCCGGTCAGTGCAACTACGACTTCGCCAAGGCCGGACTCATCTCGTTTTCTCTCTGCATCGCTCGCGAGATGACGAAGTACGGCGTGACCTCCAACGTGATCGCGCCGCGTGCTCGTACCCGGCTGACCGAAGCCACGTTCGGGACGATTCCCAAGCCCGAAGGGTTCGACGCGTGGGACCCGGACAACGTCGCACCGTGGGTCGTGTACCTCTGCACGGAGGAGGCGTCGCACATCTCCGGCCAGTGCTTCATCGTCACCGGCGGCGAGGTGCACCTCATCGAGCAGCACCACACGGTGCGCTCCATCAACAAAAGCGATCGCTGGACGGTCGACGAGCTCGTCGGAAAGTCCTCCGAGTTGTTCGGTGACCTGCCAACGAGCCCACAGCAGCGCACGCCGGTCTCCAGCGGCGCCGTGAGCTAGTCGCTTGGCCGAGCAACGCTGGCAGAAGACGGTCGGTCCGGCGGAGATCACCAAGCTCTCCGTGGGATCGATGGACAACAACGTCTACTTCATCGCAGTCGGCGACGAGGCGGCGGCAGTCGACGCCGGATCGAACGAGGCCGATGAGGTCCTGGCCGAGCTGGGTGATCGGCGGTTGAGCGTGATCCTGCAAACACACAACCACGGTGACCATGTCGTGACACTGAAAGATGTGGTCTTGAAGACGGGCGCCCCGGTCGTGGCCCACCCCGCCGACGGGCTCCCGGTGCCGGCCGAACCCCTGTCCGACGGCGACGTGCGCGAGCTGGGTGGCGTGTCCTTCAGGGTCTTGCACACCCCCGGCCATACGCCGGGCAGTGTCTGCTTCCTGCTCCAGGAGGCGGGGGAGTCGCACCTGTTCGCCGGCGACACGCTTTTCCCCGGGGGCCCCGGCAACACCTTTGGGAACGCTCGGGCGTTCGAGACGATCATTCGCTCACTCGAAACGAAGCTGTTCGTCCTTCCCGATGAAACGCACGTGTATCCGGGTCACGGCGCCGACACGACGATCGGCAAGGAACGTCCAAGCTTGGAGGAGTGGCGGGCCCGCGGCTGGTAACGATCAGCCGACGACGACGGTAGCGTCGCCGTCGATCTTTCGTTCGCCCTGCTCGTTGGTGACGCTCAGCTCGATGTCCGCACGCTGTTCGCCGTCCTGCTCGTAGACCTTCGTCACCTTTCCAGAGCAGACGATCTTTTCGTCCGGCCACACCTGTCCGGTGAACCGCGTGCGGAACCGGCGCACCTTGTCCTCGCCGACCCAATTCGTAAGGAACGTCCCGAGCACGCCGGCTGTGAACATGCCCTGCGCGAAAACGCTCGGGTACCCGGCCGACTTGGCGAAGTCTTCGTTCCAGTGGATCGGGTTGAAATCGCCGGACGCGCCCGCGTAGCGAACGAACATCGCACGGTCGACCTTCTCGACCATAGTTTCGCTGTGCTCCGCGCCTTCCTTGACGGTCATTCGGTCGCCGCCTTGCTCGTAACGATCGTCGTGCCGCGCGAATAGGCGACGATCTCGCCGGCCTGATCGCGGAATACAGTCTCCGAGACCACGAAGCGCATCGTGCCTCCGCGCTTGCCCTCCTTTTCGTACTCGTTCTTCACGTGTGAGGTCGCGGTCAAGACGTCGCCGGCTCGAAGGGGCCTGACGTATTCGAACTCTTGTTCGCCGTGGAGGACGCGCCGCATGTCGCGTCCGCCGCCGCCTCCGCCGCCGCGGCGTGCACTGCCGCGGCGAGCCCGCCACAGGGCCATGGACTGGGGGAAGGTGGGAGGCGCCACGGCGTCGGTTGGTTCGTATGCGGCGCTTTGGTTGAGCACGGCGCGCGCAAATTCGCCGATCTTTCCCGCTTCGACCACCCAGTCGACGGGTGGTCCGCTGGCTGCCGCTTGTTGGTCGCTCATGGCTCCGGTGTCGGTGTGGCCATGTCAGATGATAGAGGAGCCCACCGATTGAGGAATTGGACGATCTCGTCTGTGGCCTCGGGACGATCGGCGAGCAGGTTCGTCCCGTGCGCGTCGCCGCCGTAGACCTTCGAGTCGGCGTTCGGAAGTGCTTGTGCCAGATCCTCGAGGGAAAGGAATGCTTCTTCGTCTCCTCGTGCGGCCAAAAGCAGAACGGGGCGCTGCACACGGCCCGATGAGACGATCGCGTCTAGTCCTCGGAAGCGCAGCGGTGCAGAAACCGCGACGATGGCCAGTGGGTCCTGTGTCGCCGCGCCGGCCATGATCGATGCCGTGCCCCCCATGCTCGCTCCGACGAACACGACGTAGCGGGCCCCAGATCGCTTCAGGAAGTTGGCGGCTGCGCGGATGTCGTCGGGACCCTTCGCGATGACGGTGTCTCCTTCCGAATCGGCGTATCCGCGGAAGTTGAAGGCGAGAGCCATGTAGCCGGCGCTCGCGATGCGCCGCGCGGCGGGATACCAGCTCGTCGCATCGGCCGGGTACATGTGTGCGAGCGTGACGCCGACCCCTCCGGATCCGAAAACCCGGCCGGTGAGGTTCAAACCGTCGGTTGTCTCGAAACGGACGTCCCGCTCGGCGACATCCGTCGCCTCGTCGTCGCCTCCGGACCCGTCGGAGCCGCTACCGCAGGCGCTCGCGATCAGCAAAGCGCATGCGATTAGGAACGGGGCCGCTTTTTTGAGGCTCACGACCGCTCTGTTTACCACGCCGCTGAGCGATCCGCCTGCTGATAGACTCGCTCGGTCATGCCGAAAAAGGGACGAAAGCGCAAGCAGCGGCGCAAGAAGAAGGCGAACCACGGAAAGCGCCCGAACGCCGGCAAGTAACGCCGGCGATGTTCGTCTACGTTTCCTCGGCTAGTCCGGCGCTCGTCGCACCCTCTTGCTCGATCTCCGTGGCGCCGCTGCGCGCCGCTAGGCCTCCGAGCACGAGTGCGGCGCCGGCAACCAGGAACGCGTAGCGGTTGCCGTCCCAGTCGGGGAGGAAGGACTGCGGTATCCGGTCCATGGCCGCGGCTATGCCACCGACGAGGACCGAGCCGAATATCAGGAAGACGCGCGCGAGTACGTGGATCGATGACATCACGCGACCGCGGATGTCCGGTGGTGCGGTGCGCTGAGCGATCGTGATACCGAGAACCATCGCTATCGACAGCCCGGCGCCGAAACCGACGGAGACGAGCAGCGCCAGCCACGGCCGCGGGATAAGGGACATGAGGATGAGGATGACCCCGGCCCCACCCAGTCCGATGCGGAAGAGCTCGGATTCACGTTTCTTCGTTCGCTGTGTGAGGAACGCGCCTATCGCCATGCCGACGCCCCAGAGCGCGATCAGTGCACCGAAGATCGAGTCGGATGCGCGAAGTGTCGTTTTCACGTAGGGGATACCGATAGCGAAGAGTCCGCCGCCTGCGCCGGTGGCGAGCGCCATGCCGATGATCACGTTGCGGCGACCGTGATCTTCAAGCAGGTAACGAACTCCCTTCATCAAGTCCTGCTCGATGGCGTGCAGCGCGCCTCGGTCCCTGTCGCGGGCGTGCTTGGCGACCTTCCCCACCGCGGCCGGGATGGCAAGTATCGCCCACGCCGAGATCATGAACGTCAACGCGTCGAAGAAGAACGGAAGTGCGAATCTCTGCCGAGCCAGAGTTCCAATCACCGGTGCGTGAGTCAACGCACGCGCGGCCGCATCCGATGCGACGACGAGTCCGCCGGCGATCGGGATCGTCCCCCATTGCAGCAGCATGATGAGTCCGTTCGCCCCGGCGAGCTTGTCCGAAGAAACGATGTTCGGAACAACGGAATCGCGGGCGGGAAGGAAGACCAGGCTCAATCCCTCCAAGCAGAAGGCGATCGCGTAGACGGCCCCAAGGTTCGGTGTGAAGGGGACGATGACGATGAGCCCGGCCCGGGCGATGTCCGTGGCGATCATCGTCTGCCGCCGGTCGAATCGGTCGGTCACCGATGACGCGATGGGCGCGGCGATGAGGGCGGGAAGTATGCGGAATCCGAGGATGCCGGATATCGCGAGGCCCTCGATCGACGAGCCACGCGTGAGGTCGCGCACGAACAACATGAGCCCGAACGTGGCGACCCAATCGCCGAGACTGGAGACGGCGTGCCCACCGAGAAGGAGCCGTAGCGACCGGTTGGCCAGAAGGCCGTCGCCGGTCGAGGTTTTCTCTTGCAACTAGTGTTCTTCCGCTGAGAAGAGTGTTTGGTCCCGCCACGGCTAGCATACTTTGCCGCAGGTCATGACCGTTTTCTTATGGGCTGGTATCGGGTACGCGGCCGGAACCTTTCCGGCAGCCTTCCTCGCCGCCGTGGCGACGGGCAAGCGGATGGTCCTTGCCATGGTCCGCCGCAACGTCGGTGAGTTCGACGCTCACGTCATGCTCAAAGCCTCCGCCGGACGTAGCGCCACGCTGGCGGCAATTCTGGATGTGCTCAAGGGCTTCATCCCGGTTGTCATTGCGATCCGCTTCGCTGGACCGTACGAGATCGCCGCATGCGCAGTGGGCACTGTTGTTGGCCACTGCTGGCCCGTGTACTTGTACGCATACGCGGGCCGTGGTCTGGCGGCGGCGGCCGGTGCGTTTCTCGGGTTCCTGCCGGCCGAGATGGTCTTCGCCGGGATCGTGCGCGTGGTGGGGGCCAGATTGAAGGCCGGCGGGCTGGCTTCGACCTTGGGGTATGCCGCCATCCCGTTGGTTGCGTGGTGGCGGGGTCAGCCGGCGGCTTACGTGCTGGCCGCTGTGGCGATCAACGTCCTGATCTTCGTCCGTCGTCTCGAGGGGATCTCGGAAGACCTGGCGCTGGGCGTGACTATGTCGCGTGCCGTCGTCCGACGGATCGTTCTCGATGCGTCGGCCCACTCCGAGGAACGAGGCGAGTCCACGCCGACTCCTATCAACTGATGAGGGTCGGAATCGACATCGGGGGCACGTTCACGGACCTGGTCGCTGCGACCGACGAAGGCATCGTGGTCGTGAAGGTACCGTCGACACCCGGTGATCCGTCGCTGGCTTTCGAATCAGCTCTAGGACGCGTCGATGAGACTCCGGACGAGGTGCGTCACGGCACGACCGTGGGGACGAACGCGGTCCTCACTCGTTCCGGCGCTCGCATAGCGTTCCTTGCTACGGAAGGCTTCCGTCATCTGCTTCATCTCGCCCGTCAGAACCGTCCGTCTCTTTACGACCTGCGTGCCCGGCCCCCGGATCCGCTCGTCGATCGCGAACGCTGCGTCGGGATCCCGGAACGGGTTGGGCCGGATGGGCATGTGATCGTCGAGCTCGACGAACAACGCACGCGCGAGGCGCTGGCCGGTCTCGAGCAGGTGGAAGGCGTGGCCGTGACACTTCTTCATTCGTACGCCAACTCCGGGCACGAACGTCGTGTCCGCGAGCTCATCCGCGAAGAGCTGGGGGACGTGCCCGTGTCGACGTCTTCGGATGTGCTCGGGGAGTTCCGCGAGTACGAACGCGCTTCGACGACGGCGCTGAACGCGTACGTGCAACCCGTGCTGTCGCGCTATCTGGGCCGCATCAGCGGGAAGGTCGGTGGCGGTCGTGTGGGAGTGATGTGGTCGGGCGGTGGGATCCGATCGATCTCCCGGACCATCGAGCAGCCCGTCCACACTCTGCTCTCGGGACCGGCCGCCGGTGTGTTGGGCGCTGCGTGGGCCGCTGCACGTTGCGAACACTCCGACGTGATCACGCTGGATATGGGAGGCACATCGGCCGATGTTGCGCTCATCGACGGAGGACGGCCCGCCGTCGCCGAGGCTTCGGCGTTGGACGGACTGCCGTTCCGCACGCCGTGCATCGACGTCATCTCGGTGGGCGCCGGCGGCGGGAGCATCGCGTGGGTCGACGAGGGCGGCGCGCTGCGCGTCGGGCCCGGCTCGGCGGGAGCCGACCCGGGGCCCGCCTGCTACGGACGCGGCGGAGAGCAGGCAACGGTTACCGATGCGCAGGTCGTGCTCGGCTATCTGGGCGACGAAGGTCTCGCGGGCGGCGAGCTCCGCCTCGACCACGAGGCGGCACGCGTCGCCCTCGACCGTCTGGCCGGTGAAGCCGGGCTCGAACGCCTCGACGCGGCGCTGGGCGTCCTGCGGGTGGTGCGAGCGACGATGTCGCGCGCCATCCGCAGCGTTTCGATCGAGCGTGGCAAAGACGTGCGCCGCTACGCACTGGTTGCGTTCGGCGGTGCCGGACCGCTTCACGCTTGCGCGCTCGCGGATGAGCTCGGGATAGCGGAGGCGATCGTTCCGCCCGCCCCCGGCGCACTGGCCGCGCTGGGATTGCTCGTTGCGTCGCGGCGAGCCGACGCGTCGTTGTCCAAGCCGATGGGGGCCGAGCGCCCGCGGGATGCGGAGCTGCGCTCGATCCTGCACGAGCTGACCGAGCGGGTGCTCGGGGAGCTGGAGACAGAAGGCATCGTCTTCGCGGCCACGACGATCGAGCTCGCGGTGGATTGCCGGTATCGCGGTCAGTCACACGAGCTCCGCATCGACGTTGAGGGCAGTCCGTCCTTCGTCCGTATCGCTGAAGCGTTCCATCGAGCCCATCTCGACCGCTACGGCTTCGAGCAGCGAGATGTTCCCGTCGACGCCGTGACGTTCCGGGCTGCGGCTCTCGGTCCGTCCGAAGAAGTCGTCGTCGGTGGATCGAAGGCAACGGGGGCCGAACCCATCGCGAAGAGAAGTGTCGGCGGTAGTGAGTGTCCCGTGTACGAAAGGACGTCCATCGGCGCCGGAACTCGCGTCGACGGCCCAGCACTCGTCGTCGAGCTGGACTCCACGACGTGGATCGAGGACGGCTGGTTCGCGGTTGGCCGCGAAAGCGGCGCACTCGTAATGGAGAAGCGGTGAGCATCGACGCCGTAACGCTCGAGGTGCTGCGTCACGCTCTCGAAGGCGTGGCCGACGAGATGGGCGCCGTTCTTCGGCGCACCGCGTACTCACCCAATATCAAGGAACGCGCCGATTGCTCGGCGGCCGTGTTCGGTCCGGACGCCGAGCTCGTCGCTCAGGCCGAGCACATCCCCGTCCATCTCGGGTCGATGCCGGCTTCAGTCGCGGCAGCTCTCGATGCGTTCCCTGAGCTGGGCCCCGGCGACCAGGTGCTGTTGAACGATCCGTACGCCGGCGGCACGCATCTCAACGATCTGACCTTGGTAGCTGGCGTGTTCGACGGCGAGCGGTTGCTCGGCTACGTCGCGAATCGTGCGCACCACACCGATGTCGGCGGCGAAGCGCCGGGCTCGATCCCGGCCGGCGCTACGCATATAGACCAGGAAGGTGTCCGGATCTCACCGGCGAACCTGTACCGGTCGGGCGCGATAGAACAGTCGACGCTCGACCGCGTCGTGTCGAGCTCGCGAACCCCGGACGAACGCGTGGGCGATCTTTATGCACAGGCCGGCGCCAATGCACGCGGCGGTACCCGGCTGTCCGAGCTCGCCCGCGAGTACGGAGCCGACGTCCTGTTCGAAGGGCAGCGCGCTCTGGCCGACTATGCGGCGGCGCGCGTCGATGCTGCGTTGCGTGAGCTGCCGCGCGGTCGATGGTCGTTCACCGACTATCTGGACGATGACGGTGCCGGCACCGGGCCCATATCGATCCACTGCACGCTCGGCATAACCGACGACGGCATCGTCGTCGATCTCAGCGAGAGCGACGAGCAGGTGCGGGGCAACGTGAACGCGGTGGAGGCCGTCGCCGTGAGCGCCGCTTGCTTCGTGCTGCGCTGCCTCGTCCCGACCGACGTGCCGGTGAACGCTGGGTGCTGGCGCGCGCTGAAGGTGATCGCGCCACTAGGGACGGTCGTGAATGCGCGTCCTCCGGCCGCCGTCGGCGCGGGGAACGTTGAGGGATCGCAGCGGATCTGCGATGCGATCTTCGGGGCGTTCGCACAAGCCGTGCCCGAACTGGTTCCCGCTGCGAGCCAGGGGACGATGAACAACCTTCTCATCGGCGGCACGGATGTGTCCGGGCGTCCCTTCTCTTATTACGAGACGATCGCGGGGGGACAGGGAGCCGGCCCGTGGGGGCCGGGTGCTTCGGGTGTGCACACGAACATGACCAACACACTGAACACCCCGATCGAGGCGCTGGAGCACGCCTACCCGTTCCGCGCTCTGCGCTACGAGCTGCGCGACGGATCGGGCGGAGCGGGCCGCCATGCGGGTGGTGAGGGTGTCGTCCGCGAGCTCGAGATCCTGGGGGCCGAGGCCGAAGTGACGCTGATAACGGAGCGACGCGCTCGCGGCCCGTGGGGACTGGCCGGCGGCGGGGACGGCGCGCCGGGAAGGAATCTCGTGAACGGGGCCGAAGTGCCGGCGAAAACGACGGTGTCCGTCGAGAAAGGTGCGACGGTGCGCATCGAGACGCCGGGCGGCGGCGGTTGGGGTGCATCATGAGGCGAACATGTTCGAGCTGAAGGACCGAACCGCCGTGGTCACCGGCGCAAGTCGTGGCATCGGTGCCGCGACCGCGCGCGCGCTCGATCGCGCGGGCGCCCGTGTTGCCCTCGTCGCGCGCACGAAGGACGCACTCGACGAGGTCGCGAGCGAGATGAGGAACGATCCGGTGGTGATGGCCGCCGACCTGTCGGACCCCGATAGCTCGTCCACCATCGCCGAGCGAGCGCTGACCGAGCTCGGAGGCGTCGACGTCCTCGTCAACAACGCAGCCGCAGCCGCGCGCATGGCGTCGACGGATCTCGACGCCGAGACCATCGACCGGATGCTGGCCGTCAACGTGCGAAATCTCCTGCTGCTCACGACGGCGCTGATCCCGTCGATGATCGAACGCGGCAAGGGGTCGATCATCAATCTGTCGTCGGTCTCCGGGGTGATCGGAACGCCGAACCGCTCGGCCTACGCGGCCACAAAGGCGGCGGTCGATGGAATGACCAGATCGCTGGCCGTGGAGTTCGGCCCCCGCGGGCTGCGCGTAAACGCGGTGGCGCCGGGAGTGATCGACACAGATCTGTGGGCGCGCAACAAAGCCGTCCCCGGAGTGGTGGAGCAGATCGAGGCGCAGATCCCTCTGCGGCGATGGGGAACCGGCGATGAAGTGGCCGACGTGATCGTGTTCCTGGCCTCGGACGCGGCACGCTACGTGACGGCGCAGACGATCAGCGTGGACGGCGGGATGGCGCACACGCTGGACCTATACGGGGGCGCGGTCTAGAAGCACCCTCACCCCGGCCGGCCGACAAACTCGAGGTCTTATCGCCGTTAGGCTAGAGGCGACCGACGGGGGAGTCCGGATCGCCGGACTGAGAGGCCGAGAGGCGACCCCTCGAACCTGATCGGGTTTATGCCCGCGGAGGGAGTCGGATGAGCAACGAGAGGAACATCCCAACCGAAGACCCGCTCGTCATCGCCGGGCGCGCCTTCGGCTCCCGTTTGATCACCGGCACCGGCAAATTCTCGTCCGGCCCGGTCTTGGCCAAAGCCCTCGAGGCCTCGGGCACCGAGCTCGTCACCGTCGCTCTGCGCCGCGTCGACCTCGACGCGCCGGAGGGCGAGGACATCCTCGACCACCTCGACCGCGACCGATACCTGCTCATGCCCAACACTTCGGGAGCTATGGACGCCGACGAGGCCGTCCGCCTTGCGCGGCTCGCGCGCACAGCCGGGCTCGTCGACACCGACGGACGCTGCTGGATCAAGCTCGAGGTCACTCCGGAGCCGCGTTACCTGCTGCCCGACCCGATCGAGACGCTCAAGGGGGCCGAGGTCCTCGTCCGCGAAGGATTCGTCGTCCTGCCCTACATCCCGGCCGATCCGATCCTCGCCAAGCACCTGGAAGAAGCCGGGTGCGCAACGGTGATGCCGCTCGGCTCGTGGATCGGCTCCAACCGCGGCCTGCAAACACGCGACGGCGTCCAAGCGATCGTCGCGATGACCACCGTGCCCGTCGTCGTCGATGCGGGCATCGGCGCCCCGTCGCACGCCGCCGAAGCCATGGAGATGGGTTGCGACGCCGTCCTGGTGAACACGGCGATCGCCACGGCACGCGATCCCGTCGAGATCGCTCACGCCTTCCGGCTCGCCGTCGAAGCGGGCCGCCGTAGTCATCAGGCGGGGCTCCCGACCGCCGGCGACCCGTCCGCATCCTCGCCGCTGACCGGATTCCTCACCGATGACGCTGACTGACGCCGAGCTCCTTCAGCTGCAGAGCAAGGCCGAGCGCCAGCGCATCACGACATACGAACCGGAGTTCGCTCTGGATGTCCCGATGCTGGACGAGCTCGTCCGGTGGTCGGAGAAGGCGGCCACGAACGACGACGTCGCGCGCGCTCTCGTCCGCGACGCGAGGGATCTGCGCGACGTCGCCGCGCTCCTTGCCCCCGCGGCGCTGTCCCGGCTCGAGTCGATCGCCCGGGATTCGCACGACCTGACCGTCCAGCGATTCGGTAAGACCATGCACCTGTTCGCACCGCTATATCTGTCGAACGAATGCGTTTCCGAGTGCACGTACTGCGGTTTCCAGGTGTGGAACCGCGACATCGTCCGGCGCACGCTGAGTCCGGCCGAGGTCGGAGCGGAAACGCGTTTCCTTCGCCACCTCGGTTTCCGCCACGCGCTTCTCGTCGCGGGCGAGCATCCGAAGCACGTATCGGCCCCCTACATCGCCGATTGCATCCGCGCGGCAGCCGACGAGGTGCCGAACGTGTCGATCGAAGTTCAGGCCTGGGACACCGACACCTACCGCAGCTTCGTCGAGGCCGGCTGCGACGGCGTCGTCATCTATCAGGAGACCTACGACGCGCGCGTCTATCCCGAATTCCATCTGAAGGGAAACAAGCGCTTCGGTGACTGGCGGCTCGGCGCCCCCGAACGCGGAGCGCGGGCCGGGATGCGGCGCTTGGGCATCGGCACGCTGCTCGGGCTGAATCCGAGCTGGCGGTGGGAGGTCCTCGCCCTCGCCGCGCACGCGAACTTCCTCCAGCGTCACTTCTGGAGAAGCGATCTGACGGTTGCGCTACCGCGCCTCGAGCCGGCGGCCGGTTTCGATCAGCCGCCGAGCGTGCTCAGCGAGCCGGAGTTCACCCTCGCGACGTGCGCGCTACGTCTCGCGTTGCCCGACGTCGGCATCGTCCTTTCGACCCGGGAACGATCCGACCTCCGCGACGGCCTGGCCCGGCTGGGGGTAACGCATATGTCGGCGGGATCACGGACGGAGCCGGGCGGCTATTCCGAGCCCGGGGGAGCCCAGGAGCAGTTCCGCGTCGCGGACGAGCGCTCGCCGGCCGATGTCACCGGAATGCTCAGCGCGGCGGGCTACGACCCGGTATGGAAGGACTCGAGCCCGGTATTCCGGCGGTCGGGAGATGAGCGCCTGTAGTAGGTGTCGACGTTACAGCATGCTGTATGCTGTATCGATGACGGAGCATCGGACCCAGCTCTACCTCGACGAGGCCCAGTACCGGTGGCTCAAGCGGCGGTCCGAGGACGCCGGCAGCATCGCCGCCGTTGTCCGCGAGCTGATCGACACCGCGCGCGGCGCATCGGGCACGGCCGAGGACGATCCCTTCCTCCGCTACCTCCTCATCGAGGCGCCCGGACGAGGGCCGTCCGACACCACCGTCGAGACATTGGACGAGGACCTGTACTCGCAGTGAGACGCGTCTTCATCGACACCAGCGCATTCGTGGCCCTCCGTAACGCTTCTGAGCGAGAGCACAAAGCTGCCCGGAGAACGATGCTGGACCTGGTCGACGAGAAGGTCTCGATGTTTACGTCCAACTACGTATTCGCCGAGACCTACACAGCGCTGCTCGTTCGTGTCGGACGAGACGAAGCGATCAGCTGGGGGCAGGCCTTTCGCTCGGGCTCCGCCGTCGAGCTTCTGCGGTCCGATGAGGAGATCGAGGATGACGCGTGGTCGATCCTCGAAGATCACTCCGACAAGACTTGGAGCTACGTCGACGCAACGTCGTTCGCGGTCATGGCCCGAGAGGACGTCGATGAAGCCTTCGCCTTCGATCGTCACTTCCAGCAGCGCGGTGTCCGCGTGCTGCCCTAGTCCTCGGCCCACGGGCCGACGCCGCTGATGGTGTCGACCGAGATGTGGATTATGTGGCCGGGAGGCGGGTTGTCGAAGGCCGGGAACTTCACGTCCGGGCCGAGATACACGTAGGCGAGCTCCTGAAGCAGCTGCGGCCCGCCTCCCTCGGTGAGCCGGGCCGTTCCACGGATGAGGATGTAGTGGTCGAGGCCGATCGACGTGCGCCCTTCCGCCTCGACCGACAGGACGACCCTAGGGTCGCGGCGGATGTTGGCGACCTTTCGTCCCGTTCCAAGATGCGCGCTGACGATCTCGTCGCCATCCAGGCCGATCCATACGATGCTTACTTGAGGAGAGCCGTCGGCATTCACCGTGACGAGATGCGCGAGCCGGCCTGCGGTCAGGGCGCTACGAGCGGCTTCGTTCAGAGGGCTCAAAGTCTCCTGATGGTACGTTCAGCGGGCCGGGAGGGGCGACGTGAGTCGATTGTTCGGTTCGATCAGTCAAGTCGGGTTCGTCGTCCGCGACCTCGATCAAGCTCTGCGGTACTGGACGGAAGTCCTCGGCGTAGGTCCGTTCTTCGTCGCTCGGCAGGTGACCCCGACGACCTACTGGTACCGAGGTAAAGAGGCGCCACCGCCGACGCTGCACATAGCTCTCGGGAACTCGGGAGACCTTCAGATCGAGCTGATCGAGCAACTCGGTGAAGAGCAGAGCGCGTATCGCGACTTTCTCGATTCGCCTATTTCGCCACCGACTCCGGTCCCGGCGGCATCCAGTACGAGATCTCCGACGTCTTGGACTCGCCCGTTCATGGCCTGTTCGAGGCGCTGGCGAAGATGGCCAAGGAGTGGGACGGTACCGATCCCGTCCGCGAAGGCCGGACGTAGCCAAACTGGCTCGTCACCGGCACGCGCAAGTAGCGTCGAGCGGTGCAACTGCGTGTATTCACCGAACCTCAGCAGGGCGCGAACTACGAAACCCTGCTCGAGTTCGCGAAGCTGACGGAGGATCTAGGTTTCGACGCATTCTTCCGTTCGGACCACTACCTCAAGATGGGCGACGTCACCGGCCTCCCCGGCCCGACCGATGCTTGGATCACCCTGGCCGGGATCGCGCGCGAAACGACGAAGATCCGGCTCGGCACGCTGGTCACGTCCGCGACCTTCCGGCTACCCGGCCCCTTGGCGATCTCGGTGGCGCAGGTCGACGAGATGTCCAACGGACGGGTTGAGCTCGGCATAGGCACCGGTTGGTACGAGACCGAGCACATCGCTTACGGCATCCCGTTCGGTGAGTCCTTCAACGAGCGATTCGAGCGTCTCACCGAGCAGCTCGAGATCATCACCGGACTGTGGGGAACGACCGAGGGCGAGACGTTCTCATACGAAGGCAAGCACTATCACGTGAAGGATTCGCCGGCGCTACCCAAACCGGCGCAGCGTCCGCACCCGCCGATCATCCTCGGGGGCTTCGGCCCCCGGCGCACACCACGCCTTGCTGCGCGCTTCGCAAACGAGTTCAATGTCCCCTTCGCGCCGCTGACCATCGTCGAGGACCGCATCGCTGCCGTCCGCGAAGCGTGCGAGAAGCGCGGGCAGGATCCGTCATCGATCATGCTTTCGACGGCGCAGGTCGTGTGCGTCGGCAGCAACGAAGAGGAGTTCGTCCGACGGGCCGAGGCGATAGGCCGGCCACCCGATCAGCTGCGAAGCGGCGGTGTCGCTGGAACTCCGGCCGAGGCGATCGAGTTCCTGGGGAAGCTGGCCGACCTGGGCATCACCAGGACCTACTTGCAGTTCCTAGACCTCAGCGACCACGAGCACTTGAGGCTCGTAGCCGCTGAAGTACTGGGCCACTGAAGTTTTCGAAGGGCTGATTCTCTTAGTTCTGTCCGAACAGCTGGAGCAGGCTGGTCAGGTTGCCGAGGCCACCCGACGAACCGCCGCCGAGCTGCTGCGAGATGAGCTTGTCGACGATGGCGTCGACGTCGACGTTCTTGAGCTTGTCGTTGACAAGCTTGTCGATGTCGACGGAGTTGATCAGGTCCTTGGCCAGCTTCTCGAGGTCGAGCTTGGCGATCTCGGCCTGGGCCTGCGCGATGAGCGCGGCCGTCACCTGATCGACGATGCCGTCCGTCGAGATGCCGTCGAGCTTTCCGAGGCTCGCGGCCAGAACGTCACCCTTGACGCTGTCCAGGAGATCTTCAGTGTCCACACCGTCGAGCTTGTCGCCGGCGGCGCCGGCGATCTGCTTGACGAGAGCTTCCTGCGCCGCGTCGAAGGACCCGCCCGTGCTGCTGAGCTGAGCCACGACCTTCTCGGCGATCGTGTTTAGAACCTCCTGGGGGTCGTCCCCGAGCTTGGAGAACGCCGCGTTCGCGAACTGATCGCTCGCCGAACGGGTCACGACCACTGCGATACCGCCCACGGCAAGAAGCCCGGCCGTTGTTACGGCGATCAGGCCTGTCCGTGACAGCCCGGGACGCTGGCGCGATCCGGACTTGAAAGGCTTTGAGACGCGCTGCAATACGTGCATTGCTCTCCCTCCGCATTAGGCGTCAGCCAGGAGTCGGTCTGGACCGGTGCCGGTTGAGGCCGGTAACGGGAGCCGCACTACGATGGGGTCCATGAGTGAGGGGCCCAACCCGAACGACTGGCTGGTCGACGAGATGTACCGCCAGTTCCTGGAGGACCCGTCGAGCGTCTCGGAGGCCTGGCAGGAGTTCTTCGAGGACTACAAACCCAGAGGCGAGGCAACCACGGCCGACGAGAGTGGCCGGGGGGGTTTGGGGGGTCGCAGGGCTCTGCGCCCTGCGCCGGATCGCGACGAACAGCTGCCGGAAGACAAGCGCGAAGCCCGTGAGACCTCCCCATCAAACGGCCAAGAAGCAGTAGCGCTCAAAGGCGCCGCTGCGGCCATCGTCCGCAACATGGAGGCGTCGCTCGGAGTCCCCACGGCAACCAGCGTCCGGACGATGCCGGCCAAGCTCCTCGAGGAGAACCGGCGCGTCATCAACGACTACCTGAGCCGCGGCCGCGGCGGGAAGGTCAGCTTCACCCACCTCATCGGCTGGGCCATCGTCCGGGCCCTGCAGTCTGTCCCCGCTCTCAACTCGAGCTATCAAGAGGTGGACGGCAAGCCGCACGTTGTCCGCCACAAGGCCATCAACCTCGGTCTGGCCGTCGACATGCAGCGAAAGGACGGCTCGCGCACGCTCCTCGTGCCGAACATCCGCGCGGCCGACGCTCTCGATTTCGCCGGGTACCACGTGGCCTACGAGGAGGTCATCCGAAAGGTGCGCTCCGGCAAGATCGGCCCGGAGGATTTCGAGCACACGACCGTCACTCTTACCAACCCGGGGATGATCGGCACGGTCCTTTCCGTTCCGCGTCTCATGGCCGGTCAGGGCGCGATCATCGGCGCCGGTTCGATCGATTATCCGACCGAGTACAAAGGGACCGACCCGGCCACGCTCGCCGCCCTAGGTATAGGGAAAGTAGTCACGCTCACGTCGACCTACGACCACCGGATCATCCAGGGAGCCGAGTCCGGAGAGTTCCTCGACAACGTGGAATCGCTCCTGACGGGTCAAGAGCGGTTCTACGACGAGATCTTCGCAGCGCTCGACATCCCATACGAACCCATCCGATGGACCACCGATACCGGCGGGCTACCGGGCGTCGGCGGCGATCCCGCCGCGATGAAGGCGAGTCGCGTCCTGCAGTTGATCAACATGTATCGGGTCCGCGGGCACTTGATTGCCGATCTCAACCCTCTCGTTCGAGAAGCGCGCCGCCACTTAGAGCTCGACCCTGCCTATTACGGGCTCGGCGTGTGGGACTTGGACCGCGTGTTCCACACGGACGGTTTCGCGGGCAAGCAGCTTTCCAGCCTCCGCGAGATCCTCGACATCCTGCGCAGCACCTACTGCGGAACCGTCGGCATCGAGTTCATGCACATCCAGGAAGCCGACGAGAAGCGATGGATCCAGGAGCGTGTCGAGGGCGTAGGTGTCGATCGCGATCTGTCCCGCGAGAAGAAGCTTCGTCTGCTAAACCGTCTCAACGCATCGGAGGCCTTCGAGCGTTTCCTTCACACGAAATACGTCGGGCATAAGCGCTTCTCACTCGAAGGGGCCGAGAGTCTGATCCCGATGCTGCACACCCTCCTCGACGCCGCGGCGGGCAACGGGATGAAAGAAGCCGTCATGGGCATGGCCCACCGAGGCCGGCTGAACGTCTTGACCAACGTGGTGGGCAAGAGCTACGTCGACGTTTTCCACGGATTCGAAGGTGATCTCGACCCCCGGACCACCCAGGGCTCGGGCGACGTCATGTACCACGTTGGGGCCGAGGGCACGCACTCGTCTCCTGACGGAACCGAGATCAATGTGTCGGTCGCTTCTAACCCGTCGCACCTCGAAGCCGTGAACCCGGTCGTGGAAGGAATGACGAAGGCCAAACAGCATCGCCTCGGCCACGGAGGCCGCGAGGAGGTTCTGCCCGTCCTCATCCACGGCGACGCGGCCTTCGCCGGTCAGGGCGTCGTGCAGGAAACGCTCAACCTGTCTCAGCTCCGCGGCTACCGAACCGGCGGCACGGTTCACATCGTGGTCAACAACTCGATCGGCTTCACGGCCGGTCCGGAGTCGACCCGATCCAGCGTGTACGCCACCGACGTCGCAAAGATGATCCAGGCACCGATCTTCCATGTGAACGGCGATGACCCAGAGGCATGCATATGGGTCATCGATCTGGCTTTCGCCTTCCGCCAGGCCTTCCACAAGGATGTCGTGGTCGATCTTCAGTGCTACAGACGCTGGGGACACAACGAAGCCGACGAGCCCGGGTTCACGCAGCCGCTCATGTACACACGGATCGACGAGCACCGCTCGGTGCGAAAGCTCTACACCGAAGCGCTCGTCAACCGCGGCGACATCACACTTGACGAGGCGGAGAAGGCTCTCGAGGACTTCAGGGCGAAGCTCGAGCAAGCTCTCGAGGAGACGAGAGCGGCCGCGCCTCCGACCAAGGTCAAAGCACCGCCGCCGCAGCCGCCCAAGGGCGTGCGGCCGCATCTGACCACCGGTGTGTCGATGGACGTCCTCGAGCGCGTCATCGAGGCGTTGCGCAGCAGCCCCGACGGGTTCGAAGCTCATCCGAAGCTGCAGAAGATCCGTGAACGTCAGCTCGACGGTTTCGCGTCCGACCAGATCGATTGGGCGCTGGCCGAGGCGCTGTCCTGGGGCTCGCTTCTGATCGAGGGTCGTAAGGTCCGGCTGGCCGGGCAGGACTCACGCCGGGGCACCTTCAGTCAGCGTCACTCGGCGCTGATCGACCACAGAAGCGGTGAGGAATGCGTTCCGCTCCGAGCGCTCGAGTCCGAGGCCGGAGGTCGCTTCCTCATCTACGATTCACTTCTTTCGGAGTACGCGGCCGTCGGCTTCGAGTACGGCTACTCGGTCGCCGACCCCGAGGCCCTCGTGATGTGGGAGGCGCAGTTCGGCGACTTCGTCAACGGCGCGCAGATCGTGGTCGACAACTACCTCGTCGCAAGCGAGGACAAGTGGTGGCAAACGAGTGGCCTGGTACTGCTGCTGCCTCACGGATACGAGGGCCAGGGCCCCGAGCACTCGAGCGCGAGGATCGAGCGCTTCCTTACCGCTGCCGCCGAGGACAACATCCAGGTCGCGTACCCGACGTTGCCGGCGCAGTACTTCCATCTCCTGCGGCGACAGGTCTATATGGCCATGCGCAAGCCCCTGATCATCTTCACGCCGAAGTCGTTGCTCCGCCATCCGCGCGCCCGGAGCGTGCGCGACGACCTCATGAACGGTTCCTTCGAAGAGGTGCTGGTCGATCCCGCGGAACCTACCCCCGAGGGCGTCCGGCGCATCCTTCTGTGCACGGGCAAGATCGCCGTCGACCTCATGGCGCGCCGAGACGAGCTGAAGGTCACCAACGTCGCGATCGTACGGGTCGAGCAGCTGTATCCCTTCCCCCACGCGGCCATCGACGCCGAGCTGTCGCGCTACCAGAGTGCAGAGAAGTACTGGGTGCAAGAGGAACCAGAGAACATGGGGGCGTGGACCTTCGCGTTTGCGAGGCTCCAGCACCAATGCGACGACATCCAGCTCGTGTCGCGTCCGGAGAGTGGGTCCCCGGCCACGGGAAGCAAGACTATCCACGCACAGGAGCAGGAGGAGATTCTCGAGGAAGCGTTCGAGGGGCTCAGCTAACGCGTGCATGTGCGGCGTGAGTTCCACGATCTGGTAGTGGAGTGCGTGCGGGGCGACATCACCAACCAACCCGACGTCGACGCCGTGGTGAACGCGGCCAACGCACAGCTTGCACCGGGCGGTGGCGTAGCCGGCGCCATACACCGCGCGGCCGGTCCGGGCCTGTACGAGGAATGCAAGAAGCTGGCGCCCATCCGCACGGGCCGGGCCGTGATCACCAAGGGTCACGGACTGCCGAACCCGTGGTGTATCCACGTGCTCGGACCCGTCTATGCAGATTCGTCCAACCCGGGCGGCGAGCTCGCTTCCTGCTACCGGGAGGCGATCGCCCGTGCCGAAGAACAGAAGCTCACCTCCCTCGCCACACCGGCGGTATCGACCGGCATATTTGGATATCCCGTGGCGGAGGCAGCCCAGGTCGCGCTGGCGGAGGTAGCCTCCGTCGCGCAGACGCTAGAGTCTTTAGCGCTCGTCAGGTTCGTGCTGTGGGACTCGAGCGACCACGACATGCACGCCCGTGAGCTCGAAAGGATCGAGGTATGAAGGTGATTCGCGTCGTACTGGCTTGCTTAGTCATGACCGCCATCTTTGCGGCCTGCGGCAATGATGACGAAGAGCCTGCAGCGACGGCGGCAGCCACGGCGTCTTCACCAACTCCAACCGCGACGCCGTGCTCGGTTCCCAACGCATCGACCGAAGCTCAAAGCACCGAGTCGACCGGGGCGCCGGCTCCCGTGACGGACGTCAAGTACACGGCGGAAGGATGTCCGCGGATCACCTTCGAGTTCGACACTCAGGCGCCCGGTTACCTAGTGGAATATGCGTCACCTCCATTCAGCATGTGCGGCATGGAGGGAGACTTCGTCCCCGAAGGGTGGGGAACGGACGCTTACCTCAGGATCCAGCTACAGCCGGCGCTGATCTTCCGGATCGACGAGGGGGCGACGTACGACGGGCCGCGGGATATCCCTATCGACGGCAATGTATTGAAGCACCTGAAGTTCTGCTACGAAAACGAAGCGATGGTCGAGTGGATCGTAGGCCTTGACGACCGCCACGACCTCTCGGTGCGCGTGCTGGATCAGCCCGCGCGCCTCGTGATCGACATCAGCGAATCGGCGTAAGGTAGCTGCGTGTCCGACCCCAGAGGCCCGCGAGATCCGGACGAGACCGTTGCGTTCTCGTCCGGCCGGGGTGCGCCACCCTCCGCGACCCAGCCCATGCACATCCCCGGCGACGAGCCGCCCGATCGCGGCCGAAAGATCCTCATCTACCTCATGGTTCTCGTGCTCGGCCTGGCCGGCGGCTTTGGTATCGCGCAGTTCTTCGGGGGAGACGACGACCGTATCCCGGACGAGGATCTGGTGCTATTCGAGAACGCGTCCTCGACGTTCCCGATCGAGGGCGCGGCCTTCACCCAATCGACCTTCGACCTGCAGTCGCAGCGATGCGATGCCGAGCTGCTGAAGCAGCGCTTGCGCGCCGACCGGCATCGGTTCGAAGCCTGGCTGGAGCTGCAGGGAATAACCGAGGGCGAGTTCGACGCTTTCGTAGACCGCCTCGAGACGCGGATCTTGAGCGAAGCGACGCCGGTGACGAACCACGGTTGTTTCGCGGACGGCGAGGGTCCGTGCCCGTTCGAGCTCCAATCGGTGCTCGCCGAAGGCACACCGGTTTGGTACGACCCGGAGCAGCAGCGGATCGTCGCCAAGTGCACATGCTCCAACCCGCTCAAGGAGCCGAAGTGCCCGCCGAACTGCGAAGAGGTCCCAACGCCGACGCCGACGCCGTCACCTACGCCTACTGCAACCGCGACACCGACGCGCACGCAGCCGCCGACGACGACGTCACCACCCACACCAACGCCAACGCCGACGCAACGGCCTACGCCGACACCTACGTTGACGGTCCCAACCACGCCTCCGCCGCAGATTCCCAGCTAGGCGTCTAGACGCGCGTCTTCTGGTCCTTCCAGTGCTCGTCGCGCAGGACGCGCTTGAGCAGTTTCCCGGATTCGGTGCGCGGCAGCGCCTCGCGGAACTCGAAGGAGCGCGGGATCTTGTAGCCGGCGAGATGGTACCGGCAGAGCGCGTCGAGCTCATCGGTCGTGGCCGATGCGCCGGGCTTCAGTTGCACGACGGCGTGCACCTGCTCGCCCCATTCCTCGGACGGGATGCCGAAGACCCCGGCGTCCATCACGGAAGGATGCGAGTGGAGCACGGCTTCGATCTCAGCGGGATAGATGTTCATGCCGCCGGAGATGATCATGTCGGAGCGGCGGTCGCAGATGTAGTAGAAACCTTCGTCGTCGCGATATGCGACATCGCCGACCGTGCGCCACGCCGAATCGCCGTCCAGCATCGTCTCGTTCGTCTTCCCCGGAGCCTTGTAGTACTCGTCGAAGATGGCCGGCGACCGGATCCACACGACACCCGGCTCCCCGAGCGGGGCTTCGGTCCCGTCGTCGGTGATGAGCCGGATCTCGATGCCGCCGTACGGCTTGCCGCACGAGCCCGGCTTCCGTAGCTGGTCCTCGGGCTTGATGATCGTGTCCACGCCGAGCTCGGTCGAGCCGTAGACCTCGAAGAGATGACCGTCGCCGAAGGTTTCGATCCACTGCTTCTTCAAAGCGAAGGGAACCGGTGCCGCATTTGCGATCACCACGCGCAGGCTCGATGTGTCGTAACGCTTGCGTGTTTCCTCCGGCACATTGACCAGTCGCTTGAGCTGAGTGGGCGCCGTGAACGTCGTATTGACCTTGTGCTCATTCACCAGGCGCAGCCACTGCTCGGGATCGAAGCGCTCCAAGATCACGATCGTCCCGCCGAGAACGTGCGTTAGTCCGGCGAAGGCCGACGGGCCGGAGTGGTAGAGGGGGCCGGTTGTGATGTGGACATCGTCGGGCGTGTAGCGCAGCTCGGCGATCAGCGCGGCGACGAGAGCGGGATCGGTTCGGCTCCGTACGGCGCCCTTCGGCTTCCCGGTCGTGCCCGAGGTGTAGATCATCGACGCTCCGGCCGTCACGTCACCTTCGACGTCGAACGCGTCGGCCGGGTGGGAGGCGATGAGCTCTTCGGCTCGGTCGTAGTGCACGATCTCACGGACCTTCGGCAGGTCGAGGTCTTCGATGGTGGCGCGGTAGCTCGGGTCACAGAAGACCAGAGCCGCATCCGAGTCGTTGATGACGTATGACATCTCATCCGGGGTGAATCGGTAGCTCACGGGAACCGAGACGAGCTGGGCCTTTCGCGCCGCGTGACCCCACAGCGTGACCTTCTCGTTGTTCGGTCCGATCCACACGGCCGTGTCACCGCGGTTGATTCCTATCGATGCGACTCCGCGAGCGAGCGCGTTGGCGCGCGCGTTGTGCTCCCGGTACGTCCAACGCTGGTCACCTTGGATCAGTGCGGTGCGGTCTGGTTGAGCTTCGGCGTGCAGATCGAGGATGTCGGGCACTTGTGCATTCCCTCCGGTTGTCTTTCTTGCGCGCGGTGAGGATATCGTCCGTACAACTCGAATCGCGACAGGGGGATCGGCTTGGGACTGCTCGAAGGACGTCGTGCTCTCGTCACCGGGGGAGCGTCGGGGATCGGCCTGGCCACCGCAAAGCGGTTCATCGACGAGGGAGCCAGCGTCGCAATCGTCGACCGCAACGAGTCCGCCGGTATGCACGTTGCGTCCGACTTGGGTGTCACCTTCATCCGTGCCGACGCATCGTCGTCGATTGAAGTCGAAGAAGCATTCCGGGAGGCAACAACCGCGCTTGGCGGGCTGGATATCGCGTACCTAAATGCCGGCGTCACGACGCAGCAGCCCGACTTCGCGAACCTCACCGACGACCAGTACTTCCGGATCCTCAACATCAATGTGAACGGCGTCGTCTTCGGGGTCCGCGAGGCCATCCGCGCCATGACGCCGGACGGTGGATCGATCCTGGCCACGGCCTCTCTGGCCGGACTCATCGCCTACGCCGGCGATCCGATCTACGCATTGACGAAGCACGCCGTGGTCGGTCTCGTGCGCGGTCTCGGTCTGACGTTGCCCGATCGCGGGATCACGCTGAATGCGATCTGTCCCGGGATCACGGAAACGCCGTTGGTTGGTGAAGAAGCCGTGCGGATGCTCAAGGAAGCTAAGTTCCCGATCATTCCGCCGGAGGCCATCGCCAACGCATGCGTTCTCGCGATCACCGACGGAAGTTCCGGTCAATGCTGGGCCATCCAGGCCGGACGCGACCCCGAACGCTACGAGTTCCGTGGCGTTCCCGGCCCTCGTATCAAGGGGGCCGAGGGGATGGTCCCGCCCGGCATGGGCCACCGCGAATAGCTCGAGCCTCCACGTTTTCCACCACTTCCTCCCGGGTATCGGGTGATGGATAACGATTGAAGGAGGGCTGCCGCATGAACGACCTCAAGGCTGAGGGCAAGTGGGACCAGGTCAAAGGGCGCGTCAAGGAAGCGTGGGGCGCGCTGAGCGATGACGACTTGGATCGCACCAATGGCAAGCTCGACCAGCTCGTGGGAACGATCAAGGAGAAGACGGGCGAAGCTGTGGACACGATCGAGGACAAGCTCAACAAGATTCTCGATCGCGTCCGGTAAGGACGCACCGTGCCGCAGAGAGCATGGTCGAAGAAACGCGAGCGTCAGTACAAGCACATCAAGTCCGGGTTGCGCAAGGGCGGGCGGTCGGAATCCACGGCCGAAGAAATCGCTGCTCGCACGGTCAACAAGGAGCGTGCGCGGTCGGGCGAGGCCAGAACCCGCTCGCGCACCTCGGTGCGGGACATCTCCTCAGGTCGTCGGGGCGGCTTGAGGTCGCACCGGGGGCCCGGAGGCCGCACGCGCGATCAGCTGTACGAGGAAGCCAAAGACATGAACATTTCCGGCCGATCGCACATGACGAAGGCGCAGTTGCAGCGAGCGGTCAATCGACGTTCGGGACGGAAGGGCCGATAAGGTTACGAGCTGTTCGGCCGCCGTTCGGACCGGAAAAGCGGTTGAAGAAGCTCGTCGATATCAACCGCTGCGCGCGTGAACCTCGGGTGCGGCGCGATGAGATTGAGTCGCGCAATCGTCCGGTTGAGCTTCTCGGTTTCCGAACGGATGCGTTTGGCCGCTGTCTCTCGGCGGGCCAAGGCGGCTCGGATATCCGGTTCGGCAACGAAGGACTTCACCTGGTGCGCGACGGTTTCGGTGAGCTCGGTGGTGTCAGCGCGGACCCGGCTAAGAAGGTCCACCCATTCCGGCGGCGATGCTTCCTCGTCGGTGTAAGCCTGGCTGAGGTCGGCCCTGATTGCACGTTGCCTCGCGCGCCGCTGGGCGTCCGTATCCATACGTCCAGCCTAAACATGCGCAGCGCCATCCGATGACGCTCAATCCCACCGAAGGCGTCACCACCTTACGATGGACAGTCGAGCGGGACGCCTCAGCGACGACGATCTCCCTATCCGGGGAGCTGGACGTCGCCGCAGCCCCGGACGCGGTGAACAGGCTGAAGCAGCTGGTCCCACCCACCGGTGGGTCGTTGGTGATCGATCTCGCCGGCATCAACTTCATGGATTCGAGCGGGCTGCGCGTGCTGCTCGATCAGCGTCAGGCGGCAGCCGAGGGTGGCGTGAACCTCTTCCTTGCCCGGCTGTCGCTTCCTGTGCGTCGGCTACTCGATGTCGCCGGGTTGAGTCACTGGTTCGAGTACGCCGAAGGGGAACCGCCGAAGCTTGCGTATTGCCCGATATGCGAAGGCGAGTTACACATCGACGTCACGCGTTGTCCGCATTGCGGCAGCGTTTTGTGATGTGGGCACACGGGTACTTGTGACTTACAAGAAGAGGGAGGAAAACTTCAGGGCCAGATCTTGCTCGGCATCGTTTGTTGGTTGTTGCAGCCATGGTCGGCCCGGGAGGCTACAGCGTCTTCCGCCCACGCGGAACGCGTTACTGACGCAGCTTCAGACGATCAATGGGGCGCTTCTCACTTACGTGAGGAGCGCTCCGGCTTGTTTGACGAAGCCCGCGGCGAGCTTCACCGACGCGTCGAGGTCCGACGGCCGCAGCATCGACACCGGCGCGTGGATGTAGCGGCAGGGAACGGCCAGCACACCGACGAGGGCGCCCGACGCCGCCGTTTGGATGGCGCCGGCGTCCGTTCCGCCTCCCCCGGGAAGCTTTCGCTGGTAAGGGATGCGCTCGTCGGCCGCGACCTGTTCGAGTAGTCCAAGGACCTCGCGCGACGCAAGGATCGACCGGTCGGCGATCGTCAGGGCCGGCCCTCGTCCCATCGACGCGAGCTTTCGCGCGCCCGATACGCCCGGAACGTCGACGGCCGTGGTTCCTTCGAGAGCGAGCGCGATGTGCGGCTCGACTTGATTGGCGACGGTGCGTGCACCACGCAGGCCGAGCTCCTCGGAGATGGTGAACGCGCATACGAGGGTTGCGTCGAGGTCGTGATCGGTTAGGGCGTCGAGCGCGCATACGCCGACCGTGCAGCCCGCGCGGTCGTCGAAAGCCTTGCCTATCACCAGATCGTCCGACGGACGCTCGAAGCCGTAGCCGGGGACGCACGGTGACCCGACGTCGACGCCCATCGCTTCGACGTCGCCGCGAGAGGTTGCCCCGATGTCGACGAACAGATCCTCAAGCTTGTGCGCCTTCGAGCGCTCACTTTCCGGAGTGATGTGCGGCGGCAGAGTGCCGATCACGCCGCGCACACTCTCGCCTTTCGCGCTGCGGACGGTTACTGCATGTGCCGGCAACACCCGGGCGTCCCACCCCCCGAGTGGCGAAAGGCGCAGGAATCCCGATTCTTCGACGTAGGACACGAGGAAGCCGACCTCGTCCATGTGCGCGTCGAGGAGAAGGACGTCATCGCGTTTCCCACGTCGCGTCGCGATGAGGTTGCCGAGACGGTCGGTCCTCACCTCGTCCACGAGCGGCTTGACGATGTCGAGCAGGATGTCGCGGACCTCGTCCTCGAAACCTGACGGTCCAAACGCCTCGGACAGCCGTTGCAGAAGGTCGACCGAGTTGATCGTCACGAGCCTTCGTAGAGACCGACGGCCTCGTCGGCGGCGAGCTTGGCGATCTGGTCGTCGTCGTAGCCGGCTTCGCGCAGTACGTCGCGTGTGTGCTGCCCGGGCTGGGGTGGGCCGGCGTCAACAGTGCCCGGCGTGCGCGACAAGCGCGGTGCCGGCGCGGGTTGCATGACGTCGTACGCGCCCTTGATGTGCGTTGCCCGCTCGACGTTGAAGGGATGGGTCACTGCTTCCTGGGGAGAAAGAACGGGGTAGGTGCAGGCGTCCCGGCCCGTGAATACCTTCGTCCATTCCTCGCGGGTCTTGGTCTTGAAGATGTCGGCGACCCTGCCCTGCAGCTCGGGCCACTTCGACTGGTCGTGCTGCTTTTGGAAGTCGGCATCGTCGGTCATGCCGATGCCGTCGAGGAACTCGGCATAGAACTGGGGCTCGATCGCGCCGACCGACATGAATCCGCCGTCGGATGTCTCGTACACCTCGTAGAAATGGGCGCCGGTATCGATGAGGTTGGTTCCGCGGGGCCCCCACATGCTGGCTTGGAAGGCCGACGCCAGGAACGTGAGCAGATTCATCGCGCCGTCAACCATGGCGGCGTCGACTACCTGTCCCTTACCCGACCTCTCCCGCTCCAGCAAAGCCAGCGTGATTCCGAAGGCGCAGAGCATCCCACCGCCGGCGAAGTCACCGATGAGGTTGATGGGAGGCAGCGGCCTCTCGCCGCGGCGCCCGAGCGCGTGCAGCACGCCCGACACGGCGATGTAGTTGATGTCGTGTCCGGCTTCCTGCGACAGGGGACCTTCTTGCCCCCAGCCGGTCAGACGTCCGTACACGATGCGCGGGTTGCGCTCGAGCACGACGTCCGGGCCGAGGCCGAGGCGCTCCATCACGCCCGGCCGGAATCCCTCGAGAACGACGTCGCAGGTTTCGATGATGCGAAGTGCGACTTCGACGCCGGCGGAGTTCTTGAGATCCAGTCCCACCGAACGCTTGCCTCGTCCGAGGGTATCCCCGAAGGCCGGGATGTCCGCACCGAGCGGCGCGCGGTCGACGCGGATGACATCGGCACCCATGTCGGCCAGCAGCATGCCGCCGTACGGCCCCGGCGCAAGCCGCGAGAAGTCGAGAACGCGGAAACCATCCAAGGGGCCGGCCATCGGAAAGGGAGTCTATGGGAGCATTGGGGACGGTGACCAAGCGCGCCGCATTTTTCGACCTCGACCGCACGCTCCTGGGGGACTCGTCCGGGCTGCTGATCATGGACGCCATGAAGGAGCGCGGTTTGATCTCCGACCGCGAGCAGGCTATCGCCGATGTCGGACGCCGCTTCTTCCGCATCGTGGGCGAGACGTGGATCGGTATGCAGCTCACCAAGCGATCGCTCAATCGCGTGGCCGGTTGGTCACGCCAGGATCTTCGCGAGGCCGCGGCCCGGTCGATCGACAAGCTCGACGCCGCCGTCTACCAGGAAGCGCGAACGCTTATCCAGCGCCATCGCGACCAAGGCCACATGGTTTGCATCGCGACGAGCACCGGACGCGACATCGTCGAGCCTCTGGCCGATCGTCTGGGTGTCGACATGCTCATCGCAACGGAATACGAAGAGGACGCCCAAGGTGTGTACACCGGCAACTTGATCGGCAAGTGGCTGTGGGGGCCGGACAAGGCCGAGGCCGTCAAAGCCTTCTGCGAACGCGAGGGCATCGACGTCGAGGAGAGCTACGCCTACTCCGACAGCTACTACGACCGGCCCCTGCTCGAGATGGTCGGTTATCCGCGCGTGGTAAATCCGGATGCGATGTTGCGCGCCTATGCCGTGCGCAAGGGCTGGCCCGTGCTCGGGTTCCGCAACCGGGAAGGCATCCCCAAGGGAGCGCCCGAGGTGTACGACCTGCTGCGGCCGCTCGCGCATCCACTGATCGCCCCTGTCAACGTCGTGGCCGAAGGCGTCCAGCTCATCCCGCGCGAGGGCCCGGTGATCATCGCGGCCAACCACCGCTCGTACATCGATCCGATCGCGCTCGCGTTCGTGGCGAGCCGCCGCGGACGCAAGCTTCGCTATCTGGGAAAGCGCGAGGTATTCGAGGCACCGGTGCTGGGTCAGGCGGCACGAGCTCTCGGGCAGATCCGAGTGGAGCGGGGGACCGGGGACACCACGCCTCTGCAACAAGCGATCGACGCCCTCGGTCGGGGTGAAGCGATCGGGATCTTCCCGCAGGGCACGATCCCTCGCGGGCGCGAGTTCTTCGAGTCGTATCTGCGCGCTCGTACGGGTGTTGCGCGCCTGGCCCTGGCCACCGATGTCCAGGTCGTCCCGGTGGCGTTGTGGGGGACGGAGAAGATCTGGCCGAGGAGCAGCCGTCTTCCTCGGGTTGCCGACCTGATATCGCGACGTCCGGTATACGCGAAAGTGGGACAGCCGTTCGTTCTGAAGATCCCGCCGGACCGCGAAGACAACGCGGCGACCTACCACCAACTGGCTCAGGAAGTCATGGACCGGATATCGGCGCTGTTACCCGAAGAAGTGCGGAACCCTCCGGAGCCGACAGAAGAACAGATCAGGGCGGCGACCCCTTCGAGCTCGAAAGAAGAAGCCGAGCAGTAGTTCGGTTTATCGGCCGAGGGCCGAGAGCACACGGTCGGGGTAGTCCGACGTTATGCCGTCCAGATCCTTCGAAACGGCGGCTTCGATCTCGTCCGGCTCGTTCGTCGTCCACACGTGGACCTGGATGCCGGCTTCGTGTGCCGACGCCACGTGCTCGACGGTGAGGTCGGGTGTCGAGTGGCGTGGGGCGCTGACATGGAAGCCACGCTCGCTGCACATCTCGAGGTTCTGTGCTGCGGTTAATCCCATACCGCCCGGCAGCTCGGGGACACTCAGGTAACCGAGCGCGATCTCGCCGTTGACCTTCTTGAGCGCGTCGAGCGTGGGGGCCCAGAAGCAGATGACAACCAGGCGGTCCAAGGGAAACGTCGTCTCTACGAGTACCGTGTTGAGCGCTTCGGCGTAGCTCTCACCGGTGTGCTCGTACCGGCGCTGTCCGGGGATGTTCTTGACTTCACAGATCAGACGCCAGCCTTCGTCCCGCCCGGTCTCGAGGATGTCGCGCACGCGGGCCACCGGCTCGAAGTCCCAGTCGGGGAAGGAGGCCGCGGCATTGACCTGCTGGAGCTCGTTCGCGGTACGGTCGGCGACGAAGCCGGTGCCGTCCGTCGTTCGATCGAGGGTGTCGTCGTGGATCGCCACTAGGACGTCGTCGGACGAGAACTGCGCGTCGAACTCCATCCACACGTCGGTATAAGTCGCGTGGGCCCGACGGTAGGCGCCGAACGTGTTGGCGGGCGCGTATCCCGACGCACCTGCATGAGCAACAACGATCGGTCGAGTCATCGTCGTGGAGGCTATTCTCTTGACCACCCACAGAACAAAGGAGAACGACAATGGGCAAGCTCGACGCGTTGCAGGAGTACGTGGGCCGGGACCTCGGAGCGGGGGACTGGTTCGAGGTGACCCAGGAAAGCATCAACAAGTTCGCGGACGCCACGGGCGACCATCAGTGGATCCACCTGGACCAAGAGCGCGCGGCGCAGGGACCGTTCGGAGGGACGATTGCCCATGGGTTCCTCACGCTGTCGCTTGTCGTCACCCTTCCCGGCGGCAAGCCGTTGCCCGTCCCGTCGGGCGTGAAGATGGGGATCAACTACGGACTGGACCGGGTGCGGTTCATCGCGCCCGTCCCGGCCGGGTCCCGCATCCGCGCCCGGCGAAGGCTGGTCGAAGTAAAGGAAGGCGAGGGCTTCGGTCAGATGAAGACCGAAGTGACCATCGAGCTCGAAGGCAGCGACAAGCCGGCCTGCGTTGCGGAAACGATCTCGCGCTTCTACTACTAGCGCTTCGGTCGCGCCCGGCGGCGGCCCGGACGGCTTCCTGAGCGCGCGATAGCGGATGCGTCGGTTCCTAGGTAGTGCTCGATCACCTGCGGGTGGTTCAGGACTTCCTTAGGCGTTCCGTGCGCGATCACCTGACCGAGCTCGAGCGCGTACATCTCGTCGCAGATGCTCGCCAGCAGCGGCATGTCGTGCTCGATCACCAGGACGGACGTCCCAGTGAAGGCTTGAACGCGCTGCAAGAGGGGGCCGAGCGCTTCCGTCTCCTTCTGCGCGACGCCGCCCGACGGTTCGTCGAGCACAACGGCGTCGGGATCCGAGGCCAGCATGCAGGCGAGTTCGACGATGCGACGCGTTCCCGTCGACAGCTCGCCGGTCATCTTCTCCCGGAACGCACCGAGGCCCATCAGGTCGACCAGGAACTCCACCTTCTCCGCGACGTCGCGCTCCGAATCCCGCTGCACCGGCTGACGGAACGCCGCAGCCACCAGGGAACGCGACAGAAGGTGCCGCTGGCGCGCCACGGCGAGCGTCTCCCGTGTCGTGAGCGACGGATAAAGGCGTGCTTCCTGGAAGGAACGTCCGAGCCCGAGCTTGGCTCGTTCGTGCGGCGCTTTGTTGGTCACATCTTCGCCTTTGAAGAAGATGCGTCCGCTGTCCACGCGAAGGAAGCCCGACACACAATCGAAGAGCGTGGTCTTGCCGGCGCCGTTCTGCCCGATGAGGCCGAGGATCTCACCTTCCTTGAGCTGGATGTCGACGTCGGCCACGGCGACGATGCCTCCGAAGCGCTTCGTCACCTCCCGGCACTCCAGGATCAAGGGTGCGTCGGCTGGAGGCGCCACGCGCAGAGGCGCTTCTGCGCGACCACGTCTGGCACGTCGACCGTTGGTCGTCGTCTTGGCTCCCGCTCCCGCGATAAAGACCGAGCGAAGGATGTCCGGACGGTCCAGGAGCTCTTTGGTCGGACCGGTGAAGCGGAACTCGCCCTTCTCCATGAACACCGCGCGCTCCGCGAGGTTCAGCGCGACGTTGATCGACTGTTCGACGACGACGATGGTAATCCCGCTTTCGTGCACCCGTCGCACGACATCTATGAGCTGGCCGACGATAGTGGGGGCCAGTCCGAGCGAGAGCTCGTCGATCATCAATAGCTTCGGGTCTGGGATGAGCGCCTGGCTCACAGCCAGCATCTGCTGCTCGCCTCCGGAAAGGTTGCCGGCGAGCTGGCCATAGCGGTCGCGCAGCCGGGGAAACAGGTCGAGCACGCGCTCCTCGGCCTCGCGCGCTGCTACGGCGTCGTCGCGCTTCATCCACTGGGCCAGGCGAAGGTTCTCGCGCACGGTGAGGGTGGGGAAGATGCTTCGTCCGCCCGGCATCATCACGACGCCGCGCTCCGCCGTCTCGTTGGCCGGAGTGTGTGTGATGTCGGATCCGGCGAAGCGTACGGAGCCCTTGGTCGGAAGCAGCAGTCCGCAGATGGCTTTGAAGAGCGTCGACTTCCCGGCGCCGTTCGTTCCCAGGAGCGCGACGATCTCACCTTCGTGGATGTCGAGGTTCAATCCGAACAGCACCTGCACCGGCCCGTAAGACACGTCCAGGTCGCGGACCTCGAGGAACGACTCGGCCGCCTTGCGCCTTGCGGTCACTTCTTCTTCCCTCCGGACAGAGCGCCCGAGATAAGCGCTGTCTCGTTCGACGCGTGGTCTTCGTCGACGTCGGGTTCGGCCCCGGCTACCTCCTCGAGGCCGTCGATGCCTTCACGCCGAGCGACCCAGCGCAGGTATCGATCGCGCACCTGCTGGACGAACTGCCACAACCCGCCGGGCAGGAAGTAGAGGATCGCGAGCAAACCGGCTCCCGTGAGGCTCAGACGCAGGATCGCGGCAACGTCTCCGGAGAAGGCCTCGGCAAGCACGAAGTCGATCCCCCGGAACAAGAAGACGCCGGACAACGCCCCGGCGACCGAACCGAGTCCGCCGATGACGGCGATCGCGAATACCTCGAGTGACATGTTCGGCTGGAACGTGTTCTGTCCGGCTCCCCCGAGCACCAGAACGTAGAGTGCTCCGGCCAGTCCGGCGATCGCGCCGGAGAAGATGAAGGTGGTCAGCTTTATCCGCATCGTTGGGATGGCCATAGCATCGGCCGCGCGAGCGTTGTCGCGGGTGCCGATCAAAGCGCGGCCCGGGTGCGATCTGCGCACTCCGCGCACGACGCCGACCACGAGCAGCAACATGGCCAGGCAGAAGTAGAACGTCACCCACTCGCTGGACATGTCGAACCGCTTCCACAGGATCGGTCGCAGGATCGAGTCCGGCACGAAGCTCGAGAAGTTCACCGGGTTGAGGAAGTAGGAGTCGAGAGCGACGGCGAAAGCGAGTGTGGTGACCGCCAGGTAGAGACCGCGTATGCGCAAAGCCGGGAGTCCGATGAGCACGGCGACCACGGCACCCGCAACCGCGGCGAAGGCCATCGCCACGAAGAAATCCAAGTTCCAGCGCATCATCAGATTTCCGGCCGCCATGGCGCCCACACCGACGATCGCGAACTGGCCGAGGCTGATGTTGCCGCCCCAGCCCGTGAGCACGACGAGCGATACCGCAACCATTCCCCACACGACGGCGAAGCTCATGAGGACGACGGTCGAAGGCGCCGCCTGGAGCGGAATGAAGATGGCGAGGGCGGCCAGAACGACGACCAGGACCGCGCCGGCGCCACGCACCTCGCGCAGATTCCGTAAGCGGTCGGGGATCACGCGCAGTGCACCCGCCGCATCCCATGTGGATTCACCGGTCTCGGCCCGCGTCATGTGCTCGCGTCGAAGGAGTAGTGAGGCCAGGATGATCACGAGGAACGTCACGTCGAAGATCGACTCGGCCCGGATGTTCCAACGGACCGTCCATTCGACGATGCCGAGGCCTATGCCTGCGAACAAAGCGAGCGGCAGCGACCTGAACTTCGCTATCACTGCGACGGCCAGGCCGGGGAGGATGACGCTGGTTCCGGTTATCGCCTGCGGCACTACGCCGGCGAAGGGAGCCTTCGTTATGTACGTTGCGGCGGCCAGACCTCCGGCCACGGCCCAAACGATCGTCCGCAGTCGGCGCACGGGCACTCCGAGCAGCAGTGCGCGGTCCTGGTTCTCGGCTGCCGCCCGGACGGCTACCCCGGCGTCTGTGCGCAGCAGGAACCACGCGAGACCGAGCAGCGCTATCGGCGCGATCGAGACCATGAGGATGTGGTCGCCGCGGATGGGGTAGGGGCGGACGAAGAAGCTCGCGTCGATCGGTGTGTCGATGTTCCCGATCAATTGGTCGGCGCCGAACCCGAGGATTATCGACAGCCCGATCGCACCAAGCACTTGCGCGAGACCGATGGAGGCGACGGTGAGCACGAGGCGCGAGGAGTCGGCGAATCGTCTGATAACGAGGATGTCGATCAGCGCGCCCACACCAACGCCGACAGCGATCCCTATCGCCATGGACAGCCAGTAGTTCCATCCCTGGCCGAGGAACAGGCCGACGGTGAGAGCCCCGGGCATCGCTCCCATCGCGCCGTAGGCGAAGTTCACGATTCGCGTAGTGCGATAGATGAGGATCAGGCCCATCGCGAGCAACGCGTTGCTCGTGCCGAAGATGATCCCTTGCGTGATCACGCCCCACGGCATGCGCTCGGGCAGAGGAGAGCCGGGCACCCAATACAGGGTCGAATAGGCGACGACGAGGACACCCACTACCTGCACCGACCTTCGCTGGAGCTGCGCGCGCAGTCCTTCGAGGCTCATGGCCCCGGACTCGCACTCGCGGTGGGGACGGGCGCCGGAGTCTGGACGACGGTTTCGCGCTCGGGCGCGACCGTGGGGACGAGGACGACCATAAGGATCACGAGCACGAGCGCGACAACTAGCGGTCCAAAGCCGCGCAGCGCGTTGCGGTTGAAGATGCGTTCGCGCAACGGAGCGATCTGCGAGAAGTCACGGTTGGGGCTCATTTGAACGCCGCTCACTTGAACCAGGGAGGATCGTCGGACGGAACCTGGCCGGGCAGATAGCGGCGGCCGTCGTTCAGCTGGACCCACGACCCCGGCTTCCCGTTCTGGGGCGAGATGCGATCGGGATCCCACCAGACCTCCCGGAAGTCGTCGGTGGTCGTGTGGTCGCCGGGGCCGAAATGCCACGAGCCGTACGGCCCGGATCCACCGGGATAGTTGAAGAGTCCTTGTTCGAAGGTCTGCGCCGTGAGATTAGGACCAGCCATGTGCACACCGAGGGCCAACAGGTACAGGACCGCGTAGTACGCCTCGACGCCGAACGCCGGCTCGTCGTTAGGACGTACCGACTTGTACGCGGCGTAGGCGTAGGAGCCGCCCAATGGTTCGGATTGAGCGTTGTAGGCGATGCCGAACGCGTGCCGCCACTGACGGTCGTCGATGAGCTGGGAGATGATGTCTTGGTCCACGAAGGCGAGGCCTCCGGTTAGCCACTCCGGCTCGTAGGACTGCTCGTTGGCTTTCGGCGCTAGTCCTACCGACAGCATGATCGGGTCGCAGCCACACAGGATCGACGTGATAGCCCGGTCCTTGAGCTGAGCGATGATGTTCGACGCCTGGTTGGGCATCGAGTTCACGTCGATCTTGTATTTGAGGTTTACGTCGACGTGCATCCCGGACCCTTCCATGCGATCCAGAAGCGCGTTCACCGACTCCTGGTACTCGGCGTTCTCCGGAGCGACGGCGGCGTACTTGCGCGGCTTGCCCTTCAGGTCTCCGCCGGCGTACGAGGCCGGACGTCCACGCAGCCGGGACTTCGTTTCATCGGCCGCCGCCTCCACGACGGCCGTTCCATTGGTGAACGTGCTCCACGCGTAAGGAGCACGCCGCTCGTACCACGGCCGAGATGGATAGGGCGAGCCGATATTGATGACGCGCTGCTGACTCAGGGCGTCGGCGTAGGGGATGGTGATGCTGCTGGCATCCGCGAACGCCTTGACTTCCTTGGCCGATTTGGAGGCGTCGGCCAAGGCCTTTTCCTTACCGCCGCCGAGGAACTCGTTGAAGGCCGCACCCTCGCCTTTGTAGAAGACGAGCTTGATCTTTCGTCCCCAGAACTGGAAGCGCTCGTTGAAGTAATCAACGAGAGCGCGCAGGGTTTCGCGAACCGAATCGGGGGAGTCGTTGACCTCATTGCCCGACAGGCTGGCGAACAGCTCGGGAAGGCTGAAGTCCTCGGTCTCGCGCATCGAGACAACGACGTCCTTCTCCGTGACGCCGCGACTCGTCGCTCCGCCGTTGGAGCCGGCTATGACGTAGCAAGGTGGGGAGTAAGAGTCGCCGGGAACCCGGGCCGCGCGGTCCGAGCAAGCCTGCCCACCCGGCGGCACGTAGTAACTCCCGGGAGCGACGTTCGCAACGGTTGGGTTCGTCGTTCCCGGCTGCACGGGTGCGTTCTGCCCGCCGGGCCCCGTCGTCACAACCTGGCCCGGCGCCCCGGGCTGCGTCTGGTTCGTCCCGGCCGCAAGCACTTGTTGCTCGCGGTCGATGGGGCTGACGAGAGCGGCCATGATCAGGAAGATCGCGGTGGCAAGCGCGATCGGTCCGTACGACCACGCAAGGTCTTTCGCAAGCCGGCGACCGCTAGGACTCATTGATCTCCGCTCGGGCTCGTAAACGTCGTTGATGTTGCCAATCGAAGCCGGCCATGGCTGCTACACCGACAAGTCCGAGCAAACCGAGCAAACCCGCATCACCCTTGCTGCACGGCGGCCAGTGGAAGGGATGCGTGCTCTCGCAACCTGAAGAGACCGGTTCGCCGTTGGTGCCTATGGCCTGTCCCGGCAAGGTTGTGGTTGTTCCTCCCGGGTTCTGGTTCGGCAACGAGGGTGCTGGTCCATCTGGAAGGTTCAACTCGGGACCGATTTCGGGAGGTGTACCGAAAGGGTTGCCTCCCGTGCTCAGGCCGGCGGTCGCGCGGACACCGCCGACCTCGATATTGAGTGAACCGTTACCCGACAAGATGCTCAGGCCAACGTCTCCGACGAAGAGAGCCGAGCCGACCTGACATGCAACGGCGGTTATCTGATCGAAGAGCTCGGCCTTCTGCTCACTCGAAGCCTCGAGTCCGGGATTGAGCAACTGGCTTCCCAGCGGCGTCTTCGTGAGATCGATCGCGAGAGGTGTGACGCGAACAGACTCGACCGGCTCCTTGACGATCACGACCTTCGGGAGCACGAGGCTTATGCCCGTCGGCGCGAGAACGGTGTTCAGCACGTCGGCCAATGGTTGGAGCTGGCTGATGTCGAATGGAAGGTCGCCGAGGGTCGCCACGCCGAGCGTGAAGCGTCCTTCCGTCGTGTGTTCGGCCCCTACGCGGTGCAAGGCTTCCCAATGCATACCCGTGAGCTTCACAAGCCCCGCGATGTCGACCGAGCTTTCCGTCCGCGCGCGCGCCTCGTACGTCGTCCCGTCGATCACCGTTGTCTCCGAATCGGAGCGACCTCCGCCGACAACGATGGGTCCGAGCTCGGATGTGACCCCGGTGGCGATCGCATGAGCGCGCGGCTCGGTGGTCGCGCGCACCTCTTCCCGTCCACCGCCTAGTTGGGTACCGGCGATCGGGACCTCGAAGGAGCTCGCGTTCGCATCGCCCTTGCGGTTGTCGACGTACAAAGCCTGGGGCAGCGTGCCGGGTTGGATAGGCCGCATTCCCGTGCAGTCCTCGGCAGTCAGTGTCGTTTCGATCAAGCCGAGATTGACGGAGTGCGCCTGCGCGGACGCGACGCTGTTCTGGACCTGAGTAGCGGCAACGCCGGTGCGGATGCCGAACTCGAGGCCCCCGACGGATGGAACGACGGACGCGATGGCGGCTACCGAAGAAGCCGAGCCGGGCACGCTCGGCGTCGCGGAACGAACCGCTGCCGGGAAGGCGATGAGCCCGGCGATTGTCACAACCGTCGCCAGGAAGGCGGCAGCAAGTGTGCGACGGTACGGGCCGAGCCTCCTCCCCCTCATACGCAGCACAGCCTGTCGCACCTGCGACCAAGTGTCGACTCGAACTGCAAGCGAAAGCTAGCGGCGACTCGTCGTGGCGGGGTAACGAACGCACGCGAAGGTCGCATCGGCACCGTGGATCTGCTTGGCTTCCGCCACGGCGTCTTCGACCGTTGAGAAGGGCTCGAAGCCGACGTGGCGAGGAACGTCCGGATCCTCCGGACCAGCAACGAAGATGCGCCCGGCGTGCTTCAGCCGCTTGAGAGGGAAGATCGCCATGATCCCGTGCACGCCGTGGAAGGCGTTTCGGTGTCGGTAGGCGTCGATGTACTCCTCACGTGTTGCGAAGTCCGCCTCGAAGCGCGCCCGTGCTTCGTAAGGATCGTGCGTCTCGGGCAGCACGCGCTCCCACACTTCCGGATACGAAGCGTGATGCTGTCGCTGCCACTCGTTGCGGCAGGGAGTGGCGAGGATGACCGTGCAGCCCGGCTTACCGAAGGCTTCGATCACACCGCCCAGATAGCCCAGGCCCGTCGATATCAACGTGAGGATCGGATTGAGATGGGAGAAGGCGGCGTAGGGGCTGAAGTCCGGGATCCCGTAGACGACGACGTCGACCTTCTCCTGCACTAGATCTCGGCGGTCGGATTGATGGGCGCGCATGATCTCAACGGCCTTCGCACGCGTAGCGTCGACCGTGCCTCCGAGGATGGACGACACCGTAATGGGGTTCGCCTGGATGGTCTCGAGCTTGAAGATCTTGTGGGGGCCGAGCTTGTCGACGACGAGCTTGCCCATCTCGTCGAGCATCTCGTGCATCCGGTTGCGGTTGAGCGACATCGACATGTCGTCGGGATTGTGGTGATGAGCGATCGATTTGTAGGTCGACAAGCCAACACAGATGGACTTCCATCCTCCCTGGAAGCCGCGGAAGGTCGAGCAGTTGAGGTAGATCGTGAGGTCGTCGTCGACCACGGCCTTGTTGAGCTCGACGTGATAGCCGTTGGGCGTGGTGCCGAGATGGACGAGGTTGGCTTGATCCTCGGCGTCATGGCAGTAGAGACGATCGCCGAACTCGCCGACCAGATTGTCGCCGATCAGCTTGCCGAGCTCGTCGTGCGTGAACTTCCTGTGCAGGGCATTCGCGCAGATGAGCCGAACGCTGCTTCGCTGAACGCCGGCACTCTCTAGCTCGTCGAGAAGTATCGGAATCGCCGTCGACCACACCGGGGCGTACTGACCGACGGTTGCGTCGTCGAAGGCGATCGTCACCTTGTTGCCGGACTTCACGAGATCGCGGAGCAGCGGCGATTCGAGAGGTTCGGTGATCGCGCGCCGCACCTCGGCCCCCAAGTCCTCGGCGCGAGGAAGCGGAACGGAGATCCCGGTATCCGGTGTGACGGTATCGTCCGGCAGCTCGACGGAGATCGTTTCGGCGCCGTAGGCGAGCTCGGTCCGCACGGCGCCAATCTACTCGCGCGGGCACGCGCAGGGTCTATCCGATGGGTCCGTTCGGTGGTTGGTTTGGGCTCGTAGGCGATCGAGTTGGCCGTGGCGACTGAGTCGGATCCGGCTCGGGTGTTTCCTGGGAGCCGGGGGTGAACCCGTCGATGATGATCGCCGGGGTCTGCACGGGAGCCGGGGTCTGAGCTTGACGACCGCCGGAGCGGTCCGGTGCGGGCGTCGGTGTTGGCTTTTGCTCGATCTCGGCGGCAGGTGTCGAGTCGGGCACGACCTCGGGATGGTTGATAGTTCGTTGAGCACCGGCTCCCACGAGGAAGGCGCTGAGCGCCACGACCACGACTCCCGCTCCGGCGAGGCGCCCGAGGTTCCTTGTACCCGAACCGCCACCGGTGCCCGTCTCCGACCCGGGACCGTGCGTCGTCCAGTACGCATCGATACGCGAGGTGAGCTCGGCCGCGAAGGCCGCCGACGGCGATGCGAAGGCCATGCCCGAAAGCAACGCCGGTACCGATGCGCGCGTGCGCCGGTTTGTGCCGCAGATATCGCAGGACTTCGCGTGACGAAGCACGGCCTTACGCATCCGCGGAGAAGGCTCGGCTCCCACGCGCATTAGCACCGCGTCGAGCTCGACGCAGTCGGATCGAGAGGTTCGCGCCAGAAGGGTCGCCTCCAATGCTTCGGTCACCGATCCCTTGAGGCGGTTCATAAGGATGTATGCGTACGGCTGGCGCACACCGAGTGCGTCGGCAAGCTCGGCCGAGTTCATCCCATGGCGCACCACGAGCTCGTAGACGGAGTAATCGCGCGGGTTCAACGCCGCCGACGCGGTACCGAGCAGTGCTCGAACGTCCTCGGTCTCGGCCCGGGCCTCGGGGTCGGGCAGCGATATCTCGTCGGCCGTCCGGGCGGTCTCAACGTGCTCAGCCACCGGGACCGCCTTCTTCCTCGACTCGATCAGATCGAGGGCCGAGTTGCGCGCGATCTGATAGAGCCAACCCTTGAACGCATTCGCGTCCTTGAGGCTCCCGATGCGCTCGACGGCTTTCAGGAAGGCCTCCGAGGTCACGTCCTCCGCGTCCGAGCGGTTGCGTAGCATCCCCAGGCTGAAGTCGTAGATCGGCGTGAGGTAAGCGTCGTACAGGGAGCCGAAGGCCGCCCGGTCGCCCGACTGCGCGAGGCGAACCAGCTCGGACTCCTGTTGGACTCCGGGCCCCTGAGCCATCCCTAGCCCCCTTCCGGCCGAGTGTAAACGGTGGCATCTGAGCTCCTGTCGTAGGTGGGGCGATCACGCCTCGTCATTCGCATCTCTGTAGATAGGACGCCCCGAAAGCTCAGATCTCTACAGAAATCGATATCCGTGTAGATCCGGCCGGCTCCGCCGTCTTGAACCCCGAAGGCGCACCACAAGGGGGCGCCGAAAGCTAAGGGAGACGAGATGACCCGCAGCAGAGTGATAGTGGCAGTGATGGTGGTCCTGGGCCTCGGCCTGGGATGGATGTTGGGTGAGATCTTGTTGCCCGGCGACGACGTGCCGGTGCTTGCCACCCAGTTGGAATCCCCGGACGTCGAGGTCGGGGACTCCGATGAAGCAGTGGTGCACGAGGCTTCCGAGCAGACGGGAGCCCAGAGCGGCCAAGGCCAACCCCAGCAGCCGCAGCCGAAGCCGGAGCAGCCGCAGCCCGAACCCGACGAGCCGGAGGACGAGGACGCGGATGACGACGGCGTGGAAGACGCCGCCGACAACTGCCCGACGACCTCGAATGCCGACCAGCTGAACTTCGACGGCGACTCGAAGGGCGATGCCTGCGACGCCGACGACGACAACGACGGCCTTGCCGACAACGCCGAAGCCGGTCACGGCACCAACCCCTTCAAGAAGGACACCGACGGCGACGGCTGGTGGGACGGCACGGAGGTCAAGCAGGGCTACGACCCGCTCGACCCGAACAGCCACCCCGTCCTCATCATCAAGCCCTAACGATGGGAAGCCTTGCCTACCCAGGTAGGACTAACGCCGGGCCTTCGGGCCCGGCGTTCGTATTTCAACGGGGACTACTTGATAGCCAGGGCGTTGGGCGGGGACGCGACCCCAGCGTGAAGATTCAGGGGCGCGGAGGTAAAGAAGGACTCGTAGACACCGTCGGACGCGCAATCTTCCGCCAGCGCGTCGAGGTCGAAGAACTCGCCGAGCGGTAGTCCGAACAGCGGCAGGAGCCGCATGTGCATGAAGGCCTCGTCCAGGCGCTCGGGGTTCGCGATTATCTGTTGCAGCTCCTCCGGGGCAACGAACGACGCCGGGGGCCAGACCTCCACTGCGGGGTTGTCGGCTCCAATTGCAGAGATGTGGAGGTCCCAAAGAAGCCGCCACATCGGCTCTCCGGGGCGTAGGCCTGCGCACGGATGTCCTTCGGCGTTGTAGGCCACGCGGGCCTCCGCGTCGAGTGAGCGGTAAAACGACATCCATCCCGTCCGGACGAGCAGCACATCGCCCGGCTCCACCGACACGCCCTGCGTCTCGAGCGTTGAGGTGATGTCGGTGGGCTCGATCGGGTCTGGTGTATTCGCCTGGATCGGCCGGCCCTGCCCCTCGCGCCATCGGGCTACGTCGGCGAGAACCGCTCGGCCCGCGATGCCGCGTTTGGCCCAGTGGTGGATGCCGTGTTCCTCGTCGGCGATGCCGTTGTAGAACCCGTGCACCGGATGCTTGATGTGACGGAAGCCGTCCCACTGCGACGACGACTGGGTGTTCCAGCCGTGAAGGTGCTCGTCGTGTCCGGCCTCGTTCTGCAGCCAGATCACCTCGTGCTTGAAAGGTTCGCGGCCGAACATAGGTGGGTCGGGCAGGTGCATATCGAGATTCATAGGGAAGACGACGCCCTTGCGAACGCATGCGGCTCCCCGTGTGACGCGTTCGGGCGTCAGCAGATTGAGAGTGCCGAGGACGTCGTCGTCGCCCCACAAACCCCACGATGATCCCGCCGGCTTGCCGTTTCCGACCGGCAGGTCGTCGAACGAGGGGAGGTCGGGCATCCGCTCGATGCTTACGCGTTCTGGTTGACGCGCTGGCGCGACTCCCGGAACGAGATATCGCGATCGACTTGGGGTTCCTTGGGAAGGCCGAGGACTCGCTCGCCGATGATGTTCTTCATGATCTCGTCTGTTCCACCGGCTATATGGATGCCCGGCGCGGACAGCCACGCGTTAGCCCACGCGCCGGCATCCGGTGCGTCGTCACCGAGAAGCACGCTCGCCTGACCGAGGATCTTCGACGCCGTATCGGCCATCTCGCTGGCCAACCGCGTGCCGACCAATTTCATCGCCGAGCCCTCCGGGCCCGGGATGCCGCCTTTGGCGATCTTGGTCATGCTCCGGTAGCCGGTGAGCGCGAGCAGGCGGCCATGGATGTAAGCCTTCGCCAGGTCTTGGCGGATGGATGCGTCGTCGAAAGCAGTCCGATTGGCGTCTCCGCTTCGCTCCGACGTGGCGTTCAGCGGTGTCTTCTTCGCGAGTTTGAAGAGTGGAGCGAGGGAGCCGCCGCTCGATCCGCCGACGCCGATCGCGTACCGCTCGTTCATCAAGGTCGTGAGAGCAACGCGCCAGCCGTCGTTCACGTCGCCGACCCGTTGATCGTCCGGCACGTGTACGTCGGCGAAGAACACCTCGTTGAAGCCCGACGAGCCGTTCAGCTGCTTCAGCGGACGCACGTCGACGCCTTTGGCCTCCATGTCGACCACGAAGCACGTGATCCCGCGGTGCTTGGGTGCGTCGGGGTCGGTGCGCGCGATGATCAGGCCCCATTTGGAGTGCTGGGCCCCCGTCGTCCACACCTTCTGTCCGTTGAGCACCCAGTCACCGGACGCAGCGTCGCGCTCCGCGCGTGTCTCGAGTGACGCAACGTCTGATCCCGCGTTGGGTTCGCTCCACAACTGACACCAGATCTCGGCGCCCTCGACCATCTTGGGGATGAAGCGCTCCTGTTGCTCGGAAGTGCCGTGTGACATCAGGGTCGGGCCGATCATTCCGAGGCCGATCGTGTACACACCAATCGGAACGTCGTAATGGGACATCTCCTGGCTGAAGATGAAGGCCTGCATGGGTGTCGCTTCGCGGCCCCCGAACTGCTTGGGCCAGGTGATCGCGCCGTAGTCCGACTCGTAGAGCTTCTTCTGCCACGCCTTGGCCTCGGCGATGACGGCGGCGGGATCTTCGGCGTCCTCGCCCAGGATGTCGGGGACGGTCTCCTCGCCTTCGGGCCGTCGCTCGGCGTTGGCATCGAGCCACTTCCGTACCTCTTCGCGCCAGGCGGCGTCTTCGGGGGAGTCGTTGAAGTCCATGGGATGTCCTCCTTGTCAGGCTGACGGGACTGCCATCCTGCGATCGCGTTCGAGTTCAGGATACGCGCCCGCCGAACGTGGCCGCCCGGGTGAACACCGCGTCCAGCATCTTCTCGGTGAGCTTGCCGGTGAAGGTGTTCTGCTGGCTCGGGTGATAGGAGCCCAGAAGGGTGTACGGACCGACCGGCGCTTCCTGCGAATGTCCGAAGGGCGGCTTCTTCGTCGGCGCGTAGCCGGCCGTGCGCAAAGTCCGCAATGCGGCGTCCCACGCGAAGGAACCAAGGCAAACGATGACCTTCACCCGGCCGAGCAGCTCGAGCTCTCGGACGAGGAAGGGGAGACAGTTGTCGCGTTCGGTGGGGGTGGGACGGTTGGCGGGCGGCGCGCAACGTACCGCTGCTGTGATGTAGCAGTCCCGCAGCCGCAGCCCGTCGTCGCAGTGCACGGACGTGGGTTGGTTCGCAAAGCCGGCCTTGTGCAACGCCCGGAAGAGCCAGTCGCCGGACCGGTCCCCAGTGAAGATCCTTCCCGTGCGATTGCCGCCGTGAGCGGCCGGAGCCAGACCGAGAACGAGCACCCGGGCCCTGGGATCGCCGAAACCGGGCACCGGTCGGCCCCAGTAGTCCTCCTCGGCGAAGGACGCTCGTTTGGTGCGCGCCACCTCTTCGCGCCAGGCCACCAGGCGGGGACACCTGCGACAGTCGACGACCTCGTCGCACAGCCGTTCCATTCCGTTCGACAACAAGCCGATCGTCCCTCAATCTAGGAACCCCAAGATCATGTCTTCTGTGCTTGATACCCGAAACGATCAACCCGAGCCCCGGCAGCGGGCGTCCTCACCAACCCTGATCACGGCCGCCGTTCTGGCCCTGGCGGCGGTGACGGTTGCCGCCGTCTGGTTCTCGGTGCGATCGCAACCGCCGCCGGAGCTGCCGAGTGCAGCGGTAACCGTGGTAACTCCGAAGCCGAAGGCCGCGAAACCGGCCGCCCGTGTCGCCTCGCCCGAATGTCCTCAGCTGACGAACCCCGGGGGACGGATGAAGTGGCAACCTTCTCCCAACGCCGGCCCCTGGCCGACCGACGGGTCGGTGACGCTACCGTCTCTCGGCGTCGAGGCGCCGATCGTGCGCGTTGGTGTGGATTCGGCGGCGCATATGGTCGTGCCGGGCAACGCTAAAGACGTTGCCTGGCTCGATCAGGGAGAGATCCCACTCGGCCCGACGCAGAACGTGGTTCTCGCCGGCCACATCAACTATTCGCGTGTAAGGGGTTCGTTCTCGCGGATCCAGAGCCTTCAGCCGGGCGACTCCGTCTTCGTGAAGATGGGCGACAAGCAGTGGGAGTATCGCGTGCAGTGGGGATGCCTGTTCGATAGGAACACGACGCAAGCCGAGCGCATCATGGGATACACCGAGACTCCGTCCGTGACGCTCATCTCCTGCGGCGGGGTGTTCGATCGCGCTGCTGGAACGCACAACAAGCGCGTCGCCGTGCGGGCCGAGCTCGTCAGCGACGTTTAGGCGGCGACCTTCGGTCTGACCTCGTTCACGAGTCGCTCCAGGGCCGCGCGGCCACGCGCACCCGGCGCGACGATGCAGTTGAAATCGGTGATTCCCTTTTCGATGAGTTCACGAGCTCGCGCTGCGGAATGTTCGGCGTCTCCGACGAAGCCGAGGGCGGGGTTGAACATTGCCATTCCAGGATGGCTCGCGGCTTCGTCGTCGCCGACGGCGCACACGATCTGACAGCTGAGACGGAGCTTGTCGACCGAACGATCTGCGCGTTTGCACGCGTCGGTCAAGAATGCGAGCCGGTCGTCGAGCAATCCGAGAGCAGCGCCCGGACAGTTCCACCCGTCCGCCATGGTGGCCACCGTGCGCAGGACGCGGTCGCGCGCTCCGCCGACTTCGATCGGCAACGGCTGCTGCACCGGCAGCGGCATGTTCGTCGCCTCGTGCACGGAGTAGTGCTTGCCTTCGTAGGTGAAGGACTCATGCGGCGCGAGGAGTCCTTTGAGGATCTGCACAGTTTCGCGGAGCTGTTCGACGCGAACCCCGGCCGACGGGAACTCCCACCCGAACTGCCGGTATTCCGTCTCGAACCACCCGGCCCCCACGAGCACGCGGAGGCGGCCCGAGCTGATGCGATCGACCGTCGCGGCGATCTTCGCGAGGAGAGCCGGATTCCGGAACGACTGGCACAGCACCTGCGCGCCGATCTCCACCTTCTCGGTGGACACGGCCAGCGCCGACATCAGCGACCACGCCTCGAGGATCCCGCGCTGGGGCGGAAAGCCGAGAACATGATCGATGACCCACACCGAATCGGCCCCCAAGGACTCGGCGTGGCGAGCCGACTCGACGACGTCTTCCCAGTCGGCGGCGACCTGTGGCAGAACAACGCCTATGTGCATCTTCATAGACTGAACGAATGAGGGGTGACCGCGTCGAGGTGCTGGTCGATGTGGGCGACAGCGTTCGCACCTTTGAGATCACGGCGACCAAGGACGGGCGCCGGGTCGAGGTGGCAACGGTGCGCGGCAGCGTTCACGTGACCGAGGTGACCAGGACGGGACAAGAGGTCCGCACGGCGCGCTTCGTGGCCGCCAGAGTCGTCGCCGTCGTCGAGCATCCGGCGGCCGAGGAACAGCGCGAACCACGCAAGCGGAGCTCCAAACCCAAGCAACAGGACGCGCTCGACCTCTAGTGCGGCTGATCCAAGTCGACGCCTTCACGGGCATGCCCTTCGCCGGCAATCCCGCGGCCGTGTGTCTTATGGACGGCGAACGCGATGCGACATGGATGCAGGACGTCGCAGCCGAGATGAACCTGTCCGAGACCGCGTTCGTGACCAAGCAAGGCGGCGGCTTCGGCCTGCGGTGGTTCACGCCGGCCGTAGAGGTCGATCTATGTGGACACGCCACCCTCGCGTCGGCCCACGCTCTGTGGGAGGAGGGCGAGGTCCGCGAGGACGAAATCATCACGTTCCATACACGTAGCGGCCCTCTAACCTGTCACCGGCGGACCGATCGGATCGAGATGGACTTTCCCTCGCGTACGGTCACCGAGGTCGAGCCACCCGCCGGAATGGTCGAGGCGCTCGGCGTCGATCCCGTTTCGGTATGGCACAGCGAGGTCGGCTACCTCGTCGAGCTTGCAGCCGAGGAGAACGTTCGTGAGGCCCGTCCGGATTTCGCCAGGCTCGGGGCGATACCCGATGCGTGGGTGTGCATCACGTCGATCGCAACGACCGGCGGCTTCGACTTCGTGTCGCGATTCTTCGCGCCCCAATCCGGTATCGACGAAGATCCGGTCACGGGCGCCGCGCACTGCGCCCTGGCCGATTTCTGGTCCGTGCGCTCGGGACGAAACGAGTTTCGCGCCTATCAATGCTCGAAGCGCGGCGGGGTAGTCCACGTCTCCATCGACGGCGATCGCGTCCGCCTCGGCGGCCAGGCGGTTACGGTCCTGCGCGCCGAGCTCGTCTAAGCGTCGAGCGCTCGAGCCATACGATGCGTTTGGGTACGTGCCCGACGCGAAGACGCTCCTTGCCCCTCGCGATGGCTCGTGGGAGCATTCGGTTCCGGACGGAGGCACGATGCGACCACGAGGGTTTTTGAAGCTTCTTCCGGCGTGCCTTGCCGCGCTTCTTCTTACCGTGGCTGCACCAGCATCCCTGGTGGACGTAGCCGCCGCCGACAACGCCCAGGTAGGAGACAACGCCCAGGAGTCCGATCAGGGCGGCGCCTCTCGGTCGGGAGACGCCATCGCCGGGCAGGTCGTCGGCAGCGTGGGCGGCGGCGATGTGACGGCCGACGCTACCAACCGTTCGCAGGACGTCGACGTCGAGTCCGGCGATACCGCTGGATCCAACGAGGCTTCGAGCTTCGTCGGCCAGCGTTTCGAAGCAGAGGAAGAGGCCGACCCGGGACACGCCAACACCCAGACGGGCGACAACGAGTTCGACCTTTCGCAGAGGGCCGATGCCTTCTCGGGAGACGGCGTCGGCGGCCAGGTCATCGGCGTCGTGACCGCAACGGGAGGCTCGGCCGACGTCGTGGCCGCCAACACCTCTGAAGACGTCGACATCTCCAGTGGCGACGCAGCGTCGACCAATGACTCCGAGGTCTTCGTGGGCCTTCTCGCCTCGAGCTTCATCGGCGACGACATCTCTCCAGACGATGTGGCTGATCTCACCAACGGCGGCGGTGCCACCGTGGCCCAATCCGTCGAAAACCTCGTGGAGCAAACCAATGTCGCGACGATCCTGGCCGACGGGGCGGCGGCCAACACCCAGGACGGCGACAACGAGCTGGAGGTGGCCCAGAGCGCCCAAGCCGTCTCCGGCGACGGCGTCGGGGGCCAGGTCATCGGCGTCGTGTCGGCGGGAGGCGCCTCGGTCGACGCCACCAACCGCTCCTCCGACGTTGACGTCTCCACGGGCGACTCGGCCTCGACCAACGACTCCGATGCGTTCGTGGGTCTGCTCGCCCAGGGCGGGGCGGGTGTCACTATCGATCAGACCAACATCGCAAGCTTCACTGACAGTAGCTTCAACACCCTGACACAATCCAATGACGCGACGATCCTGGCCGACGGGACGGCGGCCAACAAGCAGACGGGCGACAACGAGTTCGACCTTTCGCAAAGGGCCGATGCCTCCTCGGGAGACGGCGTCGGCGGCCAGGTCATCGGCGTCGTGACGGCAACGGGAGGCTCGGCCGACGTCGTGGCCGCCAACACCTCCGAAGACGTCGACATCTCCAGCGGCGACGCAGCGTCGACCAACGACTCCGAGGCCTTCGTTGGCCTTCTCACCCGGGGCGTGGATGTCACCATCACGCAGATCAACGACGCCACATTCGTTGACAGTGACTTCAACACCGTGACCCAATCCAATACCTTCACGCTCCTGGCCGACGGGGCGGCCAACACCCAGGACGGCGACAACGAGCTGGAGGTGGCCCAGAGCGCCCAAGCCGTCTCCGGCGACGGAGTAGGTGGCCAGGTCATCGGCGTCGTGTCGGCGGGAGGCGCCTCGGTGGACGCCACCAACCGCTCCTCGGATGTTGACGTCTCCACGGGCGACTCGGCGTCGACAAACGACTCCGGTGCATTCGTGGGGCTGCTCACCGAGGGCGCGAGTGGCGAAATCACTCAGAGCAACGTCGCTACTTTCGATGACAGTGACAACAACACCGTTACCCAATCAAATACGACGGATATCGGGGCCAACACCCAGGACGGCGACAACGAGCTGGATGTGGCCCAGAGCGCCCAAGCCGTCTCCGGCGATGGAGTAGGGGGTCAGGTTCTCGGTGTCGTGACCTCGGCGGGTGGCTCGGCCGACGTCGTGGCCGCCAACACATCCGAGGACGTCGACATCGCAAGTGGCGACGCGGAGTCGAGTGAAGACTTCGATCCCTTCGTGGGCCTTTCTGTCTTGGGCCTCGGCGAGGCTGCCGACTAAGCGGTCCACCTCATCTCGCACCCGGTCCTCGAGCTCTGGCGTGGGTCGTCCTTCTCGCGGCCGTAGGCCTGTGGGGCGCGATCGTCGGCGTCACGCTGCTTGCCACAGCGCACGGAGCCACCGACTTCGTTCGCCGCCGGCTGCGCCGGTAGCGCGAGCGAACAGACGCGCGGCAGGATGGGCCCGTGAAGATCCGCATCGGTATCGGCCCCGGCATCGGCGCATCGGCCGGGCTCGGCTTCGATGGCTTCAACGCGCTCATCGACGGCTGCGAATCGATCGGCTGGGACTCGTTCTGGTTCTCCGAGCGCGTCGGCGGCGACGTGCTCGATCCAATGGCCGCGATGGGCGTGGCCATCGGGCGCACGAAGAAGCTGAAGTTCGGGACCAGCGTTCTCGTGCTTCCCGGACGCAACCCCGTCCTGCTCGCCAAGGAGCTGGCGACGCTCGACGTCTTGTCGAACGGTCGCATCGTTCCGGTCTTCGGGCTCGGCTCCCCGTTGCCGTCCGAGCACGAGCTCTTCGGGATCGCTCGCTCCGAACGCGCCGAACGCACCGACGAGGCCGTCGAGCTGATGGTGCGTTTGTGGACCGAAGACAACGTCACGCACGAGGGGCGATTCTTCACCGTCCACGACCTGACGCTGTTGCCCAAGCCCGTTCAGAAACCGCACCCCGATGTGTGGTTCGGCGGCCACTCTGACGCGGCGGCCCGCCGTGTCGGGCGACTCGGGACCGGCTGGCTGCCGTCTTTCGTGGCCGGACCGGAGTACAAGGCGAAGGTCGACCTGATCAAGGCGGTCGCGGCCGAGCACGACCGGGAGATCGAATCCGACCACTACGGTGCGCTTATTCCTTACGTTCCGGTTGGGACAGCCGAGCAGACGACAGAAACCGTCCTCTCCGTCGTCGGAGCACGGCGCCCGGGTGTAGATCCGAAGGATGTCGTGTCGGTTGGCGGCGACGGCGCGCTTCGCGGGCGCCTGGAGGAATTCATCGAAGCGGGTGCGACGAAGTTCGTTGTCTTGCCGGCCGTCCCGCCGGCCGACTGGGGCGAAGAGCTTCAGCGCTTGTACGACGACGTGGTTACACCACTCGAGAACTGATCAGGAGGGCACATGGGATTCAAGATCGACGTCGTCCTGCCGGCCGGCATCGAGCCCGCCCGCGAGGCCGCGAAGAAGTTCGAGGCGATCGGGTACGACGGTCTGTACACCGCGGAGACGACGAACGATCCGCTGGTGGATCTCGCGTTCCCGGCCGTCGAAACGACGAAGCCAATGCTTTCCAACAACCTCGTCATCGCGTTCGCTCGGTCGCCGTACATGACGGCTGTGGCCGCCTGGAATCTCCAGCAAGCGTCGAAGGGACGTTTCGCACTCGGTCTCGGGACTCAGGTGAAAGGTCACATCACTCGCCGCTTCGGCATGACGTGGGACTCGCCCGGCCCTCGGTTCCGTGAGTACGTCGAGATGTGCAAGGAACTCTGGTCGGCTTGGCAGGAACGCCGTCCGGCGGCGTACCGCGGGGAGTTCTACACCTCGACGGTGAACAACCCGTTCTTCACGCCGGGCCCGATCCAATATCCGGCGCCCAAGGTTTTCATCGCGGCGATCAACTCCTACAACGCCGAGAGCGTCGGGCTCGTCGCCGATGGGATCCTGATCCATCCGCTTCACTCACCGAAGTTCATCGACGAAGCGCTGATGCCCAACATCGACAAAGGACTGGCAAAGGCGGGCCGCAAGCGCGCCGACGTCACCGTGGTCTCGCCGGTCTTCCTTGCTGTCGGTGACACACCGGAGCAGGTGCAGACCGCAGCCGGATTCGTGAAGCAGCAGGTCGCGTTCTACGGTTCGACGCGGACGTACGCCAAGATCTTCGAGACCCACGGTTGGGACGACACCCCACCCAAGCTCCACGAGAAGATGGCGAAAGGCGACATGGCCGGCATGGCGTCCGAGATCACTGACGAGATGGTGGAAACGTTCGCCGTCACTGGCAAGACCGACGACGCTTCGGACGAGATCAAACGCCGCTACGCCGGGCGCGCCGACCGGGTCTACTTCTACAACGCTTTCGCGACCCCTTTCGCCGACGAGGGACGTCAGCGCGAGCTTATCGCCGCGCTGTCTTCTTAGCCTTCCCGTCCGCCCAGCGTTTCTTGGCTTGGCCCCCGAGCATGATCTCGGGGTGGTGGCGCCAGTAGTGCAGACGTGAAGCCGCGCCGACGCTCATGTCCTTGGCGCGCGGACGGATGACGGCACCGCATGTTCGGCAGCGACCGGATCTGGCCATGACCGACCTCCCATAGACGCGGGGAAGGCGGTGGGAAGGAGCCCGATACTAGGTGCGAACGAGGACAGACCCGGCGCCGGCGTGCGTGATGGCGCGGTGCATCCGGAACCTGCGGGCGACCACCAGCAGGGCCAGGATCGGCGCGCTGATGGGCCAGACGACGGCTAGAACGATGCCGGCGAGGAGGTCCTCGACGCCGCGCCGCTTCTCGGCATAGGCGCGAAGGGCTAGGGCACAGGGGAGCCACAGCATGGCGGCACCCGCCCAATAAGAGATCCCGATCATCCAAGCCATCACTACCCCCCGTATCGCACGCTGCTGAGGTCACTGTAGGCCGAGTGTGTGACGTTGTCTGTGCACTAAGGCACATTCACCGAACCGGGGTTTCCCTAGCCTGTTTTCCCTGGTCAGAAGCCCTTTAGGCTAGTGAGCCAGGCGATCGATCGGCGGTCGCCCGAGTCCATTGCAGCCCTCAGAGGGAGATACTGGACTGCGACGACCTGCCCGGAGGGTCTAGGCGCGGCGTCGGGCCAGGGAGGACCGGCCGGAGCCGATGATGCCCAGGTCCAGGAGCACCGCCACGACCACGATTATCAGGTGGACGCCTGCCACCTCGCCCCGGGTGTTGATCGCCCAGGCCCAGGCCAGGGTCGTGGTGGGCAGGAAGAAGAACCCGAGCAGGGGCCACAGGAAGCTGTCGTAGGCCCGGCCGATGTAGTCGGTGAAGATAACGAGCAGGACGATGACCACACGTGGAGTGATCAGTCCGAAAAGGCCGAGCAGACACGGCACGTGGGTACCGTACCGTAAGCGCACTCGAGCCTGAACGAGGCGTCACGTCGGAGCGCAGCGGAGGCGTCACGTCGGAGCGCAGCGGAGGCGTCACGTCGGAGCGCAGCGGAGGCGTCACGTCGGAGCGCAGCGGAGGCGCAATGAACGTTGTAGTCAATGGAAAAGACCGCGCTTTGGATGACGCGACGACGGTTTCGGATCTGGTGGCCGAGCTCGGCCTGACCGATCGCAACGTCGTGGTCGAGCTCAATCGGGAGCCCCTCGATCGCGCGCGGTATGCCGCCGTGCGGCTGAGCCCGGGTGACGTCGTTGAGGTCGTGCGGGCGGTGGCCGGAGGATGAAGCCGGGAGATCGGCGAGAAGCTTTCGAACGCGCGCGGCTCTACCTGGTTGCGCCGGGCGATTTCCCCGTCGACGTTCTCGGCGCGGTTATCGAGGCGGGCGTTGACCTCGTCCAGCTTCGAATGAAGGACGCCGAGGCGGCCGAGGTGATCGAGGTCGCCGACCAGTTCCAGGGAGTGTGCGAGGCAGCGCGTGTGCCCTTCGTCATCAACGACCGCCCGGACATCGCGTTGGCTCTGGCCGCCGACGGTGTCCACTTGGGACAGGACGATCTTGCGCCGATCGTGGCGCGAGAGATCCTCGGCCCGGACGTGATGATCGGGCGCTCCACGCATTCAACCGATGACGTCACCCGTGCTCTCGAGGAGCACGAGCACGGGCTGGCCGACTACATCGCCGTTGGGCCGGTTCACCAAACGCCGACCAAGGCGGGACGTCCGGCCGTTGGTTTGGAGCTCGTGGCACATGCAGCCCAACACGTGACCTTCCCCTGGTTCGCCATAGGGGGGATCAACATCTCAACCCTGTCCAATGTGGTGAAGACGGGAGGCCGGCGGATCGTTGTGGTTCGCGCGATCGTCGAATCCGACGACCCGGTGCGAGCGGCCTCTGAGTTGAGCGGTGAGCTTTCTTGAACGCGATCTTCGTGTACGGATTGCTTAAGCCGGGTTTCTCTCTTTTCGGCGTGGCCGAGCCCTTCGTCATCTCGACCGCGTCCGCGAAAACTGTGGGCAGGCTCTTCGACGCCGGCGTTCCAGCAGCGCGCTTCGACGAGGAAGGGACGATCGAGGGCTTCGTCTTCTGGCTCGACCCCGATCGGATGGACGAAGCGTTGCGCGTCCTGGACGAGCTGGAGGACGAGGGGGAGGTGTACCGGCGCCAGGAAGTCGACGCACACACCGACGAGGACAAAGCCGTTCGGGCCTTCGCCTATCACTACTTGGGGGCAGTAGACGGATTGCCCGACGTCGGCGCCGTATGGGAGCGCCGCGAGGGCCGCGGTCCTAACGCCTAGCCCGAGTCTGAATGGTTTGATACTCTAACTATGTGACCCACGAACCTTGCGGCCCCTCGGGTCGTATCGCCGCCCGTCTGGCCAAACAGGTGGAACGAGCGCTGTCCGGCGTCGACCTCTCCGTCTCGCAGTATCGGCTGCTCGCCTATCTGTCCGAAGGGCCTTCGCAGGCCTCCACGCTCGCCGAGCGTCTCATCGTCAGCCGGCCCAGCGTCACTGCTCTTGCCGATGGACTGGTGGAACGCGGCCTCGTGTCGCGCCGGGGGGCCGAGGGCGACCGGCGGCGCGTGATGCACGTCCTTACCGACAACGGACTCAAGGAGCTTTCGTCGGCCGACGAGGCGATCGAGCGGATGCTCGGAAAGCTGGCCAACCGCTTGACCGAGTCTCAGGCCAAGCGCGCCTTCAATGGCCTGGATGCCTGGGGTAAAGCATTGGATGCCGCGATAGACGCGGCGTTGGCCGACGTGGTGAAACCGGCGTGAAGACCTCGGACCGTCCCGCTACCGATCGCGTCTTCTCGCCCGTCGGCGTCGAAGCGCGATACCCAGCCCCCAAGGCGTGGATCCATCCGGATCAGTCGCGTTCGTGGATCCGCCGGATGCTGCCCGTCATGTGGTCGCACAAGGGCTACTTCTTGGCTACGTGGATCGCGACCTTCGTAGCGATCCTCATAGGACTGGCCAGCCCGCTCGTCGTTCGGCGCGCGGTGAACCTGCTCTCGGGACAAGACATCAGGCCGGTGCAGATGCTCGTCCTGATCATGGTCGGGCTGGCGGTGGCGCGCTTCTTCGTCGGCATGGTTTCGAGGCAAGCGATGATGCGCGCCGCGTACGCCATCGAGTACGACATGCGCGCGATCATCTACGAGCACTTGTCGCGCATGTCGTTCGCGTTCTATGACCGGGTGCAGTCGGGTCAGCTCATCTCTCGGGCCAACTCCGACATCCGGTCGATCCAGATGTTCCTGGCCTTCGCGCCGACGATGGTCATCGAGTTCCTAACCTTCTTCGTAGCAGCGGCGATCATGTTCTCGATCCACCCGCTGCTCACCCTCGTCGCGCTCATCCCCATGCCGGCCGTGTGGTTCGTCGGCATGAAGATGCGCAAGCTGATGTTCCCGATCTCGTGGATCGTCCAGGCGCGCCTTGCCGACGTGGCAACGATCGTTGAAGAGAACGTCACCGGCGTACGCATCGTGAAGTCGTTCGCCGCCGAGCTACAGCAGATCAAGCAGCTGGCCGGCTCCGCGCGGCGCGCGCAGTGGGCGCACGTGAAGCAGGTGGACGTGCGCGCGAGGTACGCACCGATCCTGCAAAACCTGCCCAACCTCGGGTTGGTTCTCGTGCTGTTCTACTCGGGCTACTTGGTGATCCATGGGCAGCTGGATGTCGGCGCGATCGTTTTGTTCAGCGCCTACATCGTCCGACTCGTCGCGCCGTTCCGGATCCTGGGCTTCATGCTCGTGCTGAACGAACGCGCTCGTGCATCGGCGGCGCGGATCTACGAGATCCTCGACACCGCGCCCGATGTCCTGGACCGGCCCGGTGCGATAGATCTCGTCGATCCGCAAGGTAAGGTCGAGTTCCGCGACGTTTCCTTCTCCTACGGCGACGGGCCCGACGTTCTCTCGAACTTCTCACTCTCCCTGCAGCGGGGGGAAACGGTGGCCCTCGTCGGACGTACGGGCTGCGGCAAGTCGACCGTGGCTCGCATGCTTATGCGTTTCTACGACGTCACCGACGGCTCGGTGCTCGTGGACGACCGCGACATCCGCGACTACACGCAGGAGAGCCTGCGCTCCCACATCGGCCTGGTGGCCGACGACGCGTTCCTTTTCTCGGATTCGATCCGGAGCAACATCGCCTACGGACGTCCCGACGCTCCGATCCAGAACGTGGTCGAGGCGGCGCGGGCCGCGGGAGCCGATGAGTTCATCCGCAACCTTCCCGAAGGCTACGACGCGATCATCGGAGAGAGGGGCTACGACCTTTCGGGCGGGCAGCGTCAGCGGATATCGATAGCGCGTCTGCTCGTCTCGGATCCAGCGATCCTGATCCTCGACGACGCCACCAGTTCCGTCGACGTCCAGATCGAGCAGGAGATCCACGACGCGCTCCATCGCGTGATGGAGGGACGAACGACACTCGTCATCGCTCACCGACTGTCCACGATCAACCTCGCCGACCGCGTCGTCCTCATGGAGCGCGGCCGCATCGTGGCCGCTGGGGCCCACGCCGATCTCATGCGCACGGAGCCGCGGTACGCGGAAGTCCTCGCGCACCTCGAGGAGGACGAGGAAGATCTGCTCGCGAAGCGCACGAAGGCCGAAGGAAACGGTTTCCCCGTCTCCGGGCCGGGCCGCGAGGACGTACCCCGGGATCTCGATCCGTTCGGTGGTGGTCCCTGATGGGCGGGGGCGCGTCCTAATGGGTATGTTCGGCGGCGGCGGCGGCGGTCACATGGGCGGCGGCGGTGGTGGGATGTTCGGGGGCGGCTTCCGCGCCTCGCAGGCCGGGCTCCCGTTCGCAGGGATCCCGCCCGAGCTGGCGGAGATGGCCGAGAAGATCCTGGAGACCGAGCCGGAGCACCCGCCCGAGCAGGTCACCTTCGAGCGCATACCGCCCGACGACCGACCCTTCACGCTCCGCCGCTTCTTGGCGCCGCACAAATGGTGGATCGCCGGGTCGTTCGTGTTCGTGATCATCGAGACGGTGGCTCTTCAAGCCGGGCCGTTCCTCACAGGAATCGGCATCGACCGCGGGATCCGGGACAAGAACTTCCGTGTGCTGGCGGTGATCGCTCTGATCTATCTGGGCGCCGTCGTCTTCGGCACGTTCGCCGGTCGCATACGTCTGGCGTGGACCGGCCGTGTTGGAGAACGTCTCATGTTCCACCTGCGCGTCCGGATCTTCACGCACCTGCAACGATTAGGTGTCGACTGGTACATCCGGGAGAAGGCCGGCCGGATCATGACGCGCATGACGAGCGACGTCGAGGCCCTGCACCAGCTCTTCAACGAAGGACTGATCAACCTCGTGGTCCAGGCGCTCACGCTCTTCGTCGTTTCCGCGGTGTTATTCACAATGAACGTGAGGCTCGCGATCTTCACGGTCGGTTTCGTGGTTCCGGTGATGACCATTCTCACCCTGTGGTTTCGCCGCGTGTCCGATCGCGGATTCCTCGCCGTGCGGGAACGGATCGCCGACGTCCTGGCCGACCTCCAGGAGTCGCTATCGGGTGTGCGCATCGTGGCGGCGCACAACCGGCAGCGCCACAACGTCGTGAGGCACCGCAACATCCTCGGCGAGCACCGCGACGCGAACGTGTATACGGCCAAGGTCTCGTCGATCTACGGACCGGGAACCGAGTCGATCGGCGTCCTGGCCCAGGCGATCATCGTTCTGGTCGGTGGGGCGATGGTGCTCGACGGGACGCTGACGATCGGAGAGCTTACGGCCTTCGTGCTCTACGTCGCCCAATTCTTCGCGCCGATCCAGCAGCTCGTGACGCTCTACAGCACGTACCAATCCGGGCGCGCGGCCGTTATCAAGTTGCGGGACGTCTTTGGGGAGGGGCCGGATCCGGCGGAAGCTCCGGACGCGCAGGAGCTTCCGCCGGTCTCCGGCGACATCCGTCTGGAGCACGTGACCTTCGGCTACAACCCCGACCGGCCGGTACTATCCGATGTCGATCTGCACATCAAGCCGGGCGAGACGTTCGCGTTCGTGGGTCCCACCGGCGCCGGAAAATCCACGATCGTGAAGTTGATCGCGCGGTTCTACGATCCGACGGCCGGACGGATCCTCATCGACTCACACGACATCCGTGACGTAACGCAGACGTCGTTGCGCCTGCAGATCGGAAACGTCCCCCAGGAGCCCTTCTTGTTCGCCGGATCCATCCGGGACAACATCGCCTTTGCCCGTCCGGATGCAAGCGATGAAGAGATCTGGGAGGCGTGCCGCGCCGTCGGGATCGTGGATCTCATCGAGCGGCTTCCGGATGGGCTCGACACACCGTGTCACGAGCGTGGTGTGTCGCTTTCGTCCGGCGAGAGGCAGCTGCTTGCACTGGCGCGTGCCTTCCTGGCTCGTCCGCGCGTTCTGATCCTCGACGAAGCAACATCGAGTCTCGATCTGTTGTCGGAATCGAAGATCGAGAGTGCGCTCGACGTTCTCCTCGAGGGCCGGACCGCGATCATCATCGCGCACCGGTTGTCGACGGCCATGCGCGCGCAACGGCTCGGCGTCGTCGAGGACGGCAAGATCGTGGAGCTCGGCTCCCACGACGAGCTCGTCGCCCTGGACGGCCGCTACGCGCACATGTACGAGACCTGGATGAGCCACGCCCAACCAGTTGGCTGAGCTCTCGGGAGAGGAAGCGCGGCGTCTGCACCTCGGCGCTCAGGGCTTCGGGTCTGCCCGCGTCGGCGGAAGCGCTCCGAAGCTTCGGCGCCTGGCCGAACGGCTCAACGCCTTTCAGATCGATTCCGTCAACGTTCTCGTCCGTGCGCACTATATGCCCGCGTTCTCGCGACTCGGCCCGTATCCGATGCCTGCGCTGGACCGCATGGCATACAAGAAGCGCGAGCTGTTCGAGTACTGGGGTCACGCGGCGTGTTTGCTCCCGATCTCTCTTTACCCACTCTTCCGGTGGCGGATGGAGGCCCAGGCGTCAGCGAGGTGGTGGGGCGGTGCGAAGCCGGCGGTGAAGCGATATGTCGAGTCGGTCTACGAACAGGTCGCCACGAACGGACCGATCTCGGCCGGCGAGCTCTCCAACAGCGGGAAATCGACGGGCAACTGGTGGGGCTGGTCGGACGGCAAGCGCGCGATCGAGGTACTTTTCCGGCTCGGTCGTGTGGCCGTCTCCGGCCGGCGCAACTTCGAGCGGCTCTACGACCTCCCCGAGCGTGTGATCCCGAAGGCCCTGCTCGAAGCGCCGCCTCCTCCGTCCGATGAAGCAAAGAAGCAGCTGATCGTCATCGCGGCGAAAGCCAGCGGGATCGGAACGGCGAAGGATATCGCCGGCTATTTCCACATCGAGACCTGGTGGGACCGGGGACAGGTCAACGGTCGCCGGCGCTCCGAGCTCCCGCGGCTGATGTCGGAGCTGGTCGAAGAAGGCCGGCTCGATGTCGTCGGTGTCGACGGGTGGAAAGAGAAGGCGTACGTCGTCCCGAAGACCAGGGTGCCGCGTCGGGTTCACGCACGGGCGCTGGTGTCGCCCTTCGATCCGCTCATGTGGCAGCGAACGCCGACCCAGCGGCTGTTCGGTTTCGACTACAAGATCGAGATCTACATCCCCGAGCCCAGGCGCGTCTACGGCTACTACGTGCTGCCGTTCCTGCTCGGCGATCGCTTCGTTGCCCGCGTCGACCTGAAAGCCGACCGCAAGAACAAGGTGCTGCTCGTCCCCGGAGCCTTCTCGGAGTCGGGAGTAGACAAGAAGCAGGTAGCGGCGGAGCTGACCGACGAGCTCCGGACGATGGCGTCCTGGCTGGAGCTGGACCGCATCGAGGTGGGGGAGCGCGGCGACCTTGCCCGACCTCTCAGAAGGGAGCTGGCGCGGTTGGTCAGGAACGCCTCGAAGTAGGGCCCGTCGTTCCTCGTGCTTCGATCTCGAGCGTCACGGGGTCGAGACGCGTCCAGCCTCCCGTGTATTGCTCGGCCCAAACACCTTCGTTGTCGGCGATGAACTTGTAGACCTCGAGGCTCTCGTCTGAGACTGTCCAAGTATCCGGTCGGTACGTGTCCGGATCGGTGAAGGCCGGCTCCGATGCCGAGGGAAAGATGCGAACCTTGATGTCGAGCGTCGTTCGGTCGATACGACACGCCATCGAGTTCGGGAGTCCACCGTCGCCTTGTCTTGCGCAGTACACAGCATCGTCGGTGATGGCGATGGCCGTTGGTGGGATCGCCGGCAGCGGATAGGCCCGCAGGATCCGTTCCTTGTTCTTGTCGAGGTGCAGGACTTCGCCGTACTCGGGATCGCAGATGAGCTGGTCACCATCGCGGGATGGTTGGCGGCAATCGATTCCGGATATCGACGGGCGTGAGATCACCCACACGTCGTCGTCGATGCTGACCGTGGTCGTGGCATTCACTCGTTCCTCGAATGACAGCTCGGCTAGCGCTGCCACAACGCCATCCCGGTCGGCGGCGGCTGCGGACTGGCTTGGGGACCCGGTTGAGGCGATGCTCGGTTCAGGTGAGGGCGAAGGGGAATCAACGGGGCCCGAGCCTGACCCAGAGCACGAGGCGACGGCCAGCAGCGTGATTGCCGCTATGTATCGGGCGACCGTGCGACCAGGCATGCTTTCAGCATGACGGCTCCTCAAGATGTCGCGCGTGCTTTCGATGGCAGGGTCCAGGGCTCGGTGCGCGTCGACCGTATTACACGCGAGCTCTACTCGACCGACGCCTCTCCCTATCGGATCCTGCCCACCGCGGTTCTCCGCCCGGCCCACGTCGACGACCTCCACGCCGCCGTCGATGTGTGCCGCGAGATCGGCGTCTCGATAACCCCCAGGGGTGCCGGCACTTCCTTCACCGGGCAATGTGTCGGCGAAGGGCTGCAGATCGACTGCTCGTCCCTCGACGCCATCGAATGGATCGATGCCGATCGCCGCATCGCGCGCGTACAGCCCGGCGCGCGCTGGTGGGAGCTCAACGAGCAAGCGGCCCGCGTCGGATTGCACTTCGGCCCCGACCCAGCAACCAAGCGCCAATGCACGGTCGGAGGTATGACGGCGACAAATTCCGGCGGCACGCATTCGGTCGTGTACGGCGCAACGGTGGACCACGTCCACGCCGTGGATGTCGTCCTGGCCGATGGGCGCTGGGGTCGCTTGGAAGCCTCACCCGACGATCTCTTCGCCTCAGGAGGTCTTCCCGGCGACATCGCCGCCCGCCTGACGAAGGTGCGCGAACGCGCGACGCCGTTGCTCGGCCCGGCGTTCTCTACTCTGGCCCGCCGGGGCGGTGGCTATCAGCTCGAGCATCTGTGCACGAACCGTCCCGATGCAGCCAAGCTCATGGCCGGGTCCGAGGGCACACTCGCCCTTCTTACCGCGATCGAGGTGACCCTCGATCCGCTGCCGTCTCACCGCGTCCTGGCCGTGGTTGCCTTCGACGACCTGCATGCAGCGATCGCCGCCGTTCCGGGATTGGTGCAGACCGGGCCGTGCGCCGTGGAGGTGGTGTCGAAGTCCATGATCGACATCGCGCGGGGAGACTCCTTCCACTCGCGAGCCGTCTCGGCCATCGATCCCGAAGCCGGAGCTCTGCTCTTCATCGAGTACCACGGGCGATCTGAAGCGGAAGCGCGCACCGGTTTCATCCGGATGGACCGCGAGCTCGACGAATGTGCCGGAGTTCGCACCCGAGATCACTACGTCGATGCCGCCGCGCAGGCCGCCATGTGGGCGGTTCGTGAAGCCGGCATCGGCGCGCTGTCGAACGTCGCCGGGGGGCCGAACCTGCCACAAGCCTTCGTCGAGGACACCGTGGTCGCCGTCGATCGACTCCCTCCGTACATAAAGGAGCTCGACGCGCTCTTCGCGCGCCACGAGATGCAAGTCGTCTGGTACGGACACGCCTCGACCGGGCTCGTGCACGTCCGTCCCTTTCTCGATCTTTCGAACGCGCGTGATCTCGAGCGTCTCGACGGACTCATGGCCGCCGTCACCGACCTGGTTCGCGATTGGGGAGGAGATCACTCGGGCGAGCACGGCGAAGGTCTCGCCCGCACGCAGTGGAACGAGCGTCTGTTCGGCTCGGAGATCTACGCGGAGCTCCGCGAGATAAAAGCCGCCTTCGATCCCGGCAACCTCCTCAATCCCGGGAAGGTGGTCGACGGTCCCGCGGAGGGCAGTGGGGTCTGGATCCAATACAAGACGATCGAGAACCTCCGATTCGGAGCCGAGTACGTTCGTCACCCGGTGGCCACGGACATCGGCTTCGATGACTACAACGGTTTCGAGCCGCTGGCCGAGAGGTGCTACGGCTCCGGCTTCTGCCGAAAACGGGTGGGGGTGATGTGTCCGCCGGCGGCGGCCACCGGACTCGAGGAGCACTCCACCCGAGCGCGGGCGAATCTCCTGCGCGCTGTGGTGGCCGGCGATCTCAAGCTGGACGACCTTTCCACGAACGAGGCGCGCGAGGTCATGGACACGTGCATCTCGTGCAAAGCCTGCAAGACGGAATGTCCCGCGCGCATCGATGTCGCCAGGACGAAGATCTGGTGGACGGACCGCCTGCGCCGATCCGAAGGAGCGACGAACCTCCAACGAACCATCGCCAATCTTCGCCGACTGTCCGCGCTGGCCGCGCGATCGACCTTGGTAGCCAACAGAGTGCTGGGCGGAAGGTGGATGAAGAGACGGCTCGGCTTGGCTGCGCAGCGCAAGCTGCCCGCGATCTCACCGCGCCCACTGACCGATCGCGTGCCGACGGGCACCGACGGCCCGTTGCTCTACCCCGACTGTTTCACCACCTACCAGGACCCGGAGATCGGTGAGGCGGCGGCTGCGGTCCTGAAGGCGGCCGGTGTCGCTCTGTCTCTCGCTCCGGCCGGTTGTTGCGGGCGCGTGATGCTGTCCGAGGGTTACATCTCGAAAGCCCGCCGTGCGGCGCAAGAATCGGCGAAGACCTTGCGCGCGACGACGGGCCCGATCCTGTTCACCGAACCGTCGTGCATGTCGGCCGTGGTCGACGATTGGCAGCACCTCATCGGCGACGTCTCGGACATCGCGGCCCGGTGCGCCTTGGCCGAAGCTCACGTGGCCGAGGTTGCAAGCGACGTCGAATTCCGCGGTGGTGGACGCGTGCTCTTCCATCCGCATTGCCATCAGCGAGCGCTCTGGGGAGCCGAGCCCACGGTTGCGGCGCTGAATCTTGCGCCGGATCTCGACGTCTCGATCCCCGACTCCGGATGCTGCGGAATGGCCGGCGCCTTCGGTTACCGGGCCGACCGCTACGGTCTGTCGGTGGCTATGGGAGAACGCGTTCTAGCGCCATCCGTTCGCGAGATGACGAACGCCGATATCGTCGCGACCGGCACATCCTGCCGCCATCAGATCGCCGATCTGACGGGACGGCGGGCGCTTCACCCCGTGCAGTTCCTGGAGGAACGCCTTGGACCTTGAGCGCCCGCACGACGCGGGCCGATCCAGGCGACGACGCCGACTCGCGTTCGAGGTTGCCATCGGCGTGATTGCCCTAGCCGCCGTCGTCGTCTTCATCGTGAACCGAGACCGACCGCCGGACCTCGGGTCCAACCCGGCGCTTGCCGAAGAGCTTCTGGACATGAGCCAGGCGGACATACAGGCGCGCAATGCTCAGATCGATGTGGGGCTGCCGCCGGTCGGCGAGGAGCTAAGAGATGAGCAGCTCAGCGCCGCCAAAGAGGTGACCCGCGTCGACAATCGGAACACCAAACGCCTGAAGGAGATCGTCGATCGCTACGGCTGGCCGGGGAAGACTCTCGTTGGTGAACAGGGCGCGTCGGCGGCCTGGCTGATCGTCCAACACGCCGTTCACGACCGGCCCTTCCAGAAACGAGCGTTGAAGCTGATGAGCGAATCCGAACCGGGAGAAGTAGACGACAAGGACGTCGCCTTCCTATCCGACCGCGACCGAGTGCTTGACAAGAGGGACCAGGTGTACGGAACGCAGTTCCATTGCGTGAACGGATCCCACGAGCCGTACCCGATCGAGGACATCGAGCACGTCGACGACCGTCGTGACCGTGTGGGTTTGGACAGCTTGGACGACGAACGGGAGCGCCAGGTCGAAGTCTACGGCGACTGCCCCGGCTGACCCAGCGCACGCTCGGCCGCCAGCTGCACTTCGGCAACGGCGGCATCCGGCGCGAGCTCGCCTCGCAGGGCTCGATTGATCGCCTTCCAACCCGCGTCTTCGACTTCGGGGAATCGTTCGAGGTGTGGGTAGGTGATCATCGCGTTCGCGATCGTGTCGCGTGTGATGTCCAGCCTCCGGGCATCGATCTCGTTTTGTGGCTCGACAGACGCGAAGGCCCTGAGGTTAGCCGGGACGTTGCCACCGATCGCATCGAGTAGAGCCACTTCCCCGCTCGTCAGCCGTTCGATCAAAGCGGCGGCACCCGCCACGTCACCACAAGTTGTCGGGATCGCCCACGAATGCACGCCGGCGTAGGACACGCGTCGCTCTGCCCCCGCGAGATACGGGTGAGGTTGAAGGAGCTCGGCAACCTCGGAGGATCGGATCGGGCCGTAACCTCCGGGCCAAGCGGCGGCGGCGTCGAGTCGTCCGCCCAGGAGCGCGGCATCGACCTGGTCGTAGTGCCAGTCCGGTAGATCGGCCGGAGCACGCTCGGCCAGAGCGCAGAGCAGCTCCACCGCGTGCGCGGCCTCCGGTGACTCGATGACCGGACTCGCGTACTCGTCGAACAACCTTCCTCCGTTCGCGACGACGATCTCGAAGAAGGTGCCGAAGAGGCCCGACTCCCGGCCCGGGAATCCGAAGACGATGTCCGACGCGACAAGGTCCTCCCAGCTATCGGGCGCCTCGAGAGTCCGGTCGGTACGCAACCACAGAACGCGTACGTCGATGCAACGGGGCAGCGAGAGGAGCTCGCCGCGGAACCGGCACAGGTCTGCGGCTTTCGGCGCTAGCCGCAGTACAACGTCCGAGCCGACCATGTCATCGAGTGGTCGCAGCCATTGGCTCTGCGACGGCGCGTACTTCGAATGCGTCGAGAGCACATCGACCCTCTCGCCGGCGCTCAGCCTCTGGGCGATCTCTCTGTTGAGGGTGGGATGGTCCTCGTGCACGACGACCTCGACATCGTCGAGGACTCGGTACAGGTGGTCGTACATCGGCCCGCCGACCAGGGCGACGCGCAGCGTCAAGGCGCTACTTCCACTCCAGGCCGTCGGGGAAGGCGAGCCGCTTGAGCGAGGACGGGTGCATCTCGGCCGAGTACCCGGGCGCCTCGGGCACGACGTACCTCCCGTCGCGGATGAGCGCGGGATGCACGAAGTGCTCGTGAAGATGATCGGCGAACTCAGTGGTGCGGTCGTCCAGGCTGCCGCTCATGCAGACGTAGTCGATCACTGAGATGTGCTGGACGTATTCGCACAGTCCGATGCCTCCGGCGTGCGGACACACCGGCACACCGAACTTCGCGGCGAGCAACAGAACGGCCAGCACTTCGTTCAGACCACCGATCCGGCAAGCATCGATCTGCAGGTAGTCGATGGCGTTAGCTTGCAGGAGCTGCTTGAATCCAACGCGATTGGCGCAGTGCTCTCCGGTGGCCACACCGACGGGCGCCACCGCCTTGCGGATCGCTGCATGGCCCAGAACGTCGTCGGGGCTGGTCGGCTCCTCGATCCAACGCAGCCCGAAGGGCTTCAGATGACCGATCCAATCGATGGCTTCGCCGACGTCCCACGCCTGGTTCGCGTCCGCCATGAGCGAAACGTTCGGGCCGAGCTCTTCCCGCATCACCTCGCAACGGCGGATGTCGTCGGGGATGTTCGTCCCGACCTTCGTCTTGAAGCTGCGCCAGCCTTCGGCGAGCGCTGCGCGACAGAGTTCACGCACCTGTGGTTCGGGGTAGCCGAGCCAAGCGACCGATGTGATGTAAGCGGGGTAGCCGTCCCGCCGTAGCTCAGCTGCTCGGTCGGCGCGCGTCGGCTCCAACGACCCGAGCAGATCGAGGGCTTCGTCGCGCGAGAGAGCGTCGGTCAGGTACCGGAAGTCGATGCAGTCGACGAGTTGGCTCGGCGTGAGATCGGCCACGAGCTGCCAGACCGGTTTTCCCTCGCTCTTGGCCCACAGATCCCATACAGCGTTCACGATGGCGGCCGTGGCGAGATGGATGACCCCCTTCTCCGGTCCGAGCCAGCGCAGCTGACTGTCGCTGGTCAGGCGTCGCCACCAGGCCGCCATATCACCCGTGATCTCGTCTAGATCGAACCCCACGACGTGATGAGCGAGAGCCTTGATGGCGCCGACACACAGATCGTTTCCTCGCCCGATAGTGAAGGTGAAGCCGTGACCCTCTGTCGCGCCGTCGGTTTCCAGAACCACATAGGCGGCCGAGTAGTCGGGGTCGGTGTGAACGGCGTCGGATCCGGCGAGCGTGCGCGACGTGGGGGCGCGAACGTCGTGCGTAGTTATCCCGGTGATCTTCAATGGATAATCGCAGTGCGGGTCGATGGCATGGAGCCCGACGGTATCGAAGGGGGTAGTCGTGGCTCAACGGCAAGGCACAGCTATCGTGACGGGTGCAGCTTCAGGGATCGGCTTTGCCACGGCTGGCCGTCTCGGCGCCGACGGATGGCCGCTTGCGCTGGTCGATGTAGACGAAGATCGACTTCTTGCGAAGGAACGCGAACTCACAGCATCCGGTGTTGAAGTTCGAAGTTATGCATTCGATCTGCTGGAGGCCGAGAGCTTCGGTGACGTCGTAGACCGCGTTGCCCGAGACATCGGTCCTTGCTCTCTCTTGGTCAACGACGCGGGCGTCGGTGTGGCCGCGACCCTGCTCGAAACGAAGCCTGAGGACTGGGACCGGATCACCGCCGTCAACCTCACCGCGATGTTCCACACATGCCGGGCCGTTCTCCCGGCGATGCTCGAAGCCCGACATGGACTGATCGTCAACGTCTCTTCGATCGCCGGCGTCGTGGGGTTGCGCAATCGCGCGGCGTACTGTGCATCCAAGCACGGAGTCATCGGCCTCACGCGAGCCATCGCCGCGGACTACGCCCACGAAGGCATCCGGTGCAACGCGATCTGTCCAGGGACCGTCGACACCGAATGGATCGCCAAGATCCTGGCCGACGCCGACGATCCGGAATCGACGCGGCGAGCGATGGAACAGCGCCAGCTCGACGGTCGTATGGGTAGTCCCGATGAGGTGGCGGCCGGGATCGCGTTCCTGGCCAGCGACGATGGACGGTTCGTCAACGGGGCGGCCTTCGTCATGGACGGGGGAATGACCGCCGTTTGAGACGGAGGTAACGTCGTAGGGATGGCCTTCGACGAGTTCCACGATCAGCTTCCGGACGTCGACCGCGCCGAAACCGACGAATGGCTCCAGGCCCTGCGCGACCTGGCGGCGAACAAGGGAAACCCGCGCGCCAGCTTCGTCCTGAGAAAGCTGTTGGCCGAGGCCCGGCGCTTGCAGATCGGCGTCCCGCCGATGGTGTCCTCCCACTACGTCAATACGATCGCTCCGGAGGACGAGCCGCCGTTCCCGGGCGACGAGGAGATGGAGGCGCGTATCCGCCGCCTCATCCGATGGAACGCAGCGGTCATGGTGCTGCGCGCGAACATCAAGTCCTCAGGTGTCGGCGGACACCTCTCTACTTACGCCTCGGCAGCAAGTCTGTATGAGGTTGGGTTCAACCACTTCTTCAGGGGGAAGGATCACGAGGGCGGCGGCGACCAGATCTTCTACCAGGGCCACGCGACGCCCGGTATCTACGCGCGCTCATTCCTGGAGTTCCGCTTCGACGAGGATCGCCTCGACAACTTCAGGCAGGAGACGGGAGGAAAGCTCGGGCTCTCGTCGTATCCGCACCCGCGCCTCATGCCGCGCTACTGGGAGTTCCCCACGGTTTCAATGGGACTAGGCCCCATCAACGCGATCTACCAGGCGCGCTTCAACCGGTACCTGCACGCGCGGGGGATCAAGGACACGTCGCAGCAGCGCGTTTGGTGCTTCGTCGGCGACGGAGAGATGGACGAGCCGGAATCCACGGCCGCCCTCACTCTTGCCTCGCGCGAGAAGCTCGACAACCTGATCTTCGTCGTCAACTGCAACCTGCAGCGTCTCGACGGTCCGGTTCGAGGCAACGGGAAGGTGATCCAGGAGTTCGAATCTCTCTTCCGCGGCGCGGGCTGGCACGTGATCAAGGTCGTGTGGGGACGCGAGTGGGACACACTCCTCGCGCGCGACACCGACGGCGTCCTCGTCGAGAAGATGGATTCGACGACCGACGGCCAGTTCCAGCGCTACGCGGTGGCCGACGGTGCATACATCCGTGAGCACTTCTTCGGACCCGATCCGCGTCTGCGCCGTCTCGTCGAGCATCTGCCCGACACCGATCTGCAGCGTCTGCGCCGCGGCGGCCACGACTACCGCAAGCTGCACGCGGCCTACAAGGTCGCGACCGAGCTCGAGGGTGCACCGGTGGTGATCCTCGCCAAGACCGTCAAGGGCTGGGCGCTCGGTGAGTCGATCGAGGCGCGCAACGTCACGCACCAGGCCAAGAAGATGACGGTGACCGACCTTCAAGGCTTCCGCGACCGGCTCGGTCTTCCCATCTCCGACCAGGAGCTCGAGAAGGATCTGCCGCCCTACTACCGGCCGCCGCGGCACACCTCGACCATCCAGTACATGCTCTGGCGCCGCGACGAGCTCGGCGGTTTGTTGCCCGAGCGCCGGGTGTCCTTCGAGGCCCCGAAGCTGCCGGCCAAGGAGGCCTACGAGGAGTTCTACGCGGGGACCGAGGAGCGCAAGCAGGAGGCGTCGACCACGCAGGCCTTCGTCCGTCTGTTGCGAGTCCTGCTGCGCGATCCGGAGATCGGCCACCGAATCGTGCCGATCATCCCCGACGAAGCGCGCACGTTCGGGATGGAGTCACTGTTCAAGCAGCTCAAGATCTACAACCCGCTCGGCCAGTCCTACGAGCCGGTCGACGTGGAGACGCTGCTTCCTTATCTGGAGGCGACCGACGGCCAGGTCCTCGAGGAAGGGATCACGGAAGCGGGCTCGATGGCGACGTTCACGGCCGCCGGCACGTCGTATGCGACGCACGAACAGCTGACGATCCCGTTCTTCATCTTCTATTCGATGTTCGGCTTCCAGCGTGTCGGAGATCTGATCTGGGCGTTCGGCGACGCACGGGGCCGGGGCTTCCTTCTCGGCGCGACGGCCGGACGCACGACCCTTCTCGGTGAAGGACTGCAACACCAGGACGGACACAGCCCGCTGCTGGCATCGACCGTTCCCAACGTTCTCATCTACGACCCGGCGTTTGCGTACGAGGTCGCGACGGTGATCCGCGAAGGACTGCGGCGCATGTACGAGGAAGGCGAGGACGTCTTCTACTACCTGACCCTGTACAACGAGCCGTACGTGCAGGCGAAGATGCCACGCGGGGCGACGGACGGGATCCTCAAGGGGCTCTATCGCTTCAAGCGTTCGACGGCCAAGAACGGGACGCGCGTTCAGCTGCTTGCGTCCGGGCCGGTCGTCCGTCTCGCCGTCGAAGCGCAGGAGCGATTGAAGGAGTACGGCGTCGCGGCCGACATCTGGAGCGCGACGAGCTACCAGCAGCTGCGTCACGAAGCACTGGATTGCGAGCGGTGGAACCGATTGCACCCGACCGATCCGGCGCGCGTCCCCTATGTCTCGCAGGTGCTCGAGGAGGCCGAGGGGCCGATCGTGGCCGTGAGCGACTACATGAAGGCGGTGCCGGACCAGATCGGACGCTGGGTGCCCGAGCCCTACGTGTCGCTGGGCACGGACGGCTTCGGCCGATCGGATGCTCGCGAGGATCTGCGGCGTCATTTCGAGATCGATGCCGGCCACATCACCGCGGCCGCGCTGCACGCGCTGGCACTGTCCGGTGAGATGAAGCCGGAACGTGTGCGGGAAGCCCTCGAGGCGGCGGGGATCGAGCCGGAAACACCGGACCCGCGTTCGTCGTAATGGGCTGGCAACCCGATGGTTGGGACGTTCGATGGCGCATGGGGGTGCTGGTGCCGCACGCCGATGTTGGTCCCGAGTCCGAGCTGCGAGCGATGGCGCCGTCCGAGGTGGGCATCCACGCTGCGCGGGTCCACTTCGCTGCGATGGCGACGGGCGGGAAGATGGATCCGACCATTCCGTTGGCACCGGTGCGCGCGTTCGCCGAGCCGCCGTACGTAGACGACGCCGTCGAGCTTTTAGCCACGGCGCCGATCAATGCGATCGCGTTCGGGTTCACGAGCTCTGCATACGTCATCGGTGCCGACGGGGAACGCTCGATGATCGAGCGCCTGAGCGTCCGCGCCAACGGGATCCCAGTCGTTGCGACGTGCGCGGCTTCCCTCGAAGCCCTCGGCAAGCTCGGCGCTGCACGGATCGCGTTGATCGTCCCGCCGTGGTTCGACGCCGAGCTGACCGGTCTGGGGGCGGAGTACTACTCGTCCGCCGGTTTCGACATCGTTTTCGCGTCACCTTGCGCTATCCCGAGTGATCAGAAGCTGATCACGCCGGCTGCTCTGTTCGACTTTGCGGCGGAGAACGTGCCCGATGCTGCGGAGGCCGTCGTCATCGGAGGTAACGGCTTCCGCGCCGTAGGTGTTATAGACGCACTCGAGACGAAGCTGTCGCGGCCGGTGCTGACTGCCAATCAAGTTTTGTTTTGGGCCGCCCTGGCCGCCGCCGGCGCCCCGACATCGAGTGTCACCGGGTACGGGAGGATCTTCGCGACGGCGTGACGAGCAGGCGGTCGGCACCCGGGGTATGAGACAGTGCTGGTGGCGAATCGCGGACGCTCACCTGAGGGGGTAGCGGATGAAGTTCCATTTCTTCCACCTGATGCCTTATCCGTACCTGCCGGACGACTTCAGACAACAGGTGCGTTCGGTCTGGGTCGATGTACCGATCGACTACTACGATCCCGTCAAGGGTCACGAGATCTACCACACCTATCTCGACGAGCTGATGTACGCGGATGAGATGGGCTTCGACGGCATCTGCGTCAACGAGCACCACCAGAACGCTTACGGCTTGATGCCGTCGCCGAACCTGATGGGCTCGATCATGGCCCGCGAATCCAAGAACGCGAAGGTCGTCGTCATGGGCAACTCCGTCGCCCTCTACAACCCGCCCACTCGCGTCGCCGAGGAGTTCGCGATGCTCGACGTTCTCTCGGGCGGACGCCTAGTTGCCGGGTTCCCGGTAGGTACTCCGATGGACTCGAACTTCTGTTACGGCACACCGCCGGCCATCCTTCGCGAGAAGTACCGCGAGGGGGTCGAGCTCATCGTGCGTGCGTGGCAGGAGCGCGAGCCTTTCTCCTTCAACGGCAAGTACACCCAGCTGCGCTACGTCAACGTTTGGCCCCGTCCGATCCAGCAGCCGCGCCCGCCGGTGTGGATCCCCGGTGGGGGGTCCGTGGAGACATGGGAGTTCTGCATCCGCAACCACTTCAACTACTCCTACCTTTCGTACTTCGGCTATCAGGGCGCCAAGGACGTCATGAAGGGCTATTGGGACACGGTGTCCGACCTGGGGGCCGAACCGAATCCGTACAGCGCCGGCTTCCTACAGTTCGTCGGCGTCGCCAAGGACGACGCGGAGGCCGAGAAGCTCTACGCGCCGGCCGCTCTGTACTTCTACAACAAGTGTCTTCACCTCTATCCCGGTTTCGTCCAACCGCCGGGCTACTCGTCGATGGAGACCGTTCGCCGGCGCATCCAGTCGCAGATCGCCGGTGCGTCGGCGCTCAGCCCCGACCTCACGTGGTCCGACATCCTCGACCGCGGCTACGTCGTGGCCGGCAGCCCCGAGACTGTGATCGATCGTCTGCAAGAGGCGGCGGACACCTTGCGCATGGGGCACCTGATGGTGCTCCTGCACTTCGGGAACATGCAGCAGGAGACGGTTAAGTACAACACCGAGCTCTTCGCCCGCGAAGTCATGCCGAAACTGTCCGGTCTGTTCTCCGACTGGGAGGACGAGTACTGGCCCGCGCCGTCTCCAGTGAGTCCTCGATGAGCCGCACCGTAGAGGTTTGGGATCCGCCGATCACGGCGAAGATCTACGAGTCGGGCGAGGGTGCGCCCGTGCTCTTCCTGCATTCGGGAAGCGGCATCACGCCCAGCGATCCGTTGGTGAAGGCCTTGGCTGCCACTCGGAAGGTGATCGCTCCGCGACATCCGGGTTTCGTCGATCCCGACGAGCTGGACGAGCTGCGCGACGTACACGACCTCGCGCTCTATCACGACGAGCTCTTGGACGCGCTCCGACTCGACTCGGTCTCCGTGATCGGTCATTCGTTCGGCGGGATGGTCGCCGCTGAGCTGGCAGCCCACGTTCCCAATCGCGTATCGAAGCTCGTCCTGGCCGCACCGGTGGGTCTGTGGAACGAGGACTATCCGATGCCCGATTTCTTCACGGCCTTCCCGTTCGGTATGGCCGAGCTGCTTTGGCACGACGCGACCTCGCCCGAAGCAGTGGCGGCGATGACGACGATGGCGCAGGGCGATGACGAGGAGAAGTCCCGATCCGACGACCCCCTGACGGCGATGATGCTGCGGGTGCTGCCGGGACTCGTCACGCTCGGCAAGTACATCTGGCCGCTGCCGGACAAGGGACTCGGGAGACGTCTACGCCGGATCAAAGCGCCGACACTGGTTGTGTGGGGCGAGAAGGACAAGCTCATGCCTTCGCAGTACGCAGACGATTTCGTCCGAGGGATCCCCGACGCACGAGCCGAGTACATCTCGGACGCAGGCCACATGGCGCCCTACGAGAGGACGGCCGACTTCGTGAAGCTAGTGAACGACTTCCTCCGTTAGCGCGGCGCGTTTTCCACTTTCTTCACGAACGCAACGATTCGCCCGCCTTCGGCCAAGCCGACGGCTGCGTGGAAACGCTGCCTGTCGGTGTTGTCCAGTTCGGCGTCGGAGGCCAGCTCTGTGCAACCCTTCTCGAAGTCGGCTTCCGTCACAGGCTCGATCGAGAGGTTCTGACCCATCGCGGCGAAGGATAAGCCGTCGAACGGCGAAGCGACGAGGAATGGTAGACAAGGGACCTCATGACGCTCCTCACGGACCTCGACGCACAGACGAACGGCTCCGCTCCGCAGCTGTCCTTCGACGAGGCCCTCGCAGTCCTCGACCTTTCGGACGCCGAGGTTCCCGAGCTCGTTGCCCTTGCTCATCGGGTGCGCATCAAGCACGCCGGGCCCGAAGTCGAAGTGGAGTCGATCATCTCGGCCAAGACCGGCGGCTGCCCGGAGGATTGCTCGTTCTGCTCGCAGTCCCGTCATTGGCCGACTCCGGTGCGGCCCGAGCCCTTCATCGACATCCCGCCGCTCGTGGAGGCCGCCAAACGAAGCCAGCAAGCCGGAGCGACCGAGTTCTGCATCGTCCTGGCCATTCGCGGTCCGGACGAGCGAATAATGGAACAAGTTCTAGCTGTGGTCGACGCCTTGCACGGGCAAACCGACATGCACGTCGCCTGCTCGCTCGGCATCCTCACGCGCGAACAGGCGCGGCGCCTCAAGGACGCCGGGGTCCGTCGCTACAACCACAACCTCGAGACGGCCAAGTCTCATTTCCCGAAGATCTGCACCACGCATACATGGGAAGAGCGGTGGGAGACGTGTGAGCTCGTGCAGGAGCTCGGCATGGAGCTGTGTTGCGGCGGGATATTCGGGATGGGGGAGACGACAAGGCAGCGCGTCGAGTTCGCTTTCGAGCTCAGGGAGCTCGGCCCCCGTGAGATCCCGATGAACTTCCTGAACCCGCGCCCCGGCACGCCGTTGGGCGACCGCGACCTGGTCAACCCGCTCGACGCCATCCGAACGATCGCGCTTTTCCGCCTGCTGTTCCCGGAAATCGTCCTTCGTTACGCAGGCGGCCGTGAGGTCACTTTGCGCGAGCTGCAGGCGATGGGACTGTATGCCGGCATCAACGGAATCATCATCGGCAACTACCTGACGACGCTTGGACGCAGCCCGGCCGATGACCTGGCGATGCTGTCCGACGTGAAGATGCCGCTGAAAAGCCTCGGGATCTGATTCCCGGGGTTCGGGGTGTCCCCGATTGACGGACGCAAACTTTTGCGAGCACTGCGGTAAGCCGGCGAACGAGGGGTCGCACGAAACCTGCAAGCACGACCCGCCACGCTTCTGCAAACGATGCGGCCGCCGGCTGAAGGTGCAGGTCTTTCCCGACAGATACGACGCCCGTTGCCTCGTCTGCGACCCAACGCAAACGTAGGGCGACGCGGGGGACGGTCTGTATGATGTTCGCCTCGTGGCCAGGGGGAAGCAAGCGGACGACGTTGCGATCTCTGTCGTTGGCCTGACGAAACGTTTCGGCGCCCAGACCATTTGGGAGGACGTCACCTTCGATGTTCCGAAGGGAGAGATCACCGTCATCCTCGGGCCGTCGGGGACAGGCAAGAGCGTTCTACTCAAGCACTTCGTCGGACTGCTCAGGCCCACGGCCGGTCACGTCTACGTCGAGGGCCAGGACATCCCCAAGCTCAACGAACACGACCTCTTCGAGGTGCGCAAGAAGTTCGGCGTTCTGTTCCAGGACGGCGCTCTGTTCGGGTCGATGTCCATCCAGGACAACGTCGCCTTTCCACTGCGCGAGCACACCGACCTTTCGGAGGGCACGATCCGTCAGCTCGTCGAGGAGAAGCTCGAGCTCGTCGGTCTGACCGGTGCCGAGAAGAAGTTCCCGGCCGAGATCTCGGGAGGGATGAAGAAACGCGCCGGTCTCGCGCGTTCATTGGTGCTGGAGCCCGAGATCCTGCTCTTCGACGAGCCCGACTCGGGTCTCGATCCGGTGCGTACCGCGTTCCTAAACTTGCTCACCGTCGATCTCAAGAAGCGGCTGGGCCCGACGATCATCATCGTCACCCACCACATCGACACCGCGCGCACGATCCCCGACTACATCGGACTGATCTTCGCCCGCAAGCTGGTGAAGTTCGGAACGCGAGACGAGATGTTTACCTCAAAGGAGGCCGTCGTCCGGCAATTCCTGACGGGCTCGACCGAGGGCCCCATCGGCATGTCGGAAGAGAAGGACGCCGGGGAGGCGAGCGCCGCGCCGGGCAACGGCGCCACGCCGAAGGGGAGCGCCAGGAGGAAGGCCAAGCCGAAGCAGGCGCGCCGGACCAAGCGCTCGTGAACCGACTCCGCCAGGTTCTGCTGATCCCGGCGGGCAACATGTTCGCTTTAACGCTCGATGCGCTCAGGGTGTTCTTCAGGCGTCCCTGGCCCGTCCGCGAGTTCCTCACCGTTTCGTGGTTCATCGTCAGCGTGTCCATCGTGCCGGTCATCCTTGTTTCGATCGCGTTCGGGGCCACGGTCGCGCTCCAAGTGGGCAACGTTTCCCGTCAGCTCGGCGCCCAGTCGCAGACCGGAGCAGCCATGGTGCTCGCCGTCGTGCGCGAGGCCGCTCCGATCGCAACCGCGCTCTTGATCTCGGGTGCCGGCGGATCGGCCATGACGGCCGACCTAGGCTCCCGCCGCATCCGCGACGAGATCTCGGCCATGGAGGTCCTCGCCGTCGATCCCGTCCACCGTCTGATCGTTCCCAGGCTCCTTGCCGCGACGCTGACGGCAGTTCTGCTGAACGGCTTCGTGTCCGTGGCCGGCATCGGCGGTGGCTACGTGTTCAACGTCCTCGTCCAGGGCGGAACGCCGGGCGCGTACATCGCGTCGTTCTCACTCCTGGCACAACCCGCCGATCTTTACGTCGCCCTCATGAAAGCCGGCGTATTCGGCTTGATCGTCGCGATGGTCGCTGCATATTTCGGCATGCACTGCAAGGCGGGACCAAAGGGCGTCGGGGAGGCTGTGAACCGGGCCGTTGTGGTGTCGTTCCTGCTGATCTTCGTCGCGAATTTCGTGATGACGGCGATCTACTTCGCGCTTGTTCCGCCCAAGTTCGCATGATGGAGGAGTGATTGGCTAAGACCGAAGAGAGGATCTCCTCGGCTCCCGTTCGGGTGCTCCAGGCGCTCGGCGACGGAAGCGTGCGCGGTTTGGCAGCGCTCGGTGCGCACCTTGCTTTCTACGTCAAGGCGCTCGCGAACATCCCGCTCGCCCTTAAACGGCGCAACGAGATCATCCGGCACATCTCCGACATAACGATCGGGGCCGGCGCATTGATCGCCGGCGCCGGAACGGGCGGCGTCATCTTCTTCATGGCGTTCTTCACGGGGACTCAGGTTGGACTCGAGGGGTTCAAGGGTCTCGAGCTGATCGGAGCCGAAGCGTTCACCGGATTCGTCTCGGCCTTCGCCAATACGCGAGAGATCACGCCGCTCATCGCCGGGATCACTTTGGCCGCACAGGTCGGAGCGGGATTCACCGCCGAGTTGGGCGCCATGCGCATCTCCGAGGAGATCGATGCCACCGAGGTGATCGCCGTGCGTCCGGTTCCGTATCTAGTGTCCACGAGGATCGTCGGTGCCGTCATTGCCGTGATGCCGCTCTATCTCATCTCGCTCTTCGCGTCCTATATCGCGACTCGATTCATGGTTGTGAACTATCTGGGTCTTTCGGGTGGTACTTACGGGCACTACTTCACGCTCTTCCTCCCAGCGGCCGACGTCTTCTATTCGCTCGCCAAGGCGTTGATCTTCGCCGTCGTCGTCGTGCTGATCCACTGCTACTACGGCTACTACGCGAGCGGGGGCCCGGCGGGAGTGGGCGTGGCCGTTGGTCGCGCCATCCGCACATCGATCGTGGCGATCAACATCATCAACCTGGTGATGTCGGCGATCTTCTGGGGCACCGGCGAGACGGTGCGGATCGCCGGATAGGACGATGGAGAACCGCGGAAAGAACGCCGTCTTCGGTGGCATCGCCCTGCTGATCATCCTGCTCTTCGGCTACGGGTTGACGCTCTTCCTCAGCGGACGATTCAAGCCCGGTTTCGAAGTCTCGGCGAGCTTCACGCGTGCCGGACAGCTGCTCCGGTCGGGAAGCGACGTGAAGCTGCGCGGCGTGCTCGTCGGAAGCGTGTCGGGCATCGACGTTTCGCGGTCGGGCGAAGCCACCATCACGATGCGGGTCTTTCCCGATCAGGAGATACCGAAGAATGTCGGCGCGGCGATCCGCGCGAAGACCCTTTTCGGTGAGAAGTTCATCGAGCTGCAGTTGCCGTCCAGTCTCGCACCGGACAACTTGAAGGCCGGCGACAAGATTCCCCAAAGCCGGACGATCGGCCCGTTCGAAGTCGAGACGATCCTCGAAAAGGCGATCCCCATCTTCAACGCCATCGATCCCGAAGCGCTCGGTGCGGGGCTGCACGCGCTCGCCCAGGGATTAGTCGGCAACGAGGACGAGCTGCGCCGCGCGGTGTTGCAGAGCGAGAAGCTCTTGACCGAAACAGAACGGACACTGCCCAATCTCGAGCGGAACCTCGCACACCTCAAGAACTTCGCGGCGGCGCTGGACGACACCGACACCGATCTGCTCAAAGCCCTCGATGGACTGTCCGCCGTCGGTGAGGCGATCAGGTCGCACCCCGAGGCATTCCGCCGAACCGTTGGCGGGCTCGTGCCGTTGGCGCGCGACCTGGGCGACGTTCTCACAGCGCGCGAGAGCGATCTGGCCGACATCGCCGGCCAAGGCCGGGTCGTGCTCGACGAGGTCGCGCAACGCGCGCCGAACCTCCCCAACATCGTCCGGTTGCTCGATGGGTTCCTCGGCGTTTGGGTCGCCGACCTCTCCGAGGGGCCCAACTGGCGCATCTACGTCACCGACCCGCCGATCGTCCTGGGTGAGCCGTACCCGGCAGGCGAAGAGCCCACGCCGCGGAAGGTCGCCGCCCAGCGATTGATGGGTCTCGATCCTGACGAGCCTGTTCCCGCCATCGTCGAGCTGCTTCTCGACGTCCTGCCGCTCGACGGATTGCTCGGCTCACAGTCGCAGGACGCGTCCGGTGGACCGCTGGAGAGACTCCTGGAAGGACGGCAACGGTGAGCGGCTCACTGCGCTCGGTGCTGCTGAAGCTCGGCCTGTTCACCGTGATCACGTTGTCGCTCACGGGTTTGCTCGCCGCCGTGATCGGCAACATCCAGCCTTTCACGTCCTTCTACGACGTCCGGGCCGAGTTCAGCGACGCAACGGGCCTGCTGAATCAGGACGTGGTGAAGGTCGCCGGCGTAACCGTCGGGAAGGTCTCGGGAGCCGAGATCCAGATCGACGAGGACACAGGTAAGGCAAGTGCTCTGGTGACCATGCAGGTGAAGGACGGCGTAGACATCCCCCGCAACGCGCGGGCCGCGATCAAGTTCCGCAACCTGCTCGGGCAACGGATGATCGTCATCAGTCAGGACCCGGACGACCCTGAAGCCCCGATCTTTCCGAAGAACGGGGATGGGCTCATCCGGCTCGCCAACACTTCACCGGCCTTCGACCTTGGGATCGTCTTCAACAACCTGCGTCCGGCACTGCGCACTCTTCAAGCCGATGACGTGAACACGCTTTCGCGGGCACTCGTCAAAGTGTTCGGTGGGCGCGAGTCGCGGATCCAGGAAATGGTCTCGGACCTCGCCGACGTCACCGAAACCCTAGGTGCGCGTGGTCCCGTCGTTGCCGAGCTCGTGGAGCATCTGAGCACGGTTGCGTCGGCGGTCGCGTCGCGCGACACCGAGCTTCGCTCGATCGTCGACTCGCTGGACAAGATCGTAGCCACCCTCGGCTCCCGCTCCGGCGAGCTCGTCCGGGCAGCGGACAACCTCGGTGTCGCCACCGAAGGGACGGCGGAGATCCTCGACGAGAACCGTCCGGGTCTCGATCAGGCGATCGCCCAGCTCACGCAGATCCTGGCGATCCTCGCCGATCACCGTTCCGACCTCGACCAAGCTGTACGTGCGCTCCCCTCAACGGTTCATGCGCTCAACCGGGCAACGACGTACGGCGAGTGGGTGAACCTCAACGGCGTGTGCATCAACGGCTTGTGCGGTCCGGGGTTTAGTACAGGAGAAGCCGGTGCGGCAACGTCGTCATCGGCCGCCTCACCTTCGCCCAACGCGCTGCGCAGCCTCCTGTCCGCGGCCGCCGGAGGGACCAAGTGAGGACCTTCCTCAACCGCATCCGGGACATGACGCCGTTCCGCGAGCGTAGTCCGGTGATCGTCGGCCTGGTGAGTGTCGGGGTGCTCGCGATCGCCACGGTTTTTGCCTTCTCGCTCAACCGGTTCCCGTTCCTGCGGGGTGTGTACTCGATACAAGCCGATTTCGCCGACGCTGCCGGGCTTACTCCGGAGAACGAGGTGCGCGTGGCCGGTCTCAAGGTCGGCAAGGTGCTCTCGATCGACCTGATGTCGGAGAACGCGTCGGGTGTCTACGACCGGGTGCGCATCAAGATGGAGATCTCCAAAGGCACCGACCTCGGCAACGCGACCGAAGCCGAGATCAAGCTCAAGACGATCCTCGGTGCCAAGTTCGTCGACGTCGTTCCGCGCGGCGGCGCACCTTTCGTTCGCGACGATCGCAGGATCCCGCTGGAGCGCACGCGTATCCCCTTCGAGCTCTACGAGGTGACCAACCGTGCCGTAGACACGGTCGGCGAGATCGACGCGAAGGCGCTGAACGACGCCCTGCGCGAGCTCGGGGATCTTACCGAGGACCCCGAAGGCAACCTCGGCCGGGCGCTGCAAGGTTTGGCCACAGCTTCGGAGGGTCTGAAAGAGCGCGACGCGGAGCTGGAGGAACTCTTGCGCTCGGGAGGGGAGATCCTCGAGGTGCTCGGCTCCCGGTCCGATGCCGTGGGCCGGATCTTCGATTCCGGATCGCGGCTGCTCGGGGCTTTGAGCACGCGACGCGACGCGTTGGGCCGGTTCGTGCACGGTGCCGACCGTCTGGGGGCCGAGCTTTCGGATCTGATCCGGTCCACGCGCTCGAACCTCGACCCCGCGCTGCGTGACCTGCACACGACGCTCGAGGTACTGCGCAAAGACATCGGGCCGCTAGAGAAAGCCCTCGAGGCTCTGGGGCCGAGCGCGCGAACGTTCGGACGCGCCTTCACGCAGGGGCATTGGGGGGACATCTGGTTGCAGACCGTCCTCGATATCCCGCTTCCGCCGACACTCCCGGCCGCGGCAACGACGAGCGCGCCAACCTCTACGAGCGGAGTCGCTGCCGCAGGCAGTGACGCCGAGCAAAACGCGGGACTCCTGTCGATCCTTGTGGAGGCACTGCGATGAAGCGTGCCGCCAACCTCGTGTTCGCCGTCGTCGCCGCCATCGCCATGGTCCTCACCGCCGCGGTGGGCATCTTCCTGCGCGGCGGTGAGGAAACGTATGAGGTCAGCGCCTTCTTCCCGAGGGCCATCGGTCTGTTCCCCCGATCCACGGTGCGGATACTCGGTGTCGAGATCGGCCGCGTGACGTCGGTGGATCCCGAAGGCGACCGCGTTCGCGTGGACATGGAGATCCAAGAAGGCACTCGCGTTCCGAAGGACGCGACCGCGATCATCGTCCCGATCTCGCTGATTTCCGACCGTTACGTACAGCTCGCGCCGGTGTGGCGCAGCGGCCCGTCGCTTCGCGAGGGCGATTCGATCCCACTCGAACGCGGGGTAGCGCCGGCCGAGCTCGACGACCTACTTGCGACGCTCAAACGATTCCTCGAGGCGTTAGAGCCGGGCACGTCCACCGAACCCGGCGCTCTGGGCCGGTTCGTGCAGAACGCCGAGCGCGCGCTCGACGGACAGGGCCCGGCGCTGGGCACGACGATCGACACGCTCGCGACACTCCTGGACACCCTCGGGCGCAACGTGGGCAGCGTCGATGAGATCATCGTCAACCTCGACCGCCTTTTCGGCGAGCTGTCCCAGCACGACGACGCATTGCGGACGACCAACCGCGGTCTGGCCACCGTTTTCTCGTCGCTGGCCGAAGAGCAGGGCGCGCTCGAGTCTGGGACGGGCAACCTCGCGAGCCTGGTCGAAGAGCTCGGAAAGCTCGTCCGAGATCACCGTCAGGATCTCGAGGACGACCTGTTCACTCTCGCCGAGGTCTCCGAGGTGCTCGATCGTCAGAAGCTGCGTGTGCTCGACAACCTCCTGTGGCTGCCCGTGCTCAGCAAGGGTGTAAAGGGCTCCTTCGATGAGGTGGGCAAGCGAGTACGCGTGCGCGACTTCATCGCCCCCGTGATCGGACCATGAGGCGCCTCTTGCTCCGCGCGATCGTTCCCGTGCTGGCGATGGCTTTGCTCGCCGCCGGCTGCGCGAGCGACGGCGGAAGGGGGATCGTCGCGGAGTTCGCCGACGTCGGTGACCTCGTTCAGCGCGCGAGCATCCAGCAATCCGACGCCGTGGTCGGTTCGGTCGGAAGCATCGATCTCGTCCAGCGAGGAAGCGAATGGGTGGCGCAGGTCAAGCTGCGCTTGTCGGACCAGGCCCAGGTGCAGGAAGGCACGCGCGCCGTCGTCCGCTCGACGTCGCTTCTCGGTGAGAAATTCATCGACCTCGTGCCGCCCGACCGTCCGGGCCCCGACCTGCCGGACGGAAGCGTCATCCCGACATCGCTCACGGGTAAGGCACCCGAGCTCGAGGAGCTCTTCTCGCAGCTCGGCGGGATCTTGCAGACAGGCGCGCTCGAGGACCTCGCGATGCTGACATCGGCCGGGGCGATGATCCTCGAGGGACAGGAGGACAACCTCGGCCGGGTGCTCGACCAGACGGCGAAGTTCGTCGATTCGCTGCACGCGGAGCGCGGATCGATCGCATCGGCCGTCGCCGATCTCGCATCCGCGTCGCGGACGCTCGCAGCGCGCACCCAGACCCTCACGCGGGCACTCGATGTCAGCGACGACGCGCTCGGCATCGTGGCGGCCCAGCAGCGCGAGCTCGACGAACTGATCGTGCAGCTGGACCGACTCGGCGCACCGCTCGGAAACCTAACCCGGGCTCACAAGGACGACATCGATGCCCAGGTCAAGGCCGTCCTGAAGGTCGTCCCGAAGCTCTTCGAAGTGCGAACGACACTCGAGGAGGCCGTCGAGAAGCTGCCCGAGTTCACCAAGCTGTTCGCGCGGGCGGCACCGGGAGACTACGTCCAGCTCGACATCCTCCTTCAGGCGCTGCCGGATCTGTCCGGTCTCGGGCTGAGCGCTTCCTCGTCGGGCGAATCGTCGGCATCATCGGCGCCGAATGCCCATCAGCGGCAAGCGCTGCGCACGATCTTGATGGGTGCGATCAGATGATCCCGACAGATACACGCGCCGGTTTCTGGGAACGAAGGTCGAACGACCTCCGCGGTTCGTGGCGCTGGCTAACGCACGAGGGACGAGCCCTCACGAACGTGATCGTGTTCTTCCTGCTATCGGCGTTCCTCGTTGCCGTCCTGGTGATCACGATCTTCCGGATTCAACCCCGGTACGCGGTCTTCGCGACCTTCGAAGAGTCCGGCGGAGTGTTCACCGGCCAAGAGGTCACCTACCGAGGCGTGACCGTGGGCCGTGTGGGCCAGCTGCGCGTCGTGCGAGACGGAGTCCGCATCGAGCTCGTTGTCGAAAAGACGTTCGACGAGATCCCGTCCGAGGGCACGAAGGCTCGCGTCATGTTCAAGAGCGCGGTCGGGGAGCAGTTCGTTGATCTGCTCCCCGTCAAGCGATCCGGCCCGTACTTGGAGGACGGCGACAAGATCGCCAAGGCAAACACGCTGCTTCCCGTTCAGCAGGAGGACTTGCTGCGGCTGCTCGACAGCGTCCTCTCCGGCGTTCCGCCGGAGGCGATCGGCAACCTGGTCGACGTCCTCGGTGAGGGTTTGGGCGGCCGCGGTGACGAACTTCATAACGCATTCGAATCCCTCGACCCGCTCACGGCAACGCTCGCTAAGCGCACGGCCGAGCTGAACCGGTTGGCCGAAACGGGTGACGTCGTCGGGACCGCGTTCGACGAAACGGCGTCCGACTTCGTCACCGGGGTGAAGGGACTCGGGACGGTCTCGGAAGCCCTCGGACGCGGATCGGCGGGACTAGCGCGGCTGCTGGAATCGGGTGCCGAGTACGTGCCGGATCTCGGGAGCCTGGTCGCCCAACGGAAGGTTCAGCTGGACGCCACCATCGCCCACCTCGCCGAGGTGACGCGCATCTCGTTCGACCACCTCACCTCGGTGGAGGACACGCTCGACTTCCTTCCGTTGCTGCTCGACACACTGATTCAGGCCTACGACCCGGTGACGAACCGGTTCAGGTTCGGCCAGATCGCAGCCGAGCTGCGGAACCCGCCGTGCAGCTACGGGACGCCACGCCGCACAGTGGCGGCCGAGGGGAATGCCGCATACCATCCGCTCCTCGACGTCGACTGCTGATGACGGACAACCCCACGAACGAAAGACCCAACGACGCCCCTCCGGCCCCGGAGGCCGCGGGCGAGGAGCCTGCATCCACGCAGGCCGCTTCGGACGCGATGCCGGCTCGCGCACCCGTAGCAGAAGGTCCCGATGCGACGCCGACGCCCTCCTCGGCTGCACGCTACGTGCCCGATCCGTCACCCTCCGACGAGGCCAAACCGGGTCGGCGATTCACGATGCCTGTCATCCGGCGTCCGGTCGATCCGGTCCTGGCGATCACAGCCGGTGTCCTTGGTCTTCTCGCGCTGCTGTTCGCACTGATGCTCTTCGCTCCCGGTGTCATGCCGGTGAAGATCGGCGCGGCCCGGGGAGCCGGCTCCACCGAGGACATCCAGGAGGTGGCCCGGAGGTTCTCGGAGACGCTGCTCACCTTCAGCTACAAGACCCTCGATACCCACCTCGACCGGGTCGCCGACGACGCCACCGGAGCCTTCGAGAAGCGCTACGTGGACACGCTGGGCCAGCTTCGCAAGCAGCTCACCGACGCCAAGGCAGACTCGGCGGGCAGCGTGGTGGACGTCGCGGTCTCTCCGCCGACCGACGAGACCGCGCGGGCCGTCGTGACCGTGCAACGCACGATCAAGAACGACAAGACCCCGGAGCCTCAGACGACACCGGCAATCCTCGAATTGAGCCTGGTCAAGACCTCGGATGGCTGGAAGATCGACAACGTCGGGCAGCTGCAGCGGGTCCAGCTCTGAACCCCGCATGCCCTGAGCCTCTGGTAGCCTCGCCAGGTTCCCGCAACCGCCCATAGAGGAGAGCTATGACCGAGGACCGTCCGGTTCGCTGCCCGCAGTGCGGCACAGCCAACCGCGCGGACGCGCGGTGGTGTGCCAACTGCGCCCAGCCGCTGTCCGATGCCGACCGGGGCGCGGCCACCACTCCCGGCGCCACAACGCCCGACGCGGGGTCGGGGAGCGCACCGTCCTCCGAATCCACAGCTCCCATCGGCACGCCCACGCCGACTCCGCCTTCATCGACACCTTCGGCGCCACCACCACCGCCTGCGCCCTCGCCGAGCTCCCAGACGGCTCCACCTGCGACAACACCGGCGCCCATCCCGACTCAGCCGTCCGCGCCGCCCTCTTCGCCCACGCCGAGCACGGCGCCGCCAGCACGGACGACCCCTCCGCCGCCGGCGCGGCCCACCCCACCGCCCCCGGTGCCGGGGACGCCGCCCGTGGCCTCCGGAAGCGAAGCCAGCCGTATCCGGCTGCTGACCGTGACCACGGTGATCCTTTTCATCACGACCGTGATCTTTGCCCTCATGGCCTTTGCCCCGGGGGCGGCGCCGATCAAGACGACCTCGACGCGCCGTGCGGCCGAGGTCAGCACAGAAGACAAGATCATCGAGGTGGCGACACGGTTCGCGGAGAACCTCATCACCTTCAACCACAGGACGATCGATCGCGACGCCGAGCGAACTCTCGAGGACGCAACGCAACAGTTCGCGTCGCAAAACCAGACGGCGCTTAGCGGCGGCACCTACGACCAGTTCCGCGCCATGACTAAGAGAAACGAGAGCGTCTCGACGGGTGAGGTCAAGTCGGCAGCTCTTACCTCACGCGACGATGCGACGGCCACGGTGCTCGTGGTCACCTCGCAGACATCGGACAATAAGGACCGTGAACAGCGCACCCGCCTTCAGGTCATCGAGATCACCCTCGTCGAGGGATCGGGCGGTTGGAAGGTCGACAAGATCGGTACGCCCTCGGCTGCCTAGACGCAGCGCCGCGATCAAACGCCTTTTCCTCGTCCCGCTCGTCGCCGTCATGGCGCTGCTGTTCGCAGCACCAGTGGCGATCGCGAAGAGCTACACGCTTCCACAGGCCGGCATCGACGTAACGGTCCGGCCGGACGGCTCCGTCGACGTTACGGAGCACATCACCTTCGACTTCGACGGGAGCTTCGAGGGAGCCTGGCGCGACATCCCCTCGAGGTTCGGGGAGCGGGTCGTCCACGACTCCGTCCGCGTAGGCGAGGGAGGCGCCGAGTACGGGCCCGGCGGTACGACGACGCTCGGTGAGGCCGGTCCGTCCAACACCTACGCCGTCGGGCCACACGACGGCGGTACACGGATCGTCTGGCGGTACAACGCCGCCGACCAGCTGCGCACGTTCGACGTGACGTACCGGATGGTCGGTTTGGTCAAGCTCTATCGCGACACGGCCGAGCTCAATCTGCGCGTGTGGGGCGACCAGTGGCCGACCGAGCTCGGCTCCCTCCGGGCCGATGTGACCCTTCCCAATGCGGTGTCCACGGCCGACGACCGGCGATTGCGTGTGTGGGGGCATCCGCGCGACGTCGAAGGCTCGACGGCATTGAAGCCAGGTCTTGACGGTGCGACGCTAGAGGCGAGCAACGTCCCCGCGCAGCAGTGGGTCGAGCTGCGCATGCTGTTCCCCCTAAACGTCCTGCGGGACGGCGGCGGGGCCGACGAGGTTCCCAACGCCGGATCTTGCACCTCTTTCGTGGACGCTTCGCTGTGTAGCGAGGACGCCTTCGACAGGATCGTCGCCGAGGAAGCCGGGGCCGACGAGTCCTTCGCCGAGGACCGAGCGAACCTGGAGTTCTTCGGCCGCAACTGGTGGTGGATCATCCCGCTGCTGCTCGTCGCCGTGGTCCTGCCCGCGTTCATGGCGTTCGTCCTCATCGGGCGCCGCTACGGACGCGATCCCCGTACCAAGCGCATCGACTACGTCCGCGAGCCGCCCACCGACGACTCGCCGGCCCTCGTCGGAGCGTTGATGCGCGAAGGCGGCGAGGTGGCACAAGCCGAGTTCATCGCGACCTTCTTCGATCTCGTGCGACGCGGTTACTTCCACTCGCAGCACGAGACGACGGAGCGCAAGACGTGGATGGGTATGAAGACGGAGATCATCAGCGACCTGCGCATAACGAAGACGGACAAGCCGCCGGACGATCTGCCGCGATGGGAGCGCAAGGTCTACGACTCGATCGAATGGTTCCTCACCGATGCCGGTCAGGTCGTGACGAAGTTCGGGGAAGAGCTGCGTGCTCGCGCCAAGCCGTTCTACGAGATGTTCAAGGATTGGCGGCGATACGTCTCCGAGGAGATCAAGACGCGGAAGTGGATCGATCGGCGCGGAAGGATCTTGTGGGGCGGAGCGATCGCGATCTTCTTCGGCATCGCCGTCCTCGGTTTCGCGATCGGGATGATCGAGGCCCGTGAGCCCGGAAAGATTCCTGTCCTCGGCCTCTCCATCGGGATCCCTGGTGCGGTGAACGCCGTGCTGACGATCGTCCTCGGCTTGGTCATTCCCAAAGCGCTCACCCGTCGGTCCAAAGCGGGGGCCGAGCTCGCCTCGTCCTGGGCCGGCCTGCGCCGGTATCTCGAGGATTTCTCGGCGATGAGCGACGCACCGCCGGCGTCCCTTCCCTTGTGGGACAAGTTGCTCGTCTACGGCGTCGTGCTCGGAGTGGGGGACAAGGTCCTCGCCGCGGCGCAGATGGTAGCGCCGCAGGAGCTCGCGCACCAAAGCGGTCTGTATTGGATCGACACGAACGGGAGCCTGGGCAGCGGGCTCACGTCGTGGCATATGACTACCCTGTTCTCGGATATCGGCCGCGCTTTTTCGGCCGGCGCCCCGAAGTCCTCCAGCGGCTTCGGGGGCGGCTTCAGCGGCGGCGGCGGGGGAGGCGGCGGCGGAGGCGGAGGAGGTGCTTGGTGATCCCATTGCTGGTCGTTGGTGGAGCCGTAGTGATCGTGATCTTCGTTGTGATCGCTTTCTACAACCGCTTCGTTCAAGCGCGGAACCGCGTGGACAACGCTTGGGCCCAGGTCGACGTGCAGCTGCGTCGCAGATACGACCTGATACCGAATCTCGTGGAATCGGTGAAGGGATACGCGTCACACGAGCGCGAGACATTCGAGCGCGTGACGCAGGCACGCACGGCTGGTGCCGCGGCGCAGACGGTCGAGGAGCAGGCCCAGGCGGAGAACATGCTCACTTCGGCGCTGCGTCAGCTGTTCGCTGTGGCCGAGGCGTACCCGGAACTCCGGGCGAACGAGAACTTCCAACAGTTGCAGGGCGAACTGACGCAGACGGAGGGACAGATCGCGACGGCACGGCAGATCTACAACGACACCGTGCTCATCTACAACAACGGGATCCAGCAGTTCCCCGGAAACCTGATCGCGGGCTCGTTCGGCTTCGCAGCTCGCACATATCTAGAGATAGAGGAAGCGTCCCGGGCACCGGCTCAGGTCGACTTCCGCGACATGCCGGGCCGCGAGACGCCCGGGACGCCGGCTTCGTAAGCGGTGCTAGAGGATCGGTGAAGCGGTGGTTGACGCGGCGGGCGAAGCGGCCGGCGAAGTGCCCGGTGACGGAGATGTCGCCGTCTGCGCCGGAACCTCCGCCGACGGCTCGCCGAGCGACACCATGACGTCGAGAAGGGCGTCCTCCGACGCGTACCCGCTCACAACGACGAAGACTTCACCGAGGAATCCGTACACATGCGGGGGCACCTCGGGCGACGTGCCGTAGGAGAAGCGCTTCTCTGCGCGGTTCACGGCCTTCACCGTGATCGGGAGACCGCCGCCTTGCAGCGGCGAACCCGTCGGGTTGAACGACGGGACGTTGCGCTCCGACACGGAGATCGTGGTTCTTCCGTCGAAGAACGTCGCGTTTAGAACGGTCTTCGGTTTCGGATACGCGCCGTTCGGCCCCCAGGCCTTCGGTTCACCTGTGTACACCGCCACCTGTTGCTCCTCGAAGCCGCTCGGCAGCTCGCGCGGGAAGAGAGGCTTGAAGTCGAGCTTGGCCGAGGCGTCCGTGCGGCTCATCCGGGCGTAGGCGAAGTCGCTCTCCTGCGTCTTTGCCCCGGCCGGTATGTCGAGGACGAGATCGCCGGGCAGGACCAGATCGCTGATGATCACGTTGTCTAGCTCGACCACTTCGGTGGTGATCCGATCGTTGTCGGCGAAGGCCGTGTCCAGCACCTGGTCGGTGACGGCCGTCTCCGGCCCGAGCACCTGTGCCTTTTCCCGAGAGATCGATCGTTTGATGACGACGGGGACGAAATGTGTGTCGAGCAGCGCCTCGATGCTATCGGCTCTGGTCTGCTCGGTTGCCTCGACCGAGAACTTGATCTTGTAGACGTCGCGGTCGTCCAGTTTCTCCACACCGAGCACCTCGAGATCGTCGGCGGCGGCGATGAGGCTCACGACCGAGCCGACCGAGTCCTCGAGCAGGCCGAGTTGCGGGCGCAACTGGCCGTCCGGAGGGGCCAGGGGCGGAAGCTTTTCGACATTGACGGTGGCGTTGTCGCCGGCCCCGACAACGCTGCGCGTTTCATCGGGCTTCTGGAGGACCTCCACTTGCGAGAGCGCCCGGTCACGCGCTTCGAGCGTGAACTCCTGCCTGTAGCCCTCGGCCCGGTCGTAGACGAAGCGGCCCGTGTAGCGTCCGTTGGAGAAGCTGTATACGGCCGAGTTGTCCTCGTTGCGTATCCGGTACAGGCCGAGACGCTGGATGTTGAACGAAGTCTTCATCGTGTCCAGGTCTTCGAACTGTTGCTGGACGCCCGAACGCACCTCGGCGGCTGAGGGCGCATCTCCTCCGCCTCCGAACAGGTCCGGCCCACGGAAGAACAGGAGCCCGGCGAGGACGGCCAGCACGACGGTCACCGCGATCGCGAGCAGCCATCGCCCCGCGGTGGCGGGGTCGCGGTCACCGTCATCGGGCGGACGGCGCCGGCGGAGCTCGTACTCGTTGTGCTCGAACAGCTCGTCTATCTCGGATCGCCCGGGTACGCCGATCGGTGCAGTTGCTCCAACGCGTACCGGCGGTCTGGCCGGTGGAGCAGGCTCCGGCATGACGGGCTCGTCGATGACGAGGGGCGGAAGCTCCGGCTCGCGTTTGGTGGGTTCCGGCTTGGCCGCAGGAGGCGCCGGCGCCGGTGTCTTCGGTGGCACCGGCTCTTTGACCTCGGGGATGAACTCGTCGTGCGGAAGGACGGGCGGCTCCTCGACGATCTCGTCCGGAGGCTTCACGGCCGGCGCCTCGTCGGCGGCCGGTCGCGCCGCTTCCTCCTCGATGCTCGGGGCGGCACGCTCTGAGGGTGGGTTCGGCGGGGATGCGCCGGGAGACTCAACGGCCTCGTCGCCGATGAGGGGCCCGGTGTCGAGCGTCCACGTCGTTGGACCGGTGTCGGCTGGCGCCGGCATGCCCATCGGGCCCGGATCGGCGTCACCGCGCAGGACGGTCGTCGCCCTGAAGATCGCGGCATCGACGGCCTGGACAGGCGGGGAGCCGGGGGCAAGAGAGGCCAGGGCCGGGTGCGCGTGCTGCAGGCCCTCGTACAACCTCTTGCACTCGTTGCACCCGACCATGTGCATCGCGAGACTGCGTTCCTGCGCCTGGTCGAGCTTGCCCTCGACCGCTTCGGCCATAAGCCGGCGTGCGCTCTCGTGGTTCAGGGTCGGATTGTTGTCAGTCACGAGCGGCCTCCCGCATGCCGGCCGCCAGTTGCGCGTGGGCCGACATGATCCGCTCGGCAAGGTCGTCCACCTTGATGCCGAGCACAGCAGCGATGCGTTCGGGTTTCCAATGCAGCAGTTCCTTCAGGACGATGACCTCCCGGAGCTCCAAAGGCAGCGCGCGCAGCGATCGTTTTGCCCATTCGCCGGCATCACCGTCGGCGGGCGGGGTTTCGCCGGGCGGTGCCGACGGTGTTGGACGGATGTCGCGGGCGACGCGCCGGGCGATGCCAAAGATCCAAGCGTCGGCATCCGTCGACGGTTCGTAACGTTCGACCCCGCGCGCGACGCGCACGAAGGTCTCTTGCATCGCGTCCTCGGCCTCGCGCTCGTCGCCGAGCATGCCGGCGAGGTATTCGTAGACGCGGTGCGCGGTTTCGCGGATGAGCTGTTCGAGCGCACCGACGTCCCCCGCGGCCGCCGAGGTGATGAGGCTCCCCTCTGTCACGGGGTGGAGTCTATCGGCGCGCGAGGTCAGTCAGGACCTCTTCCGCGTCGGATTCGTCCAGGCGCGCTGACGTAGTCTTGATGGCTGTCTCGAGGACGGACACCCGCCGCGTGGGGTCCATGAGGTTGATGCCCATGGCGTGCAGATCTTCTTGCTCGGGCTGGATCAGCAACAGACGCACACCGCGCTCGGAGAGCCGACGTGCTTCGCGGCCGAGCCGGCGCCCGCTCGCCGAGCGCACACGGCGCTCGACCCGCTCGACGATCGTGGTCGGAAGGCCAGGCTGGAGCGACGACATCGGATTCAGCGCGATGACGGTATCGACGTCGGCCTGGCCCAGCAGATCGAGATTCGAGGGCGACCAGACGCCGCCGTCCACGTACAAGCGGCCCTCGATGCGCACGGGACGGTACAGGCCGGGGATCGAGCAAGATGCTTCGACGGCGCGCCATAGCTCAGTGGACGGTGCCCCGTCGCGGCCGAACACAACGCGTTTGCCTGTCGAGTAGTCGAGAGTGACGATCCACAGGTTGGGGTGGGAGGACCACCCTTCTCCGACGACGGTCCGGACGATGCGGCCGATCTCTTCCGTTTGCAGGAAGCCCCGCCCGACCCAACCGGTGAGCAGCGCGGTCGGCGGATAGCGCCAGGGTTGAAGGGTCGTCCGCAAGGCTAGCTGGGGGGAGCCGAGCACGGGACGCGGGACCTGACCGGACCACGTGATGAGGCGCCGTGAGCCCTCATCGGCCGGCTCGATGGGCTGTCCGAAGCGGTCGGTCATCCCGTCCACGTCGCCGCCACGCTGGTGGTGGACGAGGAACCACGGTGGCATCTGCTCGGCGATCAACGCGGCTATGACCGATCCGGCTGAGGTGCCGACGATGTGTGAAGCGCTCGACAGGTCCCAGCCCGTGCGTTCGGCCAGGGCGTGGAGGGCGCCGATCAGCCAGGCGCCCCCGAGGATGCCGCCTCCGCCGAGGACGAGACCGACCCGACGTGGCGGGCGGCGCATCGCCGTTAGTGTGGCCGGACGGCGCGGAGCGCCCCCCTCTAAAGGGTTGGCCGTTCGGCTAGGCTCCACGATGCTCAACACCCTAGTCGGCACGGAGCGCTAAAACGTGGATGAACCTGCAGGTCAATCACATGGGCCTGTGCGTCACTGGTTGACCGGCCTACGCCGGGCCTGGAACGTCTCCGGAGCCCTCGAAAGCTGGATCGAGCACCGGGGCGTGACCGGCGTCGTCTGGACCCCGGCCTCCTACGACATCGACGATCTCGCCGAGCCCCTCGCCAAGCTCACGGGTGCCGGTGCCCGCGCCGACGCCGCACTCTTATGGGACCTGGCCATCGAGGACGTCCGCGCCGCGGCCGACGGGCTGCGAGGCGTCCACAGCTCCAGCAACTGGACAGATGGCTACGTCGTCGTTTGGCTCGATCCGGCTCGCGCCAACGATGCGGATCGCGCGATGAGCGCCGCCGCCGAGATAGCCGGCGACATCAAGAAATCGAACGTTGCCGTTGGTCTGGCCTGGACCTCGGCCCGGACCGCCGTCGTTCTAGCCCTGGTCGGCTCGGGCATGCCGGTCGCTTTGTCCGGAGTGCGCGATGCCGCGGCTCGTGAAGCCGTCGTCGCGGCCAAGGTCTCCGGGATGGAGAGGCGGCGAGCCAAGGCGACCGAGGACGAGAAGGACGACATCGCCGAAGTCCCGGTCTTCCTGCTCGGATCGGCCGGTGACGACGGCGATCTGTACAACGTGACGCTGGTCGGCGAGCTCGAGCTGTTCGGCGGAGGAGCCGGAGCGGCGCGTGTTCCGTTGTCCCCGGATGCCGAACAGTCCGGGATGAATGCGGCCGCGCAACGCCTCGCCGATCTGGCCGGACAGCCGGCCCACGACGACGAGCTGCATCCGGACTTCTTCGCCCGTGCCGTAGCTATGGAGTGCGAGGAGCTCGATGAGGACGAGGTGCTCGAGGACATCTGGGATCGCGACCACGAAGTCTGGAAAGACGATCCCAGCCAGATCAGCAACCGCCTGGGCTGGCTCGACATTGCCGAGCGGATGCATTCGGAGCTCAAAGACTTGGGCGAGTTCGCACGTAAAGCCCGCTCCGGTGACGCGATCCGTCACATCGTTCTATGCGGGATGGGTGGCTCGGTCCTGGCGGCCGAGACCTTCCAGCGAGCCGTCGGCGGTGGTGTCCCGCTCACAGTGCTCGACACAACTCACCCCGACCACATCGAAGCGGTTCGCGCGAGTCTCGATCTTCAGCACACGCTCTTCGTCGTCGCTTCCAAGTCGGGCACAACCGTCGAGACGCGTGCTCACCTCGAATACTTCTGGTCGTTGCTTCCTCGCGGCGATCGTTTCGTCGCCGTCACCGATCCCGGTAGCGAGCTCGCTGCTCTCGCATCGGAACGCGGCTTCGTACGTGTCTTCGAGAATCCTCCGGACATCGGTGGCCGTTATTCCGGACTTTCCTACTTCGGTCTGGTCCCGGCCGCGCTGGCCGGTGTCGATATCAATGCCATCGTGACGGGGGCTCGCCGCGCGATGGCGCGCAACTCACCCGGCGTGCCGGCGGCCGGCGCGCCGGGAGTGCGGCTCGGAGCGGCCCTCGCCGAAGCGGTGACCAAGGAGAGCCGCGACAAGTTAACGCTCGTGCTTCCGGCGCGCATCGCTTCTCTCGGTGACTGGATCGAGCAGCTCATCGCCGAGTCGACGGGCAAGGAGGGCACCGGCATATTGCCGGTCGTGGGCGAGAACCTCGGCCCCTCCGTCGTATACGGGAACGACCGCGCCTTCTGCGTCTACACGCTGGGAGACGAGCCGGTGCCCGCAGCGATCGAAGCCCTCGAAGCCGACCATCCCGTGATCCGGATCCGAATGCGTGATCCGAAGGCAATGGGGGCCGAGATGTTCCGCTGGGAGATGGCCACGGCGATCGTCGGATACCTCCTGGACGTCAACCCCTTCGACCAGCCCGACGTTGAGGCGGCCAAGCAACGAGCACGTGAGGCGCTGGCCTCCGTCGGGACGCAGCGTCCCGATGCCGGATCGGCGCCAGCCATGTTGGCGGAGCTGGCTCCACCCGCCTATCTGGCGATCCAGGCCTTCATCGCCGGCAGCGAGGAGAACGCCAAGCGGCTCGATGCCGTGCGATCGAAGATGCGTGACCGGTACAAGGTGGCGGTGACCGTGGGCTTCGGCCCCCGCTTCCTCCATTCGACCGGACAGTTCCACAAGGGAGGCCCTCCTGCCGGCGTCTTCCTGCAAGTTGTTGATGGGGGGGTTCGGGGGGGCGCCGATTTGGCCCGCCGATCAAACGACATCGAGGTGCCGGGCATGGGATTCACGTTCGGCCGCTTGCTGGATGCTCAGGCCGACGGCGATCTTCTCGCCCTTCGGGACGGGGGCCGCCCGATCGCGCGTGTTTCGCTGACCGAGCTGGAGGCTATGGGTTAGGTAGGGAGCGTTAGGCTCTAGCTTCGCCCAACAAGGGGGTGTGAGATGTCACGGGGAAAGAAGAAGGAAAGCCGCGCGGCCGAGTTGCGTGAGCAGGCCAAAGAGGTTGCCGGACAGTCCGGCGAGGCTCTGAAGGAGTTCGCCGGTTCCACCGGCACCGCCGCCAAGGAATTTGCCGAGAAGGCCGGCGGAGCCGTCAAGGAGCTCGTGGAGTCCGTGGAGCGCGCTGCCAAGAAGGTCCAAGAGCCGGAGCCCGAGCATCGGCGTGGGCGGCGATTCCTGCGCACGGTCCTTGCCCTCGGTGTCGGTGTCGCCGTACTGAGCAACGAGCGGGCGCGCGGAGCGATCAGCTCGGCTATCCGGCGTATGCGCGGTGGACGCGACGACGTGCCGCAGCCGGAGATCTGGCGGTCATCGCCTTCGCCGGCGGGCAACAACGAGGTCAAGCAGTCCGTCACCGAGGAAACGACCTAGGAAACGAGTTTCTTCATCTTCAAGAGCCGACTTCACGGAGTCGGGGTTGCCCTCTTAGGTCGCGGCGGGAGCCAAGCGCGCGAATGAAACGTAAAGACGCGCTAGTGATCGGCGCGTACCTACTACTCGCGGCGTACGTGTGCATCAGGTACTGGGCGGATCTGGATGGGATCTCGTCCTACAATCCCCCGGACCACACGTGGTTCCAGTGGATCTTCTCGCACGGGGCCTACTCGGTGCGTCACATGGAGAACCCTCTGTTCTCTATCAGGCAGAACTTTCCCGATGGCGTGAACATGATGGCCAATACATCTCTGCTGGGCGTCACGCTGCCGTTTGCACCGATCACCGTGTTGGCCGGGCCCCAGTTGACCTACGTCCTGTTTCTCACCTTGGGTCTGGCCGCCACCGCTGCAACTGCCTACTGGCTGCTCTCTCGCCATCTGGTGGGCTCGAGATCGGCGGCTTTCGTCGGCGGTGCCTTCCTGGGTTTCGCGCCGGGAATAATCAGCCACGCGAACGGCCAACCGAACTTCGTGTCGAACTTCCTTCTTGCGATCATCGTCGCGCGCGTCCTATCGCTGGGCGATCTGCCACACCGACGACTGCGAAGCGGTCTCATCCTCGGTCTGCTCGTCACATATCAGATCTTCATCAACGAGGAGATGTTGTTGATCACCGCCTTGGCATGCGCCGCGATAGTAGTGGTGTACGCGCTGCAGCGTTGGCCCGAGGCACGCGCGCGGTTGACATCATTCGCGACCTCTCTAAGCGTGGCCGGCGTTGTAGTAGTCGTTTTGGCCGGCTTAGCGATTCTTTATCAGTTCACCGGGCCCCAGTCCTACCGAGGTTTGCAGGCGTTCCAAGACCTAGGCGAGGACCTCAAAGGCTTTGTGACCTTCGGCCGTGACGCGATCGCCGGAACGCCGTACGTCGCACAGCCGATCGAACTGGCCGAACAGAACACATGGCTGGGCTGGCCTTTGGTCGTAGTTTCGGTCCTGATAGCCATCGCGCTCTGGCGGAGATCGCTGGCCGCACGAACCACGGCCGTAGTGGGGGCCGTATTCGCGTTCCTTTCCTTGGGTCCCGAGGTGACCTTTGACGGGCGACCGACCGGGATACCGGGGCCGTGGCGCTTGATCCCGGACGACCTGCCCATCGTCGAGCTCGTGATACCGACCCGGCTCAGCCTGGTAGCCGTTGGAGCGGTCGGTGTGCTTCTTGCGCTTGCGTGGGACCACGCCGTTCGGGCCCTTCGGAGAGACCGACCGTCACATCACCGAGCCGTGAGCGCGCTGACGATTATTGCGATCACAGCAGCGCTGATCCCGATCTTGCCTCGACCCTTGCCGACAGAGAGCGGCCAGCCCTTGCCCCGGTTTATCACCTCCAATGCCTGGAGACGCTTTGTCCCCGACGGCCGCACCCTTGTGCCCGTTCCGATCCCGAGTTTTTTCCATGGGGTCTCGACGCTCAGGTGGAGCGCGTCCACCCAGCATGCGTTTGCCGTGCCGGCCGGTTACTTCGTAGGGCCGGACCGGCGAGGTAGAGGTATCTGGGGTGCGCCCTATCGTCCAACCACGTCTCTCGTCTACGCCGCCATGGATACCGGCGTCGTGCCCTCCGTTACAGCGGCGGATGCGGATCGGGCGATCGAAGACCTGACGTACTGGCGCGCTTCCGTCGTTGTTTTGGGCAAGCATCCGGACGAGGCCACGCTGCGGGAACTGATGACCCGTCTCCTCGGTTCCCCTAGACGCATCGACGACGTCTGGCTTTGGGACGTCCGTGAGCTGGTTGGTGACAAACGAAGCGGTTGAGTCGCCGTGTCAGAATCTCCCGGATGAAGGGGCAGCTGTACACGGGGTTACCGCGAGTTGCACTCCCGGTTTCAGCGCGATGGGTCACCGTCGACGAGGTGGCCCGCGCCGACTCTGACTTTGCGCGGCACAGGACGGTTCGCGCCGACGTCGCAGCGATAGGTCTTTACGTACTCGCAGCCGTCTTCGTGACATACCCCCTCTGGGCCGCACCCGGTCTGAGAGTAGCTGCGACGATCCAACAGGATCCGGCGTTGTTCCAGTGGTTCTTCGCACACGCCGCACGTGTCGTAACGCATGCGGAGAACCCGCTCTTCACATCGCTGATGAACGCACCGGACGGCGTCAACGTGATGGCGAACACATCCGTGATGGGCTTGGGCATCCCACTGGCGCCGGTTACTCTTCTCTTCGGACCGCACGTGTCGTTGCTGGCCGTGACGACGATCGGACTGGCCGGAACGGCTGCGGGCTGGTACTTGCTTCTTTCACGCCGCGTCGTCTCATCTACTCTCGCGGCGGCGATCGGCGGTTGGCTGTGCGGGTTCGCTCCGCCCTTGATCTCTCACGCGAACTGGCATCCGAACCTCACGTTCCAGGTACTCGTACCCTTCATCGTTTGGCAGGTCCTGAAGCTTCGTGAGCCCGGAAGAAAATGGAGGAACGGTTTCGTGCTGGCCCTGCTGGTCGTCTGGCAGGCCTTCATCAGCGAGGAGGTGCTCTTCCTAACCGCCTTGGGCTGCGGCGTGTTTCTTATGGCCGTCGCCGTCATACGTCCCAACGTAGCGGCTCGATCCTGGCGGCCGATGCTGGGTTCCCTAGCCGTGACCACCGCCGTTGCGGGCATCCTTCTCGCTTATCCCATCTGGATGCAGTTCTTCGGGCCGGGGCACTATCGCGGCCTCGCCTTCGCGCCGGGCCGCCCGGCCGACCTCGCCTCCTTCCACGTTTTCGCCTCCGAGTCCCTTGGTGGCGAGGGAACGTACCCGGGTCACCCCTCGCTTGCGTCCAACCCGGGCGAAGAGAATGTGTTCTTCGGCTGGCCCCTGTTGCTATTGGTCGGCTTGTCGCTACTTATCCTTAGCCGTCACTCGGTCGCCCGCGCGCTGAAGTTCACCGCAATCGTGTTTGCCGTGCTTGCACTCGGTTCAGAGGTGACGTTCCGCGGGAAAAACACGGGAATACCTGGGCCGTGGTCGTTGCTGGATAAGTTGCCGTTGTTCGACTCTCTCCTACCCACGCGTTTGGGACTGGTCGTTACTCCCTTGCTGGCAGCACTGGTAGCGTTGGCCACTCATCGTGTGTGGGACTGGACGGCGCATCGCGCGCATCCGACATGGATGCGCTTCCTTTGGGTGTTAGCGGTCGCTGCTGCTTTGGTGCCGTCCGCGCCGACACCGTTGAACACGGCAGAGCAAAGTCCCGTGCCCAGCTTCTTCACCGACGGGTCATGGCGCAATTACGTCGCCAGGGGCGACGCTGTCGTGCCCGTTCCTATCCCCAATCCAGCGACAACCGATGGAATGAGATGGTCCGCGGCAGCCGACCTTGGATTCGCTATCCCCGGCGGGTACTTCATCCATCCCCGGGGGGGCATTGACGGCGAGATCGGTGCCCACGGCGCGCCTCTGGCACCTACGGCGGTGCTGCTGAACACCGTCGCTTCAACCGGCGTTCGGCCGCCGATCTCAGACGCCGCGAGGCTGATCGCGAGGGCAGACATCCGCGATTGGCAGGCGGCGATCTTCGTGCTGTCCGCCGCCGAGGTGAACGCGGACGCTCTGCGTGCGACTCTAGACGACCTTTTGGGCCCGGGCGAGCGCAGGTACGATGTTTGGGTCTGGGACGTCCGATCTCCAGGGACGTCCGGTACTGGGGGGCGCGTGGGGTGACGTTGGGGAAGTCCCAACCCTTCGACTACCGACGGATACCCGTCGCGTACTACGACGCCGCACTCCGAGAGGGCAATTCCGTGCGCCGGCTGTGGCATCTGGCGAAGTTCGAGAGAGTCCTCGGATGCCTTCCTCATGGTCAGAACCTCTCTCTATTGGACATCGGATGCTTCGCCGGCAGCTTCCTGTCGCTGGTTCCCGAGGAAAGATTTGCTCGGCAGGTTGGCGTCGACATACTGCCCGAACAGATCGCCTTCGCGGAGGCGCACTGGGCCACGTCCTTCCGAGAGTTCCGTGAAATCTCAACTCTCCGAGACCTACGGGCGATGCCCGAATCCTTCGATTGCGCGACCGCGATCGAAGTGATCGAGCACCTGCGATTAGACGAGATCCGTGAACTGCTCGACGGCGTGGTCGACCGGCTCCGACCCGGGGGAACCTTTGTACTGACAACGCCGAACTATCGGAGCGCGTGGCCTCTGATCGAGCGTGTAGTGAACAGGGCATCAGACATCAGCTATGCCGACCAGCACATCACGAAGCTCACTTACAGAAGCATCGAACGTGATCTCGTGAGCATATATCCGAGCCTTTTTCGCTATTTCTCGCCGAATCTCGTCAAGAGCACGACGCATCTGGTCACGCCTTTCCTAGCAGCACTCTCCTTCGAACGGGCTCTGCAGCTCTCGAGATGGGTGGCGCAACGCCACTGGAAGCTCCCGCTCGGAAACCTCGTTCTTTTGGTGCTCAGGCGAAACGGAGAGTCGCGGTGTTGACCGTCGTCGTGCCGACTTGGAACGAGGCAGAGAACATCTCACCGCTTCTCAAGGTCCTGGAGAGTGTTCTGATCGAGGCGGGCTTCGAAGACTTCGAGATGCTGGTGATGGACGACGGCTCTGCGGATGGAACGGCCGAGGCTGCGGCAGCAGCCGGGGTGCGCGGTGTCCGTGTCGTCAACCGTCGGGGCCGTCCACGCGGACTGGCCCGCGCTGTGGTGGACGGTTTTCGCCTGGCGCGCGGCCAAGTCATCGTCGTGCTCGACGCGGATTTCAGTCATCCGCCCGAATCGTTGCCGCTCTTGATCCGAGCTGTGGAAGATGGGGCGCAGATGGCCATCGGGAGTCGTTATATAGAGGGAGGCGGTAGCAGCGATTGGCCGCTCACGAGAAGGATCGTCTCGCGCGCGGCTTGTCTCCTGGCCCGACCGGTGACAGCTGTCCACGATGCCACGTCCGGGTTCTTTGCGATTCGCAGAAGTGTCGTCGAAGGGGTTCAACTAGATACGCGCGGTTTCAAGGTCTGTCTGGAGATACTGCTGCGGGGCAATCACATGGGAAGGGTTAACGAGATTGCCTATGTGTTCCACAACCGATCAGTAGGAGCAAGCAAGTTTCGGTTGCGACACGCCTTTCAGTTTCTGGTGCAGCTGACAATCGGAGTGTTCGGCCGGATGGCTCCGATGGATGAGGCCGCGATCGATCTGCATGGGTCGGCCCCCAAGGGCGTCTGATGCTTTGGGCCGGTGGATGAGAGAGCTAGGCCAGTAGCTCTTTCATCTTCAGCGCGGGCCGGACCGAATCGGGGTTGTCCTCGTGCGCGAAGATCGCGTAGACGTCTACGCCTTCGTCGGAGATGCGACGCGCGAGTTCAGCGCGCGCGACGAGATCGTCGGGGGTGTAGTCCACCCGATGGAAACGGAAATAGGCCAACGGGCCCGTCACGCGGTACGTACTCGGGTCGAATAGCTCGTCGTTGAGGCAGCGCGCGACGTTGTGGCGCGCGAAGACCTCGTCGATCTCTTTTCCTGCGAACGACTCGTGACGCGGCTCGAACGCGTAGTGGCCGCCCGGCGGGAGCGAAGCGCAGAAATCCTCTAACACCTTCGGATCGAACTGCATCTTCGGCGACACTTGGAAGAGCACAGGGCCGAGCTTTTCTCCCATCCGCCGAGCAAGTGTCATGAATTCCGCGACGTCGCCGTCCACGTCGACCAGTCGCCTCCAGTGGGTTATCAGCTGGTTCGCTTTCAGTGAGAAGCGAAACTCCGGATCGACCGCATCGCGCCACCGCTCGATCGTCTTCTCCTCCGGCGTGCGCCGGAAAGTCATGTTGATCTCGACGGCTCGAAAGATCTTCTGATACTCAGCCAGCATCCCCACGCGCTTGGTGCCTGTCGGGTAGACCTCACCGATCCATTCCGGGTAGGAGAACCCGGACATCCCGATTCGAGTGGTTCCGGCGCGGATCGTCACGGATCCCACCCTCGCGCGAGCTTCTTCTTGTCCACCTTCCCGATGTCGTTTCGCGGCAGGGCGTCCATGAAGCGGATCTCCTTCGGCACAGCCGCGTACGAAGAGTTCTCCTTCGACCACTCGATGAGCTCGTCCACGGTGACCTCACCTGAGGGCACCACCGCCGCAACGATCCTCTGGCCCCATTTCGGGTCGGGGACGCCGATCACGACAGACTCGTCGACCTTAGGGTGCGAGTTGAGGGCGACCTCCGTTTCGGCCGGGTACACGTTCACGCCGCCCGAGATGATCATGTCGTCGGCCCGGTCGACGACGAATAGGTATCCGTCCTCGTCTATGTAGCCGACGTCCCGAACGGACACGTATCCGTCCCGCAGTCTTTCGTCCGTGAGCTCCGGATCGTCGATGTAGCCCGTCATGCGTGCAGCCGACGAAGCCCAGATCTCGCCGCGCTCGCCGGTTCCGACCTCCTTGCCTTCCGGATCCGTGACCTTGAGGTCGACGCCGGGGACGGGCTTGCCCACAGAGCCCGGCTTGCGGCGCTGGTCTTCGGGCGTTGCGATCGTGACCATGGCCATCTCGGTCGACCCGTACATGTCGTAGACGACGTCACCCACGAGCTCCCGAGCCTCTCGACGCACTTCTTCCCGCAACGGTGAGCCCGTGCACACGACGACGCGTAGTGAAGAGAGGTCGTAGTTCCGAGTCTCGGGCCAGGAAGCGAGCTGATGAAGCATCGTCGGCACGACCGTTGTCGTCGAGACCTTGTGCTCTTGTACGTGCTCACAGAACGCCTGCGGTGAGAACTTCTCGACGAGCACGAGCGTGTTACCGAGCACTTGCGAGATCGTCGCGAAACCCGAACCCGAGGCGTGATACATCGGACACACGACCATGTGGATGTCGCTCGTGCGAAGAGGCAGCAAACGAAGGAAGCCTCCGGCGAGCTTGGGCGAAACCGTCGACTCGAGCGATCGTACGGCACCCTTCGGGCGTCCGGTGGTTCCGGACGTGAAAACCACGATCTCTCCTTTGGCGCTCCGATCCGTTGGCGGGTCTCCGGCAGAAGCCGATGCGATGGCGATCTCATACTGCTCGCCGGTGCGCACCACGGGACGGCCGGTATCGACATCATCGCGGTGTGTGACCAAGACGCCGGCACCGGCGCGCTCGACGAGAGATTTCGCTTCTGGGGCCGGAGCGCGCGGATTTATGAAAGAAAGCCGGGCGCCGATCCGCATAGCGGCGGCGTTGGCTTCCAGGAATTCCGGGCGGTTTGGGAGCATGACGGCTACGCCCGCGTTCTTTCCGGCACCCAATGACACGAAATGATTCGAGAGCCGCTTCATGCGGTCTAGCAGCTCGCCCCACGTCGTTGTTCTGCCCTCGTAGATCAACGCGGCCTTGTTCGTGTCCTGCTTGCCGTGGATGGTGTAGATGAGATGCGCCTTGACGCCCTCGCGCACGATCAGACGACCGAGCTCAAGCATCGTTCGGGGGCCGAGGGGACGCAGTACCCCGGCGCGCCGGAACGCGTTGAGGTCGTCGAGGATGCTCAAGAGTTGTCTACAGCCCGAACATCTGAGGAACTTGCTGGGCGAACATCATGTCCCCCTTGAGCTTCAGCTTTCCCTGCATGAACGCCTGCATCCCGTCGAGGTCGCCCGCGATAAGTCGCAGGTAGTCGGTGAGGGCGAGCCCGAGCGTGACGCGTGCGTCGGTGGGGTCGCGCTTCTCGTAGGACGCCTGCTTGTCCTTGATCGTTACGGCGTAGGCGTGGGTCTTGTCGCCGTCCGTTACCTCGTAGCCGATGATGCAGTCCTGGGCCTTGTCCGGGTTGAGTGCCGCCTTCATCCCTTCGAAGGTGAGGTCTACGACGGCTTCCGCGCCGCCCATGGTGTTGACGAAGCTAATGATCTCATCGTCCGACTTTCCTTTGACAGCCTGCTCGAGGATCTCGCGCGCGTCCTGTGCCATCGATCCCTCCTTGGGTAGCGGTCGCCACGTACGCTACTGGATGTGTCGGAGATCAGGTCGTCGACCCGAATCGCCGCGCCGCCCGAGGCGGTCTTCGATTACATCGACGACTGGCAGAACGCGATGAAGTACTTGCGCCGGGTCGACAAGTGGGTGCTGGTCGACAAGGACGGCGGGACGGGCGTGGGGGCCCAGTTCAAGATCGGCGTCGCGGCCGGACCTTCTCATCTCGACGGCAAGCTTCAGGTCACCGAGCACGACCGTCCGCGGACAATCGCCTTCCGCTCGATGGATGGCCCGCGCGTGGAGGGCCGGTGGACGCTTACTCCTTCAGGGGACGGGACGAACGTCGTGCTGTTCGCGTCCTACGAGCTGCCGGGTGGGATCCTCGGTCGAGTGGTCGGGAGCTTCGTGTCCCGCAACGCCCAGAACGACCTGGACGCCTCCGTGCGGGAGCTCAAACGCCTCGTCGAAGCCGGCGCTTAGTTCGCGAGCAGGCTCTTCAGAGATACGTCTTCGTCCGCGAGCTGCTTCGGATCGACTTGGATGCCACGCTCCACCATTCGGCGGATCGCCGAGATGTCCCGGCCGCGGTTCAGCGCTACCGCCGCGACGATCTTCCCGCCCCGCCGGTAGATGGCGGTGAAGTCGCGTGCTTCCAGGCTCCCGCGGATGATCCGTTCGGCAGCCGATGAAGGGTGGCCGAGCATCTGCAGATTTACGTCGTATTGATCGGACCAGAACCACGGGACGTCTCGGAACGGCGTGTGGTCCCCGGCCATGCTGCGTCCGGCCGCCGCGCCCTGGTTCTGCGCGTTCTGGAAATGCTCGACCCGGATCCGGCCACCTGAGTAGACGTCCGGCCAGTTCGCGACGTCGCCGGCCGCGAACACGTTGGGAGCCGAGGTGCGGCAATTCTCGTCGACACCGATCCCGTTGTCGCACTCGATCCCGGCTTCCATAGCGAGCTCCACGTTCGGCACGATCCCCACGCCGATCACGACGAGGTCGGCGGGGTAGGACGTTCCGGTGCTCCCCACGACGGCTTCGACGCGATCCGTCCCTTCGAAACGCTCGACTACGTCGCCGAGGCGCAGATCGACACCGTGGTCGCGATGGATCTGCGCGTAAACGCCGCCCAGGTCCTCACCGAGGACGCGCTGAAGCGGGACCTCGAAGATCTCGATCACCGTGACCTCGCAGCCGACCTGGATGGCCGATGCCGCGACCTCGGCGCCGATGAAGCCGGCCCCCACGACGAGCACGCGCGGCTTCCGCTGCAACGCTTCGGCGAGGACGGTCGCGTCTCGAAGCGTGCGCAGGTAATGGATGCCTTCGAGATCGGATCCGGGGACGTCGAGGGTTCGCGGGCGACCTCCGGTCGCCAGGAGGCAGCGGTCGAAGTCCACTGTTTCGCCGGTGGAGAGCGTCACGGATCCTGAGAGATCCACAGCGGTCGCGCGCATTCCGAGCCGAAGCTCGACATTGTGCTCGGAGTACCACTGCTCCGGATGGACGAATACCGAGTCGGGTTCGGACTCCGAGCGCAGCACGTCCTTCGACAGCGGCGGGCGGAAGTAGGGCCGATCCGGTTCCTCGCCGACGAGGACGATCCGTCCGTCGAAACCGGCCTTCCTCATGCCTTCGGCCGCGCGGCCACCCGTCAGGTTGGCGCCGACGATCACAAAGGTTTGCTCAGTCATCGCAGGGCATCGTATTTGCCCAGGGCCGCGACCCTGTCCCATGGGACAATCGGAGCATGACCCGTGCCGCCGCGCCGAAGAAGCGCGGCCGTCGATACTCCACCGGTGTCGACGAGCTCGATCAGCGCATCGCCGAGCTGATCCGCGACTCCGATCTGACCGAACGCGACGGTCCCCTCATCACCGAGATCGTGACGACCGCGCTCCTGCTCGGGCGCGACGCCGCATCCCGCCTGGACCTGAAGATCGTCAATGCCGCCCTCAAAGAGATGCGCTACGCCTTCAAGGTCTTCGCTCCTTACCGCGACGTCAGAAAGGTCAGCGTCTTCGGCTCGGCCCGGTCCAAGCCCGGTGATCCCGATTACGAGCAGGCGCGAACGTTCGGACGGCTCATCGCCGAGAACGGCTGGATGGTCGTCACCGGCGCCGGGCCGGGCAGCATGGAGGCCGCCAACGAGGGCGCCGGAGCAGCCAAGAGCTTCGGCGTGAACATCCGGCTCCCGTTCGAGTCCGAGCCCAACCCCGTCCTCGCCGACGATCCGAAGCTCGTCAACTTCAAATACTTCTTCACGCGGAAGCTGATGTTCATGAAGGAAGCGTCGGCCTTCGTGCTGCTTCCCGGCGGCTTCGGAACGATGGACGAGGCCTTCGAGCTGCTCACGCTCATGCAGACGGGCAAGAGCGACATGCACCCGGTCGTTCTGCTCGACCCGCCGGGCGGAGACTTCTGGCCGGCCTTTCTCGAGTTCGCGCGAGACGATCTCGTCGGAAAGGGATACGTCAGCGGATCCGACCTCGATCTGTTCAAGCTCACCGACGACGTCGAAGCCGCGGCCCGGGAGCTCTCCGACTTCTACCGGAACTTCCATTCGATGCGCTACGTGAGCAATCGTCTCGTCATGCGGCTCGAGCGCGCACCGGACGACGACGCGATCCAGAAGCTGGCGACCGACTTCGCCGACATCATCGCGACCGGCACGATCGAGCGTGTGGAAGCCGCTCCCGTCGAGGTTCAGGACGAGGATGCTCTGGACTCCGAGCGCATCTCCTTCCGCTTCGACCGGGCTTCCTATGGGCGGCTACGAGCATTCATCGACGCGATCAACGAGCTCTAGGTCGGCCGCCGACGGAAGAGCCGGACGCAACAGCAGAGCCGTGATCTCGCGAACCGAGTATGCGCGCATGTCGTCCTCGGCCGAGGCCGGAGTCACAGCCAGTCCGGCACATTCGGGACAAGAGACCGGAACCGGCTCGCTGCACACGCCGAACGCCAGGACTCGTCCTATCCCGGCACACACGGGACAGCCATTCGACATGGGGATCGCCCCCTTCGGTCGGGGGGAAGGCGACCGTGCCGTCGAACAGTACTTTGCGGCAGTTGTGTGAGATGTGAGCCGCGTCACGCGGCGAGCGTATTACTCGTCTCGGTCGGCGCTCATCGTGCTGCCCGGATCGACCGGATAGCCCTTGGCTTCGAGCACGGCCTTCTGAAGTGGCTCGAGCAACTGGAAGAGCTCGTCGGCATCGTCGCCCAGCGCGGTGACCACATCGTTCTCCAGCGCGTCGGTGGCCGATTCGATGCGTCGCCGGTACTCGCGCCCTTCGTCGGTGAAATCCCGGTCGCGCAGGTATCCCTTCTTCGTGAGCCGTTCGATGCCGGCCTCCACCTGCTCGGCGTTCCAGCCGCGCGTGAACACGTAGGTCCCGAGCTGGAGGCCCCAGAAGAGCTCTGTGAGAAGGCTGATCTCGGTTGCGTCGCACCCCGCGCTGACCCAGGCCGCGATGTGGCCGTCGCCCCGACGCTCCCGGACGTAGTCGCACACGCGCCACAGCGCGCCGACCGGGTCGTTGGGGAAGGGGAGCGAACGCAGTCCGGCGAACAACGTGCGTCCGGCGTAGTCAACCGACTCCATCACCGGGCGCAGGATCTCCACCGCGGCCGACGGATCGGCTTCGCCGAGCATCCGGCGAAGAGCGGTCGTTGCTCCCGTGTACCGGGCATCGAGAAGCGTCTGCGGATCGGTCTTGGACCACCCGGCCTCGACGGCGGGAAGCACTATCTCGGGATTGAACACACCGAAGGCAGAGACGATGACCCGGCCCGACGGGTTGCCCAAGCAAGCGCCGCGGGATGGGAAGTAGCTCTCGGCGTAGTTGGAAAGACCGAGGGCTTTGTAGGCGTCCTGCGCTTCCTTCACGAAGTACACGGAGCCCGCGATGGGCTCGCACAGGTCACGCAGACGTCGTGAAACCCGCCGGACTTGCTGGTCGGTCACCACCTAGCGGAGTCTACGTGGGTCAGCGCATGCGGCGCGTTATGCGCCCACGGCTGAGGTCGTATGCGGAAAGCTCGATCCGCACACGGTCGCCCGGCATGATGCGGATGTAGTTCTTGCGCATCTTGCCGGAGATGTGTCCGAGCACTTCGTGGTCGTTGTCCAAGCGCACCTTGAACATCACGTTGGGGAGCGACTCGACCACCACACCCTCGGCCTCGATGGCGTCGTCCCTGACCTTGCGATTGGCGTCCATCGCGGCGAAATCGCCGCGGCGCGGACCGCCACGTTTCGGTGTGAACTGCCTTTTCTTGGCCATCACGTCGATGTTACCCCTAAGCGAACCGTCAGTCGCCTTTGCACACTTCGGGTACAACGCGGGCGAGACGTCCCCCGCAGAGGTCGAGGCCTAGTCGGTCGTTGATCCACGCGATGCCCGGCTCGACGGCGTCGAGGACGCGCGGCGCGATGGTCGAATCGCGGACCTGGTCGCCGATCCCGAAGGGAAGGTTGGCCGACCGGGCGAACAGAAGCCCGACTATGACGATCGCTCCGGCCAGGGCCGCTCCGAACGCTGCTCCGAGGACGCGGTTGGTCGTGAACAGGCCCGGCTTGAAAACCGCGCGGTGTGCCTTCGAACCGAGGAACGCCGTCACGACGATTAGAGGAATGAAGATGAGTAGACCACCGATGATCGCCGACGTGCGCGGCGACGGACCGAGGCCCTCGATCGCCGTTGCCGGGATCTCGTGGAAGCGGATCGCCACAAGAACCGCAACGATGAAACCGACGAGATCTATGACGTAGAAGACGAAGCCGCGCCGCCAGCCGGAGCGGGCGGCGGCGAGCACCACCAGGACGATCGTGAGGTCAACGAATACGGACAGAGTGCTTGGAGTGAATCAGCTCTCGACGACGTCGCCGTCGAGGCGGTCGACCTGGACGCCCATCTCCTTCATCCACGAGATGCCCTGTTCGAGGGCCTCTTCGGCCCCCTCGACCTCGAGGATCACCCACCCGACGCTCTCCTCCACGTTGGCCCGACGGATGTTCGTGATGATGTCGTACTGACGGCCGAGCCTCCAGATGATCGGGTCCTTGATGAGGGTGTCCGGAAACGTGAGGTGGAGCCGGACCTTCGGCATCAGGAGCTCTTCAAGATGGGCAGCTCGGCCCCGCCGCGCTTGTAGCCCCGTTCGTCGAGCACGACCTTCTGGTACCCGGCGGCCAAGACTGCGTCGGTGACCGCCGTGCGCATCGGTTCGTCCAGGAGCCGAGCGACTTCGTCGGGTTCGACCTCGACACGCGCGGTCTCGCCGAGATGCCGTACGCGTACCAACGAGAAGCCGAGTGAACGCACGGCCTCCTCCGCGCGCTCCACCGCTTGCAAGGCTTCGTGCGTGACGGCGGTGCCGTGCGGGATGCGTGACGAAAGGCAGGCGGCTTGGGGCTTGTCCCACACCGGAAGTCCGGCTTCGCGCGCGAAGGCGCGGACGTCGAGCTTGGAAAGACCGGCGTCGAGCAGTGGTTGCTTGGCACCGCGGCGCTTGGCGCTCACGAGCCCCGGACGGACGTCGCCGAGGTCGTCGGTGACGGTACCGAGCGCGACGTGGTCCAGATCGCGTTCTGCTGCGAGCGGGAAGAGCTGGTCGAAGAGCGCTTCCTTGCAATGGAAGCAGCGATCTGCGGCGTTGCGAACGTACTCTTCGCGCTCGAACTCGTCGGTGCGGACGATCTCGACCGGGAACCCGGCATCGCGTGCGACCTGCAGGGCTTCGTCCAACTCACTGCGAGGCAGGGAGGCGGAGTCGGCTATCGCGGCCAGCGAACGGGGGCCGAGCGCCCTGTGCGCGGCCCAGGCGAGATACGTGGAGTCGACGCCCCCGGAATAGGCAACGAGAACCGATCCGAGCTCGCGAAGCCGGGTTTCGAGTGCGCTCTGCGTCATCCGACGAGGTCCTCGATCGCTTCGAGCGACACGAAGGGGTTGACCTTCTTCTCGAAGCCCACCGACGTCGGCGGACCGTGGCCGGCGAGGATCTTCGTCTCGTCCGGCAGAACCCAGATCTTCTCTTTCACCGAGTTCACCAGCGTTCGAAGATCGCCGCCGGGAAGGTCGGTGCGTCCGATCGATCCCATGAAGATGAGGTCGCCGCCGATCAGCGTCGTCTCGTCGGCGCTGTCGACAAGGAAGCAGACATGACCGGGTGCATGACCCGGTGTGTGTAAGGACGTGAAACGCATCCCCGCCAAGTCAATGACGTCCTTGTCGCCGAGATGCGTGGCGTCCTTGGGCATGCCGATCGCAGGCATCCCGAACATCGCCTTGTCGTAGAGGAATTCATCGTCGGGGTGGAGCCACACCGGCGCCTTCGTTGCTGCGATCGCCTCGTTGAGTCCTCCGATGTGGTCGATGTGCCCGTGCGTGATCAGGATGCCTTCGATCTGTGCGTTCAGCCCTTGGGCCACTTGTAAGACCCGGTCCATCTCGCCGCCGGGATCGATGAGGACGGCCGGACCACCGCCGGGCGGACAGATGATCGTGCAGTTCTGCGCCCATTGCGTGACCGTGACGATCTCGACGTGGAGGTCCACCTCACCATCCAACCAGATTCGGTCAGCGACCGACGCGTACGTTCTCGACGACGACGTCGGTGATCGGTGCTCGAGCGAGCGCTCCGTCGACCGTCAGGATGGTTGCACCTCTCGATCGTGCGACAGCTAGATAGAGAGCATCGTAGGCGCTGACGTTTTCCCACCACTGCATCGAAATTCGAATGAGATGGGCGTATCCGACTCGCTCGATCGGCCAAGAGCGCAAGACGCCGAGGGCACTCTCGATGTCGGACCGCGGTGAACCGCCTCGAAGCAGGACTCGACGGAGTGCCGAAGCTACTTCGGCGTCGAGAATGGCAGGAGCAACGAGCTCCTGGTTGACCAGGCGACCGCCGAGCAGTCTTCCCGTCGGGGTCTGTCCGATGACCTCGACCATGGCCGAGGCGTCGGGGACGATTACCAGCCCAGCTCCTCTTCTCGCTCGCGCCGAGCCTCCTCGAGGAGTTCGGCGCCGGAGGGCCAATCATCATGGGGTGTCAGCTCCGACAGCCTCCGCAGGAGTTCGTCGGGTGTCGGTCGCTGCAGATCGCGCTCGATGAGTCGCAGAACGTAGTCGCTCATGGTCATCCCAGCCTCACGAGCGCGCTTGCGAAGGGAGCGCTTGGTCGGCTCCGGGACGTTCTTCAACTGGAGCATGCTCATGTCATTACCTTATCATGCTGACAGCATGACACCAGGCGACTACTCGATCACTGCGATCAGGGCGCCGGTCTCGACCGTTGCTCCTGCTTCCACGTTGAGCTCCATGATGGTCCCCTCGCGCGGTGCGATGACGTGGTTCTCCATCTTCATCGCCTCCAACGTGCAGATAAGGTCGCCGGCCTCTATCTCTTGACCCTGCTGGACGAGGACCTTGAGGATCTTTCCCTGCATGGGCGCCCGCACCTCGTCGTGCACACCGCCGACGCCGTGGTGAGAGCTTCGTTTCTCCAGTGGACGGAACGTGCGCTTGCCGTCTTTCTCCCACAGCGTCACGTCGTAACGCCTCTCGCCGACCTCGACGGCGATAGCTCGCTTGGCCGTCGATCCGCCTGAAGCGGTCGAGGCCGAAGCCCGTTGCGGTTCGAGCTTTTCGAGCAGTTCGGGCAGCTGGGGCAGGAACTCGTCTTCCACGAAGCGCGTGTACACCTCGCCCTTGGCGAACGTCTCGTGGCCGAGGAACGCGCGATGGAACGGGATCGTGGTCGCTACGCCTTCGATCACGAAACCGGCCAGAGCTTGGAGCGTGCGCTTGCGGGCTTGCTCACGATCGGTGCCGAAGCAGATCAGCTTCGCGATCAAAGAGTCATAGTCCTGAGGGATCGAGCGTCCGGCGCCGAATCCTTCGTCCACGCGGACGAACGGGCCAACCGGTGCGTCCCAACGCGTGATGGCCCCGGGGGATGGCAAGAAGTTCAGGGCCGGATCTTCAGCGTTGATACGGCACTCGATCGCGTGGCCGCGCGGCGTGATGGCTTCGTAGCCTAGGGCTTGGCCGTCGGCGATGCGGATCTGCTCGGCGACGAGATCGACGCCGCACACGAGCTCGGTGACCGGGTGCTCGACCTGGAGCCGGGTGTTCATCTCGAGGAAGGAAAGCTCGCCGTCGCCAGAGAGTAGGAACTCGATCGTGCCGGCCGATCGGTAACCGACAGCTTTGGACAGCGCAACAGCGGCTTCGCCGATCGCATTCCTCAGATCCGCGTCGACCGCCGGGGACGGCGCCTCCTCGACGAGCTTTTGGTGGCGCCGTTGCGTTGAGCAGTCACGTTCTCCGAGGAATGCAACGCCGCCCTTCGCGTCCGCGAGTATCTGCGCCTCGACGTGACGGGGACGATCGACGTACCGCTCGCAGAAGACCGACGCGTCACCGAAGTACGCCTGCGCCTCGCGCGCGGCCCCTTCGAGGGCTTCGTCCAGCTCTGACTCGGAACGAACGACCCGGAACGCCTTGCCGCCTCCGCCCATGACCGCTTTGAGCGCGATCGGATATCCGTGCTCCTCGGCGAAGGCCCGGGCTCCCTTTCCGTCCACGGGCTCCGATGTTCCGGGCACGATGGGTACGGCCGCCTCGATGGCCGTCCTTCGCGCCGAGACCTTGTCGCCCATGCTGGCCATCGCTTCCGGCGGGGGACCGATCCACGCGATACCGGCGTCCTCCACCGCGCGAGCGAACGATTCGTTCTCGGCCAGGAACCCGTAGCCCGGATGGATCGCGTCGGCCTTGGCCCGCGCTGCGACCTCGAGGATCTTGTCGACGCGCAGGTAGCTTTCGGCGGCGAGCGGGGGACCGAGCAGGTAGGCCTCGTCCGCGGTCTCGACGTGCAACGCGTCGCGGTCGGCTTCGGAGTACACGGCGATGGAGCGAAGGTCGAGGTCGCGCAGCGTCCGCATGATGCGGACGGCGATCTCCCCGCGGTTGGCGATCAGGACGGAGCGAAGCACGCGGGTAATAGTATCGGCCGCGCCGTGCACAACTTCCTCGCCGATCTCCGGGCGCCGCACATACTGAACGGCCTGGCCGGCACTCGTTTCCGCAACGTAGAGGTGCACGTCTCGATCGAGTCGACCCAGGCCATGCTCGTCACGCAAGGGGGCCGGGACGGTCGTTTGGTCGTCGCCGACCATCAAACGGCCGGTCGAGGACGTGCCGGACGAGCCTGGCTGGACGTGCCCGGCCGCATGCTGCTGTTCTCCGCGCTCCTTCGCGAGATCCCATCGGAGCGCGTGCCACTCGTCTCGCTTGCGGCGGGCCTGGCTGTCGCGCGCGCGCTTGGTCCCGATGCACGCCTGAAGTGGCCGAACGACGTCCAGATCGAAGGACGCAAGGTGTGCGGAATCCTCGGCGAGCTCGCTCCGTCCGGCGAGTACGTCGTGGTGGGTATCGGCGTGAACGTCGCGCACGAACCGGGCGAGCTGCCCGACGAGCTGGAGGCGACGAGTGTCCGGATCGCGTCGGGGACGACACCGCGGCGCGACGACCTGTGTATCTCGATCCTGAAGGAGCTAGACGCAGTCCTCGCCTCGCGCGACTGGCTCCCGGAGTACCGATCGCTCAGCGCGACTCTCGGCGCCCGGGTTCGTGTCGACCTGTCCGGCCAAACGATCGAGGGTGAGGCCACCGAGATCCGTGACGACGGCGCGCTGATCGTCGAAGGCAACGTGATCGTTGCCGGCGACGTCATCCACGTTCGGTGAGCAGGCCGCTGCTCGTGATCGTCTCCGGGCCACCGGGAGCCGGCAAGACGACCCTCGCTGCGCAGCTGGCTCCGGCTCTTGGGCTGCCGATGATCGCTAAGGACGAGATCAAGGAGTCGCTCTTCGATTCGCTGGGTTGGTCCGACGACGAGTGGTCCCGGAAGTTGAGTCTTGCGACCTATGAGTTGCTGCTTCTCGTTGCCGAGCGATTGCTGGAAGGCGGAGCGTCGCTCGTTCTGGAGTCGAACATCCATCGCGACCCCCAACGCGAGCTATTCCTTGCTTTGAGGAATCGCCTTGCCTTCGACGTGTTCGAAGTGTTCTGCACCGCCGACGAGCAAGAACTCGAGCGCCGGTCCCGCGAGCGCGAACGTCATCCCGGGCATCACCGCGCGGCGAGCGCAGGTGAGATCAGGCAGGACCGTTTCCCGTTAGAGCTCGACGACAACGTTCTCCAAGTGGACACGACCCTGCCGGAATCGGTCGACTTGGACGACATCGTCGCGAAGATCAGGGGGACAAGGGATGGATCGAGCATCGGTTGACGAGCTGCTGACAACGACCAGGGCCGTTCGCAAGCGGCTCGATCTGGACCGGCCGGTCGAACCGGAAGTGATCCAGGAGTGCATCGACCTCGCGATCCAGGCTCCCACCGGATCGAACGCGCAAGGATGGCGCTGGGTCGTCGTCACCGACGCGGACAAACGAAAAGCGCTCGCGGATTGGTACAAGCAGAGTTGGGGGAGCGTCTACGCCAACGTCGAGACCATGACCCAGGGTCTGGACGCCGATCGAGCGGCGCAGCAGCAACGCGTCTATAGCTCGGCCGACTATCTGGCGAACAACCTCGAGAGGGTTCCGGTCCACGTGATCCCGTGTCTTTTGGGAAAGCTCCCGGACGGCATCCCTAGCTGGATCGCGGCTTCGATGATGGGTTCGATATTCCCCGCCGTGTGGTCGTTCCAGCTCGCGCTGAGAAGCCGCGGCCTGGGGTCGGTGCTTACGACGCTGCACCTCGCTTTCCACGACGATGCGTCCGAGCTGCTCGGGATCCCCGAAACCGTTCAGCAGGCAGCCTTGATCCCGGTCGCCTACACGAAAGGCACGGACTTCCAGCCGGCCAAGCGCCGACCGGGGCGCGAGGTCACCTACTGGGACACCTGGAAGGCCACCCGCTAGCCGACAGTGCCAAACGCGATATAACGTGTTCGCGTGGAAGCGGGGAGCGTCCTCGAGGTCGAGCACCTCATCAAGACGTACCGGAGCCGCCGGCGGGGAGAGATCAAGGCGGTGGACGACGCCTCGTTCTCCGTCGAGCGCGGTGAGATCGTCGGCCTTCTCGGACCGAACGGCGCCGGAAAGACGACGACCATCAAGTGCCTGTGCACACTCGTCACGCCAACGTCAGGCAAGGTATTCGTCGACGGAGCCAATGCCGTCGACGAACCGCGCGCAGCCGTAGCCAAGCTGGCCGCGGTGCTGGAGGGCAACCGGAACGTCTACTGGCGGCTGACGCCGCGCGAGAACCTCGAGTTCTTCGCCGCGCTGCATGGGATCCCACGACGTTCGGTCGGTGCACTGTTGGACGAGCTGCTCGAGCGGTTCAATCTCGAGGACCAACGTGACGTCGAATCGAGGACCCTTTCGCGCGGCATGCAACAGAAGCTGGCCGTCGCCTGCGCCTTCGTCAAGCAGACTCCGATCCTTCTCCTCGACGAACCCACCCTCGGCCTGGATGTCGAAACGTCGCATGAGCTGAGAGCGATGCTTCGCGATATGGCCGGCAACGCCGGCCGGACGATCCTGCTGTCGAGCCACGATATGGACGTAGTCCAAGACGTCTGTGATCGGGTCATAGTCATCAACAACGGACGCATCGTCACCTCCGACCGGGTTTCGAACCTGTTGGCGCTTTTCCAGGCGCGCGCCTATCGCTTCGTGGTCCGGGGCGAAGTCGACGGAGCGCTCAGAGACGCTCTTGCGTCGGCTTTCGACAAAATCGAGATCAGTTCGGACGACGGTGTCGCCACGATCGATGTCGAGCTCCTCGATGCCGAACGGCTTTACGAATTGGTGGATCTGTTGCGAAGCCGGCAATGTTTGATTGACTCGATCGACCGTCGTGACCCGGATCTCGAGGAGATCTTCTTGAGGATCTTGCGTGGCGAGGTCCGCAGTTGAAGACCGCGACTCTCTACGGAGCTTCCTTGCGGCGGACACTGATCGAAGCCCGACGGTACTGGTTCGACACGGCCGCGGGCGTCGTGTCCATCTACGGCTTCTTCGTCATCATCTTTCTCGGTGCGAAGCTCTTCGGTGGCAACACTCCGGGGTTCGGGGACACACTCTCCGGCGTCGTGGTTTCGTACGCGCTCTGGGCGCTGGTCATCTTCTCATTAGGGGCCGTGACCTTCGAGCTGATCCAGGAGGCGCAGTTGGGAACCCTCGAGCAGCTCGGTATGTCGGCCTTCGGGCTCCCACGGGTGCTCGTCGCGCGTGCGCTAACCGGGTTGGTCGTTCAAGTGACGATCGTTGCCGGCTTGCTCACGGTGATGATGGCGACGACGGGTCGATGGCTGAACATCGACCTCGTGAGTATCGTTCCGCTGCTCGCTGTAACCCTCCTTGGAATAATCGGGTTCGGTTTCGTTCTCGGCGGTTTGGCGATCGTGTTCAAGCGCGTCCAGCAGCCGCTCCAGATCTTTCAAGTGGTCGTGATCGCGTTGGTTATCGCGCCCGTCGGGACTTGGACGTGGGTAAAGTTCATGCCGTTGGCCTGGGGAGCACATTTGATCAAGCAAGTGATGGTGGACGAGAACCGCATCTTCGACATGGTCGGTACGGACCTTCTCTTTCTCCTTGCGCACTCGTTCGTCTATTTCACCGGCGGGTTGGCCGTGTTCAAGTACTTCGAACACACGGCGAGGGATCGCGCGCTCCTGGGCCACTACTGATGGCCAAGGTCGAATTCGAGGCCGGCTCGGTCTGCGTCCTCACGATCGATCGTCCCGACGTCCACAACTGCGTCGACACCGAAACGGCCGACGCTCTCGAATCGGCCGTTCGCACCTTCGACGCCTCGGACGAGAGCCGTGTGCTCGTGCTGACCGGCGCGGGAGGAAAGTCGTTCTGCTCGGGCGCCGACCTCAAGAATCCGCCCCGGTTCCGCGAGGCCGGGCCGATGGGCATGTCCCGACTCGAGGTCTCAAAACCGACGATCGCCGCGATCAACGGGTACTGCTTCGCCGGGGGACTCGAGCTCGCGTGCTGGTGCGACTTCCGCATAGCCGACGAGGCCGCCGAATTCGGCGTGCTCAATCGCCGCTGGGGCGTTCCTCTCATCGACGGCGGAACGCAGCGCCTACCGAAGATCGTCGGTGGCGGCAACGCGCTCTATCTGATCGAAACGGGCGCACGCATCGACGCGCAGACGGCGCTGCGCATAGGCCTGGTGCAGGAGTTGGTCCAGCCGGGCAAAGCGCTCGAGCGCGCTCTCGAGCTCGCAGCCAGGATCGCGGAATATCCGCAGTCGTCCCTGGTTGCAGACCGCGAGAGCGCGCTTACTCTCGACGGAATCGAGGCCGAGGCCCGGCGTGGTGAGAAGACCGTCGGCGTCGAAGAGATGGCCGAAGGGCTCGAGCGGTTCAGGTCGGGCGACCGCCCGGAGGCGCCACGGGCCTAGGTTTCCGCTAGAACGCGAGTTGCCGGCCCGAAGGGTCAGCTCTTCGGCGGAAGGGGTGGCCCAACGAACTCTTGGTGATAGCGGTTACCGATCTCCATCAGCGCTTCTCTGTCCAGGAACTTCTCGTCGGCGGGCGGCAGTCCAAGAGAGCCAGCCGGTTTCCCGGCGTCGCGGAAGAACCCTTCTACACCCGCGGGACCAAAGAACAAGAGCAGCCGGGCTTCCTCCGAGTCGACGTGGAACGAGTGCGCAACGTTACGAGGACCGTAGACGATCGAGCCGCCGACCGCTTCGATGACCGAGTCCCCATGCTGCACCCGCACCTCGCCGGACAGGACCACGAAGAACTCGTCTTCGTTTCGGTGGATATGCAGGGGTGCGGCGAATCCCTTGGGCGCCAGTATCTCCATCGCGGCGAAGCGCCCTTCGGTTTGCTCGCTCGTCGCCTTGAGGACGCCGAGCCCTCCGTTGAACCACAAGGCGTCGCCCTCGCCGGGACCCAATCCGTAGCCGGTTGTGGTTTGCGGTAGGGACATTGTTCGCTCCTTTCGCTACGTCGTCGCAGCCGCGCCCGCCGCGGCCATGATCTTACCGACGTTCTCCTCGGCGAAGAACTCAACCGGCGACACGGTCCCGGCCAGGAGGCTCACGAAGTCGTCCATCGCGTCGGTGTTTCCCTGCACCGCGCCGAGTAGCTGCTGCATCTCCGGCGGAGGCGGTTCCAACGTCGCCATCTGGCAGGTGAAGTCGAAGATCGGCATCGCTTGCTCGTCGCGGGTGCGCTGGTAGTCGGCCATGGCATCGTCGAACGAGCGAGCTCGGCTGAAGGCCTCATCCAGAGCGTTGGTGCAGAGCTCCGCATCGCAGAACGCGTCGCTGATGCCCTGCGCCGTGATGTTGTCCTTCTCGTACGCGGCGTCGCCGACGAGGACCCAGCCGTCGCCGGAGCGCTTGCGGAAGAAGTTGAGGTTCGATCCGCCACTGAAGCGCTCTTCGCGTTTGCCTGCTCGAACCTGCTCGGCGAACTCCGGGGCCATCTCCAGCATCTTCATGAAGTTGCCCTCGACGTCCTTCTTGTTTGCCTCCTGTTCCGCGATGGGCCAGCCGCCGACGATCAGCGTGAGTCCGTCGTGGGTCGGCATCCTCCCGAAGCCACGGTCGGGCCGGATGTGCACCTTCAACCCGTGGATGTCGAGGCCGCTCCAGTACGAGTAATAGGTCTGCTGGAGCCGCGGTCTGACGTTGTACTCCTCCGGCTGCACGGCTTCCGCCACTCGTGAGTGGCGGCCGTCGGCCCCGATGACGACCCGGGCGTGTTCGGTGACGCTACCGCCGTCCCGTGAATGGCCGCGGATGCCGGTCACTGCTCCGTCCTGGAAGAGGATCTCGTCGACGGTGAAGGCCTCTCGCACCTCGGCCCCTGCTTGGGCGGCGGCATCGACGAGCAGCTTGTCGAGGACCGTACGCCGCGGCGAGTACGCCGTGGACGATCCCTCCGAAGGACGCGGCGTGCCTGCGATGGTGATCGGGCCGAAGTCGAGGGTGTAGGTGTCTATGGGCGGACAGCCCGTGGCTGCGAGGCGATCGAGCAGCCCCCAGCGCCGCAGGGCGGCGACCCCCGGGGCGTGGATCAGTTGCGTCGACAGCGTGTCGCTCGGGAAGGTTGCCCGGTCCACGACCAGGACCTTGTAGCCCTTCTGGGCCAGGAGCATCGCCGTTGGTGATCCGGCGCAGCGCGCTCCGACCACGATCGCGTCGTACTTGTTGTCAGCCATAACCATCCCTTGATCGATCCGACACACGAAGGATGGCTCGGATGTGTCGCCGAAGCCTCCGGGAGCTCCCCTATTTACGGGCTGATCTTTTCCCGGGCGGCGTAGGCCGCCGCCTCGGCCCGGCTTCGCAAGCGGAGCTTCGACAAGACGTTGCCCACATGGTGCTCGACCGTCTTGCGGCTGATGAACAGACGGTCGGCGATCTCAGGGTTCGAGAAGCCGTGGCCGATGAGCTCCAGGACCTGCGCCTCTCGCTTGGTCAAAGTGTCACCGCCCTTGGGCCCGGTTCGCGCCGTTCCGCCGAGCGACCGCACCAGCGCCGCGGCGGCGTCGGCGTCCCGGGCAGCTTGAAGGCGGTCGAAGGCCTCGAGCGCCGCTTCGGCCTCGGCGATCGCTACCTCGGGGCGCTCTTCGGTCAACGCCCGGGCCAGATCCATCCGGGCCCGGGCCAGCTCCATCGGGAGATTGGCCTTGGTGAATCCGGATAGCGCTTCGCGCAGACAGGCCGAGGGATCGCCGAGGCCGCCGGCGAGCAAGACCCGGCCCCGGGCCAGAGCAGCCGTGGCCCGCAGGTAGGGACTAGCGTTGCGAGATGCGATCGCCTCTAGTTGGTCGACGACCCGGCCGGCCCGATCGACGTCGCCGCGGGTGAGCTCTACGTCCACGAGCAACGACAGCAGTGGTACGGCACCCATCCCTTCCCGACCGAGCTCTTCGAGCGCGCGCTCGAGCGTGTCCGCCGCCAGGGCCGTCTCGCCTTTTGCCAGATGGACGGACGCAAGTGGCCGGGCTGCCTCGGTGTAACCCGATAGACCGTCCAAGAGCTGTTCGGCTTCTTCGAACCGTCCTTGACGAACGCGAAGATCGGCCAGTCGCACCAGGGCCGTCCAGCGCAGGTAGGTGAAGCTGGCGCCCCAGATGCGCGACGCTTCGGACAGGGCCGCATCCGCCTCCGGCCAGCGTCCGGCCGCGGTTAGGACTCCGCCGTAGTGCGTACGGCAGAAGGCTGTGACCACCGGCAGGTTCCGGCGCGCGGCGACTTCTACCCCGACCCGGATCCATTGGTCGGCCCGGATGACGTCGCACGCGTACTCGCAAGCGGATAGGAGCTGACAGAAGATCTCCGAGAGGGGACTGAAGTACGTGACTTCGCCGCCGGCGACGGCGGCCAGCGCCTCGTCCAGGAGCATCATCCCCTCTTCTGTCCGGTCGCTGTGCACCAGCGAAGCGCCGAGGTAGGCCAGGGTGGTGAACTCGAGATCGCTGTCCTGGTGTTGCCGGGCTATCTCGAATGCTTCGCGGAAGAGGCGCTCCTTCGTCGGACGGTGCCCTTCGAACATCCCGCGGTTCAGCGCGATCCAGCCACGCTCCGAGCTGTCCTCGACCTCTTCGAGGAGCGTCTGAGCCCGGCCCATCCAACCGCTCATCACGGCGCCGTCACCGCGCAACGATCCGTGAAGGAAGGCGAGCTCACGTGCCGTGCGGATCGCGCCGAGCGCCTTGCCCTCGTCCCGGTAGGCGGAGTACGCCTTCTCGTAGAGCTCGAGTGTCGCGCCGTAGGCGTGCTCGAGGTACTCGGCGTCGCCCAAGCCCTGGAGGATCTCCCCGGTGGAGGCTTGCTCGAGTGCCGACGAGAAGGCGAAACGAGCCGACGCACCGTCGCCTCGCTTCAAGGCATCGTGGCCCTGTTGAACGAGATCCTCGATCGACGTACCCATCCCTCAAGATGATGGCACGACCTATCGCAGTAGCATTTCGCCACCATGGCGCCGGTGCTCGACACGACCTTCGTTCCCTCCACCGAGGAATCAAAGTCTCGGCGCGCCGCGATGGAAGCGCTCGTTGCGGACCTGAGGGCTCGGGTCGCGACGGCCGCGCAGGGGGGTCCCGAGCGCGCGCGCGAAAAGCATCTCTCGCGAGGGAAGATGCTGCCGCGCGAACGCGTCGAGCGCGTCCTCGATCCCGGTACCCCGTTCCTCGAGCTCTCGGCCCTGGCCGCTCACGGCATGTACGACGACGAGGCGCCGGGCGCCGGGATCATCACCGGCATCGGCCGCGTCTCCGGCACGGAGTGCGTGATCGTCTGCAACGACGCCACGGTCAAGGGCGGCACGTACTTCCCGATCACCGTTCGAAAGCACCTGCGTGCGCAAGAGGTCGCCCTGCACAACAACCTGCCCTGCATCTACCTGGTGGATTCGGGCGGAGCCTTCCTCCCTCTTCAAGATTCGGTGTTCCCCGACCGGGATCACTTCGGCCGCATCTTCTTCAACCAAGCCACGATGTCGGCGCGCGGCATACCTCAGGTCGCCGCCGTCCTCGGGATGTGCACGGCCGGCGGCGCCTACGTGCCGGCCATGTCGGACGAAACTGTGATCGTCAAGGGCCAGGGCACGATCTACCTCGGCGGACCACCACTCGTGAAAGCTGCCATCGGTGAAGAGGTGACGGAGGAAGAGCTCGGCGGCGCCGACCTTCACGCCCGCATCTCGGGAGTGGTCGATCACTACGCTCTCGACGACACTCACGCGCTGGAGATCGTCCGTGAGATCGTTTCGAACCTCAACCGCCGCAAGACGCCGCCGGGCGACATCCGGGAACCGGAAGAACCGAAGTACGACCCGAGTGAGCTGTACGGGATCGTGCCAACCGATCCACGCGTTCCGTACGACGTGCGCGAGGTCATCGCGCGCATCGTGGACGGATCGCGCTTCCACGAGTTCAAGCAGCTCTACGGCGACACCCTGGTGTGCGGGTTCGCGCACCTTCACGGTTTCCCCGTTGGCGTGATCGCTAACAACGGCATCCTGTTCAGCGAGTCCGCACTCAAGGGAGCTCACTTCATCGAGCTCTGCGATCAGCGACGGATCCCGCTGGTCTTCCTCCAGAACATCACGGGGTTCATGGTCGGTAAGGACTACGAAGCGGGGGGTATCGCGAAGGACGGGGCCAAGATGGTCACGGCTGTATCCTGCGCGGTCGTTCCCAAGTTCACCGTCATCATCGGCGGCTCATTCGGTGCGGGGAACTACGCGATGTGCGGCCGCGCCTACGACCCGCGGTTCCTGTGGATGTGGCCCAACGCTCGCATCTCTGTCATGGGCGGAGAGCAGGCCGCCACCGTGCTCGCCATCGTCCGCGGCGAATTCTCCTCGGAGGAGGCGGAGCAATCGTTCAAGACGGAACTACGCGATCAATATGAAGCTCAGGGGAATCCGTACTACTCGACGGCCCGGTTGTGGGACGACGGAGTGATCGATCCGCTCGACACCCGGACCGTCTTGGCTCTCGGGATCTCAGCCGCCTACAACGCGCCGATGGCAGAACCGCGCTACGGCGTTTTCCGGATGTGACGAGAGAACGATACGAACTCGCGCTCGCCGTCGTTTCCGAGCAGCTGAAGCAAGAGTTCGGAAACGACCTCCTAGGTTTGCTCTTCGCCGGTTCGGCCGCATACGGCACTCCCATGAAGACCAGCGACCTGGATCTCTTCGTTCTCATCGCCCATCCCTGGCGCCAGCGTCGCAACGTCGTTGTCGAAGGAGTTGAGGTCGAGCTCTTCATCAACCCGCTGGAGCAGATCCGGAAGAAACTGAAGCGCTCCTACAACTCCACGATCGAGATGTTCGCGCGTGGGCGCATCGTGCACGACCCTCAGGGACTACTCACGGAGCTGCAGGCCGAGGCTCGTCAGATAGCGAGCCGGCCTCCGGTTCCGCCGACCGACCAGTACTTCGTGCGCTACAAACCATCGGACGCCCTTCGGGACGCCGAGGACCTGATGGACGTCGATCCCCAGGCCGCATCGCTCCAGCTCTCCGTAGCACTACGCGAAGCACTCGAGGCTATGTTCTTGTGCGAAGGTCGCCGTCCGCCAAAAGCGAAGCACCTTCTGCAGCAAGTCGCCGAACATGCGCCGGACATCGCAGCCGATGCGAGGACCGTCCTCGACGGCAGCGTGCCGTTGGAGGAGCGCATCGAGATCCTGAGAACGGTGACCGATCGCATCCTCGCGCCGGTCGGCGGGATCCTGCTCGAAGGAGAGACGGCACCGGAGCCCGTCACCGATTGAAGACGGCCGTCGTCGGTCACGTCGAGTGGGTCACCTTCGCGCGTGTCGATCATGTCCCGCAACCGGGAGAGATCGTGCATGCCGAAGACGTCTTCGAGCTGCCGGCGGGAGGCGGAGCCGTTGCCGCCGTTCAACTCCTCAAGCTTGCCGGCAATTGCATGTTCTACACAGCGTTCGGCGACGATGCCCTTGGACGTCGCGCCAAGAGCGAGCTTCAAGGACTCGGTGTTGACGTTGAATCCGTCTTTCGCGACGAAGCGCAACGCCGCGCCTTCACTCATGTCGACGGCTTCGGAGAGCGCACGATCACGGTGATGGGCGAGCGCTTGGGCCCACGCGCGTCCGATCCCTTACCGTGGGACGAGCTCGCCGACGTCGACGCCTTGTTCTTTACCGCAGGCGACGACGAGGCTCTGAGGATGTCGCGGAAAGCAAAGGTGTTGGTTGCAACGACCCGGGAGGCCGAACGCATCGCCCGAGTCGGTGAGTTTCTGGACGCAGCCGTTGGAAGCGGACGCGACCCGAGCGAGAGTTACGCAAAGACAACACCGGATCCTGGGCTCATCGTGAACACGCTCGGGAAGGACGGGGGCCGGTACCTCGTCCCGGACGGCCGGTGGAGTTCGTTCGATGGAGTGCAGCCCTCGGGGCCGATCGTTTGTGCGTACGGAGCGGGTGACTCGTTCGCCGCCGGTCTGACCTTCGGTCTTGGCTCCGGACGAACAGTCGAAGAATCCCTCGCGCTTGCCGCCCGGTGTGGAGCCAACACCCTTACCGGGCAGGGGCCGTACGAGGGTCAGCTTACGTCGGACGACCTGTAACGTCTCCAACATGCCGACGCTTCTCGTCGCCAATCGCGGTGAAATCGCGATCCGCATATTTCGAACAGCGAAGCGGATGGGTATGCGAACGGTCGCGGTGTACTCCGACGCCGACGCCGACGCGCCGCATATGCGGGCGGCGGACACCGCAGTTCACATCGGCCCGGCTCCCGCGACCCAGAGCTATCTCGACCGCGATCGGATCCTTCAAGCCGCCCGGGACGCTCGCGCGGATCTCGTCCATCCCGGTTACGGCTTCCTGGCCGAGGACGATCGCTTCGCACGCGCGTGCGAAGCCGGGGGGCTTACGTTCGTGGGCCCCCCGGCCGACGTGCTCGCGCGCGTCGGCGACAAAGCCGCCGCACGCGAGCTCGCCGAAACCGCGGGCGTACCGGTGCTGCGCGGCTTCGCCGGCGCGGACCAGTCCGACGAAACGATCCGAAAGGCGGCCGAGGAGATCGGCTTCCCCGTCTTGATCAAGCCGGCCGGGGGCGGCGGGGGAAAAGGGATGTCCTTCGTCGACTCACCGGGCGACATCGACGACGCTGTTGCCACGGCCCGGCGCATCGCGCGCGCTGCTTTCGACGACGACCGGTTGATCCTCGAGAGGTACATCGAGCATCCCCGGCACGTCGAGGTGCAGGTGCTCGTCGACGCTTTTAGCAACGTCGTCCATCTCGGTGAGCGCGACTGTTCGCTCCAGCGCCGTCATCAGAAGATCCTCGAGGAGTCGCCCGCACCCAACCTTGATCAAGGGACACGGAGCCGGTTGTGCGATGCGGCCGTAGCGTTCGCTCGAGCCGGCGGCTACGTCGGAGCGGGCACGTGCGAGTTCCTGCTCGTTCGGGACGGTGAGTTCGGCTTCATCGAGATGAACGCGCGGCTTCAGGTCGAACACGCGGTTACGGAGGCCGTCACCGGTCTCGACCTGGTCGAGCTGCAGCTGCGCATCGCGATGGGAGAGCAGCTCCCGTTCGCGCAGGATGAGGTCCGGCACGAAGGTCACGCCGTCGAGGTGCGGGTGTACGCCGAGGATCCCAACGACGGCGGTTTCCTTCCTCAAGCCGGTCGTGTCGAGCATGTTCGGTGGCCCGCTACGGCTCGTGTCGACAGCGGGATCGAAGAGGGGACAGTCGTCTCGCCCCACTACGACCCGTTGCTTGCGAAGATCGTCGTCCACGCGGAAGATCGCGACGAAGCTCTCCGCGAGCTCACGCAGACGCTGGTTTCGACCGAAATCCTCGGCCCACGGACGAATCTCGCCTTCCTGCGTGCGGTTGTCGGCGACGACGTCGTGCGGCGTGGTGCCGTCACCACCGACTGGCTCGAGCCCGCTTACCGCCACTGGCAGCGCCACGCAGTCGCGACTAACTCCGACGACCGCGCGGTAGCGGTTGCCGCGGCGGCGGAGGTCGGCGCGCCGCGAGAGCGTAAGACGTCCGAGCCGTGGGTCAGTCTTGGATCGTGGCGCGGTGGGCACGAGGCGGCAACCTTAGTCGTCGTCCGTCCCGAGGGAGCCGAGGTTCTGGTGCGCGTGGCCGGCACCGGACCGTACTCGGTCGGGCCACACGAACTCGCTCGCTCCGACGACTGTCACGGTTGGACGGTCGACGGCCGGCGGGCGGCTGCCGCTCGCACTCCGGAAGGCTGGCTCGTGTGGGACGGGGACCAGTACGAGATCGCGGTCGGTCCCGCGCAGCGCCGGCCGACCGCGGCGGCTCCGCGACTCGAATCCCCGCTGCCCGGACAGGTCATCGCTGTACACGTCGATGCGGGACAGCGCGTAGCGACGGGCGACGAGATCGTCGTCGTGGAAGCTATGAAGATGGAGCACGCCATCCGGGCACCCGTCGAAGGAGTGATCCGCGCGGTGCTGTGCGCGGCTGGTGATCAAGTAGAGCGCGGACAGGCGCTCGTCGACTTCGAGCCCGACCCGTCTACGTAGCATGGCCTCGTGACCGCGCCCCTTCGCAGTCGGCTCCCTGACCGCGTCGAGGTCGTCGAAGTGGGTCCGCGCGATGGCCTACAGAACGAGCGGGAGATCGTTCCGACCGCGGTCAAGATCGAGTTCATCGAGCGTCTTGGTTCCACGGGCCTCGACGTGATCGAGGCGACGTCGTTCGTGAATCCGAAATGGGTGCCGCAGCTCGCCGACGCCGGTGAGGTGCTCTCCAAGCTCGACCGAAAGCCCGGCGTGCGCTACCCCGTCCTGGTTCCCAATGAGCGCGGACTCGAGCGTGCGATAGACGCGGGAGCGGACGAGGTCGCGATCTTCGCGTCGGCAACGGAATCGTTCTCGCAGCGCAACCTCAATCGTTCCAAGGAAGAAGCGATCGAGATGTTCCGTCCCGTCACCAAGCGCGCCATCGAATCGGGCCTGCGCGTCCGCGGATATCTCTCGATGGTCCTCGGAGATCCATGGGAAGGCGACGTCGATCCCGGCGACGTAGTCCGGCAGAGCGAGCGACTGCTCGGCCTCGGGTGCTTCGAGCTCTCTTTAGGGGACACGATCGGTGTCGGCACGGCAGGACGCGTTCAAGATCTGATCGAGGCGTTCTCTAACGCGGACGTCGAACCCTCCCGGCTCGCCGTCCACTTCCACGACACGTATGGTCAGGGATTGGCCAACGTTATGGCCGCCCTCGAATGCGGGATAACTGTCGTGGACTCGAGCGCAGGTGGCCTGGGCGGCTGCCCCTTCGCGCACAGCGCAACCGGGAACCTGGCCACCGAGGATCTCGTCTGGATGCTCGACGGCCTGGGGATCGAAACCGGCGTGAATGTCCGGAAGGTCGCCGAAACGAGCGCTTGGATCTGCGAAAAGCTGGGAAAAGACATTCCCGGTCGGGTGGCCCGTGCGCTTCATCCCTGAGGCCGGCCAGCGCCTATGCGCAGGTCAGGGGGGATTTTCCTGAAGCGTTTGCCGCCCTTGATTGCTGGAGTAGTCTGACGTCAAAGCCCATCAAGCCCTTTGGAGGATCAATGCGTCTGCGCGCTCTAGCGGTCATGTCATTGGGAATGCTCGCCTTAGCCGGTCCGGCTCTTGGGCAAAGTGGGAATGCCTCGAACTCGTCCTCGGCGGGCGGCTCGAGCGCCTCGACCGGCAGCTCGTCGTCCAGCGCGTCCATCAGCACGGGCGGCGGCGGCAGCGTCGGTGTCGTCCAGGGCGCCGTCAGTGGAGGAAGCACCGCCGGCGGATCCCAGAGCAGTGGATCGGGCTCCGGCAGCAGCAGCTCCGGCGGCGGCGGCGGCTCGTCATCGGCTGCGACTGCGGCCGATGAGGGAGCGAACGCTGCGCAGGACGGCATCGTTTCGCAGCTCGACCTTCCCGCCATGGGCACGGTCGAGGACTCGATCCCGGCCTCGGGCATGAGCTCGAGCGTTCTGATCCTGGGTCTGGCAGCAGTTTTCGCCGTCGGGCTCTTCGTTCTGTACCGCAAGCTTCCACGGGCGGGAGCCACAGCCTAGACACGGCCCTAGCAAAGACAAAGAGGCGGCCTTCGGGCCGCCTCTTTCATTTCCGTCCCCTCTTTGGCTGAGCGCCGTCACCCATATGGGTGACGCGCCCTCAGTCCGCGGATGGGTGCTGGGCCCCGGTCATCACTCCGATGACCGATTCAAGAGGTCCTCTTTTATCGAAGGGATGGGAATGCGTCTTCGGGGCGCACATATTTTCGTACGCCTTCGCCTGCTCGGCGCCGATGAGCGTGGATCACACCTCGTCGAGGTGGCGGTTGCCGCGCTCGTGATGTCGGTTGCCGTGATCGGCGTGATCGGATCCATGGGATCGGGGATGCAGCTCGTCGGCCACGCGCGCCAGCGCTCCTCCGCCTCGGCCGTTGCCCAGGAGAGGCTCGAGCGCGCTCGCAGCATCCCGTACGAGCGCGTCGCCACGTACGAGCAACCGACGCACAACTCAGACCCCGACCATCCCGACAATCGTGTGACCACCGATAACGCGAGCTACATGGTCGAGGAAGGGCCGACCGAGCCCCTGATCGTCGACACCGTCGACGGCGCGCTCAAGCATCTCGACGACCCGTTCACGCTCGGAAACACCGAGTTCTCCGTCCACCAGTACGTGAGCTGGGTCGACGACGCCACGATCGCCGGCACTCAGGACTACAAACGCGTGATCGCGATCGTGACGTGGAAGTTCCCCGTGCAGTCCGGGTCCACCCGGCGGGTGTTCTTCTCGACGTTCGTCAGCGACGGAACCGTTTCCGTGCCGACGCCGGCTCCCTCACCGACGGCCGGCCCCTCCCCAACGCCGTCCGCGCCGCCGCCGACCGCCGACCCCGGTTCTTGTCCCGGGGACACCAGCCCGCCGGTCGGAACGTTCGAGCTCCTTTCCGGAGCGGGGGCCGAACAGGGCTACACCAACACGACGACGGTTCAGGTGGGGCTCACGGCTACCGATCCCTGCGCCGATATCGTGGCCGAGCTGTCGAACGACGGCAGCAACTTCACCCCGACGGCGACCGTGCTCTCGGGCGAGCCGACGTCCATCACTTGGACGATCCCCGGGGTGGACGGCTCGAAGACGTTTCACGCACGCTTCCGCGACGGCGCCGGCAACACCTCGTCGCCCATGACCGACGAGCTGGTCCTCGACGAGACGAAGCCGACCACGCCGGGAGATCTGAGGGAGGTCAACTGTTCTCTCAGCGGCCAAGACCGCACGGTCACGCTGACGTGGAACGGAGCCAGTGACACGAACTTCCTCGGATACCGCCTGTACCGAAGCATCGAGCAAGCGGCTTACCAGGCGGTAGCGACCACCGGGACGGTCTCGGCGTCGGACACCACACGTAAGAACCTCAACTCAGTTCAGTACGTCGTCCGCTCGTACGACAAGGCGGGCAACGAATCGGAGGACTCCAATGCGCTTTCGTTCTCGAAGAACAGCTGCTAGCCGATCTCTTCGATCGGATGAGACCGGCAACATCCTGATCACGGTCGTGATCGTGTCGATGTTGATCGGCGCACTTACATCACTTGCGATGACGACCGGTCAGCACGCAAACACATCTTCGACCCGCGACCGCAACTCCGAGCAGGCTCTCAACGTCTCCGAGGCCGGCGTGCATCAGGCCATCTCGAGGATCGACGCGCAGTCCGCCTCGAACACGTTCGTCGATTCGTTCTCGTTCGCGGGATCGACAGCGGAAGGTGACTACAGCGTCGATGTGACCCGGATGGGAAACGACGGCTTCATCATCGACTCGACGGGGTCGGTGGGCGGTTCCAGCCTCGGCCGGGATCGAAGGATCAATGTGACCTTCGCGCCGCCCGAGCTTTTCCCCGGTGAGCTCCTCGCGCTGTTCTCGTCGACGTCCATCGAGCTCAAGAACAACGACATCCTCGCCGGGGACATATGGGCCAACGACAGCGTCCTCATCCGGCAGGGAGTCAACCACAACGGCTCCGTGACGGCCGCGCAGAGCTGGTTCCAGCTGGAGGGGAATGGCCGCGTCGGCGGCAACGTTTGGTCCGGTGGCTACAACGCCGACGGCACTTGGGCGATCGACGTAGGCCAGAACTCGATCATCGGCGGCTGGGCCAAGGCGTCGGTGACCGCGCCGGCCGATCCGGAGACATGTGACGGGGAGACGCACGAGAACTACGACGTGGTCATGTCCAGCGGCTCGAGCATCGGCGGCGACCTCACCACGCTCGGAGAACGACTGGGCGGCGGCTCGGTGGGTGGCACGATAGCTCTGCATACCTGCACCGCGGCGCCGGCCCCGCGCCCGTTGCCGGAGTTCAACCCCTTCGTGGGGACCTTCGACAACCCAGACGACCCCGACGACTACCTGGAGTTCGCCAGCGTGGATGCGTTCCAGACGTGGCTCACGGGCCAATCCGGAAACATCGAGGGCGTGCTAGTGGTGACCGAGCCGGCTCCATCGCAGGCAAATCGGATCAACCTCAGCGGGGCCAATCTGATCGGGGACACCACGATCGTGACCAACGCTCCGGTGTTCACTAACGGCATAGGCGACGACGGAGTGGCGGACAGCGCGAAGTTCGTCGTCGTGTCCCATTACCAGGCGCCGATCTCGACGGGATGCGATGTGAATCACGACTCGAGCGAATGCGCCATCCACGCTAAGAACAACTTCGACCCGGACTGCCGCGTGGCCGTCCTCCTCTACGCCGACAACGGGCCCGTCGCCGTCAAGAACAACAACGAGATGTGCGGCACCGTGGTGAGCGAGGGGATCCTCATCAAGAACAACCAGGAGCTGAACGTCGATCCGCGCGTTCAGCGCACGGTCGGCTTCGGTCCGACCACGTGGGAGATCGCACGCTGGGAGGAGATCCCGCCGTGACGAGCCGCCTCCGGCGAGAGGAGGGCGTCACGGTCATCGAGCTCATGGTGGCTACGGCCATCTTCATGATCCTTTTGCTGCCCGTTCTCTCCCTGCTCGACTCGGGCACCCGGACCGAGCGGGCCAACCAGGTGCGCCACGACGCCCTGGTCGACCTCCGCGGAGCCATGACCCGCATCACCAAGGACGTCCGGCAGGCCCTGTCGATCGACCCGGCCTCGTCCAAGACCAAGCTCGACATGACCACGATCGTGGGCGGGGTAGACCGCCGCGTCATCTATCAGCTTTCAGGCGGGACGCTGACGCGGTCGATCGACGGCGGAACGCCCGGCCCGCTGGCCGAGCGCGTCACGAGCACCGAGGTCTTCTGCTACGACCCACCCGACTGCACGCTCACGGCGCCGCCCGCCGATCCATCCTCGGTACGCGTGGCGATCGCGCTGGAGCCGGTCGTTTTCTCGGGAGGGCCTCTAACCCTCGCGACCGACGTCGAGCTGCGAAATATCTGAAAACGCGCCTGGCGTGGGTGGCTCGGGCGTCATCTGGGTGACGATTTACGCCTGACACCGACGTAGAGTGGGAATCCTGCCACGAAACGCGGGTCTCAGGCGTAACATTCCCACCCTCACCGCCTGAGCGCGGCCAGAATGGGGTAACCCCCGCAGAGAAAGGAGCTTGTAAATGGCTTCCTACGAGGGTTACTGCGTGAAGTGCCGCGAGAAGCGGTCGTTCGAGGGAAACGTCAAGGAGCTCAAGAACGGCTCCAAGGCGGCCCAGGGCGCGTGCCCTGTCTGCGGGACGAAGATGACCCGCATGCTCCCCAAGAGCGCCTGAAGACTTCGACGCACAAGAAGAAGCGCCCCCGAGGGGGCGCTTCTTCTTTTTGGGCTGGTGGTGCGGAGGGTTCTTAGAGGACCCCGATCACCTGGCCGGTGACGCCGTCGCCGGTGGTCGAGTCGGCGGCCTGCGAGCTGTCCGTCTCGTTGTCGCCGTCCTGGAAGTTGATGCCGCCGCCGTTGGCCTGGCCGGTGAAGGAGACCAGGCCGTTCCCGGCGTTCGCGTCGCCGGTGGTGACCTTGTTGTCCTTGCCGGAGTTGGAGGCCACGATCGTCGTGTCCCCGGAGCCGGCCGAGCCGATGACCTGGCCCGTGACACCGTCGCCGGAAGTGGACTGCGCGTCCTGGTCGGCTTCCGTCTCGTTGTTGCCCTTCTGGGCGTTGATGCCGCCGCCGTTCGCCTGGCCGGTGAAGGTCACTGCCGAGTTGCCCGAGGTGGCGTTGCCCGTCTCCACTTCGCAGTCCTCGCATGAGTTCGAGGCCTGGACGTTGGTGTCGGCCCTTGCTTCAGCGCCTATCCCGAGGCTGAGGAGGCCGAGGAGCCCCGCAGCCGCTGCCTTTGCGATCGTCTTGCGCATCGCTGTCTCCCTTGCTCTTGGCGCCCCCTGTGGGCGCCTTCAGGGATTCAGACGCGGCAGCGCAGAAGATCTCTACAAGAATCTGAAGGCAGATCTAGGGCGACTGTTCGGGGCGGAGGCGGACGTCCAGGCCCAGCTGGCGGGCGATGATGATCCGCTGGATCTCGCTGGTGCCTTCGCCGATCTCCAGCACCTTGGCGTCGCGGTAGAAGCGCGCTACCGGGGTCTCCTCGATGTACCCGTACCCCCCATGCACCTGGACGGCCTCCCGCGCGATGTCCACGGCCATCTCCGTGGCGAAGAGCTTCACCATCGACGCCTCGGTCTTGAAGGGCCTTCCTTCCTGGCGCAGGCGCCCGGCGTGATAGACGGCGAGGCGGGCGTGATGGATCTGGGTGGCCATGTCGGCGAGCTTGAACTGGATGGCCTGAAACTCACCGATCGGCTTGCCGAATTGCTTGCGGTCCTTCACATAGGACAGGCAGGCGTCCAGGCACCCCTGGGACTGCCCGACAGCGAGCGCGGCGATCGCGATCCGCCCGTCGTCGAGCTGGGCCAGGAACTGATTGAACCCCTTGCCGAGATCGCCCAGCAGGTTGGCCGCCGGTACCCGGCAGTTGGTGAAGGCCAGCTCGCGCGTATCCGAGGCGTGCCAGCCGATCTTTCGCAGCCTGCGCCCGATCTCGAAGCCCAGCGTGCCGACGGGGACGATGAAGGCCGAGATCTGTCCGTCCCCCGGGGTTCGGGGTGCCCCCGATGAAAAGGTGCGGGCCGTGGCGATGGCCAAAAGGGAGATGTCCGTGCCGGCATTGGTGATGAACATCTTCGAGCCGTTGATGACGTATTCGTCGCCGTCCTGCTTGGCCGTGGTTTGGGTACCGGCGGCGTCCGAGCCCGCTCCCGGCTCGGTCAATGCGAAGGCGCCGATCTTCTCGCCCCGAGCCAGGGGGGTGAGCCAGCGACGCTTCTGGTCCTCGGTTCCGAAGTGGTAGAGCAGGTTGCACACCAAGGAGGTGTGCGCCTCAACGGTGATCGCGACCGAAGGGTCGACCCGACCTAGCTCTTCGATGCAGATCAGATACGAGAGGTAGTCGGCCCCCGCTCCGCCGTATTCCTCGGGGATGGGCAGACCCAGATAGCCCTGCTCCCCGCACGCCAGCAACACCTCGGTCGGGAACTCGGCCCGTTCGTCGAATTCCGCCGCTCGCGGGGCGACCTCGCGCTCGACGAAGGCGCGGACGACCTTACGAAACTCCTCGTGCTCGGCTTCCAACAAGGGGTTCATCGCCACAGACGGTAGCGCGTCCGATACTCCCTGGGTGTCTTTCGATCGGCTGAAACGTCCGGGAGTCTTAGCGGCGACCGTCGGCCTCGGCGCGCTCGTTGCGCTGGGAGCCGGGTTCGGCGGTGTTACGTGGCTTCTCAACCGGCCGGATCCCTCACCCACACCGGCGGCGGCCGTCGCAACGGCTTCGCCCACACCCACACCGACGCCCCTGAGTGGTCCGATCGTCATCCACGGGACGGGCGATGTGAACCTCGATATCGGTCAGCTCGGCCTGCTGCGCACATCTTTCGATGCGCCGTGGACAGGCGTGCGCGACCTCTTCGTGTCCGATGACCTGACGGTGGTGAACCTCGAGTGCGCGGCCGGCGAAGGGGGCGCGAAGCAGGACAAGCAATACACGTTCCGTTGTCACCATCCGGCATACGCCGCGATGCGTTCGGCGGGAGTGGAGGTCGCCAATCAGGCCAACAACCACTCGATGGACTTCGGCCCCGAGCCGATGCTCGACGGAAAGGTCAGGCTCCGGGCCGCCGACGTCGTGGCGGTAGGGTTGGGCGCCAATGCCGCGGAGGCCAACGCTGCCTTCGTGTTCGAGATCAAGGGCAAGAAGGTCGCGGTTCTCGGCTTCAGCGCCGTCGTGCCCAGCCCGTCCTGGCTCGCCGGCGCCTCTCACGCCGGACTCGCCAACGGTTACGACATCGCAAATCTGAAGAGCAGCGTGCAAGCGGCAGACGAGCAGGCCGACTTCGTGGTCGCAACCATCCACATGGGGGAGGAGGGACATACCTCACCGCGATCCGCGGACATAGCACGTGCTCACGCGCTCGTCGACGCCGGCGCGGACGTCGTCTTCGGCCATCACGCCCACGTGCTCCAGCCGCTGGAGTTCTACAAGGGCCGTCCGATCTTCTTCGGCCTCGGCAACTTCGTGTGGCCGCGCAATGGGCCGACCGCGGTGGGTGAGGTGACGCTCTTCCCCGATGGACGCGTCGGCGCCTGCCTGTTACCGGCGGGGATCAGCGGCGGCCGGCCGAGCCTTAACGATCCGAGCGCGCGCTGCCCTTAGGCGCAGCCGGGCCAGGCGGCCCAGCCGCGAGCTTGGAAGATCTTCCACGCGATCTGCGTCTGCTCGGCGGCGCCGTGATCCCTCGGGTCGCCGGTGCCGCCGTATTCGTTCCAAGTTTGCTGGCGTATCTGCCACAGACCGAGGTTGATCCCGTTGGGCGATGAAGCTTTGGTGTTCAGACTGCTCTCGCAATCGGCCACCGCGATCGCCTTATCGTCGTCGCCGCCCCACGAGCTGCGGATCGCCGCCCTCACCTGCTCGCGGGTCTCGTTGGGAGCCGACGACGCCGGTGTCGGCTTGGGCGTTGGCTTAGGTGTGGGCTTGGGAGTCGGCTTCGCTGTCGGCTTGGGGGTTGGTTTCGCCGTCGGCGCGGCCGTCGGCGATGCGGTTCTGGCCGGCGCAAGCGTCGGTTCCGGCGAGGCTGTGGGGGTGGGAGTGGGAGTCGGAGTCGGCGCGGCTACCGCGAGCTCGACACGAACGGGCCGCGCGAAGGCCTCCCGAGGTACGACCTCGGCCACGGGGCTGCCCGGTTGTCCTATGAGAGACGAGGCGACGGCCGCGATGGCGGCCATCAGTGTCCCAATGAGGATCAGGAGGATCTTGAGCATCAGTAATTAACTCGTGGAACATCAGGATATCCGGGCCTCGGAGGATAGCCAGGAGGTCAGCTCGGCCTGGCCAGGCGGCTGATACGAACGACTCAGTCCGACGAAGGTTCCAGTCGGATCGGAGCTCGATCAACGATCGCGTCCAGGACCTCGGTCGGGTGCGGCACGTCCGGCTCGGGCTCGGGTGTGCCCCGCAGTGAGAAGGAGAATGTGCTGCCCCGGCCCAGCTCGCTCGACACCCAGATGCGGCCGTCCATGGCCTCCACGAGCTTCTTGGCCACGGCCAGCCCGATACCGGCTCCGCCACGCGACGTGTCCCCGGACTCGACCCGGTAGAAGCGCTCGAAGATGCGCTCCCTGTCCTCCGGTGCTACACCGACCCCGCGATCGTGCACGGACACGATCACTTCGTCGTCCGCCGTTCGCGCGGCGATCGCGATGGTCGTGTGGGGGGGTGAGAACTTCAGCGCGTTGGTCAACAGGTTGTAGAGGACGCGTTCGAAAGCGGCGGGACGCGTCCACACACTGGTCCCCTCGTCAACATCGACGACCACCTCGCGGTTGCGGAGGTCGTCGAGGAGGCGTCCCAGCGTGCCGAGGACGAGCAGACGAAGATCGAATACTTCTTGGCGCCCCGTCACTCCGGTGCCCAGCCCGCGCATCTCCAGGAGATCGTCGACGAGGGATGAGAGCACTTTGGCTTGACGGCCGATCTTCGAGGCGCACTCCCGGCGCTCGGCTTCCCCGAACTCGTCCCAGTGCTGAGTAAGCACGTCGCTGAACCCGCTGATCGAGGTGAGCGGAGTTTGCAGCTCGTTACCGACCGACGAGATGAACCCCGACTTCAGATCCTCGAGCTCCTTCATGGCGCGCCGAGCTTGTATCTCGAGCTCGTAGGCGAGTGACCGCTCGAGTGCCGACGCGGCTTGGTCGGCGTATGCGCTGGCTAAGGCTATGTCGGCGGCGCTGAACCGACGGGGCTCGGCGAAGCCAAGATTCAGCGCGCCCGCAGCACGGTTCCAGGACATTACGGGGACGCACAACACCGAACCTATATGGGCAAAACGGCAGGCGTCCTCGAATCCGGGGGGCCCGGTGTATTCGCGCACGTCCTCGATGGTCAAAGTTTCTGCGGTACGCAAGACTCGAACCGACGGCAGCTCGGCTTCGCTGGCGAAAGCGCGGAGCCCGATGGCGTTGGCGACGGGCTCGACGTGCAGCTTCGTGCCCGAGTACGTGCGCAGGTCGTCGCCGTGTCTGATCATGATCACTCCGTCGGCGGCCCCGAGAGCGTCGGCTGCACGTCGGGCGACGGTTGTGAGCACGGCTTTTACGTCCGAGGCAGAGGAAACCTCCTTCATCGAGTCGTACATCGCGCGGAGCTGACGCTCGTGGCGAGCCCGGGTGATGCGGATTAGGCAGAACTGAGTGGCAGCAGCAATGGTCGCGATCGCAGCCGAAACCAGGGTCGGTAGCCCGGCCCCCAGGTACGTGAAGTGGGTAAGGACGACCAGTGCCAGGGCGATTCCCGCCGTCGCCCAGGCCAAGCCGAGCTTGGTCCGACGGCTATTCATGCCCGGGAGTCGGCCTGCCTGCGGTGACGGGTAGGGGTCTTAAGCGTTATTTAAGGCGTGCCGTGCCGCACGGCTAACGGCTTCCGCTGGCCAGGAGCTCGACGACCTCGCTCAGGTTGCGGGTCAGGTCGTAGTCCCGCGGCGTGAACACGCGCGCTACCCCGAGCTCGATCAGCTTCTTGGCGTCGTCATCCGGGATCGTCCCACCGACCACGACCGGAACGCGTTCCAGGTCGACGCCGCGTCCGCGCAGCTCGTTGAGGACCTCCGGGATCAGTAGATCGTGTGCGCCCGAAAGGATCGACAGACCGACGATATGCACGTCCTCGTCGGCGGCCATCTGCCCGATCTCTGCCGGGGTGAGCCTGATCCCGGGGTACACAGCTTCCATCCCCAGGTCGCGAGCGCGGACGGCGAGCTGCTCCGCGGCGTTGGAGTGTCCGTCGAGTCCCGGCTTGCCAACGAGGATCCGGATGCGACCGACACCCATGTCCTTGGCGATGGCTTTGACTCGTTCGCGCGCGTCTGCGATCCGTTCGATGTCGGTACCGGCCGAGGCACTGCCGGAAACGCCCGTGGGAGCTCGGTACGTGCCGTAGACCTCGCGCAGCGCGTCCGCCCATTCGCCCGTTGTGACCCCGGCCTTCGCCGCGTCGATCGACGCCGGCATAACGTTCTCGCCGTCCGTCGCCGCGGTGCGTAAAGCGTCGAGTGCTTTGGTTACACCCGCCTTGTCGCGTGTTCCCCGAAAGCGTTCGAGCCGCTCGATCTGCTCGGCCTGTTGCTCCGATGTCACCTTGACTATGTGGAAGTCGCCTTCACCGACCAGCGGCGAGGGCTCACTCTGCGTCTCGGCGTTGACACCGAGCATCTTGATCTCGCCAGTCTCGATGCCGCGAACTCGTCGCGCGTGCGATGCGACGAGCTGCTCCTTCATGTATTCGATCGCTCCGATGGATCCGCCTTTGCCCAGGACGGTGTTGTACTCGTCCCAAGCGGCGTCTTCGATCTCCTTCGTCTTCGCTTCGATGACCTCGGAGCCTTTGAAGATGTCGTCGTGCTCGAGCAGGTCGGTCTCGTAGGCCAGGATCTGCTGAGCGCGGCGGGACCACTGCTGATCCCACGCACGGGGAAGTCCGAGCGCTTCATTCCATGCCGGAAGCTGGACGGCGCGCGCCCGCGCATCGCGCGACAGCGTCACACCGAGCATCTCGAGCAGGATCCGGTAGGCATTGTTCTCCGGCTGGGCAGCCGTAAGGCCGAGAGAGTTGACCTGGACCCCGTATCGGAACCGTCGAAACTTCGGGTCCTGGACCTCGTAGCGCTCGAGTGTGATCCGGTCCCACAGCCGCGTGAACGCGCGCATCTTGCACGTCTCCTCGATGAACCGGATACCCGCGTTGCAGAAGAAGGAGAGGGCGCCGACGCGCTCCGGTGTGAGCATGCCGCGTTCGCGAACCTGATCGAGGATGCACACGGCGTTGGCCAGGGTGTAGGCCACTTCCAGTACCGGATCGGCTCCCGCTTCTTGCAGGTGATAGGAGCACACGTTTACGGGGTTCCATTTGGGGACCTCGCGACCGGTGAACTCGATCGTGTCGGCGGTGAGACGGATGGACGGCTCGGGCGGGAAGATGAACGTTCCCCGCGACAGGTACTCCTTGAGGATGTCGTTCTGGGTCGTGCCTCGGAGAGCCTTGCGATCCGCTCCCTGCTCGTCGGCGACGGCGACGTAGAGAGCAAGCAGCCAAGCCGCCGTCGCGTTGATCGTCATCGACGTGTTCATCCCGGCCAGCGGGATCTGGTCGAAGACCGTGCGCATGTCCTCGATGTGGGCGATCGGGACGCCGACCTTGCCGACCTCGCCCGCCGACATCAGGTGATCGGAGTCGTATCCCGTCTGCGTCGGGAGGTCGAAAGCGACGGAAAGCCCGGTCTGACCGTCGGCCAGGCCCTTGCGATAGAGCTGGTTGGTCTGACGCGCGGTGGCATATCCGCCGTAGGTGCGGATGATCCAGGGCTGCTCTTTCGGACGGTTAACGCCCATGTCACAAGATTACAGGCGCGGCGCATCGTCTCACCGCGAACCCCGATACTTGCGCCATGCGTCCTGGATGGAGCGAAGCGACTCCCTCGAATGGCTGGTTCGACGGCGCGCGCTTCGGCATGTTCATCCACTGGACGCACATCGCACAGCGTGGCTTGGAACTGTCCTGGCCTCTGGTGGGCGGCATCGAGGCACTCCCCGAGGGCCGAAACGTTGCCGTCGACGACTACTACGCGAAGGCGCTGGACTTCTGTCCGGATCGCGGCGCGCCACGTGAGTGGATGCGACGGGCCAAGCAGGCGGGCATGCGCTACGCGATCCTCACGACCAAGCACCACGACGGCTTCGCGCTCTGGCCGACGAAGCTGACCGATTTCTCGATCGCGCAGACCCCGTATGAAGGAGACCTCGTTGCGGAATACGTAGACGCCGCGCGCGCCGAAGGACTGAGAGTCGGCTTCTATTACTCATTGTCGGATTGGCATCACCCCGACTACCCGCCCTTCCGCGAGGAGGACAAGCCGTACCCGAAGTTCCTCGGGCGACGCTCGGATAGCTGGAACCGGTACCTCGACGTGATGTTCGGACAGGTGGAGGAGCTGCTGACGAACTACGGACAGATCGACGTCTTGTGGTTCGACGGACAGTGGGAACGGACCGTCGACGAATGGCGGGCACCCGAGCTCATCGAGACCATCCGCGAATTGCAGCCCGACATCCTCATCAACGACCGGCTCCCGGGCGGCGATTACGAGACGCCGGAACAGGGCGTCCCAGAGAAGGTCCCCGCCGGTCGCTGGGAGACATGCATGACGATGAACCGGTCGTGGGGCTATGTCCCCGGGGACACCGCGTACAAGTCGTCCACGGAGCTGATCCATACGTTGTGCGAAGTGACAGGCAAGGGTGGGAACTTCCTGCTCAACGTGAGCCCGCGCTCGGACGGCAGCCTTCCGCCCGAGCAGATCGAGCGTCTCGAAACCGTCGGGTCATGGATGGCCGGCCACGCCGATGCGATCCACGACACCGGGCCGGGGCTCGAGCCGTGGCAGTTCTACGGACCCTCTACGCGTAAGAACAGTCGGATCTTCCTGCATGCCGTCATGCGTCCTTACGAATCGGTCGTAGCTCGTGGAATTCCGATCCGACGTGTGGCGTCGGCGCGGCACCTGGCCTCCGGAGTCGAGCTCGACTTCCGGACGCGCGCGACGGTTCAGCAGGAGCTGTTCAGCGGAGACCCGATCGGAGAGGTGTTCGTCGAGGTCCCGGAGGATCTCGTCGAGCCCTACGCGACGGTTGTCGAGCTGACGATCTTGCCACCCGCCTGAGGCTGGAGCGGCGGGCCACCGGTCTGGCAGGCTGAGCGTCCTACATCGAAGGGAGATCTGGATGGACGTCAATTCGATCGGCACCGTCGGCACGGGTCAGATGGCCACGGGCATCGCCGAAGTCACGGCCAAGGCCGGCATCAAGACGATAATCCGCGGGCGCAGCGCCGAGAAGGCTCAAGCCTCCGTCGACAAGATCGCGAAGTCGCTCGACCGGGCGGTGGAGAAGGGGAGAGCGACGGCCGAGGAGAAGGAGGCCACACTCGCCAACCTGAGCGCAACGGGCGACTTCGCAGACCTGGCTCAGGTCGACCTCGTGATCGAGGCGCTAGCCGAGGACCTCGATCTCAAGCTCGACGTCTTCGCTCAGCTCGACAAGGCTTGCGACGAAAAGACGATCCTTTCGACGACGACCTCGTCGCTTTCGGTGACGAACATCGCGATGGCGACGGAGCGTCCTTCGAAGGTCATCGGACTGCATTTCTTCAACCCCGCACCGGTGATGAAACTGGTTGAGGTCGTGCCCACTCTTCTCACCGACGAGGACATCACTGAAGGGTCGCGCAAGCTCTGCGAGCAACTCGGAAAAGTTCCCGTGGTCGCGAAGGACCGGGCCGGGTTCATCGTCAACGCATTGCTGTTCCCGTACCTAAACCAGGCGGCCCGAATGCTCGAAGCCGGATACGCAACGCGTGAAGACATAGATGCAGCCATGCAGGGTGGTTGCAATCACCCGATGGGCCCCTTGGCCTTGCTCGACCTCGTCGGCAACGACACGTCGCTCGAGATCATCGAGTCGCTGTATGCGGAGTTCCGGGATCCGTTTCTCGCGCCGGCTCCATTGCTGAAGCAAATGGTCGCGGCCGGCCTCCTCGGAAGGAAGACCGGCCGCGGCTTCTACGACTACGGGAAGTAGCAGGATGCGCCGTTAGGCGCCCCCTGTGGTGCGCTAGCAACCACAACCACATCCGCTTCCGGAGCATTCACACACAGCCGATCACCTCCTCTTAGCAGCAGTCGGGGTCTTCCGTGACCCAAAGCTGGTAGCCCTCGCGTGCCGCAAGCGTGGCGATGACGAGAGCGCTTACCGGGTCGGCCCACCACCAGCCGAGAGCGGCGTTCAACACCAGGCCGGCGAGCAGCGCGGCCGACAAGTAGGTACAAAGGATCGTCTGCTTCGCGTCCGCGTGCATCGCATGGGAGCCGAGCTGTTTCGACGCGCGGCGCTTGGCGTAGGCGAGCACCGGCATCCCGGCCAGCGACACGGACGCGAGGATGATCCCCGCGAGACTCTCTTCCGGGCGTGACGCGGTAACCAGATCGAATGTGGCCTTCGTAGCGACGTAGGCGGCGAGGGCCCAGAAGGCGATCGCGACGGCTCGGATCGCCGGTCGCTCCAACGTGTCGGCGTGACGTCCGCGGCGTTCCGAAGTAAGGCGCCAGACAAGGATCGAGGCGGACGATGCTTCGACAACGGAGTCGAGACCGAATCCGACGAGCGCCACCGATCCGGCAACGGCACCTGCCGCGATGGCCACGACCGCTTCACCGACGTTCCAGACGACGCTTAGGTACTCGAGGCGGAGCCCTCGCCTAAGCGCGGTGGCGCGCTCTTGTGTCTTCATCAGCAGCAAGCACCATTATCGAACGTCGGGAGCGGCTTGAGGGACGGCTTGCTGATCAACGGCAGGTCGGCTTCTTCGAAGGACAGCCGCATCGCCGTGGCCGTCGAGCAGCACGTGCCGGTGACGAGTGGGCTGTCGGGCACAGAGGCTCGCGTGAGCTTTCCGGAGACCGCGACGAACCCGAACTTGGTGAAGAAGGATTGAGCGTCCTCTGTGAACAGATGGATCTCGTCGGCTCCCGACCAGCGCGCAACCTCCAAGGCGGCGATGACGAGCTGGCGACCCAAACCTTCGTTCCGATGCGATGGTTCGACGACCAACGATCGCAGCATCGCCGCGGAACCGAACCGCTCGAGGGCCACCACACCGGACACGGTGTTGGTGTTGTCGTCGATCGCGACGATGGCATCCTCGATACGCAAACCGTCGACGGGAAGGGATGCTTGCGCCAGGAGCTCGTGGATCCGACCGGTCTCGGCCGGGACCGCCGGACGAATCGTGGGCTTCGCGTCACCCGGCTTGCGCGCGGTCACGGCAACGGCGAGCTCCTCGAGGCTGTTAGTAGCGCAGTCCTCGCCGCACGACGACGAGAGACGACGTAGCTGGACGCCTTCGAAGCCGATATCGCGGAGCATGTCGGCGTACTCCGACTCCACCAGCGCACCGCCGACACACGAGCACCACGAGTCGTTGTTCTCACGAACGTCTTGTCCGGGTTCGCTGGCGAAGGCCGTGTCGAGGACGGCGAACCGTCCGCCGGGACGAAGGGCCCGGAAGGCTTCGATCAGCGCGCGGCGCTTGTCGTCGACGAGATTGATCACGCAGTTCGAGATGACGACGTCGACCGCGCCGCAGTGCACCGGGAGCCGCTCGAGCTCGCCGGAAAGGATCGTCACGTTGGTCAGTCCGGCATCTGCAGCCGAAGCGCGTGCGCGATCGATCATCTCGGGCGTGAAGTCGACGCCGACTGCGCGTCCTGTCGGTCCGACGATCCGGGCCGCAGCCAGCAGATCGCGACCGGGACCCGAGCCGAGGTCGAGGACGGTCTCGCCCTCGCGCAGCTCGGCGATCTCGACGACGTCGCCGAGACCAAGGGTCGGGGGAGTCTCGGCCCGCGGGAGCTGGACGGCATGACGTGCATAGCGTTCGCGAACGGCGTCCTTCATGACTTGACCTCCAACACGGTTGACAGTTCTTGCAGGGCTTCGTCACGGATGCGGTAGAAGCCCCACCGTCCGCGGACGTCGACGTCGACCAGTCCGGCTTTCTTCAAGATCCCCAAGTGATGCGAGATCGTTCCCTGGGACAGGTCGAAGTTGGACTGCAGGTCGCAGACACACAGCTCCGGGTTGCGGACCAGCAGGTTGACCATGCGCACGCGCGTGGGGTCGGCGAGGGCTTTGAAGCGTTCGGCCAGGACGACGGCATCGTCGTCGCCCATTCCGGGGTCGACGAGGCCGCAACAGCCTTGGATCAGATCAGCAGCGACAGCGGTCTTGGTTGGCATTCATCGAAGATAGTCAATACATCGACGAATGTCAATACGTCGTTACGACTCCTCGTCGCTCTTGGAACCGGGGATGGCCTTCGTGATCCGGGTTCGAACCGCCCGGGGCAACGCGGTGAGCGCCCCTTCGACCTTCATCGTCGCGCGCTCGATGTTGAGGGCTGCCTCCTCGAGTCGGTCCATCCGCCCGATGACCTGACCGACTCCGCCAACGCGCTTCTCAACCTCTTTGATCGTGGCGTCGAGCCTGTCGACGACGCCGGCGAGCTTCTTCAACACATCGTGTGTATCCGTGAGCATCTCGACCACCGCCTGCATGTGGCGATCCGCATTCAACATGAACTCTGCTCGGGCCTGGAAGCTCTTGAGCAGATCGGTTGGATTCAATAGCGACGCCATGTTCCCCCCTTGTCGACTCGACAACCTTAGTCAACCGGGCCGAGTCTGAGCCCATCATGCCCCGTCGACGTCGCCGTTCCGAGTCGCGCCAGCGGGAGCAGCGCGCACAACCCACCACGACACCTATCGACGCGCCCAGCGGATGGATCGCTCAGCGTTACCACTCGCGGGACTCGGGTCCCGACTACGTGTGTCCTCGCTGCGAGCGTCCGGTGTCGCGGAGCTCGCAGCACGTGGTGGCCTGGCGCACGGATGAGGACGACACCCATCGCCACTGGCACACCGGATGCTGGGAGTCGGCCGTCCGCGAGGGGATAGAGCGCTACCGCTGGACTTGAGCTAGGAGCTGGACGACTCCTTGGACTGCTTTTCGGCCGCGTGGTCGCCGATCGACTTCATGATCGCTTCGCCCACGCGCGTGATGAACTTCGGACGGTTCTCCGCTGCCCAATCCCGTGAGCGCTTGGTCGAAGCCGCCTCCTCGTTGAAGTGCGGCATGACGTACTGTGCGAACAGCTCGTAGGACTTCATCGTGCCTTCGCGATCGGCCCAGTCGTGCGCCATGAACAGGTAGCAGCCGAAGCCTCCCGCCTGCTTCTCCATCCGCTCGATCTGGGAGACGGCGTCGTCCGGAGTTCCGATCACGGCGAAGCCGCTCTCGATCAGCAGGTCGACGGCCGCCGACGCATCGATGCCTTGCGGAGCGATCGGCAGAGCGCCGACGTTGACGAAGTAGTCGATCCATTGCTCGAGACCGAACAACACGTCTTGCCTCGCCTGTTCCTGCGTTTCGGCGATGTGCATCGGCCCCACCAGGCGCCAGTCTTCGCGGTTCACGTTGGTGCTGAACTCGGCCGCGCGTTCTTCCATGATGTTCCAGGTGTTCTCCATGGCGTTGAAGCCTTCGGTCTGCGTTGCGCCGATGGAGAGCAGGCTCAGCCCATGCTTACCGGCCAGGCGCGGACCCGACGGAGACACCATCGCCGCCACCGCGATCTCGAAGCACGGCCGGGTGTAGGGGAGGACCTGCAGTCGCGCGTCCCGAAGTTTGAACCAGTCCGTCTCCATGTCCACGATCTCGCCGGCCAGGAGCTGAAGAATGGCTTCCAGCGATTCCTCCATCATCCGGCGCTGATCCATGGGATCGATGCCCATCATGAAAGCGTCCGACGGCAGGGCCCCCGGTCCCACCCCGAACATCACGCGTCCGCGGGTCAGGTGGTCGAGCAGGACCATGCGGTCGGCCAGGATCAGCGGGTGATGGTAGGGCAGCGAGCTCACGCCGGTGCCGAGCCTGATGTTTCGGGTGCGCTCGGCCGCCGTCGCGATGAAAACCTCGGGCGAGGCGATGATCTCGTAGCCGGCCGAGTGGTGCTCGCCGATCCAGGCCTCGTCGAAGCCCAAGTGGTCGATCCACTGGATCAGCTCGAGGTCGCGGTGGAGGGCGAGATTGGGGTTCTGACCGTGCGGGTGAAACGGAGCAAGGAAGATTCCAAATCTCATGATGCGACAGTATGGCTGTCAGATAGGGCGCAACGTCAAGTAAGCAACCGCTCTAGTGAACCACCGACCGCATCGGTCTGGGCGACACGGGCTCGTAGGCCAGCGTCGCTTCGGACCGTCCGCGCAGCGGGATCGTTCCCGCCGACATCCAGTGAGCGGCTTCGTCCCCGGCCCGGTCGATCGTGGTCTTGCTGACCAGCAGGCGTGAATCGAACTCCTTAGCCTGCTCGGTGAGCCGCGACGCTTCGTTTACCGGGTCGCCGACGACCGTGAACTCGTAGCGATCCATCGCGCCGACGTTGCCGGCGACGACCTCGCCCGACGAGACACCGATGGCCGCTTCGATCTCCGGCGGCATCATCAGCTCATGCTGCAGCTCGCGGGCGGCCCGCAGGGCGCGCTTCGCGTGATCGTCGTGGGTTTCGAACGCCCCGAAGATGCACAGCGCCCCGTCCCCCTCGAACTTGTTCACCATGCCGCCGTGCGCGGTGACGACATCGACCACGGTATCGAAGAACGCGTTGAGCACGTCGACGACTTGCGTCGGCGGCAGGGTCTGAGCAAGCCGCGATGAACCGACCATGTCGACGAACAACGCCGTGGCTTCTTGAGCCTCACCTCCAAGGGACGTATCCCCGTCCAGCGCTCGCTTGGCCACCTCGCCCCCGACGTGGCGCGCGAAGATGTCGCGCATACGCTCGCGCTCACGGAGCCCGGCAACCATCCGGTTGAAGCCCATCTGGAGCTGTCCGAGCTCGCCGGCCTCCACGACTGCCATCTCCACGCCGAGCTTTCCATCCGCGACTTCGCGAAGTCGGTCGCTCACCCGGCGCAAGGGAGCCGTTATCGCATGCGCCGCCAACGCGGCGATGAGGATGCCGGACGGTATGGCGGTGAGGCTGATCGTGATGATCGCCGACACGGATGCTTCGCGCTGCGCCGGCGTCAGTCCCACGAGCGTGATCGCGATCGAGGCAAGCGGGATGGACGAAGCGATCACGAAGGCGAACAGCAGCCGCGGGAACATCCCCATCGTCCTCGGCTGTTCGAACACGTCGGGCGGCGGCGCGGACTCGAGCAAAGGCCGGAGGGTCCGCTCGACGATGAGGTAGGTGAGCGTCGCGCTGATGAGACCGGCGAAGGCAAAGGCGACCGCCATCTTCCCGAAAGAAAGGGCTCCCGGCCGGAAACCGACGACGAAGTACAGGTAAGGGATCGGCCAGAGCTCGAGCGTGGCCCAGTTCGCGAGGCTGTAGATGGAGATGAAGCGCGGCAGCGCGGCGAGAGCCGACCGTTCGGCCGCCGTCGGGGGGCGGCCGACGGTCAACCAACGCGTCGCTAGCTTCAAGCGCTTGGTGAAGATGGGACGCGCGAGCATGGCCGCCCCGAGGAAGTAGGGGACACAGGCGGCCAGCATGAGCAACGAGGCGCGTCCGAAGCGCTCCTCGGCCTCGAGCATCCGAGAGAAGGCCATGGCGTCGAAGGCGATCAGGACGACGCCGGCGACGTTGGCCACGATGACGTTGCGCCACAGCGACCACTCGACGGTTCTGACCAGCGCGGACCCCTCCGCCTGCCTCGACATGCCCGAATTATGGGGCCGGTTAGGCAGCGTGTACTAGGGATTTCTACCTATTGAGCAGGGCTTTTTCGATCTTCCGCCCCTCGGATCGGTCCGGAGGGTCGGCTTCGAGGTCCGCGCCCGGGTGAAGGAGGTGCGCGAGGACCTCTACTCCCCGTACGACCCGGGGGCCTGGGCGGTTGAAGTAGGACGATGCGTCAACCACGAAGACGCGGTCGTCTCGGACCGCAGGTAGCTCTAACCAGTCCGAACGGGCCGTAAGGACTTCCAGGCCGCCGAGCGTGCGTTCGATGGACATGCCGCACGGCATGAGGACGAGGACCTCGGGCCGGGCCTCTACGACGGCGTCCCACGGCACCTCCGGCGATGGCCGGCCCTGGGGGCCGAGGAGCTCTTCGCCGCCGGCGATGTCCACCTGCTCCGGCACCCAGTGCCCGGCGGCAAAGATGGGATCGAGCCACTCGATGGATACGACCCGGGGCCGGGGAAGCCCTCGGGTGGCCGAGCGAATGCGTTCGAGGCGTGCACGCCCGTCGCTCGCGACCGCGTCGGCGCGGCTCTCGCTGCCGGTGAGTCGCCCAACGAGCTCGACGTGGCCGAGGATGTCGTCGATAGAGCGCGGTTCGAGCGAAACGATCTTCGAGTCGGCGTCCATCACTCGGGCCGCCTCGGTGACATCGCGATAAGAGACCGCGCAGACCTCGCACAGCTCCTGCGTGATGACGAGATCGGGCTTGGCCTGCTCGAGGGCATCGCCGTCGAGGTGGTAGATCGACGAGCCGGAATGGACGGCTCCGCCGATCGCATCGTGGATTTGGCGCGACGTCATCCCGTGCGTCGCCAGGGCGTCGGATGTCATGACCGGGACGTCTTCGATACCCGGGGGCCAGTCGCACTCGTGCGTTCGTCCGACGAGTGAGTCGCGTAGACCGAGCGAACAGACGATGTCGGTGGCCGAGGGAAGAAGCGAAACGATTCTCAGGGCCGGATCCCGTGCGTCCGGGGGCCGATGAGGGTTGGCACGATCCGGTAGGCCTCGTTCACCCACTCACGCAGCAGACGTCGCGTATCGCGCGGGTCGATGATCTCTTCGATCCCGAACGTCTCGGCCGTCCGGAACGGCGAGCGGATCGACTCCAGGCTGTCGAGGATCTCTTGGCGTTTGGCCACGGGGTCGTCCGGTTCCTCGAGAACGCGCCGGTAGGCCGCTTCGATCCCACCTTCGAGAGGCAGCGAGCCCCAATCCCCGGACGGCCATGCGTAGCGCAGGTTCAACCTTTGCGCATTTCCGTGGGCCGCTCCGGCCACGCCAAACACCTTGCGAACGATGATCGACACCCAGGGAACGCTCGCCTGGTACACCGCCGCCAGTGCTCGCGCACCCTTCCTTATCGTTCCCGCCTTTTCGGCCTCGACACCGATCACGAATCCCGGCTGGTCGACCATGTGCACGACGGGAAGATGGAAGGTCTCGGCGAGATCGCAGAACCGCGTCATCTTCTCGGACGCGGCCGCGGAAAGTCCGCCGGCGTAGACACGCGGATCGCTCGCGAGCACGGCCACGGGATAGCCGTCTAGGCCCGCGAGCCCCGTGATCAGCGACGGACCGAAGTACCGTCCGATCTCGAAGAACGATCCTTCGTCGAAGACGAGAGCGAGGATGCGACGCATGTCGTAGACCTGTCTGCGCTCGCGCGGAACTATCGAGATGAGCTCGTCATCACGGCGCTGCGGGTCATCGGTCGTCTTCGCGCGTGGTGGCGCTTCCCACACGCTCGACCCGAAGTAGGACAGGAACCGCCGGCACTGCGCCATCGCGTCCTCTTCGTCTTCGGCCGCGTTGTCCACCGCGCCCGACTGGCGCGCGTGGATCTCCCACCCTCCGAGCTCTTCCTTGGTTACGTCCTGCTTCATCCCCGCGCGCACGACCGGAGGTCCGGCCACGAACAGCTGCGCCGTCTCCTTGACCATCACCGAGAAGTGCGCGGTGACCACGCGAGCGGCACCCAGTCCGGCAACGGGGCCCAGGCATGCGGCTACCACCGGCACCTTCGAGAGGTTGTCGACCACCAGGTCCCAGCCTGGGTTAGCCGGGACGTACGTGCGCTTGAAGCTCTCGTAGGACTTCACGCTCCCGCCGCCGCCCGAGCCCTCGATCAGCCGGACGATCGGTAAGCGCAGCTCGTTGGCCATGCGCTCGGCATAGATCTGCTTGAGATGTATGGCCGCGTCGGCCGAGCCACCGCGCACGCTGAAGTCGTCGCCGCAGACGACGACGCGACGCCCATCGATGTGTGCGGTGCCGGCGAGGATGTTGGACGGGGAGAAATCGACGAGCTCGTCGCCCTCGTAGCTCGGGAACCCGGCGAGCGCGCCGATCTCGTGAAAGGAATCGGGATCGCAGAGACGGTCGATGCGCTCGCGCACAGTCAGCCGTCCCTGGTCGTGCTGACGCTGGACGCGCTCGGTTCCGCCCATCTGTTTGGCGAGCTCCGTCCGCCGCCGGATCTCCTCGAGCTCGGGCTCCCAGGTCATCGCGTCCAGTGTGCGTGATACAAAGCCGTCGATGACGAAAGTGCGTTCGGACATGGTGGCCAATGTGTGGAAGGTCTCGGTCTCCCCCGGGCAACGCGTGGCCGAGGGCGACACCCTCGTGATCCTCGAATCGATGAAGACGGAGATACCCGTCCTCGCGCCGCACGACGGCACCGTCGCCGAGCTTAATGTCGAGGACGGGGGATCGGTTCAGGAAGGGGACGTGATCGTCGTGCTGGAGAAGCCGGCCTAAGAGGCGAGACACGCGGTGAAGGCCTGCGCACCCGCAGCAACGCTCTGCACCTGGTCATCCGGCGGCGGCTCAACAGATTGCTTCACACCGAAGTCGTAGGACTCGAACACGAGCTTGGAGTCGACGCGGACCGTTCCGCTCGGCACGCTCACCGTGTACGTCGTCCTCCGGATCAAGTCGTCGTCGTCGATCCAGAACTCGATGGGGATGGTCCGCGCGATGTTGAGCTGCTCGAGTGCGGGGTTGAGGTCCCTACCCAAAGTTCTTCTCCAGTCGAACTCGCCGCGGTAGCGCTTCGTCCGCACGCCCCGGACCGTATCGTCTCCTATCTCTTCGAGATCGGAGACCAGATCGAAGTCGACGATGGAGACACCGCGGGTAGGTGTGGCGGCCAGGCCCTGGCCTGGGAAGGTTGCGGGCGGCTCGCTACGGACCCACGCCTTTCCCCCGAAGGCTACGCGCTTGTTTTCCGGCACCTGGATGTACCAGGTCTCTGGTGAGGCGATAGCCGTGCAGCCAGTCTGTCCTGTTGGCCCGGTGAACTTGAACGTGAATCGTGAGAAGCCGGAGCCCGCGTTGTATATGCCGTTCATCTGGAAGCCGATAGCTGTGGGAGTGGTCAGAGCCCGCGTTGAGGTTTCCTGAGTCATGTTGAATCGGTAGGAACCCTGATCACCCGTTGCGCGCACGGCGTCATCGAGCACCGAGCCGTCGGTGGAGAGCCCGGCGGTGGCCAAACCGATGGCGACGAGTGCGACGGCCAAAGGCGGCCAGAGTCCCGCCGTCCAAGTGCTCGGCTTCGCTGTGCTCAAAGGACGCCCTCGCCGCGCAGACGCTCGAGTTCGGCGCTCGTGACGCCGAGCTCGCCGAATACGTCGACGTTGTGGGAGCCGATCGCGTCGGGTCCGGCCTCGGGGATCCTGCCCGGCGTCGCGCTCATGATGGGGTGCACACCCTGCATACGGATCGGCCCCCAGTCCGGGTCGTCGACCGTAGCTATCGAGCCGCGCGCTTTCACATGGGGATCGGCCATGAACTCCGCGACATCGTAGATGGGTGCGAGGGCCGCGTCGTGTCGTTCGAAGTGCGCAAGGGCTTCGTCCCTCGTGTGGCGATAGATCCATTCGGCGATGAGGCCGTCGAGCTCGTCCATGTGAGCGATCCGGTCGCTGTGGGTCGTGAAGCGCGGATCGTTCTTGAGCTCGGGACGCTCGATCGCATCGAAGACGCGCATAGCCACGCGCTGGGCCGTCGCGGAGAGTGCAACCCACTTGCCGTCCTTGCACTGGTATGCGTTGCGCGGTGCGGTGTAGGGGAGCCGGGAGCCCATCCGCGGCTGCAGGTAGGAGAGCTGGTCCCAGGCCACGGGCAGGGGGCCGAGCAGCTGTATCAGCGATTCGTATAGGGAAAGATCGATGACCTGGCCCGCGCCACCCTTCGCGTCGCGCCAGTAGAGCGCGGCCAGAGTGGCCCACGTGCCGACCAGTCCGGTGACTTCGTCGGCCAGAGCGATGGGTGGCAGAACGGGCGGTCCGTCGGGTTCTCCTGTGATCGATGCGAGTCCGGACATCGCTTCGGCGAGAGTCGCAAAGCCGGGACGCTTGGCGTACGGGCCGGTCTGTCCGAAGCCCGTGACGCGAACGATGACGAGCTTGGGATTGTCGGCGAGTAACAAGTCGGGCGCCAGGTTCCACCGTTCGAGAGTTCCCGGGCGAAAGTTCTCGATAAGGACGTCCGCCGTGGCGAAGAGCTTGCGCGCGAGCTTCTGTCCTTCGGGATGGGAGAGGTTCAATGTCGCGCAGCGCTTGTTGCGCGAGACGACCTTCCAGTAGCAGGAGACACCTCCGCGCTGGGCGCCGAAGCGCCGCGTGTCGTCGCCGTGCTCGGGATGCTCGACCTTGATGACGTCGGCGCCGAAGTCGCCGAGGTACATCGCTATACGGGGCCCGGCGATGACTGTCGAACAATCGATAACGCGCAACCCTGCGAGTGGGAGCTCAGTCATGAGGCCGGTTGGAGTTGTGCGATCGCGGGCGCCGATGATGTCTTGACCCATTCTTCGGAACCGTTGGTTCGCTCAGCGAACCTTCGTTTCCGCAGAAACGACTCAACTGTTGACCAGACCTTCGGCCTATGCGTCGAGATCGGTGAGTCCTCGTTCGGTGACTCCGACCAGGGCCGACATGTTGCCCTCGTTGTGCTTGTTCTCGTGCATGAGCTGGTGCGGCTTCCAGATCTCGTCGAACGTGAACACATCGCCCAGGCATGGGTCGATCTTGCCGTCGACGACCAGCTCGTTGAACGCGTAGGCGTTGTCGTCGTTGGCGAAGTGCGAGCCCTGCAGTCGCTTCTGGCGCATCCACAGGTAGCGAAGGTCGACGTCGGCGTTGAAGCCGGTCGTGCCGGCGCAGATGACGACCATGCCGCCGGTGTCGGCCACGAAGATGGAAGTCGGGATGGTGTCCTGGCCCGGGTGCTCGAAGACGATGCGTGGTGAGCGTCGTTCTCCCAGCACGTCCCACAGTGCTTTCCCGAAGGCGCGGCAACCTTTCGACCACTCGGCGTAGGCGGTGTCATCGGTCCAGTCCGGCATCCGTCCCCAGTGGGAGAAGTCTTTGCGGTTGATGTAGCCCTTGGCGCCGAGCTTCACCGTGAACTCGCCGCGGTTATCCGATGACACGACGGCCACCGGGATCCCACCACTCTCTCTGACGATCTGGATGGCCATCGAACCCAGGCCGCCGGAACCGCCCCAGACGAGGACGACGTCGTTCTCCTCGACTGTGTGCGGCGGCCAGCCCATGAGCATCCGCCAGGCCGTGCAACCGACCAGCGGGTAGGCAGCGGCGGCTTCCCAGGAAAGGTGCGGCGGTTTCGGCATGCACTGGTGAGCCTGAACCTTCGTGAACTGCGCGAAGCTTCCCCAGTTCGATTCGTAGCCCCAGATCCGGTAGCTCGGATGGAACATGGGGTCCATCCCCTCCGGGATGCCGTGGACGTCCCACTGACCGCAGTGGACGACGACGCGGTCGCCGACATTCACGTTGGTGACGTTCTCGCCGGCGGCATAGACGATCCCCGACGCGTCGGACCCTCCGATGTGGAATTCGGTTGGTTCGTCGAAGCGGCTGTGCACCTCGCAAACGTTGACGGGCACGCCCCGCGCCGCCCACACGTTGTTGTAGTTGATGCCGGCGGCGGCGACCCAGACGAGCGCGTCGTCCGGGCCGATGGCGGGAACATCTACCTCCTCGACCTTGAAAGCGTCCTTCGGCTCCCCGAACCGTTCGGGCCGGATGACCTGCGCGTGCATCTTCTTCGGGATCTCGCCGAGAGGCGGCACGTCACCGATGTCGTAGATGTCCTTGGCCATCGCTCGCTCCTGGTCTAGTTCGGCTCGAACCTACCGGCAAACGCTAACGAGGCGTCAATACGCAGAACTCGTTGCCCTCGGGATCGGCCATGACGACCCAGGGGACTCCACCTTGACCGATGTCGACATGGGTCGCGCCCAAGGAGATGAGGCGCTCGACCTCGTCCTGCTGGTCGCCGTCCCTAGTTGGTGAGACGTCGAGATGCAAGCGGTTCTTGGCCGATTTCGGCGCGACCGGGGGGCCGAATGTAATGAAGGGACCCACACCATCTGGTGCGCGGATGCCAATGTATTCACCACTTTCATAGGCGATGGGCCAGCCGATCGCCTCGCTCCAGAAGCTTCCGAGGGCGGGGGTCGCGGCGTCGTAAGCCACTGCACCGATCAGGCCCGTCCCCTCTGAGGAGTACTCCGGCGGCACGACGCAGAATTCGTTGCCTTCGGGGTCCGCTAGCACTACGTGGTCCGCGTCTTCGCCTTGTCCGACGTCGATGCGCCGTGCGCCCAGACCGATGAAACTGTCCACCATCTCGGCCTGGTGCTCAACGGACTGGCTGACAAGGTCCAGGTGCAATCGGTTCTTCGCCACCTTGGGTTCCGGGACGGGCAGAAAGATCAGGATGAAACGCGTTCCATCCGTCGGCAGAACCCCGATCTCTTCGTGCGTCTCGTCGTATATGTCCCACCCGAGCATGCCCGCCCAGAATCGAGCTAGACGGAGCGAATCGTTGGCGTCGAAACAGAGGTTGGCGAGTCTCGTGGTCATTTCACGCGTCGTGAGTCGCGACGCCCGGACGAAGCTGAACGGCCAGTACTCCGGTCATGATGAGCGCTGCTCCCACCCACGCGTAAGCGGGCAAGCGCTCGTCCGCGAGAAGGAAGGCGAACAACGCGGCGAACGGCGCCTCCATCGAGAAGATGACGGCCGCCCGCGTGGGTGAGATCCGTGCCTGGGCCCACGTCTGCACGCTGATGCCGAACACTGTCGAGCCGATGGCTGTTGCGAGCAGAGCGCTCCACACCGTCCACGTCGTCGGTACGTGCATAGGCTGCGTCGGTGTAAGGAGCAGGAAGAAGATGGCTGTTACGGCGAGCTGCTGAAGCGTCAGTACCCGCGCATCGCTTTCGGGGGCGTATCGGCCTAGCGCGACGATCTGACCCCCGTAGACGATCGCAGATATCAGGACCAGGAAGTCGCCAAGGTTGACGGAAAGGGCGCCGGCATCGACTTGGACGCTCAGCAACACAAGGCCCACAGTGGTCAACGCCACTCCGCCGATCACCAAACGTGTGGGTCGTCGCCTCAGTACGACTGCTGCGATCACCGGAGTGAACACGACGTACAGACCGGTGATAAAGCCGGCGTTCGTCGATCGCGTCAGATCGAGACCGATCGTCTGAAAAGCATGGCCGAAGGCGAGTAGCAGCCCGACGATGAGCCCGGCGCGGCGTCCGGACCGGAGCGCTCTCTTCGCCGTTCGGGGCGACATAGCCGCCAGGACCAACGACGCCAGCACGAAGCGCACGGCAAGGAACTCGAACGCGGTCACTTCTTCGAGCGCGTCCTTGACCAAGGGAAAGGTGAATCCCCATATAGCTGCGGCAAGAAGGAGGGCGCTCGCCGGGACGAGCTGTCCGCCCACTACAAGCCGAGCGCTGCGCCCTGGGAACGCTGGTCGAATGCCGCGGCGTAGCCCACCGGAGTGACCTGGATGGCGTGAGCGTGCCCGAAGTTCGGATCGTTGTGCCGGACCGACCTGATCTCGTGACCGCGCGCACGCAGGCCATCGATCAGTTCGCCGCCGAGGCGAGCCTCCGCACTTACGGACCAGTCGTCCGGGGAGACCACCCATCGTCCGGCATCGATGGCGTCTTGGATGTCTCGGCCGTCGTCCACTACCCGGGTCAGGAATTGGAGCTGGGTCTGGGCCTGTCCGTCACCCCCCATGCTTCCGAACGCCATCCAAGGCTTTCCGTTGCGGATAGCGAAGGCGGGCATGAGCGTGTGCAGTGTGCGCTTGCCCGGCGCGATGACGTTGACGTGATCGGGGTCGAGCGAGAAGAAGGAGCCGCGGTCCTGGAGGTTGATGCCCCAGTCGGGAACCGTCACGCCGGACCCGAAACCCTTGTAGTTGGACTGGATCATGCTCACGAGCATGCCGTCCCCGTCCGCCGCGCAGAAGTAGGCGGTTCCGCCGACGGCCGCTCTCCCGGCGGCGGGAGCCGATGCATGCGCCGGATCGATCAACTCGCGCCGGCCGGCGGCCCAGTCCTTGGACACGAGCTCAGCCGGATCGATCCGCATGTGCTCGAGGTCGGTGACGTAAGCGTCGCGATCGGAAAGCGCGAGCTTCGTCGCTTCGATGAGCGCGTGATGGCGTTCGGGGCTTTCCGCCGCACCGAGATCGAGGTTCTCGACGATGTTGAGGGCCTCCAGCGTCACGAGGCCCTGAGAGCTCGGCGGTATCTGGTGCACTTCGATATCGCGATAGGTGGACGAGATCGTGTCGACCCAGTCGCCGTGATGGGAGCCGAGATCGTCCTTCGACATGAACGCACCGTTGCTTTGCAGCGTTTGTGAGATCGCGGCCGCGATCTCACCCCGGTAGTAGCCCTCCGGCCCGCCGTCGATCAAGGTTTGGATCGTGCGAGCCAGCGCGGGTTGACGGAACCGCCGGCTCGCGTTCGCTCCGGTGTATATATCGCGCCACGGCTCTCCCCAGGACCCGCTGTATTGGCGGCCAAGAGCATCGAAGTGGGCAACGAGAAGATCATTGATGGGGAAGCCGTCGCGGGCCAAGCGCAGCGCCGGCGCCGCCAGCTCGGCGAAAGATCTCGTGCCGAAGCGATCGATGAGGGTGAACCACGCCTCCACGGCGCCCGGAACGGTCACCGACAGCGGGCCGATCGCTGGGATCGTGTTCTGACCGGCCGCTGTCCGCACCGAGTCGAGCGTCGCGCCGGCGGGTGCTCGTCCGGAGCCGTTGTAAGCGTGCAGTTCGCCCTCCGCCCAGATGATCGTGAAGAGGTCGCCGCCGTATCCGCACATGTAGGGAGTGACGACACCGAGGGTCAGGTTGACGGCGATGGCAGCGTCGAGAGCATTACCGCCGTCGGCCAGAGCGGCCAGTCCGGCCGCCGACGCCAGGTAATGAGGTGATGCAACGCAACCGGATCCGAAGAGCTTTGCCTCGGTCATTTCGACGTGGGTGGGTTCATGAGCGCGCTGACGCGCTCGGCGATCGCTCTCGCATCGTCGAGGCGTTCGGAGTCAACGAACAGGCGCGTTCCCCACTCCCCGATGAAGAAGACCTTCGTGATGCCGCCGGCCTGCTTGTAGCTCCAGTCGATCGCTGCGGCCTCGAGCTCACCCGCGATCGCGTTGGCGACCTCGTCGGTGTACTGGCCTAGATACACACCCGTCATGACGGTGCAGCTCCCGCGGTTGCGGTGACATCCGGTTCTATATAGATCATCTTCGCCGCCGGAACGCGCTCGCGCACGCTCGACTCGATGCGGTTGATCGTTGCGGCCACCTGTTCCAACGAGAGGTCGTCGCGCAGGTGCACCTTCGCGCCAACGAGCAGCTCGTCCGGGCCGATGTGTTGTGTGCGCATGTGGATCAACGACCTGACGCCGGGGTCCGCTGCGATCGCTTCGGTGATCGTGCGGATGTCGGACGATGATGCCGACTCGCCCAGCAGAAGGCTTTTCAGCTCGATGGCGAGAACGATTGCGATCGTGCACAGAAGGATGCCGATCGCGAGGCTTCCTGCGGCGTCGAAACGGGGGTTACCCGTCAACGCGGCGAGGCCCACACCGCCGAGGGCGAAGACGAGCCCGACGAGGGCTCCGAGATCTTCGAGCAGCACGACCGGCAGCTCAGGGTTCTTCGAGCGCCGTATGAAGGCCCACCAGCCGCTCGTGCGAACGCGATTGGTCTCGTGCACCGCCACACGAAGGCTGAAGATCTCCAGCACGACGGCGACGGTCAGTACTCCGAAAGCCCAGCCGAGAGACTCGACTTCGTGCGGATCGCGAAGCTTCGTCCACCCCTCGTAGATCGAAGCCAGTCCCCCGACCGTGAACAGGATCAGGGCAACGATGAACGACCAGAAGTACCGCTCGCGGCCGTAGCCGAACGGATGCTCGGCCGTGGCCGCGCGGCGAGCCCTTCGCATCCCGACCAGTAGAAGGACCTGATTCCCGGTGTCCGCGACGGAATGGATGCCCTCGGCGAGCATCGAGGCGGACGCCGTGAACCCAAAGGCGACGAACTTGGCCACGACGATGCAGAAGTTGGCGCCCAGCGCGGTGACCGTGGCCTTGGTGCCTGCTTCAGGTCCGGCCACGCAGGTCTAGGTCGAGTAGCGGGATCCGGACACGACGTTGAGCTTCTCGAGCGTGTGCTCGGAGTCGACGTAGCGGATCGTTCCGGAGCGCGAGCGCATCACGATCGACTGGGTGAACGCCTTGCCCGGGGCGTAGCTCACACCCTTTAGCAATCGTCCGTCCGTTACACCCGTTGCCGCGAAGAACACGTTGTCCGAAGCGGCCAGGTCGTTTGCCGTCAAAATGCGATCGAGGTCGTAGCCGGCGTCCTTGGCGCGGGAGCGTTCGTCGTCGTTGCGAGGCCACAGCCGGCCGAGCATGTGGCCACCCAGACATTTCATGGCGCACGCCGAGATCACACCTTCGGGAGTTCCACCGATTCCCATCAGCAGATGCACTCCGGTTGTCACGCGAGCGGCATTGATACTGCCCCCGACGTCACCGTCGGTGATCAGGAATACCCGAGCACCAGCAGTGCGCACGGAAGCTACGAGCTCTTCGTGTCGAGGGCGATCGAGGATCATCACTCCGACATCGGCGGGCTTGATGCCGAGAGCCTTCGCGACACGGGTCACGTTCTCTTCGGGCGGTGCGTCAAGGTCGACGACGTCTGCCGCCTCCGGACCGCACACAAGCTTGTCCATGTACACGCACGGGCCCGGGTCGAACATCGTTCCCCTTTCGGCCAGGGCGACGACCGCGACCGCGTTGCCCTGCCCTCGAGATGTCAACCCGGTGCCGTCCACGGGATCGACGGCGACGTCCACCTCGGGTCCCGTTCCGTCTCCGATGACCTCGCCGTTGTAGAGCATCGGCGCTTCGTCCTTCTCGCCCTCACCGATGACCACGGTCCCGTTGACGCTTACGCTCGAAAGCATCAGGCGCATGGCGTCGACGGCGGCCTGGTCGGCCGCTTCCTTGTTGCCTCGTCCGATCCACCGGCCCGCACCGAGAGCGGCGGCCTCGGTTACGCGGACGAGCTCCATCGCCAGGTTCCGGTCCGGCGCTGCGCCCCCCGTATCGAGGTTGAACTGCTCGCTCACACTTACCTCCTCGAGTCCGTTCTCACTTGGCGTCTCCGCGACCGTTCAGGCCCGGGAAGACACGACCGCCCCACGGTGTGCGTGCCGATAGGGGCCACCGTCGATCGGTCGGCACCCACCGTGCGATGTCGTTGATGCCGACCCGCTGCCCGAGCCAGCCTGCGAGGCGCCATGTCGCAGGTCGTGCCTGCTCGGCTTCCCTCGACAGGACGTCGCGGACCGCACGAAGTATCGCTTCGCGGTCTTCCGGGGACGGCTCGGGAGCGATGCGGAAGTCGACTTCTGAACTCACACCAGCAGACTAAGCCGCATCCAGCCCGCCGCGCTCTATGAGAAGGCGGCGACCGAGGACGGACCCCGCGCCGAACACGACGGCCAGGGGAACCAGCCAGGTGAGGCGGATCCAAACAACGTCGGCGTGCTGGTCAACATCTACGCCTCCTATTTCGGTGTGTTCTTCACCGGTGTGCATCCGGCGGTAAACCCGGTGCGCAACTCGTCTACAGGACCCGACTAGGTAACCGAGCGCGACCGGTTCCGCTGGGTGGGGCGCCCCCGTTGGCCACCGTCCGAGTCCATTTCCGCCCGTATGGGTGGGCTATGGACTCCGACGATTAGTGCCGGCTCGCGCGAAGCGGGCGGCGGGTTGAGCCGCGATCAAAGGGGGATGTTGCCGTGCTTGCGTTGCGGTAGCGACTCGCGCTTCGTCCGCAGCATCTCCAAGTGACGGATGAGCATCGGCCTCGTCTGCGCCGGCTCGATAACGTCGTCGACGTAGCCTCTTTCAGCCGCGATCCACGGGTTGAGGAACTGCTCCTTGTATGCATCTATGAGCTCGGCCCTCTTGGCCGCCGGGTCATCGGCTGCCTCGATCTCCCGTCTCTGGATGATCGGGACGGCTGCGTCGGCTCCCATAACGGCGAACTCCGCCGTGGGCCACGCGAAGCAGATATCGGCGCGGATGTGCTTGGAGTTCATGACCACGTACGCACCGCCGTAGGCCTTGCGCGTGATCACCGTCAGCCGCGGCACGGTTGCCTCGGTGAACGCGTACAGCAGTTTCGCGCCGCGCCGGATGATCCCGCCCCACTCCTGATCGGTTCCGGGCTGGAAGCCGGGAACGTCCATGAACGTGACGATCGGAACGTTGAACGCATCGCACGTGCGGATGAAACGCGCGGCCTTCTCGGACGCGCTGACGTTCAGGGCGCCGGCCAGGATGCGCGGCTGGTTGGCGACGATGCCGACGCTGTGGCCACCCAAACGCGCGAATCCGCAGAGGATGTTCGGCGCGTAATGAGGGAAGTACTCGTAGAAGCTGTCCATGTCAACCACGCGCGTGATCACGTCGTGCATGTCGTAGGGCTGATTCGAGGCGTCCGGGATCACTTCTCCCGGATCGGGATCGGTGCGCCCCGGGGGATCGCCCGTCTCGAGGTAGGGCGGCTCTTCGAGGTTGTTGGATGGCAAGTAGGAGAGAAGGTGACGGACCTGCGCGTAGCAGTCCTCCTCGTCTTCCGCGACGAAGTTCGCAACGCCCGACTTCGTGGCGTGTGACATCGCGCCGCCGAGCTCCTCGAGAGTGACGTCCTCGCCGGTCACGGTCTTGATGACGTCGGGCCCGGTGATCTGCATGTTGGAGATGCCCTTGACCATGAAGATGAAGTCGGTGATCGCGGGGGAGTAGACCGCGCCACCGGCGCACGGTCCGGCCACGATCGAGATCTGCGGTATGACGCCCGAGAAGCGAACGTTGCGATCGAAGATGTAGGCGTATCCCGCGAGGGAGACCATGCCCTCTTGCACCCGCGCTCCACCGCCGTCGTTGATCCCGATCACAGGAGCACCGGTAGAGGCTGCGAGGTCCATCACCTTGCAGATCTTCTCGGCGTACACCTCGCCCAGAGTGCCGCCGATGTAGGTGAAGTCCTGGGAGAAGATAAAGACCTTGCGTCCGTCGATGGTGCCCCAGCCTGTGACGACACCGTCGCCGTAGACGCGCCGCTTCTCCATCCCGAAGCCCCGGGCCCGCGTCAGCGCGAGCGAGTCGAACTCCTGGAACGAGCCGGGGTCGAGCAACGTCTCGCAGCGCTCGCGAGCGGTGAGCTTGCCCCGGTCGTTCTGACGCTGAACGGCTTCCTTGTTTTCGCCCAGCATCGCCTTTTCCTTGCGCTTGCGAAGCTCGGCGATGCGCTTTCCCATCGGGTGCGGACCAGACGTCGGCGGAGTCTCGTCCTTCGTCTTCTTCTTTGCAGTCATGGCGACGTCAGCCTACCGGTCCTGCTCGATGAGCTCGATGAGGATCCCGTGCGTCGTTTTGGGGTGGACGAAGGCGACGCGATGACCGCCTCCGCCGATGCGCGGCGTCTCGTCGATCAGCTCGGCCCCCTCACTTTTTAGATGAGCCAGAGTCTCCTCGAGGTCGTCCACGCGGATCGCGATGTGATGCAGCCCCGGCCCTCGCTTCTCGAGGAACTTCGTCACGGTCGATTCGGCGTCGGTCGGTTCGAGCAGCTGTAGATACGTGTCGCCGATGGGGAGCATGGCTTCGGTGATCTTGTCCGACGCGACCTCCTCGAATCGCTCGGGCTCGATCCCGTAAAGCCTCGAGAACGTGGCCAGCGCCTCAGCCATCGAGTGGACGGCCACGGCGATGTGGTCGATGTCCTTCAGCGTCATGAAATGAATCCTCCGGATCTCTCGGTTATCCAGGCGCAACGTATACTTTGCGCCTGCGAGCGACTCCCAGGAGGTTGCCATGACTGAGACCGTCATCGTTGCCGGCCGGCGAACGCCCATAGGGAAGTTCGGCGGCGGCTTGACCGATTTCTCCGGCGCCCAGCTCGGCGGGTTCGCCATCAAAGCCGCACTCGACGAAGCCAAGTTGAGTCCCGAAGAGGTCGACTACGTGATCATGGGCCAGGTCCTCGGCGCGGGGGCCGGGCAGATTACGGCCCGCCAAGCCGCGGTGCACGCCGGCATCCCGATGAACATCCCCGCCCTCACCGTCAACAAGGTGTGTCTGTCCGGCCTCAATGCCATCGCGCTCGCCGATCAGCTCATCCGCATCGGCGAGGTACAGCGCGTGGTGGCCGGTGGGATGGAGTCGATGACCAACGCCCCTTATCTGCTCCCGAAGATGCGCTACGGCGCGCGTCTGGGCGATGCCGAGGTCATCGACTCGATGATGTACGACGGCTTGTTCTGCGCACTCGATCGCAAGGGCATGGGGGATGCAACGGACGAGTACAACCAGCGCTTCGACCTTTCCCGCGAGGAGCAGGACGAGTTCGCCGCCCGTTCGCACCAACTCGCCGCGAAGGCCATCGAGACCGGTCGCTTCGCGGACGAGACCGTTCCCGTCGAGGTCCCGCAGCGTAAGGGTGACCCGGTAGTGGTGGACCGCGACGAGGGCGTTCGTCCGGACACGACGATCGACTCACTGGCCAAGCTCCGTCCCGCTTTCATCAAGGACGGCACCATCACGGCGGGTAACGCCTCGCAGATCTCGGACGGTGGCGCGGCCGTCGTTGTGATGTCGCGCGAGGAAGCCGAGAGCCGAGGACTTACCCCGCTCGCCACGATCGTTGCCCATGGCATGGTCGCCGGGCCCGACGCCTCCCTGCACGAGCAACCGGCGAATGCCATCAAGGCCGCGCTCGCGAAGACCGACATCAAGGAGTCGGACCTCGGCGTGGTGGAGATCAACGAAGCCTTCGCTTCCGTCGGCATCGTTTCCACGCGCAACCTGAATGTGGACATGGAGTCGGTGAATCCCAACGGAGGTGCGATCGCGCTCGGTCATCCGATCGGTGCGTCCGGCGCGCGTCTCGTCCTCACCTTGGCGCACGAGCTCAAGCGTCGCGGCGGCGGTTTCGGCGCGGCCGCGCTCTGCGGCGGCGGCGGTCAGGGCGACGCGCTGATCATCCGCACCTAGACGGTCACTGGAGTTGTCCTCATCACAGGGGGGCGCTTCGCGCCATCCTGAACGGGGGGGCGCTTCGCGCCACCCTGGGCGCCCCCGGCTGGTTACGGCCGTTTTCGCGCGGATCATGGTCGTCAACTTCGGCTACTTCCTTTCGATTGGCGTGATGAATCCCGTCCTGCCTCGCTTCATCGAGGGACCGGTCGGATCGAGCGATATCGGCGTCGGGATCGGAATCGGCTCGTTCACCGTGACGGCCCTGCTTCTCCGGCCTTGGTCGGGAAGATTCGGCGACCGCATCGGACGTCGCGCGCCGATCATCGTCGGCGCCCTCGTGCATACCGCCGCGTGCGCCGGTTTTCTACTGGCTACAACGCTCACCCATGTGATCCTGCTGCGGCTTGTCACCGGCATCTCGGAGGCGCTGCTGTTCGTGAGCGTTGCCACGGCGATACAGGACCTTGCGCCCGACGATCGGCGAGGCGAGGCCGCAAGCTTCTTCTCCTTGTCGCTGTTCCTTGCGCTGGCGATCGGTCCCGTCATCGGTGAGGAGCTGCTCCGTCAATCAGGATTCGATGCCGTTTGGCTATTCGGCGCCGGCGCAGCGGGGCTCGGCCTCCTTATCTCTTTCAGCATCCCCGACACCCGCACGCACACCGATGTGCCGGACAAGCCTCCGCCGCTCATCCACGGCGCCGCGATCCGGCCCGGGCTGATACTCGGTTCTGCGATCTGGGGACTCGCGGCGTTCAACGCGTTCGTTCCCTTATACGCACTCGAGCTCGGACTGGACGGCGCGCGTCTCGTATTCCTCGTCAACGCCGTCGTGATCATGCTCTTCCGAAGCGTAGGGGCCCGGATCCCAGATCGGTTCGGCGCGATCCCCGTCGCCCGCTTCTCGCTGTTCTGTACGCCGGTGGGGCTCGGCGTCATGGGGCTGTGGTCCGACATCCCCGGGCTGTTCGTTGGCGCGGTGATCCTTGCCTGCGGGCAAGCCCTCGCGTTCCCGGCGCTGATGACGGTGGCCGTGAACAACGCTTTGCCCACCGAGCGCGGCGCGGTGATGGGCACGTTCACGGCCTTCTTCGACCTGTCGTTCGGTGGCGGCGCGATCGCGCTGGGTTTCGTAGCCCACGCATGGAACTACAACGGCGCGTTCCTGGTGGCCATGGGCGTGGCAGCGATGGGCTTCGCCACGATGGTGTTCGCGCCCCCGCGCATAAAGACACCGATCCGGCCAACCGAACCGATCGGAGAAGTCGCTCCGCCGGGGAATTAGACCTAGGCCGAGACGAGCGTCCGGCGCAGTCGCCACACAGCCAGTGGGGCCAGAACGACCACCCAGCCAGCGAGCACGACGAGCTCCGTTCCGATGTCCGCGATCGTGCCGCCGCGGCCGATCAGCTCGATCCACGCATCCATCGCCCACGCGTGCGGGAAGACGTGGCCGAGGCGTTGCATCGTTTCCGGCACGATCTCGAGCGGCCACATGCAGCCGCCGAGCATACCCATCCCTATACCGGCCATCGAACCGATGGAACCGGCCTGCTCGGGTGTGCGGAAGATCGTTCCGAACAGCATTCCAACCGACGTCCCGACGAGGACGAAGAGGAAGATCAACGCCGCGGCACCGATCGGCTGCCCCCAGTCGACGCCAAACAGCAGCGTCGAAACCGTGAAGATGAACAGCGCCTGGAATCCCGCGATGGCCAGCCGGGCCAACCCTTCGCCGGCCAAGATCGTCCGCGCGCTCGTCGGTGTGGAGAACATGCGCTGCGTCACGCGCAGCTGGCGCGACTGGATGAGAAGCGCGGAGCCGGCGAGCGACGTGATGAACACGAACAGGATCAGGTTCGAAGGCGCTTGGTATCCGATCCCGGGCGGCAGATAGTCGCGCTCGTCGTCGGACGAGCCGATGGTTTCCGCTTTCACACCGACGGCTACGTTGGCGAAGAGCTCAGCTGTGACCCGTGCCTCGGGTAGAAGATCGGCAACCGGCTTGCCCGTTCGCTCGCTGGTGAAGGCCGCTGCCTGTAACGCCGCGCCCTGCTCCGCCACAATGTCGCCGATCACCGAGCGAACGGCGATCGGAAAGCCTCGCGTCTGGTCGAGGAGAAGTGGGACGTTGACGGGTTGTCTCGCCAGCAGACGCTCGTCGTAGTCCTTCGGGATCACAACTCCGGCCGGGACGACGCCACGTCGAACGGCCTTACCTAGAGCGGCGCGGTCGTCGAACGTTTCGAGATCCATCCGAGGCGAACGGTCGAGCGCCCGGCGCAATCCGGTGACGAGCTCGCCCTTCCCGTCGGACACGATCCCCACGGGGAACTCGTCGTCGTCGAAGCCCGCCGTAGCCGGGCCGATGATGATGATGAGCAGCAACGGCAGAGCGATAGTGAAGAACAGAGCCGTGCGGTCGCGCAGGAATCTGCGCATCGCCGTTTGCGCGATGACGAGGGCCTTCACGCGATCTTCCTCGAACGCCAGATCCCGAGGCCACCCGTGACCACGGCGAAGGCCGTTATCGCCGCCAGGTGGGGGCCGAGGTCGCCGAGTGTCGCTCCGTCGTATGCGATGTCTGTATAGCCGCGCAGTGCCCAGCCGTTCGGAGTGAGATATGAAAGGCGCTGCATGATCTCGGGCATCTGGAATATCGGGAAGAAGCTTCCCCCGAGCAGAGCCAGAGTCACGGTCATCACCTGCGCGACGGCGTCTGCACCCTCGATCGTTCGTGCGCCGGTCTGAGCGACCGTCATGAGGCCCATAACGGCCAGCACTGTCGCCACCGTTAGGACAACGAGCGCGAGTGGGTCGCCCCAGCTCACGTCGAGCAACAGCCCGAAGATCAAGAACATCACGGTGAAGCTCACTAGTCCGAGGACGAATGCACTCGAGGCTTTCCCAAGAACCACGGATGACCGCGGAACCGGTGCGGCGAGCACTCGGGGGAGGGTGCCCTCTTGGCGCTCGGCGATGAGGCTCCTAGCTACGAAGGCCGTGGTGAAGAACAAGGAGAAGACGGCCATAGCCGGCCCGAAGTAGTTGACCCCGCTCACCTCGCGCACGCCGACTTCTCCGTCGACGAGCTCGATCGGTATCCGGTCGGCCGCGGAAGCATTCGCCAACTCGGTCAACCGGTCGGGATCTAAGGGTTGGCCCTGGACTCGCAAAGTCGTAGCTACGGCCAGCCTGCTCGCGTTGATCTGCGTGGTGTACCCATCAGCGATCGCGACGGCGACATCGGAAGCGATCTCGGCCTCGGGGTTACGCAGCACCGTGATGCTCGCCGCGCGGCCGTTCGTCACGGCCTCGGCGAACCCGGGCGGGATCACGAAGGCAGCCCCGACGTCGCCCGAGGCCACGAGCCGCCGAGCCGCGACGGGGTCCTTCATCGGCCGGATCGTCACCTGCTCCTCGAATTGCGGGCCGCCGAGGACCTGTTCGGTAAAGGCCTTGGAGACGACGCTCTGGTCTTGATCCACGACGGCATAAGTCGCTTCGAACGAATCCACGAAGCCCCCGCCGAACGCGGCCGAGACGATGAACGCGATCCCCAGTGGCGCGATGAAGGCGGCGACGATCGCCGACCGATCCCGAAGCCGCTGCTTCAGGTCCTTCCACGCGATGATGAGGATTGCTCTCATGGATCAGTCCCGCAGTCCCTTGCCCGTCAGGTGGAGGAAGACGGCTTCGAGGTCGGGTTCGATGACCTCAACGCTCGTCACGGCGACCTTGGCCCGATCGGCAACCTCGAGAAGTCGAGGAAGCACTTCGCGTCCCGAACGCACGAGGAACTGAACGGTTCCATCTCCCACCGTGGCGTCGTGCACGCCCTTCAGGCGTTTGGCTTGGGTGGCGAAATGATCGAGGCGTCCGTTGCCGGTGAGCTCGATGCGATCGCGCTGACCGATCTTGGCCGTCAGCTCGCGGCGCGTTCCCTCGGCGATGATCTTGCCCTCGTCGATGATGCCGACCCGGTCACACAGCCGCTCGGCTTCTTCCATGTAGTGGGTGGTGTAGAGCACGGCCATCCCCTCGGCGGTCAGCTTCTCGACATTTTCTAAGATTGCGTTGCGGCTCTGCGGGTCGACTCCGACGGTCGGCTCGTCCAGGATCAAGAGCTTCGGTTCGTGTAGCAGTCCGACGGCGATGTTCAGCCGGCGCTTCATCCCACCCGAGTACTTGTCCACTCGTTCGGACGCTCGATCGGCCAGACCGACGACCTCGAGGACGGAATCGATCCGCCCGGCGAGCGTCTTACCGGCCAGGCCGTAGAGCTGGCCGAAGAAGCGCAGGTTCTCCTTGCCGCTGAGGTCTGGGTACAGAGCGATCTCCTGCGGCACTAAACCGATGGAGGCTTTGGCCTTGGTTGCGCCGGGCCTCACCTGCATGCCGGCGACGATCACTTCGCCTGCGTCCGGCTCCAGCAGGCCGCAGATCATCGAGACCGAAGTCGTCTTTCCCGCACCGTTGGGGCCGAGGAGTCCGTAGGTCTGTCCCGGCGCGATCTCGAAGCCGACGCCGTCGACGGCCGTGCGGTCGCCGAAGCGCTTGACCAGTCCGGAGCAACTTAAGACAGGCTCGATCCTCGTGCGCGAAATAGCAGCCCGGCGTGCACTCGTCTTGGCCGGTTTTCGCTTGGCCGGTTTTCGCTTCGTGGTCTTGCGCGCCGTTGCCATGCTCAGCTCCTATTCGATCTCTTGCGTGCGGACGATGACTTCGGATACGAGGCCTCGACTTCGCCGATCCATGCGAGCGAGGCTTCGGCTTGGCGTAGGCCGTAGAGAGCCGTTGCCCGCGTGAAGTACGCGTCGGAGGAGCCGGCCAGGGACTCGACGATCGGGGCGAGGTGATCGCGCTCGGCTTCTGCCTCGGCCCGGTATCCCACGAGCAGCTCGCTGAAGCGTTCCTGTGTCATCCGGTGTGCGAAGAAGACCTTGAGCAGCAAGCCGGAGCGAAGGCGTCTAGATCCGTGGCCGGGTCCGACGAGCCATTCGTCGAGCGCTTCCGATCCGGAGGCCGTTACCTCGTAGGTTCGTTTGTCCGGACGTCTGGACTGCTCGACGTCGGTGCCCAGCACGAGACCGAGCTCCTCCAGCCGGGACAGCTCGCCGTACACCTGCGACTTCGAGATCTGCCAGAAGTTCGCGATGGTTCTGTCCACGCGTAGCGCGAGCTCGTAACCGGACATCGGCGCCAGCGAGATCATCCCGAGCACCGCATACGACGTCGCCGGAAGAGCTCGCTCCATGGTCCGGGACTTTATAGGACAAATTGAACTAGGTCAAGATGGAACGGTCTGAGCCGGACTAGGCCGGCCGAGCCGCCAAGAACCCGGCCGATCCGCGCTTGACGGGGGAGACTGTGCGCCTGGAACGTAAGCTACGCTGACCGCGCGCGCCCCCCGGCTCGCGTCCGGAACGTCGTGAGGAGTGTGTTCTGGCCCGCACTAGAGCAAGGCAGCACCCGCCGCAGGGCGATGAGCTCCGCGCGTGGCGCGAGGGACTCGAGAAGGCCCTTGTTGCTCCTCCCAAGGCCAAGCGGCGGCCCATGCGTTTCATAGCCCTGAGCCTCGTGCTCCTCGTGATCGTGGGTGTCGCCGGCGGCTACCTCTACTGGCGGGTGATCGGCGGATTGTTCACCAGAACCGACGTCAACCTGCAGCCCGCGGCGGGACCGGCGCTCAACGTCTTGCTTGTTGGCAGCGACTCGCGTGAGGGCTTGGACGATCCGGCCGACCTCCAGCGGTTCGGCAGCGTCGGGGGGCGGCGCGCCGACACCATGATCCTCGCCCAGATAGTTCCCAGTCAGCAGAGGGGCGTCCTCTTGCACTTCCCGCGCGACCTCTACGTGACCGTTCACGGGAACGGGCAGCAGTTCCAATCGAAGATCAACGCCGCCTACAACCACGGCCCCCAAGGGGTGATCGACACCGTGCAAACGCTGACGCGAATCCCCATCAACCACTACATGGAAGTCGACATCCGCGGGTTTCGAGGGATGGTCGACGCCATCGGAGGCATCGACGTCTGCAACGAGTCGAGCCTGTACGACTCGAAGCTGAATTTCCGCCTGCCGTCCGGCTCGAGCCATCTGGACGGCAATAGCGCTCTGTCGTTCGTGCGCGCCCGATATGCAACTCCGGACGGTGACTTCGGGCGCATAAAACGGCAACAACAGTTCATCCGAGCCGTCATGGGGAAGGTCGGGCAGCCGTCGGTTCTGGGCAACCCGTTAAGAGTGAACAGGCTCGCCCGTGCGTTTGCTCAAAACGTCACGGTCGATCAGTTCTTCCAGCTCGACGACCTCGTGAAGTTTGCGCTCAGCGTGCGCCGAGTTGGTCCCGATCAGCTCGAGACTTACAGCATCCCGAGCCACACGGGAAGGGTCGGGTCGCAGTCCGTCGTGTTGATAGAAGACCAACCAGCGGAGGTGCTGTTCCAAGCGCTGCGAAACGTCGAGGACCCGGCCAGCGTCGCACCGACGACCCAGGCGGCTCCCGCTCGCGCGAACACGCCTTCGGGAGGAACGGTGGCCCAAGCGAGTCCCTGCGCTCAGGCTGCTTCCTGACATGCGCGGTCTGGTAGCCGCCGGCGGGCACGCTACCCGCCTTCGTCCGCTGACGTACTCGCTTCCCAAGCAGCTGATCAACGTCGCCAACAAGCCGATCATCTTCTACGTCCTCGAGGATCTGGCGGCAGCCGGCATCGTCGAAGTCGTGATCGTTGTCGCTCCGCACAGCGCCGACCAGATCCGGGCGACGGTCGGGGATGGTTCGCTCTTCGATCAGCGCATCACTTTCGTGGTCCAAGACAATGCGCGCGGTTTGGCCGACGTCGTTCTGACGGCCGAGGACAACCTCCGAGGTGAGCCCTTCGTTATGTACCTCGGCGACAACGTGCTCGAGGGAGGCGTGAAGGGACTCGTCGATGAGTTCGAGAAAGAACGACCCAATGCTTCGATCCTGCTAACGAAGGTGACCAATCCGGAAGCCTTCGGCGTAGCTGTTCTCGACGGTGACCGCGTCATCCGGCTCGTTGAAAAGCCGAAGGATGCGATCTCCGATCTCGCACTCGTCGGGGTTTACCTGTTCGACGAGAACATCTTCGCTGCGGCAAAAGCCATCGAGCCGTCCTTTCGCGATGAGCTCGAGATCACGGACGCGATCCAGCAGATGATGGACAACGGTCTGAACGTGAGACCGCACGTCCACACCGGGTGGTGGCTGGACACCGGGAAGAAGGACGACATGCTCGAGGCCAATCGCGTGATCCTCGAGACGCTGGAACCACGCACGGACGGAGACGTCGGTGCGGAGTCGATCATCGAAGGCAAGGTCGTGATCGAGGGTGGAGCGCGCGTGGTCCGGTCGCAGATCCGCGGGCCCGTCATCGTCGGCGAGGGAGCCGAGATCGTCGACTCGACCGTTGGCCCATACGTCGCAGTGGGCGATTGGTGCCGCATCGAGTCGAGTGAGGTCGACCAATCGATCTTGCTTCCGGGTGCCAGGCTCGTCGGTGTTCGTCGCGCCACGGATTCCATCCTCGGCCGGGGGGCCGAGGTCGTTCGGGATGGCGTTACGCCGGGCGCATACCGATTCATGATCGGCGACGACTCGAGCGTCGGCGTTATTTGATGCGGCGAGTCTCAGACGGTCTGCGTTGGCTGGTGTGGGGGACGAGGGTTCTGGCGCGCGGCACGTGGGACCTGGTCACGCTCTTCCGCGGCGGGCAGCTTGCCGCGTCGATGGAGCCCTGGATGCGCTGCCCTCTCGTGGACGACGTGCCGTTCGACAAGATCGCCGCCGACGGTGTCGATGCGGTCTTCTTCGACCTCGAGAACACGCTTGTCCCCCCGGGTGGACCGTTCACGCCCGAGGGCCGTGCCGTCATCTCGCGCGCCAAAGCCGCCGGGCTTGCCGTCGGAGTCGTCTCGAACGCTTCGGCGACCTGGGTTCCCGAGGCCTTGGCCATAGAAGGCATCCCGTGCATCGCCCCGGCAGGAAAGCCGGCCAAGGGTGCGTTCCTCGAGGCGTGCCAGATGGTGGGGGTCCCGCCCGAGAGGTCGGTATTTGTGGGGGACCAGGTGATCACCGACGTGCTGGGATCGCAGCGCGCGGGGATGCGAGCCGTCCTGGTGCACCCCAAATACACGAAAGAGTTCCTGTCTGCCCGCTTCCAGCGCGTCGTCGCTCGCGTCGTGCTGCGACTCACGCGAAACTAGCTGGATGCGACTACTCGTAACCGGCGCAGCCGGATTCATCGGGTCGACCTTCGTTCGCCATTGGCTGAGCGAGCGGCCGGAGGACCACGTCGTCGGCTTCGACTTGCTCACCTACGCCGGCAATCTTGCCAACCTTGCCGACGTCCGCGACCGGATGCGCTTCGTTCAGGGGGACATCGCCGATCCCGACGTGGTCGAGCAAGCGCTCGCCTCGGAAGACATCGACACGATCGTCAACTTTGCGGCCGAGTCGCACAACAGCTACGCCATCCTCGATCCTGCCCGGTTCTTCCGGACAAACACCCTCGGCACCCAGGTGCTTCTCGACGGTGCTCGCCGTCACGGTGTTAACCGGTTCCACCACATATCGACGTGCGAGGTGTACGGCGATATGCCACTCGATACCGACGAGATGTTCACCGAGGATTCGCCTTATCGACCGCGAACGCCGTACAACGCCTCAAAGGCCGGAGCGGATCACGCCGTTCGCGCTTATCACGAGACTTTCGATGTACCAGTGACGATCACGAACTGCTCGAACAACTACGGCCCGTATCAGTACCCCGAGAAGGTCATCTCGTTGTTCGTAACCAACGCGCTGGACGACAAGCCGTTGCCGCTCTACTCGTCGACGCAGAACCGGCGTGAATGGATCCACGTGCTCGACCACTGCCGGGGGATCGAGCGCGTGCTGCTCGACGGCCGAATTGGGGAGACGTACAACATCGGCACGGGTGTCGAGCGAAGCATCATGGAGATCGCGGACGCCGTCCTGGAGATCCTCGGCAAGCCGTCTTCGTTGAAATCGATCGTTCCCGATCGGCCCGGACACGATCGCCGATACCTCCTCGATTCCTCGAAGATCCGAAAAGAGCTCGGTTGGGAGCCGCAGGTCGGTTTCGACGAAGGGTTGAAAGACACCGTTCAGTGGTACGCGTCCAACCGGGAGTGGTGGGAGCACTTGCGCGGCCGGGCTCCCGTCGTCGAGGAAGCTTGGGCGACGAAGTCGTAGTCGTTACCGGCGCCGGGGGATTGTTGGGCGGCGCGGCGGCTCGCGCGTTCGAGCGATCGGGCAGCACCGTGCATGCTCTCGCCCGCGCCGATCTGGACATCACAAACGAGGCGGACGTGGAGCGCATGTTCTCCGAACTCCGGCCCACGTTGGTTATTCATCCCGCGGCGCTGACGAACGTCGATGAGTGTGAGCTCGAGCCCGATCGAGCGTGGTCCGTGAACGCTCAAGGGTCACACAACGTGGCCTCGGCTGCCGATGGGGTAGGAGCGGCGATCGTCGCCGTGTCCACCGACTACGTCTTTGACGGGACGAAGGGTTCGTACGCCGAGTCCGAGGAAACCAATCCGATCCAGGTCTACGGCCGCTCGAAGCTCGGCGGGGAGCACAGCGTGCGGGAGGCCAACGAACGCCATTACATCGTTCGGTCGGCTTGGATCTACGGGCCGGGCGGAAAGAACTTCCTCTCGAGGTTGCCGGAGCTCGCGCAGAACGATGAGATCTCGGCCGTCGTCGATCAGCGCGGTTCTCCGACTGCGGCACCGGATCTGGCCGAGGCCCTCGTTGCCCTGGCCGCAACCGAGCGGTACGGCCTGTACCACGTGGTGAACGAGGACACCTGCTCCTTCGCCGATTTCTGCCGGTTCGGGCTGGAGATCCTCGGCTCCCGGACGGCCGTCAGGGAGGTGTACGTCGCCGACCTCGGCCGGCCGGCGCCCAGGCCGCACGACACGACCCTGGTGGCCGAGGCCTGGGCGCGGGCCGGCCTGCCGCCCCTGCGACCGTGGCGCGAAGCCGCCAGATCGTTCCTCACGCGAGGCGCAAGCGCATAGGCTCGGCTGTCTTGACCAGGACCGGCCGGAGGCCGCCCTTGTGATCGTTGGTGTTGAAGCTACGAGCCTGATCGGCCCCCGGTCGGGGGTCGGTCACACGACCGCCTCGATCGTCGAAGCCATGGTCGGTATCGACGAGGGCGTCGAGATCGTCCTCCTGCCGATCAGCCTGCGGCGCGGCGGCTGGGTGCGCGAAGCCGTTCCAGCGCATCCGCGGATCCGCGTGGCACGCAATCGGCTCCCGGCTAAAGTCGCCAACTGGATCTGGTCGCGGGCGGAATGGCCCCCGGCCGAGCTTTTCTGCGGAGCGCTGGACGTTTTCTGGGGGCCGAACTTCATCCTCCCGCCCCTCGTGAAGGCCGCCGGCGTGATCACCGTCCACGACCTCGCGTTCATCAAGGTGCCGGAGACGTGCTCCGATGCGGTGCTCGCGTACAAGCAGACGGTTCCGAGGATGGTTGGCCGGGCGAACAGGATCATCGTCCCGTCGAAGTTCACAGCGCAGGAGCTCGGCGATTGGCTCCCCGCCGAGCGCGAACGGATCCGCGTCGTCTACCCCGGCATCCGGCGTGCGTTCCGCGAGCGAGGTGGTGATCTAACGAAGCCGCGGCGCGAAGCGCTCGGTATCCGCGATCCCTACGCGGTGTTCTTGGGTGATCTGTCCGCCCGCAAGAACGTCGATGGACTGCTCAAGGCGTTCAAACAAGTGATCTCCGTCCAACCAGACGCCCAGCTGGTTCTCATAGGGAAAGCGGGTCAGGGGTGGGACGCGATCAGCGCGACGTACGAAGACCTGATCAACACCCCATCGGTGCGGGTGGTCGGTCATCTTCCGGACGCCGAAGCCGCGGCACTCGTGCGTGGTGCGAAGGTCTTCGTCTATCCGTCCCGCTACGAAGGATTCGGTATCCCGCCGCTCGAGGCGATGGCTGCGGGCACTCCGGTGATCGCCGCCAAGACGTCGTCGCTGCCCGAAGCTTTGGGCGATCACGCGCGGTGGGTGGATCCCGACGACATAGACGGGATCGCGGGTGCGATCGCCGATCACTTCGAAGGTGCCCCGGAGGGGGCAACCGTCGAAGCCGCACGCTCGTGGTCCATCAACTTCAGCTGGGGCGAATCCGCGGCAGCGACGATCGGTGTGTTCTCCGAGGCGATGGCCGAGGTGGCCGCATGACGCAGCCCTCCGGTGAAGTGACCACGAAGGCAAGTCCCGACAAGCCGCTCCGGGACGGTCTACGCGTAGCCCTCGTGACCGAGCAGCTTCTTCAAGATTTGCCGGGAGGGATCGGGACCTACGTGCGGGCATTGCTCCGCCGCTTGCCGCCGGCCGGCGTCGAGCTCGAGCCGATCGTTGCGATGCACAGGGCGGGAACCTTGACGCAGGCGGGGCTGCCCCATGCTCGGCGGCTTCCGTTCCCCAGAGCTCTCCTGTACCGGCGGTGGATGCACGGGCGTCGCCCGTTGGTCGGAGGGCAGGCCGCCGTCGTTCACGCGCCGAGCTTGGCTTTTCCACCCAAGGACGGACGACCTCTCGTAGTCACCGTCCACGACACGATCTTCCTCGACCAGCCGGAGACGTTCCCCGAACGGGGAGCCGAGTTCCACCGGACGATGCTCGATCGACTGCACGAGGCCGACCTCGTCATCGTTCCTTCGCGTGCGACGGCCGAAGCCCTGGCGGCAACACAGCGGCCTCATCCGCGCGTTCGCATCGTGCCGATGGGGACGGACATGGAGCCGCCGCCACCCGAGGAGCGTGAGCGGATGCTCGAACGCTTGAAGGTGCAGCGTCCTTACGTGTTGTGGATGGGGACCCTGGAGCCGCGTAAGAACCCAGAGGGTGTGGTGCGCGGATTCGCGCGCGCCGTCGAAGGTTTGCCGGACGGCGACTCGATCAACCTGTACATGGTCGGACCGCCGGGATGGTGGAGCGGAGACGTGCGCGATCTCATCGAGGGACGCGGACTGTCTCAGCGCGTTCGCCGCATCGACGAGCAACCCGTACCCGTGCGCGCCGCCCTTTACGCGGAAGCGGCGGCCTTCGTCTTTCCCTCGCTTGCCGAGGGCTTCGGGTTGCCCGTGCTGGAAGCCATGGCCTGCGGGGCTCCCGTGGTTACGTCCAACGTGTCGTCGATGCCGGAGGTGGCCGGCTCGGCCGCCGTTCTGTGCGATCCGAACGATCACGAGTCGATCGGCGTAGCCATCTCGAAGATCCTGCGCGACTCGGATCTTGCGGAGGATCTGCGCCGGCTCGGCTATCGGCGGGCGGCGGAGTTCAGCTGGGAACGCACGGCCAACGAGACCGTCGCCTGCTACCGCGAGGCTCTCGCCACCGCCGATCCGACGGTATGACGCTGCGGGTCGTCGTTGACGCGACGGCGATCCCCGGACGGCGCGTCGGAGCTGGGGTTTACGTCACCGAGCTCCTGCGCGCGGTTCGGGACGCCGATGTCGATCTGCACGCCTTCGTGAACCAGCGAGACCGGGCCGAGCTGGCCTCGCTTCTTCCTCGAGTCACTCTGCACTCCGTCGGTACACGCTCGCGACTTACGCGAATCGCCTGGGCGCAAGTTGTGCTGCCTCTACGCGTGCGCGCGTTGAGGGCCGATGTCTTTCACGGTCCGCACTACACGATCCCGGCCGGCTTGCCGTGTCCGAGTGTCGTCACTTTCCACGACCCGACGTTCTTCACGCACCCGCACGTCCATGAGCGAACGAAGGTCGCGTACTTCACGCGCGTGGCGAGGACCGGTATCAAGCGGGCGACACGTGTGATCGCCGTGTCCGAATACGCCAAGAGGGGAGCCGTCGAGCACGCGGGAGCCGATCCGGCGCACCTCGACGTGGTCCTCGAGGGAGTCGATCTCGAGCGCTACCAACCGGGAGATGTGTCTGGAGTTGTTCCCTACATCCTGTTCGTCGGTGCCCTGGAGCCGCGCAAGGACGTCCCGACCCTCATCGACGCGTACGCGCAGCTGGCCGCACAGGGAATCCGTCACGAGCTCGTCTTGTGCGGGTTGCCGGCCTGGGGGGTCGAGCAGATCGAAGAAGCCATCGATCGATCCGGTCTGAAGACGATCAGGCGCACGGGTTATGTGACGGACGAAGAGAAGATCGATCTTTATCGCAGCGCTTCCGCCTTCGTCTACCCGTCGATCGCCGAGGGCTTCGGACTCCCGGTGCTGGAGGCGATGGCGTGCGGGACGCCGACCGTCACCACGACGGGATCGGCCCCCGAGGAGATCGCGGGCGATGCGGTCATCCTGGTGCCGCCGCAGCGGCCCGCGGCCTTGAGCTCTGCGATCGCCCGCATCCTCGACGAGCCCGACCTCGCCGACGACCTTCGCCGCCGGGGGCCGGAGCGCGCGAAGACTTTCACCTGGCAACGCACGGCAGATCAAACGGTCGAGGTGTGGCGACGCGCGGCGGCCGGGCGATGACGAGGTCGTGCGCGCTCGTACTGGTCAACTACAACGGCGGACGATCCATCCTCGATTGTCTACAGAGCATCGACGACGAGCTGAGCGAGGTCGTCGTAGTGGACAACGCTTCGACCGACGGCAGTGACGCCCTTATCGAACGCGAGCGGGGTGACGTCCGGCTGATCCGCAACGAAGGAAACGTCGGCTTCGCGGCCGCGGCCAACCAGGCGATACGCGCGACGTCGGCCGACGTCGTCGTCCTGCTCAACCCCGACGTGATCGTCCGGCCGGGGGCGCTCGGATCACTCGTCGAGGCCGTGCGCGCCCATCCCAAGGCCGGCGTCGTAGCTCCTCTGATCCTCAATCCCGACGGTTCGGTCCAGCCGACCAAGCGAGCGTTCCCGTCCATCTGGCAGGCCGCGCTTCACGGTTTGGTGGGCTTGGTGTGGCCGGGCAATCCCGGCACCCGCGCCTACACACTGGCCGACGCATCGTTCGCCGGCGCACGGACCGTCGACTGGGCCGCGGGCACGGCCATGGCCATCAAGCGTGAAGCATTCGAGGCCGTCGGAGGCTTCGACGAACGCTTCTTCTTCTTCGTCGAAGACGTCGATCTCTGCAAGCGGATGTGGGATGCCTCCTTCGAGGTGTGGTTCGAACCCGAGGCGGTGATCGTCCACGAGTGGGGAGGGAGCTGGACGCAGCGTCCCCTGAAGTTCCTCTGGATGCACCAGCTCAATCTGTTCCGGTACGTGCTCAAGCACCGCCGGGGCGCGTGGGTTGCTGCCTATCCTTTCATCGCTCTCGGACTGCTCGCGCGTTTCGGGTTGCTGGCGCTCCGCTGGGTGATCACCCGAAGATCAGTGCCGAAGCACCGTCGACTTGAAGGGAGCGCCTCGTGAAAGCGGTGATGCTGGTCGGCGGGTTCGGCACGCGGCTGCGTCCGCTGACGCTGAACATCCGAAAGGAGCTCATGCCGGTCGCAAACCGGCCGTTCCTCGAACACGTCCTGGCTCACCTCGCCGATCACGGGGTGACCGAGGCGATCCTCACGACCGGCTACATGGCCGAGGCCTACGAAGCCTTTCCCCACGAGCGCATGCACGGAGTGAAGCTCACGGTGGTCAAGGAGGAGGAGCCGCTGGACACGTGCGGCGCCGTGAAGAACGTCGAGCATCTGCTGGACGGGACGTTCCTGGTCTTGAACGGCGACATCTTCACCGACCTCGACATCACTTCGCTCGTCACCTATCACCGCGAGCGCGAGACCCTCGGCACCCTGACGCTCACTCCGGTCGATGATCCGAGTGCTTATGGACTCGTTCCGATCGACGACGACGGACGGATCGAGCGCTTCATCGAGAAGCCGCAGCCCTCGGAGATCATCACGAACCTGATCAACGCCGGGACGTACGTGCTCGAGCCGGAGATCCTCAACTACGTTCCCGGTGGAGAGCCGTTCTCCTTCGAGCGAGTCAAAGAAGGGGGACTGTTCCCGCTGCTTCTGGCCGAGGGCGAGGCTCTGTACGGGTACGTGTCCGAGGACTACTGGCTCGACATCGGGACGCCGCAGAAGTACCTGCGTGCCAACCGCGACGCGCTGAGCCGCCTGGTCGGGATGGAGCCTCCCGGTGTGCAGAGGGGGGACAACATCTGGCTCGGTCGGGGCGTGACGATCGACCCGACGGCACGCATAGTCGGACCCGTGGTCATAGGCGACGACTCTGTCGTAGAGGGCGGCGCCGTTGTGGGACCGCTCACGTGCATCGGCGACAGTTGTGTCGTTCGGGAGGAAGCCTCGGTCGAGAGCTCGGTCTTCCACGACGAGATCGTTATCGAAGCGCGTGCCCACATCGCCGGGTCCGTCTTCTCCACGGGCGTTCACATCGGAGTGAGCACACAAGCTGTGGACGCCGTGATCGGGGCCGGGGTCGAGGTGGGAGCCGAGAACGAGCTCGCGGCCGGGATTCGCCTGTGGCCCGGCACCGACCTGCCCGACAAGGGCATAACGTTCAGTAACTGATGCGCGTTCTGGTCACCGGCGGCGCGGGATTCATCGGGTCGAACGTAGTGGACAGGATGCTCGCGCACGGTCACGAGGTCTACGTCGTCGACGACCTCGTCACCGGGAAGCTTCCGAATCTCGACGAAGCCCGGCGAAACCGAGTGAAGTTCCATCGCTTCGACATCCGGTCCGAAGGTTTCGGCGACCTCGTGCCGCAGGTGGAACCGGAGGTCGTCCTGCATCTGGCCGCTCAGGCGTCTGTGGCAGCCTCGGTGGCCGATCCGATACTCGATGCTCAGACCAACATCATCGGCCTGCTCCGCGTCCTCGATGCTTGCGTGGCGGCGCGAGTGCGCAAGATCGTATTCGCCGCTTCGGGCGGCACGATCTACGGAGTGCAAAAGAAGTTCCCGATACCGGAAACGGCTATGGGGCGGCCGATATCCCCGTACGGGATAACCAAACGCGCGGCCGAGGACTACCTCCGGTTCTATTCCTCGGAGTTCTCCCTCGATTTCACTTCGCTCGCGCTGGCCAACGTCTACGGACCACGCCAGGATCCCTACGGCGAAGGAAGCGTGATCGCGATCTTCGCCAACAAGCTCGTGCGCGGCGAGGCGCCGACCATCAACGGAGATGGTGAGATCACCCGCGATTACGTGTATGTCGACGACGTGGCGCACGCGTTCGTGAAGGCCTGCGATCAAGCGTCGGGCGAGACGGTCAATATCGCCACAGGACGAGAGACGACGATCAACGAGCTGTTCAAAGTGATGGCGGAAGCGGCCGGTTACGCGGGTGAAGCGATCTACGGTCCACTGCGGCCTGGTGACGTACCGCGCAACGCGCTCGATCCATCTAAAGCGGCGCGCGTGCTCGAGTGGGAGCCCTGGACGTCGCTCACCGAAGGCGTAGAACAAACGGTCTCGTGGTTCGCACAGTCCGCACCGCCCGTAACACCGCGCTGATCGCCGAGAAACCTAGGTCCCGGCTCCCACCGTCGGGCAAACCTGACGCTTGTGAGTCGCGTCACTAGCGTCCATTTGGCCTGACGACTGGAAAGCGGAGTTGATTCTTGCCGGTCGCGCTGAGCGTCACCGCCAACTGAGGACTACCCCGACGACTGCGATGGGGATGGCGCAAGAGCGGGTCATCGGACGGCAGAGTCATTTGCTCAGCGGAACAGGTCTTCGCTGGCGGGACGCACGAGATCGCGCGCAGAACCTTCGCTCGGCTCCCATGAGTAGCCGCGCACGATCGCGGCCGGCACGCGGTCGAGCTTGTTCATCACCAGCTCGGCAGCCGAGGCCAGCTCGTCCAAGTGCGCGATCTGTGTGATGACGAGTTCCCGGCCCGCCGGGTCAACGAGACCCTCGTACGTGCGCAAGGCCGAGAGGCCGGACGAACCGATCGCGGCGTTCGTCTGACCGATCCTCCAGGCCCGGCCGAACGTGTCGGACACGATCACCGCGATGGGCGCGCCGAAGGCCGACTCGATGGTCATGCGGATGCGCTCGGCCGAGACGTCGGAATCCTTTGGGAGGAGAGACACGGTGCCAGCCGGCACGTTCGACATGTCTACGCCGGCATTCGCGCACACGAATCCCTGTTGCGTCTCCACGATCAGGTGATCCTGGGTCTCCCGGACGATCCTCTTCGCCTCTCGCTTGGCCACGGCCCGGGCTTCCTCGCGCGTGTCGGCGGCCACGATCCGCCCCTCGGCCTTCGACACGATCTTCTGGGCGATCACCACGACGTCGTGTGGCTGGAGCGGAGTTTCCTGCGCCGTTGCGGCTTTCGCAACGAGAGCACCGATGTCGGAGCCGGCCTCGACCTCGGGCATGCCACCGATGGCGATGATGCGCACCTCAGCTGATGGCATCGATCACGTCCTTTGCGAGTCTTGCGGCTTCCTCCTGCCCGGACATGATCGTGTCGCACACCACAGGACGAATGCCGAGCTCTTCGATGTCACCGCTTCGGCCGGCGTCGACCGCATCGAGCACGAAGCTGTCCACAAGACCCCGGTAGAGATTGGCAACGCCGACGGGAGAGACCTCGTGGCCCAACGCAGCCAGCACCCGATCGGCGGGGCCTTTCAGAGCCCGGCCGCCGACGATCGGTGAGATCGCGATGCGCGTCGCCGCGGATCGTTCGATCGCCGTCCGCACGCCGGGAACCGCCAGCACGGGACCGACCGACAGTAGCGGGTTCGACGGTGGGATCACGACGATCTCCGCCCCTTGGATGGCTTCGATCACTCCGGGGGCCGGGCGGGCGGCATCGACTCCCTCGTAGTCGATCTCCGAGAGCTCGTCGGTGTGGTGCCGACGGACGAAGTACGTCTGGAAGTCGAGGCGCTCGCCGGTGGTTGTTGTAAGCATCGTGCGGACGGGATCGTCGGACATCGGAAGAACGGTCGAGGAGATCCCGAACGCCACGGCCAGAGCGGCCGTAACGTCCGTCAGCGATCGTCCGAGGTCGAGCAGCCGCCCGCGTACCAGATGCGTCGCGAGGTCCCGGTCGCCGAGGGCGAACCACTCTTGAAGGTCATCTGCTGCGACCTCCGGGAGCCGGGCGACCAAGCCCTGATATCGCTCGTGGGCGACGAAGGACTCTTCGGCCAGCCCCCAGCCCCTCTGCCAGTCCGTCAGATCGGCCAGGTGATAAAGGACGGTGTCGACATCGGGGCAGATATGAAGCCCGCGGATCCGCTCGTCGTCGCCGGTGTTCACCGCCACCGTGAGTTCGCCTCGATCCAGGACGCGGGCGAACCCGGCGCACAGGCGCGCCGACCCGACGCCTCCGGCGATCGCGCAGACGCGCATCGCCCGAATCGTAACCACCGGGGGCTGGGGGTGTTGAGCGAGGTTTCGCGTGCGCATTCTGAGGGGCCAAGGATGGAGATTTGACGTCGCTATTCGGCCACAAGTCTCCAACTTTCGTGGGTCGCCGCCCTCGCGCCGTCCGGGGGTGGAGATTTGGTGTCCCTAGTGAGCCTCACCTCTCCTCCCTTCGGCTTCTCGGGCCCGATCGCCGCCGGGCGGGCGGGACGAAGCCGCCGGACGGCCGGGCTGCGGGCGGTATCCTGCTCGCCACGGACCGATGACGGGCCAACTCGCGCGAGCGGTCGCGCGCAGCCGCGCAGGTGAGCGCCTCGACGAGGCGGAGGTGCTCGCCGTGCTCCACTGCCCGTCCTCCGAGCTTGAGGCCGTTCTGCAACTGGCCCGCGACCTCCGCGACCGCTATCTCGACCGCATCGGGCTCCCAGGCTCGGTGACCTACTCCAGGAAGGTCTTCATCCCGCTCACCTACATGTGCCGGTACCGGTGCTCTTACTGCACGTTCGTCAAGACACGCGAGGGGGCCGGGCAGGAGTTCAGGTCTATGGACGAGGTGCTGGCCATCGCGCAGCAGGGTCGCGAGTGGGGATGCACCGAGGCCCTGTTCACCCTCGGCGAGGCCCCCGAGGAGCGTCACGACGAAGCCCGCGCCTGGCTCGACGCCCACGGTTACACCTCGACCGTCGATTACGTGATCGCCGCGGCCCACGCCGTCGTCAAGGAGACCGGACTGCTTCCGCATGCCAACCCGGGAGCGGTGAGCGCAGACGAGATGGCCGCTCTTAGAAAGGTGACGGCTTCGCAGGGCGTGATGATGGAGCAGCTGACCGACCGTCTGCTTCGTCCGGGCGAGGCGCACGCCGGCGCCGCCGGCAAAGCGGCCGCGCTGCGTCTCGAGCAGTTGGAGATCGCTCAGGCGACGCGAACCCCGTTCACGACCGGCTTCCTCATCGGGATCGGCGAGACCTTAGAGGAGCGGGCCGCCACGATAGTCCAGCTCGCGGATGCCGTTTCGCCGGACGAACCATCGCAGGTGCAGGAAGTCATCGTCCAGAACTTCAGGGCGAAGCCGGACACGCCGATGCGGTCACACGACGATGCCACCGATGACGACATGATCCGAGCCATTGCCGCCACGCGTCTTGTGTTCGGTGATCGCATGTCCGTTCAGGCACCGCCCAACCTCACGCCGCAGACCTACGGCCGGTACCTGGACGCCGGGATCAACGACTGGGGCGGGATATCACCGGTGACGCCCGACCATGTGAACCCCGAGATGCCGTGGCCGGGCATAGACGAGGTCGGCGAGGTGTGCGCGGCACGCGGATTCGCACTGCGTCAACGGTTGCCCATCTATCCGCAATACGTGTCCGACGAACGTGCGTTCACGAGATGGGTCGCGCCTTCTATGCGCCGGCACGTGCTGGCAGCATCCGACGCGATGGGGCTTGCTCGCGAGGAGCGTTGGTACGCCGGGGAGGGCTGGACTCCCGTCCTTCGGGCCGCACAGCCGGAGCCGAAGCGGCGCGCCATGGCCATCGCCGACTCGAAGCCCGCACAGACGGCCGACGAAGTCTCGAGGCAGTTCGCGTCGCACGTTTCTCAGGGCGCTTACGGTGCGCCGCCGCCCGAAGACCTCGTCGGGTTCGATGACATGCTTCCCGACCTTCCCGGCCGTACGGTGCGCGCACACGAGCACGTGAACGGCAGCAGCTGGATCGCTCCCTATCTGGGCCTGAGCAACCGGCCCAGCGCTGAAGTCCTGGATCTGCTCGACCGGGCCCACCAGGACGATCGGCTCGACACCAAAGAAGTCATGCGCTTGTTCCGCGCCGAGGGAGCCGACCTCGAAGCCGTCTTCACGAAAGCGAACGACATCCGGCGGGAGGTCGTCGGCGACGTGGTCAGCTACGTCGTCAATCGCAACATCACGTACACGAACTTCTGTCATACCGGCTGCAGCTTCTGCGGCTTCGCGCGGCCGCTCGGCAACGAGGACGGCTACTACTTCGCTCCGGACGAGGTTGGACGCAAGGCGCGCGAGGCGTGGGACATCGGTGCCACAGAGGTTTGCATCCAGGGTGGCATCCACCCCCACAACACCGGACGCATCTACCTCGACATCGCCGAAGCCGTTAAGTCGAACGCTCCGGACATCCACCTGCACGGTTTCTCGCCGCTCGAGATAACCGTCGGCGCAACCACCCTCGGCTTGGACCTCGAGCGCTACCTCGTGATGCTTCGCGACGCTGGACTCGACTCGATCCCCGGAACCGCTGCGGAGATCCTTGATACGCGGGTACGACCGAAGATCACTCCTCAGAAGCTTTCGGCAGACGACTGGATCGATCTGATGCGCACTGCCCACCGCACGGGCATACGGTCGACCACCACGATCATGTTCGGCCACATCGACGACCCGGAAGCGTGGGCGATCCACCTGCTGCGGCTCCGCGACCTTCAGGCGGAGACCGGCGGATTCACGGAGTTCGTGCCGTTGCCCTTCGTTCACCACCGCGCACCGATGTTCATGCGCGGCGGTTCCCGCACGGGCCCGACGTGGCGGGAGTGCCTGAAGATCCACGCCATCGGACGCATCGTCCTCCACCCGAAGATCACGAATGTCCAAGCGTCCTGGGTGAAGATGGGAGTGGACGGAGTCATCGCGGCACTCGAGGTCGGCGTGAACGATTTCGGCGGGACGTTGGGCGAAGAGCACATCTCGCGGATGGCCGGAGCGAGCCACGGCCTTGGGCATTCGGTGTCCGAGGTCGAAGCGGCCATCCGGCGTGCCGGACGTGTCCCGGTGGAGCGGACGACTACCTACGGTCGTCCCGAGCGTTCGTACACCGAGCGCGTCGCGTCCCTGGTGTCCGGCTAGGATGACGGACATCGATCCACGCTCCCTGCCATCCGGCCCCGAGAGCCGACAGGCGCCGGAGCTGGATGACTTCCTCTCTCGCGCGGTCGATCGTCAGATCGCCGAGCAACGTGCGCTTACCGAGTCGCTTACGGAGCTGCGACAAGCCGTCGAGGAATTGGCAACCCGCGAAGCAGGGCCGAGCGAGGCTCCCCAGGCCCTGACCGAGGCCCTGGGCGAATTGCGCGACGCTGTTCATAAGCTCTCGAATCGTGCGAGTGAGCCGATCGACCTCCGCGAGCTGGACAAGCTCATCCGCGGTGTATCCGAAGGCGAGGTCGCCACCTTCGTCAAAGAGTTCAAGGAGCTGCGCGGCTTGCTCTTGCCGGGTGGGGCGACCTCGGGTAACGCGGCGGCGACGCGCGACCTGTCCCAAGACGTCGAAGGAGTCAAGGAGGCCGTCGCGGGAGTGGCCGCAGACATCGACGGGATCGCCCAGGCGCTCATCGATATGAACTCCGGCCTGCGCGGCTGGGCCGAGGGCGTTGACGCGAACCTCGACTCGTTGCGCGACGGGGTCGAGCGAGTACGAGAGGTCGCCAGCGCGTCACGGGAGCTGCTCTCCGGGGACGGTGATCGCGGCGGCGATCTCATGACCACGCGCGTCGAAGGCATAGAGGAACGCGTCAACGAAACGGCCCAGCTCTCCCTCTATCTCACCGACCAGGTCGAGGCTCTCGACAAGCTGCTCAGCCGGGTCGGCGACCTACCGATGAAGCTGGAGGGTGTGGTAGCGCAGGCACTGCGCCGGACCCTCGCCACGCGAGCCAAACTCGACAAGGAGGCCGAAGGCGCCATCGACGACGTGCTCGGCGCCGTCGACGAGCAGCTCGAGCATTTCTCCGGGGCACTGCAGAGGTTCGCTGCCGACGAAGGCCAGCTCCACAAGCTCGAGGTCGGGCAGGCCGAGCTCACGGCACTACTCGAATCGCTAAGAGCGAGCGTGACCGCACGCCTCGATGAGATCGAGAGCGAGCGGCGCCGAACCGAACAGGAGCTCGCGCGGGCGATCGACAGGTCCGCGAAGGGTCAAGACCCACGCGCGCAGGACTCTTTGAAGGCGGCGCGCGATGCACCTCGAAGGTCGGCATCCAAATCCAAGGGCAAGGTGACCAAGAAGAAACCGTCGCCGACCCGGAGACAGCCACAGAAGACGGCGAAGACCTCGTCGCGTCGAGCGACGCGTCCATCGCCCTACATCAGCGACGAAGCGCTCGACTAACCGATGGCCGGCCCATCGGTTCTCGCCGTCGTTGTTGCGCATGCGTCCCGGACGCGTGTTCTCCAGACGCTGCGTTCTCTGAACGACCAGACCTTTCGTGATGTGGGCGTGGTCATGTGCGCCATCGGCGACCTCGCAGTTCCCGACGACGCCGGCATAACGCCGCACGTCGTTCACGTCGACGAGGGAGCCGGGTTCGCCGATGCCGTGTCCGCTGCCCTGGCCGAGATCGGCACGACCGACGCGAAATACCTGCTCCTGCTGCACGACGACGTTGCGCTGGAGCCCGACGCGATCGGCGACCTGGTTCGGACGGCAGACGCCGACCCGACCATCGCGGCCGTGGGGGCCAAGCTCGTCGAATGGGACCGGCCCCAGGTTCTCCAGGAGGTCGGAGCGGCGATCGATCGCTTCGCCATCCGCCGTTCGGCCCTCGACAGCGGGGAGGTGGATGCCGGCCAGCGCGACGACACAACCGACGTCTTGTTCTGTTCGGACGCATGCCTGCTCGTGCGCATGGACGCGTTCGAGGCTGTCGGTGGGCTCGACCGCTTGGCTTGGCCGTACTACGAGGACGTGGATCTGTGCTGGCGCCTGCGCGCTCACGGCTGGCGCGTCGTGGTTGCGCCATCTGCCCGCGTCAGGCACGCCGCCGATCTTTCTCGCGGGCGGCGTCTGTTCGAATCCGCGGGTCTGCGCCAGCACGCTGAACGCGGTCGTCTTCGTTTCATGTTCAAGCATTTCGCTCCACTCGGTCTTGCGGTTCTTCTTCCGCAGCTGATCATCGCGTCGGCTGCGCGCGTGCTAGCTGCCGTCGCGCGACGTGAGCTCTGGCGGGCGCGCGTCGTGGTTGGTGCGTGGGCGAGCGTGTTGCGGGAGGTGCCGGCCATCCGCCGCGAGCGGCGCATGGCCGGCACCGGACGCGTCGACGACCGTGAGCTGCTGGCGCTGGCCGCGCGCGGCGCCGTCGGCGACGTGCGCGGTGAGCGCGCGGAGCTCGCGTCCCGCGTGTTCGCCACGCTCGGTCGCATCGGTGAACGCGCACTGGTTGTCGCCCGGGAACCGGTGACGTGGGCAGGTGTGGCGGCGGGTCTCGTCGTCGTCTTGCTGCTCCGCAACGTCCTGTTCGGGGAGACGTTTGCTCTCGGCGAGCTGCGGCCACTCGCTACCTTCGGCGACGCACTGTCCGACCACTTCGGGCGCGTGCGGCGCGAAGGTCTCGATCCCTTCGGGCCGCCGTCACCGGCACTGGTCGGGCTGGGCTTCCTGCGCTCCTTCCTTACGCGGGCGGCACTGGCCGAGAAGGTCGTGCTGATCGCGTCCGTGTGGCTGGCCGGCGTCGGCGGACTTCGTTTAGCGCGAGCGCTGGGATTCGGTCGCACCGGGGCGCGTCTCATCGCCGTCTTGGCGGCCGTCAACCCGGTAACTCTTTCTCTTCTGCGGGACGGGTCGATCGGTGGGCTCGCGATGTGGTCCGCGGTGTTGTGGCTGGCCGGACCGCTGCTCGCTCCGCCGCCGGCACCCGAAGGCCGCGAGGAGCACATCCGATACCTCGCGCGGTGGGGATTCGGCTGGGCGCTCGTCGTCGCCTTTCACCCACCGGCATTCGTTTGGTTGCTGGCCTTCGGTGCGGCCATCCTCGCGGCGCGCCGGCAAGACGGGCGCAACCAACTGCGTCTCCGTCTCATGCGAACGGGAGCGATCGGTGCTTTCGTCCTTCTTCTTCCGTGGTCTCTGGAATGGTTAACCCGACGTACTCCGCTCATCGGACGTCCGGGCTGGCTCGTCCAGGAGATCGGCAGCGGGCTGGTGCGTGCGACGCTGGGGGCAGGTTGGCCGTTCCTCGGTTGGCTGGTGCTCGCACTGGCGGCTGCGTACTTCGTCGGTCTGACGCGTACAACGTTGGCGCTCAGTCTCCTTGCAACCGTGAGCGTCGCCGCGGCGGCCGGCGGCGTCATGCCGCGCGAGACGATGCTCGCCGGAGCGGGCGCCGCGGCCTTCGTCACGTTGGCCATGGCCGCCAAGCGCATCACCGACGATCTTCCGTCCTACGAGCTCGGCCCCCGTCACGTCGCGGTCATCGGCGGGGTCGCAGCGATCGGCGCGTTATGGCTCGGGAGTGTGGTCACGACGATCCCGACCGCTGCTCGGGAAAGCACGTTACCCGTCGTCGCCGGCGTCGACGGCCGGGAAACCGGACGCGTGCTCTGGCTCGCGGAAACGACCGGTGGACTTCGGGCGTGGACGACGCTGAGCTTTGCCGAGGACGTCGGCGCCTTTCCGCCCGCGGGAGGCCCGGCCGAACGATTGGTCACGCGGGCGCTCGAGTCTGCCCGCGCCGGACGCACGCATCGCGTCGGCGGTGTGCTCGCGCTCGCCGATGTCTCCCACATCGTCGCGCTGGACGGCCAGGCTCGCCGCGGGCTCGGCTCCCAGTCCGACATCGGTCCGCTCGAATCCCAGGGCACTTCGACCATCTACCGCAACCAAGCTTGGCGCGGCGCGGCCATGGTGCTCAGCTCAGCGCCGTCAGCTCCGTTATCGCCGGACGGTCTGGCCGACGTTGTGCGCGAGCCGCAAAGCGCGCGCTTGTCCGGCTGGCCTTCCGGTTCGCCTTCGGTGCAGCTTCCCGAAGGAGCCGACGGAACCGATCCGTCCGGCACGAGCGTTCTGTACGTGGCCGGCGGTCCGAGAGGTGGCTTGCAGTTTGAGGGTGCCCAAGGCCGGCTTACTGGGGCTGGGTCCTACGTTCCGATCGGGGACGTGGAGGGATCGGTTCGCCTGCAGCCGCCGGGCCGATTGTGGCGGTGGCTGCTGCCGGTCAACTTCGCTTTCGTGTTGTTTGTTCTGGTCGCATGGTTCGCGGCGGCTTACTTCGGACGTCCGCCCGTCATGTCGGCCGAAGTCTCCTCGGAGGCCGGGCCGGTTTCCTTCCCGCGCGTTGCTCTAGTGGTGTCGCCGGCCTTGCTCGTGATCGCGGCAGCTATGGGGTGGAGCGGGGTGTCCTGGGGGGTGGGCACGCCGTTCTTGTCGTCGGCTTGGTACTGCCCGCCCATCGGCCGCGGGTTCAATCAGCGCCTTGCGGTTGCCAATCCCAGCGAGGGCCGCGTGGAGTACCTCATCCGCAACGACCTGACGTCGACGCCGGTCGAATCCGGACGCATACGGGGCCGAGCCCGGCTGACCTTCGATATAAGGCCTTCGCAAGGTGCGGTCGTCGAGTCCTACGGACGCCGACTAGCAGTAGCGAGCGAAGTCGATCGCGAAGGCAGCTTCGACACCTCGTTGTGCGCGCAAACGACGCGCGAGCAGAATGCTTTTCCCGAAGGCGGACGTTTCGCAACGAAGGCCCAGCCCCGGTTGTTCGAGCGTTACATCCTCTTCAACCCGTTCCCCGATCTGGCCCGGGCCTCCGTGAAGTTCGTGTCGCCGGACGAGCCGATCTCGCCGCCGAGGTTGCGCGACGTGATCATCAATCCGGGAACCGCGGTCGTTGTGGATCCCGAGCAGGAGTTCGAACCGATGCTGGACCTGTCCACCACCGTGCGTGTTTGGCAGGGCCGGGCCATCGTGGCTCGCCGTCTTCGTACGGTCGAGCAGGTCTCTTGGGGTCTTCCGCCGGAACCGATCGAGAACGGTGTGCTGCCGCGCGCGGTTACCGAGCAGGCGGAGACCACGCTGATCGGTGTGAACCTCGCCGGGGACCCGGCGCACGTCTCGGTTTCGGGCTCGGGCCGGACGGGGTCGCTTCCCGAAGAGCGTTTCGAGATACCACCGGACGGCCGCAGCAGCTTCGAGCTCACGTCGATAGCCCCGCGCGCCGAGCAACTGGTCGTTCAGCTGGCCTCCGACCTGCCGGTGGCGATCGAGTCGCTGGTCGTGCCCAACGACCGCAAGGCCGTGTCCTTGTTGCCGCCCCTCACCCCGCATCGACGCTGGGTGATGCCGATCGCCGAAAGACGCTTCCTTCAGCTCGTGAACTCGAACCCGACCAGCGTGCGCGTGGACATCACGAGGCTCGGCACCGGCCCCTCGATCGGCCCGGTGACGATCGATGCGAATCGCTCGATCCGCGTCGACCTCGGAAACGGCTCGGCCTTCGGGCTGTTGGCCGAGAGCAGGGGCGGGGGCGTGACGGCCGCCGTCATCGGCCCGAACGGAAGCATCCCAGGCATCCCGCTGGATTGACCCACTCTTACCCCATGGAGCCTGTCGGGATGGCGAAGCATCCGAGTCCATCGCAGCCCTTAGAGGGCGGTATTGGACTCGGACGATCCTGATTCGGTGGCGCGCCTTTCATCCGGCCTTGCCGTCTTACCGGCGCCATTGTGCTACATAAGACGTCTCGAGCACGGCAAAGCGGGAACGGAAAAATCGATCGGAATCTGGCTCGGTTCGGAGCAAATCAGCAGGCGAAGAGGCACATTTCTCCTCTTCGCCTGGATGAAAAACTTCCCCTAAATAAGTATCTTGCCGCCAGGTTTCCCCGACGGCAAGATCTAACCATATTACTACCGATCGCAGGTTCGGTCAAATTAGGCGGCGCTTTTTCGTCGGTTCGACCCGAACCTGCCGGTCGCACGCTCGATTCCTTGCCTGTCGGAGGGGTCCCACCTACCCTGAGTCATGCGTTATTGCGACAAGGTCGGCTGTGCGCGCGAGGCTGCTGCCACCTGTTCCTTCCACTACACCCACCGTCAGGTGTGGCTCGCACCCCTCACCTTCGACCCCCAGCCGGGCTCCTACGACTTGTGCGAAGAGCACGCCGATCGCTTCTCCGCGCCCGTCGGCTGGTCGTTGTCCGACCTCAGGACACAGAGCTCTTCGGCCGGCCTGGCTTCCTAGCCGACTCAACCCACTCGAGAAATCCGTCAAGTCACTCGAAGTATCTTGGGTAACGAGATGTTCCCCAAGAGTCACCCATCAGAATGACGATTCCACGAGAGCTCATCCGCGCGGTCAGGCACCTGGACGCCTACGACCTCCGCCGCCTTCAGATGCTGATCCGAGGTTTGCTCCTCGAGGAGAACCCGGAGCCCGACGAGCCCGGCAAGGTGACATTCCGCCAGGAGATGGTCCGGTGCGGGAAGGAGGGCTGCACGCGCTGTCCTCACGGTCCCTACTGGTACGCCTACTGGCGCGAAGGAGGCCGGACCCGGTCCCGGTACGTGGGCAAGCAACTTCCCGGAGAGCAGAAGGACTAGTCCCTTCGGGGGCTCGTGGCCGGCCCCCGAGCGTCATGCAGGATTTGCTTAAAACGACGAGTCTCCATACATGAACTGCAATCACTGCGGAGGAAACGACTGCGCGGTCGTGAGCTTCAACGCGGCCGACGAAGCGAAGTACCACTACTGCCGCTACTGCGAGCAGGGGTGGTGGGAGTCGCGGGGTTCGAAGCTGGCTGTCGCCGAGATCCTCGCCGTCGCTCCGACCATCAAGCCCGAACGGTCGCGGCGCTAGACACAAGCCCTATCGTGGGGCGGTGCTGGAATCGCTTCGAGCATCAAAAGCTTACGAACGCCTGGCGAAGCACGAGATCGTCAAACAGTTCGTAAAGTACGGCGTCGTCGGCGTCCTTAACGTCGCGCTCTTCTTCGGGATCTTCAACGGGTTGCGTTTGACCGATGCCCCAACGCTCGTCCGGTACGCGATCGGTTTCCTCGTCACGAGCGCCACCTCGTTCCTGCTGAACAAGTTCTGGTCCTTCCGAGACCCGCGCCGGCACGCCGTTGTTCGCCAATACTTTCACTTCGTAAGCTTCACCCTCGTCGGCTTGGGGTTGAACACGGGGATCTTCTCGCTCTTCCTGATCCCGCTTAGGCGCCATGGTGCGGTGGGAGAGAACATCGCTGCTTTGGCGGCGCTGCCGTTCTCGGTGCTTTGGAACTTCACCGGATACCGCTACTGGGTCTTCAAGGACTCCCGCGCCCCAAGCTCCGCCTGAGCCGCCAGATCTCACCCAGCGTCCGCGCGATCACCTTCGGCGTTGCACCTTTGGGGCGTCCGGCCACCCGCGGGTAGTGAGGGACGTCGGCCTCACCGACCTTGAAGCCGGCGATCTTCGCACGGATCACGAGCTCGGGCGAGATGAATGCCGAGCGCGACTCGAGCTGAGGCACGATCTTGTCGAGCACGTCGCGGTGGAACAGCTTGAAGCCGCAGTCGACGTCGTGGACGAGCACACCGAAGGTCGCGCGCAGAACGCGGTGGTAGACCTTCGCGATCAACAGGCGATGCCATGGATCGGCGCGTTTGATGCGCCGGCCGATCACGACTTGCGACCCGTTTAACTTCGCGAGCAAGCCCTCGAGGTCCGCGATCTTGAACTGACGGTCGCCGTCTATGAAGGCGGCGGCGTCGCCCTTAACGTTGCCGAGCCCGCTGCGGACGGCGTGTCCGTAACCGAGGTTCGTCGGATGGGCAATGAGGCGAACCTCGGGGCGTCGCTCGCCGTATTCCCGAACGATGTCGCCCGTCCGATCGCTCGATCCGTCATCAACGACGATGACCTCGAACGTCGGTGCAAACCGCCCGAGCGTGGACAAGGCTTCGTCGAGGAGCGGACCGATGTTCTGCTCCTCGTTGAACGCCGGGAAGACGCACGTGAGCTTCTCGATGGCCCTGGCCATGCCCGTGGGCGTTCACGGTACCTGCTCGAAACGCTTCTAGGTAATGGACACGTCGGACCCGTATGCTCCACGTCGGTGGCCGACCCACATGCCATTCCAGAACGCGCGCGCCGGCTCGCCGCCCGGTTGTCTCAACCGAGTGGTCTAGCTGCGCTCTTTATCGCCGGCCTTGCGATCCGCTTGATCCTTGCGCAGGGGGGCGGCTTCCCCTTCGACATGGATTCGTTCTTGGGGTGGGCTCAGCGTCTCGCGGACAAGGGACCGTGGAACTTCTACCCACGGGGCGGCGAGGAGTTCTTCGTCGACTACCCGCCCGGTTATCTCTACGTGCTCTGGGTGCTCGGCCGCCTCGCGTGGATCATCGGCGACGGAGCACCGAGTGTCCTCCTGCTCAAGATGCCGCCGATCATCGCCGACCTCGGACTCGCATGGCTCGTCATGCGGGTGGCCGAGCGTCTGACGCCGGTTGGGCTTGCGCGCCGCCTGCCCGTGCGCGGCTTGGCCGCTGCGGCCATCCTTCTGAATCCCGCGGTCTTCTTCATCTCGGCGGTATGGGGACAGGTGGACGTGTTCCTAGCCGTCCTCGTGGTCGGATCCTTCCTTTTGCTGGGGACCGGGTCGCCAACGTTCAGGCGCGAAGCCGGCGGGATTGCGCTGCTGGCCGTGGCCATCGGTACCAAGCCGCAGGGCGCCTTCGTTCTGCCCGTCGTCGCGCTCCTATTGGTGTGGCGCCACGTTCGGCCTCCGGTGTCGTCAGATTCCGATCCCGATGCGGCCATGCGCCGGGTCCGGCAAGGACTGGCCCGCGTGGGGGCGCTCGCGGCGGTCGGTGCCGCCGCCGGGTTCGCGCTTCTCGTGCCGTTCCGGATGGGTCCCGTCCAAGCGATCGAGTTCTACGCCAACGCGACGCGGACCTACAAAGTCACCAGCGTCTTCGCGTTCAACCTGTGGGGGATCGTCGGGTTCTGGCGAGCCGACACCGGCAACGACGCGGTGCGCGTGCTCGGTATCCCCGTCGTTTATTGGGGGTTGGCGCTCTTCGCCGCCGGCACAGCTTATGTCTGCCGGCGCGCCTGGATCGCACTCAGAGAAGGCGAGGACGAAGGCCGCGTCCTGGTGTTCGGGAGCCTGGCCATCACGCTGGTCGGCTTCGTCGTCCTGACGCGCATCCACGAGCGCTACCTGTTCCTTCCTGTGGCGCTGGCCGCGACGCTCGTCGGTGTCAGTTGGCTTCGGCGCGCATTCATCGGACTGTCCGTCGCTTATTTCGTGAACGTGTATTTCCCGTACATCTACTACCTCGACTTCGTCGGACGTCCCGCTCCTTCGCTCGGTGGCCTGGCCGAGGTCCTGTACGGCTTCGATCCCGCCAACGGAACCGACACCAACGCGTTCAGGTTCCGGCTTATGTCGGCGCTGGTTGCTGCGCTGTGCCTGTTCATAGTCGTGCGCGGGTGGAGAGCTCTAAAGGACGCGACCGACGGACATGGGGCCGCCGTCGCGCCGCCGCTACAGCCCGAAGGCTTGGTTGAGGAACCGGCTACCACCGAAGGTCGCCGCCGGTGGACGTGGCAACTGCATCCGGTCGGCCGTCGGGCGGCTCTGATCGCGCTGGCGATATTCGCGGTCACCTTCGCCAGCCGAATCGTCGGGCTCGGTCATCCACCCGGCATGTACTTCGACGAGGTCTACCACGCGCGCGCGGGAGCCGAGTACCTCGGGGGTAAAGAGGTCTTCGAGTACACACACCCGCCGTTGGCCAAGGAGGTCCAGGCCCTTTCCATCAAGCACCTGTCCGGCTTCGGCTCCCGTGATGGCGGCCGGCTCCCGGACGGCGTCACAGCAAGCACGATCGCACCTCGCCCGGGCGGAGTCGTCTCGGTTCAGGAATCTCGCGGCACCTCCGCCGTGCAGTTTTCTCGCATCGACAACTCTTGCGAATTGATCGCCGGCGAAACGGCGATACAGACCGACATCCGTCCGAAGGCCGTGGCTTTCTTCAACGGTGTTGCCTACGTCGCCGGCGATGTGGAAGTGGACGGTGAACCCGTGCTCGCCACCTACGACGGCTCTCGGGAGACGTCGCGCTCGACTCTTCCCGCGACTGCTCGCGAGCTTGGAATGGCGGGGAGTCGTGCGTATCTGGTGAGCGACACCGGCGATCTCATGTCCGTGTCGTCCGAGGGTGAGACCGAGGTGATCGCCACCGGTGCGGGTCACGTTTCCCCGGACGATAGGAACAAGACGGTTTGGGTGAGCTTTCCCGAGAGCAGGCGCATCGCTTCGTACAAGGAGGACGGCGAGCGTGAGCGAGTCGTCGAGACAACTGGTGAGCCGAACGCCATCGTGGCCATGGGTGCGTCCGAGCGTGTATTCGTCTCCGTCGGTGGCGAGCTTCACGCCATCGGTGCCAAGGACGGGGGTACGCAGGCCCGGTTGGAAGGTCGTGCCGACTTACTGGCCACAGTTCCCGAGACGGGAATGGTGTGGGCCGTATCCGCCGAGCGCCTCCGGGTGATCGAGCCTCACAGCGCCGTCGTGATCGGTCGAGTGAGCCTCCCGCGAGAACCGGATGCCCTCGTGGCCGATCAGGGCGGCCACCGGATCCTCGCGATTTCGGACGGCCAGCTCAGTTGCGCCGGCGGACGCCCGCAGTTCGCGTGGCGACTGGGCAGTGTTGTGGCTGGGGCCGCGATCGTCGCGCTGGTCTTCCTTCTCGCGATGCGACTCTTCGGCAATCTTTGGGTTCCACTCCTCGCGTCCCTGTTCATCGCCGTCGACGGCCTGACGTTCACGGTTTCCAGGATCGCGATGATCGATGGGTACGGGACGGCGTTCGCATTGGCAGCTTGGTTCGCTGCGCTGTCGGCAATCTTTTATTGGGGACGGGCAGCCGACTCTTCGTCTGGGGACCCGCCTCGGCGACGGGGAGCAGCGATCGCATGGCTCGCGGCGGCCGGGCTCTTCGCCGGATGCACGACGGCGACGAAGTGGACCGGGATCTACACCTTGGCCGGGATCGGCCTGCTCTTCCTAGCGGACGGCTTCTCGCGCCGAGAGGACAGCATCTGGTTCCTGGCCCCGGGTCTGGCCGGGCCGATGGTCGTCGGATTGCTGCTCGTATCCCTTCCCTTCGGCGTCTACCTTGCGACCTACATCCCGTACTTCTCGCTCGGTCACGACTTCGGCGACTTCCTTCGACTTCAGGGCAGCATGTTCGACTACCACGCCAGCTTGAACGCGACCCACCCCTTCGGCTCCCCGTGGTACGGCTGGCCCTGGGGGCGGAGAGCGGTTTACCTCTACGTCCTGCAAACGGGATCCGAGCGCGCCGAGATCTGGACCATCCCGAACCTCGTCGTGTTCTGGGGAGGGATCGTGGCCATGGTGGCCGTCGTCCGCAAGGCCTTCCAGAGCCGGTCGGCGGCGCTCGCGATCGTGTTCTTGGCGGCCGCGGTTCAGTACCTGCCTTGGGTTCCCATCGGTCGCGTGACGTTCCTGTACCACTATCTGCCGGTCGTCCCGTTCCTGTGCATCGCTCTCGCGTGGTGGCTGGTCGAAGGACGACGGGGCCAGAGACTCCATAGGGAGGCCGCCATCGCGACGGCGGTGCTCGCCGTCGCCTTCTTCCTCGTTTGGTTGCCCATGCTCGAGGGATGGAACATGCCGTTCGGGTACCTGGACGCGGCGCGTAACGTCCTACCTTGGGTATTCCGATGAGCTTGGACGCGATCTTCAAGGCGTACGACGTCCGTGGTGTCTATCCGGACGAGTTCGACGAGACCGCGGCGCGCAATATCGGTGGCGCCTTCGCCGACTTCGCCGGCGCACCGGCGATCCTCGTCGGACGCGACATGCGCGTGTCCTCGGAGCCGATGGCAAAAGCCTTCATCGACGGCGTTACCGCGCGCGGTGTGGATGCCGTCGACCTCGGCCTCGTCTCCACCGACCTCGTGTACTTCGCGTCGGGTATTCGCGAACTGCCTGGTGCGATGTTCACCGCGTCGCACAACCCGCCCCGGTACAACGGGACCAAGTTCTGTCTGCGTGGTGCCGCTCCGGTAGGGCAGGACACCGGTCTGGGCGACATCAAGCAACGCGCCGAGCGCGGACTCGAGCCTGCGGCCAAGCGCGGAGCGGTGAGCGAAGCCGATCTCCTCGACGCGTTCGCCGATCACCTGCTCGGCCTCGTGGAAACATCGGCCATGAGCTCGCTCACCGTGGCTATCGACGCGGCCAACGGTATGGCCGGCAAGGTCGCGCCGGCCGTGTTCGATCGGCTCCCGATGCGCGTAGTTCCCTTGTTCTTCGAGCTGGACGGAACGTTTCCGAACCATCCAGCCGACCCCATCCAGCAAGAGAATCTCGAAGACCTTCGTCGCGCCGTGCTCGCCGAGCGGGCCGACGTCGGCCTCGCCTTCGACGGGGACGCCGATCGCGTATTTCTGGTCGACGAGAAGGCCGAACCGGTGTCGGGCAGCCTCACGACGGCACTCGTCGCCAAGAGGATCCTTACGCGCGACAAGGCAGCGACGATCGTGCACAACCTGATCTGCTCGCGTGTCGTGGGAGAGGTGATCGCCGAAGGCGGCGGCAAGGCCGTCAGGTCGCGGGTCGGTCACTCGTTCATAAAGCAGCTCATGGCCGAGACGGGCGCCGCTTTCGGTGGGGAGCACTCTGGTCACTACTACTTCCGAGACAACTTCCGGGCCGACTCGGGAATGCTGGCGGCCCTGTACGTCCTGGAGACGATGTCGCTCGAGGGCAAGCCCTTGTCCGAGCTACTTGCTCCGCTGCGCCGGTATGCGGCGTCCGGAGAGATCAACGTCAGGGTGGACGATCAGCAGGCCGCCATCGAGCGGATCGCCCAGGCCTACGCGGACGGCAGCAGCGACCGCCTCGATGGGCTTACGGTGTCCTACGACGATTGGTGGTTCAACGTTCGGCCGTCGAACACCGAGCCACTGCTTCGGCTGAACGTGGAAGCGAACGACGAAAGTCTAATGAAGACGAAGCGCGACGAGCTCGTAGCGCACATGAAAGGAAGCTGACATGCCGGTCGACAAGGAACTGCTCGAGATCCTCGCCTGCCCCAAGTGCAAGCAGCCGGTCGAGGAGAAGCAACGGGACGGGAACGAGTACCTGGTTTGCACCGCCCAGGACTGCCGCCTCGCCTATCCGGTACGGGACGAGATCCCGGTCATGCTGATCGACGAAGCGGAGCGCTGGCGCGACTGATCGTCAGCGTGGGACGACGACCGCTTCGATCTGGAGCTCATCGTTCAGGCGCCGGAGTCGCCTCCATGAGAACTCGGTGTGGTGGGCGACCGTCAGGTCGGCCGGACAATCGTGAATCGGTTCACCATCGTCCGGTTTCCCTGACGGTGCGGGAGGAAGAGGAGCAGTTTCGCGACCCGCCGCGGAGTTCAGCCCACCCGGCCGAAGTCGTCTTCGATCCGGACTATGTCGTCCTCGTCGAAGGACTCGCCGTGCTGGACCTCGATGAACACCAGCAGGTCTTCGCCGACGTTCGCGATCCGGTGTGCGGCGCCCAGAGGGATGTCGATGGCCGATCCGGCCGGGACCGCCGCGTCGACGCCGTCTAGGGTTACGAGCCCCGAACCCTGAACAACGAACCAGTGCTCCGAGCGCTTGCTGTGCTTCTGGTAGCTCAGGCGTTTGCCCGGCAGCACCTCGATGCGCTTGACCTTGTGATCGGGGGCATCCTCCAGCACGGTGTAGCTGCCCCAGGGGCGTTCGTCGTGTTCGAGCATGCTGGGATTATGCCACCCGCGCTTGACACATGCGTACGCGTGTGTCTAGGGTGATTTCGGTGAACAGCCACGACGCCCTGGGCCGCCGCCGATGGCCCGCCCAGAACCGCGGCCTCCGGCCCTTGCACCCCGTCCTGCCACAGGGCGAACGCAGCACCAGCGTCCGGATCGCGATGAGCGAGCGAGCGTGGGCGGCTCTCGACCGTTTCGTGGCCACCTCGCGCGCGCTGACCAGGCCGCGGGCTCTCGGTGAGCTACTTGAGGGCGCCCTCGGCACGGCGCCCTCGGTGGACTGGCAGGACTGGCAGATCCGTAAGGAGAAGCAGCTACTCAAGCTCGAGGAAGCCTCGTAGAGGCACCTTCGTAGAAGGCGAAAGGGGATAGGGAATGGACAACCACATCGCTGACATCGGCTTGGCCGACGAGGGCCGGCTCCGGGTGGAGTGGGCCGGCGGACAGATGCCGGTCATCGCCGCTTTGAAGGAACGCTTCGCCTCCGAGCAGCCCTTCACCGGCATCACCATCGGCGCCTGCCTGCACGTCACGACAGAGACGGCAAACCTCGTGCAGGCTCTGCGCGCCGGGGGAGCCGAGGTATTTCTCTGCGCTTCGAATCCGCTTTCCACACAGGACGACACCGCCGCCTACCTCGCCTCCGAAGGCGTCGGCGTCTTCTCGGTCCGCGGCGAGGACCACGACACGTACTACGCTCACATCCGCGAGATCCTCGACCGCAAGCCGCACTTCACCGTCGACGACGGAGCCGACCTCGTGTCGACGATCCACCGCGAGCGTCCCGAGCAGGCGGAGTCGATGGTCGGCGGAACCGAAGAGACGACGACCGGCGTGATCCGCTTGCGACAGATGGCCGTCGAAGGCGCGCTCAAGTACCCGATCGTCGCGATCAACGACACGCCGACCAAGCATCTCTTCGACAACCGCTTCGGCACCGGCCAATCGGCGCTCGACGGGATAATCCGGGCTACGAACGTGCTCATCGCCGGACGCAACGTCGTGATATCCGGCTACGGAGACTGCGGGCGAGGTGTCTCGTCCCGGGCACGCGGACTCGGCGCCAACGTGATCGTGACCGAGGTCGACGAGATCCGCGCACTCGAGGCGGTGATGGACGGCTTCCGCGTGATGCCGATGTCCGAAGCTGCGAAGATCGGCGACATCTTCTGCAGCGTCACCGGCGACCGCGACATCATCCGCACCGAGCACATCGAAGTCATGAAGGACGGCGCGATCATCAGCAACGCCGGCCACTTCGACATCGAGATCGACGTCGCCGGCCTGCGCAAGATGGCCACGACCGAGAAGACGGTCCGGCGCAACGTGGAAGAGTTCGTTCTCTCCGACGGCCGGCGCATCCGACTGCTCGCAGAAGGCCGGCTGGTGAACCTAGGCGCGGCCGAAGGCCACCCGGCCGCGGTCATGGACATGTCCTTCGCCGGACAGGCCCTCACGCTCCACTGGCTGACCGAGCAGCACAAGGCCGGCAAGCGCCTGGACCCGGCGGTGTACAACGTGCCCGAAGACCTGGACGCGCAGATCGCCAGCGTGAAGCTCCAGACGATGGGCATCGAGATCGACACGCTCACGCCGGAGCAGAAGTCGTACCTCGAGAGCTGGACCGAGGGGACATAGGCCGTCACGCGCGTCTGAGCGAGTTCACCCTCGGCTTCGAGGGGCTGGCGCTGCTGCGCGGCCTCGTCGACGGGTCCGACGAACGGATGGCCGCCCGCATAGAAGAGATCAAGAAGATCGTGGCGCGGATGGACGATCCGCGGTTCGCAATGGGACTCGACGCCGAAGAACTGGATCCGAGGACCGGGTACGCGGCGTCTGCGCCGGGCTACGACCAAGTCGCGAATCCGCTGATCGAGGCCGAGCATCCCATCGTTGCGCGGCTGGTCGCCCACGGGCCGGCAGGACGGGCGCTCGATGCCGCGTGCGGTACCGGGCGCCATGCGAAACATCTGTCGAGCAAGCACGAGACGTACGGCGTCGATGCGTCGCCGGAGATGCTCGCGGTCGCACGACAGACTGCTCCGAATGCGACGTTCGAGACCGGCGACCTCGAGGCGCTTCCCTTCGCAGACGGCCACTTCGACGTCGTCGTGTGCGCACTCGCGCTTTGCCATCTCGCCGATCTCACCGCAGCGGTCGGTGAGATCGGACGTGTCGCGCGAAGAGGCGCCAAAGTCGTGCTGACCGATCCGCATCCGATGAGCGTTGCGATCATCAGTCATCTGTTCGTGCCGACCACAGACGGTGGTCTCGGATTCGTCCGAAACCACCGGCGTTTGGTCGGCGATTACCTGCGCGCGTTTGAGGCAGCGGGGCTGCGTGTGGTGCAGTGCATCGAACCGCCCGTCCCCGACAGCGGTCTGACCGGCGGGATCGGCGGCAAGTTTCTGGACGACGCGGTGCGGCAGGCGCTCGAGGGGATGCCGCAGGCGATCATCTGGGAGCTCGAGAAGCCCAGCTAGCCCGCTTCGATTGGTACGCGGGCGATCTCGGTTCCGTCCTCCGCTAGATAGCGGATCACGGTCGCCTCGGTTTCTCCCTCTTCCGCCGATAGATATGCGTCGCCCGAGCGCGAAGCAGTGCTCGTATCGCCCGACGCCCATCGGACCTCTATCCGCTGGATGCGCGGGTCCTCCAGCTCTCCGACCGCCACCGACCATGCCGGTTGTGAGCTGCCTCCTTCTGATGTCGCTATGACAAGTGACCCCACGACAACGTCGTGAAGCTCCACGAGTTCTTCCGTGTACCCGCGCACCCGCCAGCCCCGCAATGCGTCCTGCACGAATGCGATGGCCAAGCGGCGCTCGCCGCGGCGGTCGTACCCGGCGACGACGAGGCGGCCGTCTCCCCAGTCTTGCTGCGCGAGCACCTTGGCCGAACTTTCGTCGGCCCGCTCGGACACGCGATCCAGCATGGCCGCGTCGACCGAACTGCTTCCGCTGGGGAACACGACGAAGAGCAGGACCAAGGCGATGGCGACGAGCAGCGCTGCACCGAGCGCGATACGGAACCCCTTCCGCCGCATGACGGGCAGGATACCCAGATGAAGGACATCGAATCGTCAGTAGCCGAAACTAGAGTTGCGCCATGCGCGCATTGTTCGACCTTGCCGCGCCCATTAGGTGTGCGTCCTGTGGTGCCGATTCGGACGGTGACCTCTGCGCAAAGTGCGCCGAGAGTGTTGTTGCTATCAGGAGCCCGATGTGCGCGCGCTGCGGCGCCCCCTCTGACGGACTTGTCGAGGCGTGCGCCCAGTGCCTTGGGCTGAGCGGGTTCACCCGGGCGCGCAGCGTGGTCGCCTACGCCGAACCGGCTCGATCGATAACGCTGGCGCTGAAGCGGAGGGGTGCGCGAGAGCTCGCCTATGTGATGAGCGGGCTGATGGCCCGGGTGGTAACCCGCGACGGACTTAGTGGAGAGGTTGTGACCTTCGTTCCCGGTGGACGCCGAGCCCGGCGTGAAGGGTTCGACCAAGCCGATCTGCTGGCGCGGGGCGTGGGTCGGGCGATGGCACTTCCGGTTCGCCGCCATCTGTTCCGAGCGTGCGAGGGTCCACGTCAGGCCGACGTTTCCATGGCCGAGCGCCGCGGGAACGTGCGGGATCGATTCGCGGCCCGGCCCGTCGCCGGCGCCGTGCTTCTCGTTGACGACGTCTACACAACCGGTGCAACGGCCGAGGCCTGCTCGCTCGCTTTACTCACCTCGGGGGCCGGGTCGGTCGACGTCCTAACTTGGGCGCGGACCGTGCGCCGCAGGTGAGGGTTCTATACTTAGCGTGATGAACCTCATCCTCTCGGGGCGGGGTGTTGACCTCGACGATCGGCTCCGGGAGTACGCGACCGAGAAGCTAACTCGGGTCCAGAAGTTCTTCGACCGGATCATCAAGATGGAAGTCGAGCTTCGCCACGAGCGCAACCCCCGGGTGAAAGATCCGGATCGCGTCGAGATCGTCGTCAAGACGCCGGGGGAGACCCTCCGCGTTCACGGCGAAGGCGCCGATCACTTCGCCGCCATCGACGTTGCCGCAGATCGGCTCGAGAGGAGGATCAAGCGCTTCAAGAACCGCTTGATCCAGCGGGCACATCGGAACGGCAAGCTCGAGGAGGCGGCTTCCTTCGCGGTGAACGAAGAGGCGGATGGCGGTCCCGAGCTCGTGCGTCTGTCCCAGCAGGTGGTCAAGCCGCTCACGCCGGATGAAGCGATCCTCGAGCTCGATACGCGCGGCCTCGAGTTCTTGATGTTCACAAACGCCGAGTCGATGCGGGCCGCTGTGCTGTATCGACGTGACGACGGCTTCGGCCTGATCGAGCACGGGGGCTGAGCGAGCCATGACCGACGGGGGCGAGGGGATCCGCGTGCTCGTGGCCGACGATCATGCGTTGTTCCGGCAGGCGCTGCGCGGGATCTTGTCCACCGAGCCCGACCTCGAACTCATCGGGGAAGCGGGCGATGGCGAAGAGGCCGTTCGTATGGCTGCCGATCTCGTGCCCGACGTCATACTGATGGACGTCCGTATGCCCAAGCTCGCCGGTATCGACGCTGCCCGTCAGATCGCTACGGCGCTTCCCGCAACCAAGATCGTGATGCTCACGGTGTCCGACGAGGACCAGGATCTGTTCGAGGCGATCAAGGCCGGAGCGTCCGGCTATCTGCTCAAAGAGGTCGACCCCACTGAGATCGCAGACGCGGTGAGGCAGATCCACGCCGGTCAGTCGCTACTGTCACCGGCGGTGGCGTCGAAGCTCGTCTCGGAGTTCGCCGCGATCTCCAAGCGTGCGGACGAGAAGGTTCTGCGGCCCTCGCTCACCGACCGGGAGCTACAGGTTCTCCAGCACGCAGCCGACGGGCTGACCAATCGTCAGATAGGCCGGCGACTCGAGATCTCCGAGAACACCGTCAAGAACCACATCCGCAACATCCTCGAGAAGCTGCACATGCACTCGCGTATGGAGGCCGTGCTCTACGCCGTCCGCGAGGAGCTCATCGATCTGGAGGGGAAGCCGAAGTAGTGGGGGTTGGTTCTAACCCTCGTTACCATGGGTGCACCCCACCCCCCTGTAGGAGGAAACGGTGAGCGTTCTCGTAAAGGTTCTTAGCGCTGGTCAGAAGCGCAAGGTCAAGAAGCTGGGCGGCGTCGTCGATGCCGTCAACGCGCTCGAGGCCACCACTGAGCCGCTGACCGACGCCGAGCTTCGCGCCAAGACCGACGAGTTCCGCAAGCGTTCGGCCGACGGCGAAGAGGTGGACGACCTTCTACCCGAGGCGTTCGCCTGTGTGCGGGAGGCGGCCAAGAGAACGATCGGCCAGCGGCACTTCGACGTCCAGCTCATCGGCGGAACCGTTCTCCACCAGGGACGGATCGCCGAGATGAGAACGGGTGAAGGAAAGACGCTCGTGGCGACGCTGCCTTCCTACCTCAATGCTCTTCCCGGCAATAACGTGCACGTCGTCACGGTCAACGACTATCTGGCCCGCTTCCATTCCGAGTGGATGGGGCAGATCTTCCGGTTCCTAGGGATGACGGTCGGCGCCATCCAGAACCAGATGTCGCCGGCCGAACGGCGGCCCATCTACGCCGGCGATATCGTTTACGGGACCAACTCCGAGTTCGGTTTCGACTACCTGCGCGACAACATGGCGTGGACGAAGGACGATCTAGTCCAGCGCGGACACCACTTCGCGATCGTGGACGAGGTCGACTCGATCCTCATCGACGAAGCCCGGACACCTCTTATCATCTCCGGCGCAGCCGAGGAATCGGCGAAGTGGTACTACCAGTTCGCGACGATCGTCCGTCGCCTCATGCCCGAGCGGGACTACGAGGTGGACGAAGCCAAGCGCACGGTTGCCGTCACCGAAGAGGGTGTGCATCGCGTCGAAGAAGCACTGGGGATCGAGAACCTCTACGACATGCAGCAGGCGCCGCTCGTCCACTACATGCAGGCCGCGGTGAAGGCCAAGGAGCTCTTCAAGCGCGACAAGGAGTATGTCGTCGACGACGGCGAGATCATCATCGTCGACGAATTCACGGGCCGGAAGATGCCCGGCCGCCGGTGGTCCGACGGCATCCATCAGTCCGTCGAGGCCAAAGAGGGCGTCCGCATCAAGGAAGAGCAGCAGACCCTCGCGACGATCACGATCCAGAACTACTTCCGTATGTACGACAAGCTCGCCGGCATGACGGGGACGGCCATGACGGAGTCCCAGGAGTTCGACCACATCTACAAGCTGGAAGTGGTCGAGATCCCGACGAACCAGCCGATGGTTCGCAAGGATCACAACGACCTCATCTACAAGTCCGACGACGGGAAATACACGGCGATCATCGAGGACGTTAGGGAGCGGCACACCAAAGGTCAGCCGGTGCTCATCGGCACCACGTCGATCGAGAAGAACGAGAAGCTCTCGCGGCTGCTCGAGCGCCAGGGCATCCCTCACGAGACGCTGAACGCCAAGTCCGCGAACGTTCACGAGCGCGAGGCGATGATCATCGCTCAGGCGGGGAAGCGCGGTGCGGTCACCGTGGCCACCAACATGGCCGGCCGCGGTGTCGACATCATCCTCGGTGGTAACCCCGAGTTCGAAGCCAAGCAGGAGGCGCTCGCTCAAGGTCTGGAACCCGACACGCCCGACTCCGAGGTGTTCGTCCGCGACTGGGTGAAGCGCAAGCACCCGGAATGGGAGCCGGAGCACGCGAAGATCGTCGAGCTCGGCGGTCTTTACGTCGTGGGAACCGAGCGGCACGAGTCGCGCCGCATCGACAACCAGCTCCGTGGAAGATCGGGCCGGCAGGGCGACCCCGGCGAGTCCCGTTTCTATCTCTCCCTCGACGACGATCTGTTGCGCTTGTTCGCCGGCGACAGGTTGGGCCGGATCATGGAACGGCTGAAGCTGCCGGAGGACATGCCGATCGAAGCAAAGATGGTGTCTCGCTCGATCGAGCGCGCGCAGTCCAACGTCGAGCAGCAGAACTTCGAGATCCGCAAGAACGTCCTCAAGTACGACGACGTACTCAACACGCAGCGTCACGTCATCTACGACGAGCGGACTCAGCTCCTCGAAGGCGAGGAATTCGCGGACCACGCCAAGCAGAACGTCGAGGACGTCATCCTCAGCACGGTCGACACCTACGCCAACTCGGAGATGCTTCCCGAAGAGTGGGATCTGGCGGGATTGCTCGTCGCGCTGGAGGAGATCTACTCGACCAAGATCCATAAGGAGGATCTCGACGGCCTCTCCTTTGACGAGCTGCGCGAGATAGTCTTGCGCGATCTGGCTGAGGCATACGCCGTCAAGGAAGCCGAGCTGGGGGCCGAGACCATGCGGCGAGCCGAGCGTCTGGTCTTCCTCAACGTTCTGGACGCTGCCTGGCGTGACCACCTCTACGAGATGGACTACCTCCGAGAGGGGATCGGTCTACGGGCCATGGGTCAGCGCGATCCGCTCGTCGAGTATCAGCGCGAAGGCTACGAGCTGTTCCAGAACGTGATCGGTCGTATCCGCGACGACTTCGCGCGGTACATCTTCCACGTCTCGACGGTGAAGGAGGACGACCAAGCCACGCGGCGGTCGGCTCCCTTGCGTTACACGGCACCCACTACTACCTCACAGACCGGTGGTGGTCCGATCCGGCGTGCACCGGCCGCGCCCGCGGCGCAACCCGCGCAAGCCCAGGCTCAGGCCGAGCCCGCACCGCCGCCTTCCGCCGGCATGCCCGATTCCGATGAGGTCTCCTACGAGACGATCCGGCGCGAAGGGGACAAGGTCGGACGGAACGACCCCTGCCCGTGTGGTTCCGGCAAAAAGTACAAGCGCTGTCACGGCATGGTCTAGCTCTGGAATGGAAGATCGGGCCCCCGTCCTGAAGGACCTCTCCGAGCAGCTGCGCGAGCTCGGGGAGTTTCTTTGACGTCGCGTCCAAGAGCAAAGAGCTCGACGACCTCAAGGTAGAAGTGGCCCGGCCGGACTTGTGGGATGACACGGACGCGGCCCAGAAGTTGACCCGCAGATTGGCGCGTGTTGAGGCCGCGGTCGAGCGTCACGCCGGGTTGGAACGTTCCGTCGCCGATCTACTGGCCGCCAACGAGCTCGCCGTCGAGGGATCCGACGACGAGCTGGCGCAAGAGGTATCGGAGGGCATCGAGCGACTCCAGGCCGAGCTGGCCAAGCTCTCCACGGAGGCCTTGTTCTCAGGCGAGCTCGACGATCACGACGTGATCATGTCGATCCATGCCGGGGCCGGCGGAACCGACGCACAGGACTGGGCCGAGATGCTGCTGCGGATGTACTTGCGCTGGGCCGAGCGCCACGGCTTCGAGGCGGCCGTGCGGGAAGCCCTGGCCGGCGACGAAGCCGGTGCGAAGTCGGCAACGATCGAGATGCGAGGATCGCACGCCTACGGATGGCTCCAGTCGGAGCACGGGGTGCACAGGCTCGTCCGGCTGTCGCCCTTCGACTCGGCGCACCGGCGGCACACGAGCTTCGCCTCCGTCGACGTGATCCCCGATCTGGGTGACGAGGTCGAGATCGAGATCGACCCGGAAGATCTTCGTATAGACACGTTCCGCGCTCAGGGTGCCGGCGGCCAGCACGTGAACACGACCGATTCGGCCGTGCGGATTACTCACACCCCGACCAACATCGTCGCGACCTGCCAGTCCGAACGCTCACAGATGCAGAACCGTGCGGTGGCCATGAAGCTCTTGCGCTCGCGTTTGGCCGAACGGCTGCGACAGGAGCGGGCGGAGGAACTTTCGGAGCTGCGCGGTGTGCAGCGCGCGATAGATTTCGGCTCCCAGATCCGCAGTTACGTTCAGCACCCCTATCAGATGGTCAAAGACCACCGGACCGACTTCGAGACGTCGAGCGTGGACAAGGTCCTGGACGGGGACCTCGAGGACTTCATGATCTCCTTCCTTCGCTGGCGAGGGTCCGCCTCCGAAGCCGGCGAAACACAAGGCGACTAGATCATGGACATCGAACTCCTCGAAGCAACGAAGGACGACCTGCCGACGCTGGACAACCTCGCGCAGCTCTATCAATACGATTTCAGCGAGTTCGCCGGCGGCGACGTCGACACAGAGGGATTGTTCGGATTCGTCGGTTTCGACAGCTTGTTCGACAAGCCGGTGCACCGCGCCTTCCTCATCCGCGTCGACGGCCGCATTGCGGGATTCGCAACCGCGTATCGCGGCGAGGCTTTCCGTGACCCGTCCGAAGAGTTGTGGTGGATGGACGAGTTCTTCGTGATGAAGAAGTACCGGGGAAAGGGCGTAGGTGAGTACGTGGCCCGGGAGATATTCGACCGCTTGCCCGGCACGTGGGAGGTCGGACAGATCTCACCGAACACGTCAGCACAGGCTTTCTGGCGCCGGGTCATCGGACGCTACACCGATGACGACTACGAAGAGATCGTGATCGACGACAAACGCTGGAATGGACCTGTGCAGTACTTCACGTCAAGATGACGCTGAGCATGCGCCTGATCGTGCTCGTCGACGGCGAGCATCACCCCGCTGCCGTCCGCTCGGCTCTGGAAGCTTTGCGCGACGGGGGAGACGACGTCGCCGGCGCCGTCTTCTGCGGGGGATCGGAGAAGGTCGACCGGGCCAAGCTCGACGAGGCCTACGGGGTCGGCGTAGTTCAGGCGACCGATCCGCTGGAGGCTCTGCTCGAGGCCATCGATCGATGGAGTCCCGAATCGATTCTCGATCTCACCGACGAGCCGATCCTTTCTCCCGACGACCGCTTCCGTCTCGCTTCACATTCCCTCGCCCGGGGCGTGTCGTATCGGGGAGCGGACTTCGCTTTCACGGCGCGCGCCTTCAAACGCATCGTGACGAAGCCGTCGATCCGTGTGTACGCCACGGGGAAGCGCACGGGAAAGACGGCGGTGGCCAGTGCCCTCGCTCGGCACGCGAGCACGAGAGGGCACTCGCCCATCATCGTTGCCGTGGGCCGAGGCGGCCCGAATCCGCCACGAGTCATCGAGGCTGGAACGCGACTGGACGCCGCACTCCTGCTCGAGTGGGCCGCGGCCGGCTACCACGCGGGAAGTGACTACGTCGAGGACGCCATGACATCCGGCGTCACGACGATCGGTTGTCTTCGAGTAGGTGGCGGTCTGGCGGGAGCGACCGTTCACTCCAATGTCGACGAAGCCGCCCGGCTGGCCGAAGAGCGTACGGAGGATCTCGTGATCTTAGAAGGGTCCGGTGCATCCTTCCCGGACGTACAAGCCAACGCCGGAGTGTGCTGCGTCCCGGCCTCGATCTCGCCCGACGAGTTGACGCGATACATGGGCCCCTACCGGCTATTGCTCGCCGATCTGGTCGTTGTTACGATGGCGGAAGAAGGTCCAGCCGCGGCCGCAGCGGAAGCCGCAATCCACAAGACGGTTCCCGGTCTCGACGTCATCCACGTTGCGTTCCGGCCCGAACCCCTCGCCGGCGTTTCGGGACGGAGAGCGTTCTTCTGCTGCACGGCACCGGTCGAGGCGGGACCCGTTCTGCGGGATCACCTGGAGGGGGTATACGGATGCGACATCGTCGGGATGACTCACCGACTCTCTGATCGAACCCTGCTCAAGCGCGAGCTCGAGCAAGCGCCGCCCCACGACGTGGTTCTGACGGAGTTGAAGGCGGGCGCGGTCGATATACCGGTTCGCGAGGCGATCGCGCAGGGCAAGGACGTTGTGTTCGTTAACAACGTGCCTGTGGGTACCGATATGGAAGCAGCGTTCGACCGCGTTCTCGAGCTCTCGAGCGCGCGACTCCCTGAGAAGTAGGATCCGATGACCAAACGCCAGACCCAGCACATCGTGGTCTCCGACCGCGCCGGGTTGCCGTACTCCAAGGGGCTCATGGCTTCGTCGATCATGGCCACCGGACTCGCGCCGTTCCGGGCCTACGAGGTGGCCGAGAGGATCGAGGAAGAGCTCGTGGCCTCCGAGCGTTTCGAGCTCACGCGCGAAGAGCTCCGCGACCTCGCGATCAACACGATCTCGGCCATGGTCGGGCAGCGCTACGCGGAGACGTATCGTAATTGGCAGGCCGTCGAGGAGCTCGACCTCCCGTTCATCATCCTCATCGGAGGCACCACGGGCGTCGGCAAGTCGACGATAGCCACGCAGCTCGCGGCGCGGCTTGGGATCACACGCATCATCTCCACGGATGCCGTGCGCGAGGTCATGCGTTCGATGTTCAGCGAGCGACTGATGCCGACGCTGCACACGTCGTCCTTCGAGGCCGCATCGGCCATCCGGGGGCCCGTTCCTCGCTCGGCCGACCCGGTGATCGTCGGTTACGAGCAGCAGGTCCGAGCCGTGTCCGTGGCGGTCGAGGCCTTGATCGAGCGGTCGGTGCTCGAAGGCACCGACCTCATCATCGAGGGCGCTCACCTTGTTCCCGGATTCATCTCCAGCCCGCCCTGGGGGCCGCCGTGGGAGGACAAGGCGGTCGTCGTTCATATCGTTGTGACCGTCGACGACGAGGACGTCCACCGGTCGCACTTCTTCCTGCGAGCCAGCGAAGCCGGCCAACGAAACGTCGAGCGCTATTTGACTGCGTTCGACAACATCCGCAAAGTACAGAAATACATCCGGTCCGCCGCGCAGCAGCACGGTGCACCCGTCATTCCTTCGTACAGCCTTGACGCCACACTTACCGCCGTCATCGATCACGTTGTCGAGCAAGCAGTTCAGCGAACGGGCGTAAGAGAGACGTAAGACAGAGCAAAGGAGTAGCGATGAAGCTCTTCTTGGATACCGCCAACTTCAAAGAGATCGAAGAAGTAAACGCATGGGGAGTCCTCGACGGTGTCACGACCAACCCGACTCTCTTGGCCAAGGAGGCCGCCACGGCGAAGCGGAGCGGAGCCGCCGATAAGCAGAAGGACTACAAGCAGATGCTCAAGGAGATATGCGCGGAGGTCGACGGTGCAGTGTCGGCCGAGGTCGTATCGACTGATACCGAAGGCATGCTCGCCGAGGCGCGTGAGCTCGTCCAGATCGCCGAGAACATCTACGTGAAATTCCCCTGTATTCCGGCCGGTCTGGCCGCTACCAAGGCTGCGCGAGCCGATGGGATCCGGGTTAATATGACGTTGGTCTTCTCGCCGGCCCAAGCGCTGTTGGCGGCGAAGGCCGGAGCCAATTTCATCTCCCCTTTCCTTGGAAGGATCGACGACGTTTCCTCTGGCGGTATGGACATCCTTGGACAGTGCATCGAGGTCGTGAAGAACTACGCGTTCTCATCGGAGATCCTCGCCTCATCCCTTCGTTCGCCGATGCACGTTGTCGAGTCGGCGAGGCTCGGTTCCGATATCGCGACGATGCCCTACGACGTCTTCACCAAATTGGTGAAGCATCCGCTGACCGACATCGGTCTGAAGCGATTCTTGGACGATTGGAATGAAGCACGGGAGGCACTAGGCGCATGAGCGGGGGACAACGACGGCCGGGAGGCCGGGGGCAGAACCGGAGGGGCAGCCGGCGCGGCGGGCCTCGGCCGAGACCGCGACCGGTCGATCTCGGATTGCCCGACGACGCCGAGTTCGATGGTGAGCTCGACGGTCAGGTCGAGAGCGCGACGGCCCGCACCGAGCTCGAGGAGACCGACCTCGGCGAACTGATGAAGCTCGCCGAAGAGGCGAACGTCGACGAGCCGGAAGAGATGACGAAGGACCAGCTCGTCACCGCCATCCTTTCTCGGCGAGCCGAGGACGAAGGGTTCCTCTACCGCAGGGGAGTGCTCGATGTGCTGCCCGACGGTTACGGGTTCCTTCGTACGCAGGGTTACCTGCCTTCCGAAGAAGACGTCTACGTCTCCATGTCGCAGATCCGCCGGTTCGGACTGCGTCGCGGCGACGAAGTGTCGGGCATCATCCGTCCGCCCAAGGACTCCGAGAAGTACTTCGCGCTGCTTCGCATCGAGAACGTCAACGGATTGGACCCCGACGGCGCGCGCCGCCGTCCGCCGTTCGACAAGCTCACGGCACTCTTCCCGGACGAGCGACTGCGACTCGAGCACGACGCCAAGAGCTACACCGAACGGATCCTCGATCTGGTTTGCCCCATCGGCAAGGGCCAGCGCGGAATGGTCGTGTCACCACCGAAGGCCGGTAAGACCACGATCCTCAAACAGCTGGCCAACTCCGTCCTCGAGAACAACCCAGAAGTGCACGTGATCGTGCTCCTCGTCGACGAGCGTCCCGAGGAAGTCACGGACTGGCGCCGCACGGTTAAGGCCGCCGAGGTCGTGGCATCGACGTTCGACCGTCCGGCCGACGATCACATCCAGGTGACCGAGCTCGTCCTCGAGCGGGCCAAGCGGCTCGTCGAAGGCGGGATGGACGTGATGATCCTCTGCGACTCGATCACGCGTATGGCTCGTGCCTACAACCTCGCGGCGCCGGCGTCCGGGAAGATCCTGTCCGGTGGCGTCGACTCGACTGCGCTATACCCGCCCAAGCGGTTCTTCGGCGCTGCTCGGAACATCGAAGAGGGAGGCTCTTTGACCATCATCGCCTCCTGCCTCGTGGAGACCGGGAGCCGGATGGACGAGGTCATCTTCGAGGAGTTCAAGGGCACCGGGAACATGGAGGTCCGCCTCGA
>JBBDRJ010000018.1:0-254324 GCA_040905525.1 Actinomycetota bacterium
ACGACGTCGAAGGTGACGTCGTCGACGGCCAGCACTCCGCCGTAGCGCTTCGTCAGCCCGGCGACAGAGAGGATGTTGCCGTCGCCGCGCTCGCGGGTAGTGCGGCCCGGAGTCTTCGTCCGGACGAGAGAACGCGCGTCGGCGAACCCGTTGCCGGCCGCGTCCGATTCCTTGGTCTCCTCCTCGAGCGCTTCGGGTCTCCCGCGCGCGAGGAACAAGATGATGCGATCGCGCACCGGACGGATCATGGCCGCGATGCCGCCGGGGAAGTACAGGATCAGGATCAGCCAGCCGAGCTTCTGAGCGGCGAGCGCTGCGCTGTCCAGAGGCAGGAACTCCGGAAGGCCGATGATGTAGAACGCGCCGATCAACGGGCCGGCCAGGATCCCGATCCCGCCGAGCACGCTCATCGCGACGATGTCGATCGAAGCCCCGACGGGGAAGGCGGTGCTCGACAAGCGGGAGAGAGCGTGTCCATACATAGCTCCGCCGATGCCGGCGATGAACCCGGCCACCGCGAAGGCCTGAAGCTTGACGAACGTCGTCGGGATGGTGAACGCGCGCGCGTTGTCCTCGTTGTCGCGCACGGCACGCAGGCGCCGCCCGAAACCGCTGCGCCAGACGTTGCGCGCGATGAACAGGCCGATGACGAGGAAGATCAACGCGAAGAGGTAGTACTCCTTGCCTGTGTCCAGCACGTTGGATCCGATGATGGGGCGACCCGGGTCCTCGCCGTCCGAGAGCGTCCAGTCCTGCGTGAGAAGCCAAGATTGCGCGGCGAGCGCGAACGACAACGTGGCCACGGCGAGCATGAGTCCGCGGATGCGAAGCGCGGGCAGACCGATGAGCGCGGACACGCCGGCCGCGGTGAGACCGGCCGTCAGGAATCCGAGCGGGAAGTTGCCCGTCTGAGCCACGACCGTTGATGACGCGACCGCTCCCATAGCGGCGACGGCGAACTGTCCGAGCGAGAGTTGTCCGGCCAGTCCCGTTACGATGCCGAGCGAGACGCCGACCAACCCGAAGGCCAGGATCACCACGAGGACGATCGACGTCGCGTTCGTCGTGACGGCGGCGATGAGGACGGACGCGACGAGGCCGACACCGGCCAGGATCCAGCTCAGGTTCCGGATGGCCCAGATCTTTCGCAGCCCTTCGCCCAAGGGGGCCCACGGCTGCACGCTCGCCCAGCTTCCCTTCTCCTCCTCCCGGCCCGTGGCGCGTGGCTGCAGCAACAGCGCGAGCAGGATCGCGACGAACAGAGCGGCCTCGACGAGCCCGCCGCCCGTGAAGTTCCACAGCAGCTCCTGCTCGAGGATCCCGACGCCGACGCCGGCGGCGAGCGCGATGGGCAGACTGCGCATGCGCGCGATGACGGCCGCCGCGAGCGCGCGCAGAAGCAGGCTCGGCCCGAGCGTCTCGCCGGTGATGAAACCGCGCGTGGGGAAGATGAGGATCGCGGTGAACGCGGAGACGGCACCCGCGATGGCCCAGGACAGTGTCGACATGCGTCCGGCGGAAACGCCGGCCATGCGCGCGGCGTCGGCGTTGTCCGCCGATCCGCGGATGGCGATTCCGAAGCGCGACTTGCGCAGGAAGAGCGTCAGCGCGATCACGAGGACCGGAGTGAGCACGAGCATCCCGAAGTAGGCGGGCGTCACGCGCAGCGCGCCGACGTCGAAGGACGGGAAGCCGGAAGGCTGAGGGTAGAGCTGTCCGGCGCGGGCTTGCTCGTTGATGATGAAGGAGAACAAGAGCAGGAACTGCGCGACCCCGAGCGTGGCAACGATCGACATCAGGTTCGGAACGTTGCGCAGCCGGCGGACGACGGCGACCTCGGCCGTTGCGCCGACGGCGGCCGCGAGTGCGAGGGCGCCGGGCAAGGCCACCCAATACGGGATGTGCCACTCGACCACGGCGACGCCCATCGCGGCGGCGCCGAGAGCGCCGATCTCGCCGTGTGCGAAGTTGATCAGCCGGTTGGATCGGAACACGAGAACGAGACCGACGGCCAGCAGCCCGTACGTGATGCCGGTGATCGTCCCGAGGAGCAGAACCGGGCCCGTGAACTCGAAGCCGGCGATGGAGATCATCGTTTGCCGAGGCCTTTGGCCGCGCCGTGCAAGAACACCGAACGCAACAGGTCCGTCCGCTTCAGGAGCTCGTTCGCCTTGCCGTCGAAGCGGATCTCGCCCTTCTCCATGAAGTAGGCGTGGTCGACCAGTGACAACGCGACGTTGACCGATTGCTCCACGAGAACCACGGCCGTTCCCTGCGCGTTGATGCGGCGGACCATCTCGAGCAGCTCGGAAACGATCTTCGGCGCGAGTCCGAGGGAGAGCTCGTCGATGAGCAGTAGCTGCGGACGAAGGATGAACGCCTTACCGAGCCCGAGCATCTGCTGTTCGCCACCGGACAGAGTCCCGGCCGCGACGTCACGCCGCTCGGCCAGGGCGGGGAAGGCGTCGAATGTCTCCTCCATCCCTTTCTCGATGGCGTTGCGGTTGGAGCCGAGCGTGTAAGCGAAGAGCTTGAGGTTCTCGACAACCGAGAGCGAACGGAAGATCGCGCGGCCCCCGGGCACCTGTGTGATACCGAGCTTCAGTCGGCGTTCGGCGTCGACGTATGTGATGTCCGTGCCGCGGAATCGAACCGATCCGCGCGTTGGCAAACCAAGTCCGGAGATGACGCGCAAGAGCGTCGACTTTCCGGCGCCGTTGGTCCCGAGCAGGGCGACCATCTCGCCGTCGTCCACCGCGAACGAAACGTCGAAGAGAACCTGAAGCTGACCGTAGGAGAAATCGATGTTGCGGCACGCGAGCATCGGGAGCTTGGTGCCCGAGGCGGTGAGATCGTTGACCTTTTCCTCCTCGACGATCCCGTCGATGAGCTGGTCGAGGTCGCGGTTGATCAAGGGGGCCGAGCTGCGAAGGACGAGCGTGGCGACTATTCCGGGAAGCGCGAGCGAGAGGATCGAGGCCGTCAAGCCGAATCGGCTGTCGATGCCTTGCAGCAGGATGATGCCGCTGAGACCGCCAACGGCGGATATCGAGATACCGATCAGAGCGGTTGCGTGTGGACGCATTCGTGGCGGTACCACGGATAGCAGGGCCACACCGAGGATGGGGTTGAGCAATCCGAACGAGGCTACGGCCAAGCCGAATGCGATCGTCATTGTCGCGAACCACGGCGAGAGCGCGCCGGCAACCACGAACAGCACGGCGAGCAGCTGAAGCAGCGCAGCCAGGCGGAGGAGCTTGGGTGGATCTTGGCGGAACATCGCGTCCCCGCGGGGGCCGACAAATGCGAGCGCCGGGATCGCGTATAGAGGGAACGTCGCAAAAAGAATCGCCCGTGCTCCGGGTCCCATGCCCCATTCCTCTTCGAAGAAGAAAAACATGTAGGTGGAAAGCGGAATCAGGAACATCCCGAACACCGCATTGGCTACGAGGATGCGGCGCACCGTCGGGATGAGCATGAGCCGCCGGACGATTTCGAAGAATCCAAGCGACACCTCGTCCTCGAGGACCGGCTCGTTCGACCGGCTCTTTCGAACCGCCCGGCGCACCTGGCCGGTGTCCCAGCGGCCGAACCCCGGGTCGCGGAGACGAAGACTGAAGGCGGCGATGGCCAGGCTCACGAAGGCCATGACGAGGAAAACGCCACGCCACGTGAATCCGAGGATCGCCGTGAGCAGCCCGACGAGTAATGGCGCCACGATGTTCCCGACGCCGTCGGCCATCCGGTACGCGGAGTTGAGACGGACCCGGATCTCGGGAGGGTAGGAGTCGAATAGCAGCGGCCGGTGTACGGCGTGCACGGAAGCCGTCGACGCGCCGTTGAGCATCAAGACGACCAACAAAGTGAGCACGCTCGTCACGAAGCCCGTGAACATCGTGACGACGCCCCACGCGAATGCCGCGAAGATCGCGATTGACGCGCGTCGAGCTTTGCGCTGAGCCAGTGCGGCGATGGGAAGTGCTGCCAAGGACAGCACGAGGATCTTCATCAGGTTGGCGAAAGCGAGGGTCCCGCGGCTTATGCCCAGTCCGTCCGAGATCTCCGGGCCGAGGACGAAGAACCCGTAGGTCTGGAACTCGTCGACGATGGCGAGGGCGCCGAGGGCGAGCAGCGGATACCAGCCCACGCCCGCGCGCTTGATGCCTTTGCGAAGGGGCTGGGCTTCGGTCTCGCCGGTGACACCGAGGGCTCGGCGCGCAACGTTGCGCAGGCGATCGGCCGCGCCCTCGACTTCCGCGACGGCGCGCTCTTCGGCTTTCCACCGCGGCTTGGCTGCGCGCCGCGCCATCAGGTTTGTGCCCGGTCGACGACGATGTCGACCCGGAAGGCCGATTCGCCGATGCGTTCGCCCCGTCCGTTGAGAAGTATGAGCGTGATCTCGTGCTCGTCGGGAGCGCTCTGGCGATCGACCGGACGCGTGTCGGAGAGTGTGGTCACGTCGAAGGAAGTCTGCTGGGTCAGATAGATGCCAAGATCGGCGAAGTACTCCTCGTCGGGACAGCCCGATGAACGGCTGCACTGCTCGTCGTCCCGGGCGAAGTAACTCAGGCTCTCACCCGGCGGCTGCGGCACCTGGTCGAGCAGCACGGCGAAATAGCCGGCGTCGTCGGTGTCCGAGCCGTCCGCACCGACGACGGCGAAGTCCTTGACCGTCCAGCGCAGTTGGAAGGGAAGGCTGACAATGGACTCGTCGTCCGGCTCGACGATCTCGACGCGCTCGTCTTCGCGGAAGGACAGACCTTCGGTGCGGCAGGCCGGCGAGCCGATGACCAGGGTTGCCAGGAGCGCGATCGAAAGCGTCGAAGCCCCGGCCTTCACCGATGCAACCCCCGGCTCCCGTTGTTATCGCCGACTAACATATCGAGCCGACCCCCGCACGCCAAGGCGGAGGCGTCCGTTACTTGTCGAAGTGCGGCGCGCGCTTCTCGAGGAACGCGGCGATGCCTTCGCGTGCGTTGGCGTGGGAGGCCGAGCGAACCAGGGTCTCCTGCTCGGCTCCCATGTGCTCCTCGAGCGAGCAGCCGAACGAATCGCGCAGGAGCCGGCGCGCTCCGGCGTAGGCGGAGGTCGGGCCGGACGCCAGCTCGCTCGCCAGCGCTTCCGCTTCTTCGTCCAGGCGCTCGTCGTCGACGACTCGCGTCGCGATGCCCCACGCGACGGCTTCGTCCGCATCGAGCATCCGGTTGGTGAGCGTGAGCTCCAAGGCGCGGCGCAGTCCGACAATGCGCGGCAGCCACCAGGACGTGGATCCGTCCGGCGTCAGGCCGATCTTCGTGTACGCGCTGACGAAACGCGCGGTGGTCGATGCGAGAACGATGTCGGCGCTGCACGCCAGACCGAGTCCCGCGCCGGCAGCCGCTCCCCGGACGGCGACGACGACGGGTGCGTGAAGCTGGTCGAGATTGTCGATGGCCGGATGGAGATAGGACGTCACCTCGCGCAGGTGGGCAGACATGTCGGGGTGCGCGGAGAACTCCTTCAGGTCGCCGCCGGCACAGAAATTGTCGCCGCGACCACGCAGGAGCACGACGCGCACAGCTTGATCGCCCGGAAGTTGTGAAGTGGCTTCGTGCAGATCGCGCGCCAACTCGAGACTGACGGCGTTTCGCGCATCGGGCCGGTCGAGCGTCAGGTGAGCGACGCCGTCCAGGACCTCGAGCGCGACGGTGGTCATGTCGCCGAGCCTACGTTGTGAGGACTGTGCAGGCTCCGGTGCCGGGTGCGCCGTACACCTGCGTATACCCGACCTTCGGATCACCATGGACCTGCCGCGCACCCGCGTCGCCGCGCAGCTGCAGGCAGATCTCGTAGATCTGCCGAAGGCCGGACGCGCCGATCGGCTCCCCGTTGGCGATGAGGCCGCCGTCGGTGTTGATGGGAAGTCGTCCGCCGATCTCCGTCTCGCCAGCGGCGATCATCGCTTCTTGATCCCCGTCGGCACAGAAGCCGTTCTCGGCCATGTGCATGATCTCGGCTCCCGCTTCGGAGTCCTGGATCTGCGCGACGTCGACCTCCGACGGCGTGATGCCCGCAGCTTCGAACGTCGCTTTGGCGGCGTCGACGGTCGGGGAGTCGGTTCGCTCGATCGGGAGCCAGGGGGAGAAGACCTCGAACGCGCCGAAGCGACGCGTTTTGATCTCGGCGGCGCGCAGGTAGATCGGACGGTCGGTGTACTTCTTGGCTTGATCGGCCCGGCACATCGCGACGGCGGCACCGCCCTCGTCCGGCGAGCAGAACATGTAGTGCGTCAATGGATAGTTGAGCGTCGGGGAGGCGAGGATCTCCTCTTCGTTCAGCGGCTTCTGTCGCCAGGCGTTCGGGTTCAGTGCACCGTTGCGATAGTTCTTCGCGGCGACCTTGGCGAGCGTTTCCTGCGTGATGCCGAACTCGTGCATGTACCGGTTGATCTTCATCGCGAAGAACTGGGTCGTGTTCATCATCCCGGTCTCCGCGTACCACGAGCCGATGCCGATGAGGTTGGGGTCGGACGCGAAGGCGCCGCGCGGGTGCTTGTCGAAGCCGACGGCAACCGCGGTGTCCACGGCTCCGGACGAGATCGCGCGCGCCGCCATGGCCACCGCCGTACCCGCGGTCGCGCAGCCGTTGAAGACGTGTGTGAACTGCACGCCGGTGAGGCCGAGCTGGTTCACGAGCGAGTCCGCGAAGCCGGCGTGCCAGCTGCCGCCGAAGGCTGTGCCGACGTCGGACCATTCCATACCGGCGTCGCCGAGGGCCTGGCGAACGGCGTGTGCTCCCATCTCGAGTCCGGACACGCCATCGAAACGTCCGAAGGGGTGCAGGCCGATGCCGACGATCGCGACGCCGGTCATCCGCTCACCGGCTTAAAGGCGAAGGTCATGACGTCGTTTCCCGCGTCGTCCTTGCGGAAGGGAACGATCACCAGCCCCATGTCCATCCCGATGCGGAACTCGTCGAGCGCGGCGCCGGTCAGCCGCGACTCCACTTTGCAGTGTCCGGGGATCTCGACGTAGCCCAGCGCGTAAGGGACGAATGTCTCGTCGGAGTCGTCACCCAGGTAGCCGCCCTCTGGTGGTCCCTTCGGACGGAACCCTTGCGTCGTGTACGTCCACAGCGTTCCGCGATTCGGGAGCTCGATGGTCTCCATGGCTTGCGAGTTGCAGCGGGGGCAACCGGTTTGGGTGGGGAACGTCACCGTGCTGCAGTCGGTGCAGCGGCTGCCGAGCAGACGCGGATCGTCCGACGGCCAGGTGAAGAGCGCCTCATCGATGGCGACGGATGCAGACATGTAAATCCCAGTTTACTTACCCGAGGAAGTCGCGGATCAGCACGTCCCACATCTCGCTGATCATCCCGAGGGAGGAGAGATCGACGCGTTCGTCGTCCCCGTGACCCATCTGAGCCAGGTCGTCCATCGACAGCTTCCGGCTGAACATCCCGAAGCCGTAGGCGACCGAACCTGCGTTGCGAAAGAACCGCGCATCGGTTGCGCCGACCATGAGCAGCGGGATGAGCGAGCTATCTTCGTAGAAACGCTTCGAGATGCGACCTATCGCGTCCCACAACGGGGTGTCGGTAGGGGAGCTCGTCGCCTCGTGAACCTGGCCGGGGATGATCTCGACCTGGTCGGCCAGGTTGCCCACCGCTTCGTCGATCATCGCGCGCACCTCGTCGGGCCCGTCGCCGGGGAGTGTGCGGATGTCGAGCTCGATGGTGACGGTGTCGGGGATCACGTTGAGCTTGGCTCCCGCGTGCATCGTGGTCGGCGTGATCGTCGTGTGCGCGCACGAGTACGCCATGCGACTAAGGCCCAGTGGGAGCCCGGTGATGGCCTCCGTGTATCCGTCCTCGGTGAGCAAGGGCTTCGACAACTCTTCGGGAAGGCCCATGGCTTGGATGAAGCCCTTCCACGATTCGTGGATTCGAGTCGCCGGACGGTAGTCGCTGATGCGCTGGACGACCTCGGCCGCTTTGATGAGGGCGTTGTCCGTGCGGAACGGCATCGAGCCGTGGCCCGGAGTGCCGGTTACGCGGAGCTTCGACCAACCGATCCCCTTCTCGGCGACGAGGACGGGGAGCTTCGTCCCATCTGCGCCGGGTAGCGGGAAACCACCGGACTCCGTGATGACGTAATCGGCTCGAACGGCGTCGCGCTCGGTTCGCAGCAGATGGTCGGCGCCGTAGGTTCCGCCGGCCTCCTCGTCGGCGACTGCGGCATAGATCACGTCGCCCTTCGGTTTGAATCCCGACCTCGCGAGCTCGCGCACGGCGTAGGCCATCGAGCCGGTGAGGTTGAACATGTCGATAGCGCCGCGTCCCCAAACCTCACCGTCGATAAGTTCACCGCCGAACGGGTCGTTGCGCCAGCGATCCTCGTTCACGGGGACGACGTCTGTGTGTCCCATGAGAAGAAGCGATGGAGCCTTGGGGTCGCTCCCCTCGATGCGTGCGACGAGGTTGCCCCGTCCGGGAGCCGATTCGTAATGCTCGATCGCCAGGTGAGATCCGGCGAAGAAAGCGTCGAGCAGCTCGACGTTGCGTTGTTCGCCGCCTGATGCGACCGTGCCGTCGTTGACGCAGCGGTTGCGTATGAGCTGCTGGATCAGCTCGACTACTTCCGACGGTGCTTCGTCCATTCGCTTCCCCCCGCTAAAGGTATGCCTGAACGTGTGAGAGCACGTCGGCGGCGTCCGGTCCTTCGCCTTCGAGGTGGTTTCGCTCGCCGCGGCGGTCACGATGTGTCGCTACCCGGCACCAATCCGAGGCCGTTCCGCGGATCACCGTTGGTGCGTCGTCCGGGCCGATGCTCCACGCCTCCCCCGACCGTGATTTGAGCTCGAGCCGGACCGGGCCGGGCCCGGGAACCTGAGCCACCAAGAATGCGTAGGGCAGAGCACGCAAAGCGAGCTGGGCCACGTGGCGGAGGCGATCGGTGTCGATCGGCTCGACGCCGGCGGCGTCGAAGCAATCGACACCGTGCGCCCACGTTTCCATCAGACGTGCGGCCACGAAGGAGACCGTGCTCATCCGGTTGCCGCCCCACGGGAGCCTTCGGTCCGGATCGATCTTGGCCAGGGCTTCGCGCAACTCCGCGTTGGCCCGGCGCCACCAGGCGTGCACCTCGCTCGGAGAAACGGTGCGTCCCCTGTCCACCAAACCCTTCTCGAAGGCCGCCGCGGCGTCGGCTCCCGCGACCACGGCGGCGAGTCCATCGTCCATCACCTTGGGATTGCGATCGAAGGCCACGCATTCCAGCGCGAGCTCGTCGCCGATGGCGAGGTGGGCGACGCTGTCGCGAACATCCCAGCCCTCGGCCGGCGTTGGAGTGAGCCATCCGTCGTCGTCGAGCGTGGCGAGCAGACCGTCGAGCGCGGCCGATTCGTCGCCGAAGTCGCGCAAGACGATCGCGAGGGACTCAGCGCGCCCGGCCATCCGCCACCTTTCTCTCGCTTCGGCAAGAAAGCTTCCTCGCTTCGGCAAGAAAACGCCTCAGCGATGGCTTCCTCGCCTTGGATGTTAGGTTAGGTTTACCAGCCCAAGGCGTGGGGTGAGGAGCAGGCGTGATGTCGAGAGCCGTAGCTGTAGCGCGCACGCGCGGTCCGGGAACCGAGGCGAAGTCCGCTCGGGGACGCAACCGCCGGGAGATGATCCTCGCCGCCGCCGCGAGCCTTTTCCGCCGCCAGGGCTTCCACGAGACCGGTATCGACGAGATCGGCGCGGCGGTTGGGATCACCGGGCCCGGCGTCTACCGGCATTTCGAGAGCAAGCAGGACCTGCTCGCCGCGATCCTCGAGCGGAGCATGGAGCGTCACCAGGAGATCGTCGCCGAAGTGGGAGCGGGCGCCCTGCCGCCGGCGGACGCGCTGCGAAGGCTCGTCGAGGTGTCCGCGCAGGCCATCGCCGACAACCGGGACGCCTCAGCCATCTACTTCCAGGATGCTCGCAGCCTTCCATCGGCTTCGGCTGCGCGCTTAACGAGGATTCAGCGGTCGTTGATCAGGGAATGGGTGCACCTGCTGTGCGACGCGCGGCCCGAGCTGTCCGAAGAGGATGCACACGTCGCCGTTCGCGCCGCGGGCGGGATGTTGAACTCGGTTGCATACTTCGACACGTCGATGCCGGCGCAGCGGTTGGGAAAGCTGTTGGCCGACATGACATACGCGGCTCTGCTGACTGATCCGAACGCGCGCTGAAGTCGCAGAAGGGGGACGAGTGCTAGAGCGCGACCTCGTATTGCCACATCTGCTCGCTAAGCGCGCGCGTGAAGAACCCGATCGCGTTTTCTTCCAGCAGGTAGACGGCCCAGAGCTCACTTATAGGGAGCTCTTCGAAGGAATCCTGCTGTGGGCCGACGCTTTCCGTCGCCTGGGCGTTCAGCCGTTCGAGAACGTCGCCGTGATGATGCCGACCAATGTCGAGGCCTACTACGCGTGGATGGGCCTGGCCTGGTTGCGCGCGGTGGAGGTCCCGATGAACACGATGTTCCGGGGCCGGATGCTCCAGTACATCGTCGACAACGCCGACGCGCGCGTCCTGGTGATCGGCCGGGAATTCGCCGACCGGCTCGCCGAAGTCGCCGCCGATCTGCCGAAGCTCGAGAAGGTCATCGTTCCCGACGCCGACCATGTGAAGCTCGATCTGCCGTTCGAGGTCGTTTCGCGTTCCGCCTTCCTCGGCGGAGCCACGCCTGCAACCGACCTCGACGGACCGGAGTACTACGACATCGCTAGCATCATCTACACGTCGGGTACGACGGGTCCGTCCAAAGGTGTGCTCGTGCCGTGGCCGGAGCTGTATTGGTTCGACGTGTACGAGACGGGCGAGATGGGGGAGGACGCCGCCTCCTACATGTTCCTTCCGCCCTACCACGTGTCCGGGAAGCTGAGCCTGTATCTGACGGCAAAGCACAACATGCGTCTCGTGATGCGGGCGGGGTTCAGCCTCGGCGAGTTCTGGAACGACATCCGCAAATACGAGTGCACCAACGTCGGATTGCTCGGCCCCCTCGCGCGGTTGCTGATGCTGAACCCGGAAGCTTCCGACGATTCCGACAACCCGATCACGAGGGCCTCGTGCGGACCTCTGTTCCCCGAGGTCGACGACTTCAAGAAGAGGTTCGGCCTTGAGCTCGGAACGGGGTACGGCATGACGGAGATCGGTGCGGTCACCGCTACCGAGGGCACGAACATCGAGGACTGGCGCAGCTGCGGCAAGGCCCGGCCGGGCCGGCCCGGCTACAAGCTGCGGGTGGTCGACTCCCACGACGAGGAAGTGGGCCCGGGCGTTGTCGGCGAGCTCATCGTGCGGTGCGAGGAGCCGTGGTGCATGAACGTCGGTTACTACGGCATGCCGGAGAAGACGGCCGAGGCCTGGCGCAACGGGTGGTTCCACACGGGAGACGGCTTCAAGTACGACGAGAAGGGTAACTTCTTCTTCGTCGACCGGCTGAAAGATGCGATCCGCCGCCGCGGCGAGAACATCTCTTCCTTCGAGGTCGAGGGGTATGTGAACGACCATCCCGACGTCGCGGAGAGCGCGGCTATCGGCGTGCCGTCCGAGCTCGGTGAGGACGAGGTCAAGGTGTGCGTGGTGCGCAAGCCCGAGTCGGCGCTGACGGCCGAGGAATTGATCGAGTATCTGTTCCCGAAGATGCCGCGCTTCATGGTGCCGCGCTACGTCGAGTTCGTCGACGCCTTCCCGAAGACGGAAGCTACCTCGCGCACGCAGAAGGTGAAGCTGCGCGACAACGCCCTGAACGAGAGCACTTGGGACCGCGAGAAGGCCGGGATAAAACTGCCGAAGTAATGCTTACGCAGCGATCAGGCGCGCGACCAGCTCGCGGTGGTAGGCCGAGTCTCCCAGGAACAGCTCGTTGGACTTCGCGCGCTTGAAGTACAGATGCATGTCGTGCTCCCAGGTGAAACCGATCCCGCCGTGCACCTGGATCCCGATGGCCGACACTCGCGTGTAGGCCGATCCGCAGTACGCCTTGCCGACCGAAGCCGCCAGAGGCAGCTCGGCGTCGCCTGTCGATGCCGCCCAAGCGGCGTAGTACATCGCCGACCGGCTCATCTCGACGTCGACGAGCATGTCCGCGCATTTGTGCTTGACGGCTTGGAACGAGCCGATCGGACGGCCGAACTGCATCCGCACCTTTGCGTAATCGACCGACATGTCCAGGACCTTCTGCGCGCCGCCGACGCATTCCGCGCACAGCAGGGCGATGGTCCGATGAAGGGCCCGCTCCAGCAACGGCCAGCCGCCATCCGGCTCGCCCATCACCGCGTCGGCTCCGACCGCCACATCGGCAAGAGTTATCTCGCACCAGCGACGAGTCGTGTCCATCGTCTTGTGCTGCGTCACAGATACTCCGGGCGCGCCGGCGTCGACCACGAAGAGCGTGACCCCGTGCGTGGGATCGTCGCTCCCGCTCGTGCGAGCGGCCACGACGATGGTGTCGGCCACATGCGCATCGGGTACGAAAGCCTTCGCGCCCGACAGCACGTACGAATCTCCGTCGCGCCGGGCCGAGAGCTGGACGCCCGAGGCGTCGACACGACCGGAGGCTTCTGTGAACGCCACGGTCGCGAGTCTTTCACCGGCCGCGATGCCCGGCAGAAGCTCTTTGCGTTGGGCGTCCGTTCCGGCTTCGAGGAGGGCGGGCGCGGCAAGGCACACGGATGAGAAGAACGGTCCGGGTAAGACGGCGCGTCCCATCTCCTCGAGCAGCACGCCGAGGTCGACGTAGGTCATGCCCTGACCGCCGAAAGGCTCGGGGATCGCTATCCCCATCCATCCGAGCTCGGCCATCTTGCGATAGAAGTCCGGATCGTGGGCGGTGTCGCCGTCCATCATCGAGCGCACGAACGTCGGCGGACATTCCTTCTCGAGGAAGTCGCGCGCGTACTTCGCAAGCGTCTCTTGATCGTCGTTGAGTCCGAAGTCCATGTGGCTCCCTACAGTGGCAGAAGGTCGACTACTTCGGGCGGGAGTGGAAGGGGGATCGGCTCGATCGGTATCGAACCGGGTGGGGGTACGGGCACGCCGGGCAGCGTCGGCAGCGTTCCCAGCGGGACGCGTACCGGTGATTGCCGGCCACCGATCACGTACGGGTACAGGAACGCCAGCCAGTCGTTCAGCCCGACGCGCGAGTGGTGGCCCTCACCGGCGTAAAGGTGGAATTGGCAGATGTTGAGCATCGCCTGTGCGATGAGGCACAAGCTCTGCGGCAGCAAGAAGGGTATGGAGTCCTCGTCGCCGTGGTACATCGCCGTCGGCGGCTCCACGCCGGGATCGGGGTGCACGTCCAGGAACGGAGCGTTGGCCGTGCCCGTGCCGATAGCCGCGGTGACTCTGGAGGAGTACCCGGGGTTGCCGCTGTTACCCGGGTCGTCGGAGTTGTAGGCAACGGTCATCGACGTCGTCGCGCCGGCGGAGTGTCCGCCTAGCGCGATGCGGTCCGGGTCCAAGCGATACGTCGAGGCATGCGCGCGGACCCATCTGACTGCGGCCTGCACGTCGTGCTGAGCGTCGTGGATGGCCTTGAACCCGCCGAGCGCGGCGTTGAGGTCACCGGCCGGTACGTACCCGGCCCCCTGTGGAAGCGTGGGATTCAGCCGGTAGTTCACCGAGATCGTCACCCAGCCGCGCTGGGTCATGTGGTCGGAGATGATCCCGATGCCGGACTTGTCGCCTTGCGTGAAGAAACCGCCGTGGGCCCAGATGAAGACGGCGCGCTCTTCTTCCTCGTCGCCGACGGGCTCGTACAGGTCGAGCTTCAGGTCCTGCGACTGGCCGAGGTAGTTAACCGACTTGCCGTAGACGATGTCCTTGGTCGACTGGATCTGGCTGAAGATCGGATCGAGATAACGGACTTGGGCTCTGGCGGCGCCGGGCACGAGCAACGCAACCAAACCGACGAGGGCCGGCACAAGGAGTCGGCGCATCAGAACGGCGGCGGGATACCGAGCGCATTCAGTGCGTAGCGCAAGAGCTGGAGCGTGTTGGCCGTGACCACATCGGGATCGGTCGTCGAGACCACACCCGCCGTGAAGCCGAGATCGGTGGGGCCGGGCTCGGCTCCCGTGAAGACCTTCACCGGGCTGCCGTCCAGGTCGGCCACGACGGGTGTGTAGGTCCGGGCTCCGCCTCCGATCACATGCCGGTAGAGGAAGTCCCGCGCGAGGTCGGTTCCCATCGTCTTGTGGTTCTCGGTGACGAACGTCACGTATTCGCAGTCGTTACCAACGGCCAGCGTGAGGACGCATGGGATCGGCGCCGTCGGATACGGGACCTGCTCGTCATTGGTCCCGTGGTAGATGGCTATCGGCGGATCGCCGGGCCTCGGCGCGTCGCCGAGCAGGACCGGCGCGTAGGTTCCGGCGTGGGAAACGGCGGCGGCGATCTCGGACGACACCCCCGGCGTGCCGGTGCTGCCGGGATCCTCGTGGTTGAAGGCCACCATCTGAGAGATGATCGCTCCCGCGGAGATGCCGCCCATCGCGATCAGGTTCGGATCGATCCCCAGGTCATCCGCGTGGTCCCGGGCCCAGCGCACGGCGGCCTGCGCGTCGTGCTGCGCGTCCTTCGTTTCGTCGATGAATGCCGGAAGCGATGCGGGGTCGGTGACAGCTCCGATGGCCGCGTTACCGGGTAGCTCGGGCCGGAGGCGGTAGTCGATCGAGATGCCGACCCAGCCCCGCCGCACGTAATCGTTCAATGGGCCGCTGCTCGACTTGTTACCCACACGGAAGTTACCGCCGTGCACCCAGATGTAGAGCCCGCGACCGGACGCGGTGTCACCGGCGGGCTGATAGACATCGAGCCCCAGCGGCTGGAGCTCGCCCTTCGAGTTCATCGCCTCGCCGTAGATGTCGGACGTCACGACAACGTCGTCGAACATGAGGTCGACATAACGGGTCGGTGCCTGTGCCGACACCCCCACCGGTGCGACCGCTGCGATCAGCGCTACGAGCGCCGCTATGCCAATGACCTTCGATCTCATGCCCGCCCCCCTGTGCCCTGGTGGCCAATGTAATCCTGGATTAACATTTGGTCAACGCGATCATGGGGGACATAGAAATGGTGGGGATCGTTTCTTACGGCGTTTACCTTCCGTACTTCCGGCTCAAGCGCGAAGCCATCGGTGCGGCCCTGGGCTCCCCGGCGGGCCGAGGCACCAGGTCCGTGGCGTCCTACGACGAGGACGCGACCACCATGGGCGTTGAGGCTGCGCGCGCGGCGTTGCGCCCGACCGACGTCGCGCCCTCGTGGCTTCTGTTCGCGACCTCGGCTCCCACCTATCTCGACAAGACCAACGCGAACGCGATCCATGCGGCTCTGGATCTCGATTCCTCCGCCGGCGCGTACGACATGGTTGGTTCGGTCCGGTCCGGCGTAGGAGCTTTGCGATCTGCGCTGGCGACACATTCGTCGACGCTCGCCGTTCTTTCTGACGTCAGGACCGGGAACCCGGGCGGTGCCGACGAGCGCGACGGAGGCGACGGCGCCGTCGCGATCCTGTGCGGCCGCGAAGGAGTTATCGCCGAATACATCGGCGGCGCCTCGGCCACAGACGAGTTCCTCGAGCGCTGGCGGCGCCCCGGCGATGCGGCATCGCACGTGTGGGAGGAACGGTTCGGTGAGGACGTCTACGTCCCGCTCGCCGAGCAAGCGTGGAACGATGCTTTGAAGAACACCGGGCTCGTCGCCTCGGAGATCGACCACCTGGTACTCACCGGAACGCACCCGCGATCGATCCGCGCATTCGCGCGTTCGATGGGCGCGCGACCGGAGGCCTTCGTGGACGACCTTTCCGCGGTCGTCGGCAACACGGGGACCGCGCACCCGGGCCTGCTTCTGGCGACGGCGCTCGAGAAAGCCGAGCCCGGCCAGATCATCGCGGTCGTCGTGCTGGCCGACGGCGCCGAGGTCCTGTTCTTCAAGGCGACCGACGCGATAGCCGCCTACCGTCCGGCGAAGTCCGTGACCGAGCAGATCCCGACTACCAACGACACCCTCGACTACCAGAAGTTCCTTTCCTGGCGCGGATTCCTGCGGCGTGAGCCGCCGCGGCGTCCCGACCCGGTGGCGCCGGAGGCTCCGCCTTCGCACCGGCACAAGTCGTGGAAGTTCTCGTTCACCGGCAGCACGTGTGAGGCGTGCGGCAAACGTCACCTTCCACCGCAAGACGTGTGCGCCGGCTGCCGCGCCGTCCGGCAGATGCGGCCGGAGCGCATGGCGGACGTCGAAGCAACGATCGTCACATTCACCATCGACCGGCTTGCGTACAGCGAAAACCCACCGAACGTGGCTGCCGTTATCGACTTCGACGGCGGCGGACGCTACCGATGCGAGCTCACCGACGTTGACCCGAGCGAGGTCGCGATCGGCGGGCGCGTGGCGATGAGCTTCAGGAGGCTGTTCGAGAGCAATGGGATCGTGAACTACCACTGGAAGGCGAGACCGATGAGAACTGGGGGAGCGTAAATGGGCTCACACGGGATCCGCGACAGGGTTTGCATCGTCGGGATGGGATGCACGCCGTTCCGCGAGCACTGGGCCAAGGGTGTGGACGAGCTCCTCGTCGATTCCGTCACCGATACCGTTGCCGATGCCGGTGTAGCGCTGGACGACATCGACGCCTTCTGGCTCGGAACGATGGCTTCGGGTAACTCCGGCATCACGCTTTCCAAGCCGCTGAAGCTCGATTACAAGCCGGTGTCCCGGCTGGAGAACTACTGCGCCACGGGGTCGGAGGCCTTCCGCAATGCGTGCTATGCGGTGGCGTCCGGCGCATACGACCTCGCGATGGCGGTCGGCGTCGAAAAGCTCAAGGACAACGGGTTCTCCGGCCTGGCCGTCGGCGGGATCGGGGGCGACGGGACGCAGGCCAGCATCACGGCGCCGGCGCTGTTCTCGATGCTAGGCCCGGCCTACGCCAAGAAGTACGGGGTCGACGAACAGGAGTTCAAGGACGTCATCACGCGGATCGCGTGGAAGAACCACCGCAACGGTGCGCTGAACCCGCGAGCGCAGTTCCGCAAAGAAGTCGACAAGGACGTCATCTCCAACTCGCCGCTCGTGGCGGGCGCGCTGGGGATCTTCGACTGCAGTGGTGTGTCGGACGGATCGGCGGCCGCGATCATCTGCCGGGCCGAGGATGCCCACAAGTACACCGACAACCCGCTGTACGTGAAGGCGCTGTCCTTCGTTGCCGGTCCGGCGAGCCAGCAGATGGATCAGGACTGGGACTACACATCCTTCGAGGAGGTCGTGCGTTCGGCCCGGGACGCCTACCAGCAAGCCGGGATAAGTGATCCGCGTATGGAGCTGGCGATGGCCGAGGTGCACGACTGCTTCACGGTGACCGAGCTCGTCCTCATGGAGGACATGGGCTTCGCCGAGCGCGGCATGGGCTGGAAGGAAGTGCTGGCCGGTACCTTCGATCGCGACGGCGAGCTGCCCGTCAACCCCGACGGCGGGCTCAAGTCCTTCGGTCACCCCATCGGTGCTTCCGGTCTGAGGATGCTCTTCGAGTGCTGGCTCCAGCTGCGCGGGAATGCCGGCGACAGGCAGATCAAGTCGATCGATGCCGGTCGCAAGCTGGGGCTGACGCAGAATCTGGGCGGCGGCCCGGGCGAGTGCGTGTCTTTCGTCTCGGTCGTCGGGACGGAGCCCTCCGCGTGAGCGATCTAGTCCTTTACGAAGTTGCTGGGGGGGTCGCGACCATCACGCTGAACAGGCAGGACAAGCTCAACGCGATCAACTGGGAGATCATCGAAGGTGTTGATGAGGCATTTGTCCGCGCCGAAGCCGACGACGACGTCAAGGCTGTTGTGATAACGGGCACCGGCAAGGCCTTCAGCGTTGGAGACGATCTCGAGCAGGCGTGGTCGGGCGAGCGCTTCGAAGCATTGATGAAGCGCTTCAAGGAGCAGCCGGAAGAAGCGGAGTCCAACCGTCAGTTCGATTTCCCAAAACCAGTGATCGTCGCGGTGAACGGTTACTGCTTCGGCGGCGCGATCGAGTTCGTTCTGTGGGCCGACGTTCTCATCGCAGCCGACGACGCTCAATTCGCGACGCAGTTCGTCAAGTACGGATTGACGGGTGGAGCGGTGACGTTCTACCGGTTGCCAAGGCTCATCGGACACTCGAACGCTTCGTACATGCTCCTAACGGGTGAGCGCGTGGGAGCCGAGGAAGCGCTGCGAATGGGTCTGGTAACGAAAGTGGTACCGCGGACGGAGCTGGTCGCGGAGGCGCAGAAGATCGCCGGAACGATCGCCTCGTTCCCCGAGGAGGCGGTCCGCCATACGCGCGAGGCCATGCGCGTCAGCCTTCGGGCTACCCGTGAGGGGCAGCGTGACATCACGGTCTTCTCCAATCGGTTGCTCGCCTCGTTGTTCGAGCGCATGGGGGCCGGGAGCAAGTCCGGTTGATGAAGTCCCGATGATGAAGTTCGGGTACTCGCGCCTGGCCATCGTCCAGTCGGCGGCCGCCGCCCTCGTCCTCGTCGTCGCTTCGGTAGGGCTGGTCGTCACCGACGAGAAGTCGCAAGTGATCGACGATACGGAGGCCACGGCGGTTCCCACGGGCATTGCTCCCGATGCGCTCCCCACCGCCAGCGCCGCCCCCGGCACGAAATCATCCGGGACCCTCTCGATCCCCGGCGCGCCCGGCGCGCCCGGCGGCGCTCCCGCCCTGGTTAAGGGGAAGGTCGGCCAGGGTGTCACCGACACCGAGATCCGCGTCGGGATCCAGGTGCCCAAGAATCTCAACGCGGCCATCCAGCTCCTGGGCGCCTCGACGACGGCCGCCGACAACCTCGTGCAGCAGGTCCAGGCCGTAGAGAAGTGGATCAACGCACACGGCGGCGTCGCCGGCCGGAAGCTGCGCGTGATCCTGCACGAAACCGACCCGCTGGCCGGAACCTTCGCTACGCAGTCGCAGGAAGCGTGCACGCACTTCACCGAGGATGCCGAGGTGATCATGGCGGCCAACACGCTTTCGAGCGTCGGCCCCGACATGATCGCGTGCCTTGCGCAGCACGACACTCCGATGATCGCGCAGAACTCATATCCCTACGACCAGGCCGAGTTCGACAAGTACGGCAAGTACCTATATCAGACGGCCCGGTGGGAAGCGGGTGATTGGCACCGGGCCTATCTTGACGGTCTGAAGAAGCAGGACTTCTTCAAGGGCGGAACACTGGGTCTGGCGCGCTTCGACTCACCGGCTCACAAGCGCGTCGCCGAAAACGTGATCAGACCGCATCTGAAGAAGCTCGGAGTAACGCTGAAGGAGGAAGCCGTCATCCGGATGGCCGGACGGTTCACCGAGTTCTCCGGCATGTCCGGCGAGATCGCCAACGCGGTTCTCAAGTTCAACGACGCCGGTGTGAATCGCGTGATCTTCGTCGAGGAGGCCGGGGCGCTCCTATTTTTCTGGTTGCCCGCAGCTGAGAACGCCGGCTACTACCCGCGGTACGGACTGAACAGCCAGCTGACTCCGGCGCTGCACGCCCTTAACCACGCGCGCTCGATGCAGGGCGCGGTTGGTGTTGGTTGGAGCCCGCAGCAGGACGTGTTCCACGCTCAGGACCCCGGTGTCATGCCGGGCTTCAAGCTGTGCGACCAGATCATCAAGGAAGCGCGACTCTTCGACCCGGACAAGCCGCGGTCCGGTGCATACGAATGCGACAGCATCTTCTTCTTCAAGGAGGTGCTCGATCGGGCGATCGATCTGACGCCGGACGGGATACGAGCGACTGTGCACAAGCTCGGCACTTCGTTCGAATCGGCACTCACGTTCAGGACCAGATTCGCGCCGAGTCGCCAGTGGGGAGTCAACTCGCTGAGGAATTTTGCATTCGACAACGGGTGCAATTGCTTCAGGTACACCGGTAACTTCTACGCGGCCCCCGACTGAAAGCGGACGGGCATCGACTTGATGCTCCACAGGGACGGACTGCGCTTCCAAACCGGGAGCCCAACAACTTCTAGAGGCCGGTCGTAGCGTCCCAGGAACTCGTCTAGCATCACGCGGAGCTCTAGGCGGGCGAGGCTTGCTCCCAGACAGAAATGCGTGCCGATCCCGAACGCGACGTGATCGTTCGGCGTGCGCGTGATGTCGAAGGTGTCTGGGTCGTCGAAGACGTCGGCGTCACGGTTCGCCGACGCGTACCACAAGGCGACGCGATCGCCGGCGGCGATCTTCCGGCCGCCGATCTCCGTGTCATGCGTCGCGATCCGGCGAAAGCTCGTCACGGGGCTAACGAAGCGCAAGATCTCTTCGACGGCTGTGGGAAGCGTTTCGGGATCGGCGCGCAGCCGGTGCCACGCCTCCGGGTGGCGGCCGAGCTGAAGCATGGCGCCGGAGAGTGCGGATCGCGTGGTCTCGATGCCCGCAGCAACGAGGATGAATAGGAACGCGTTTAGCTCTATGTCCGTTAGTCGTTCGCCGTCGACCTCGGCGTTGATGAGCACGGTGATCAGGTCGTCGCTCGGGTCGGACTGGCGTTGCTCGCGCAGCTTCTGGAAATAGGCCCAGAGCTCGGCGTTCGTTGGAAAGTCACCGGCCCCCTCGTCGTACATCGCGTCCGTTGCGAAGTCGATGAAGCGGTTCATCAGCCCCCCGACGTAGTCCTGGTCTTCGTGTGGGATGCCGATGAGCTCGGTGATCACCGTGAGAGGAACGGGGGCGGCGAGATCGGTATAGAAGTCGTACGTCACGCCGGGCTGGGCGCGATCGAGCACGTCGCGCGTCGCCTGGCGCACGTAAGTCTCGAGCCGGGAGATCATGCGCGGCGTGAAGCCTTTGCTCACGAGGGCGCGCAGCTTGGTGTGGCGGGGCGGATCGGTCGCGATGAGCATCGACTCTCCGATGTCCGCAAGCGGCGTGTTCGGACGCACCCCGGCCGACGAGAACGTCTTTGGATCGCGCGAGATACTCGCAACATCGTGATAACGGGTCACAGCCCAGAAGCCCGGCCCGGTTCGTTCCGGGTGCCAGTGAACGGGGTCGTGGGCGCGCAGCGTTCGCCAGGCGGAGTGCGGATCGCCGTGCGCGTACAACTCGGGTGACAGCAGATCGATCTCGTCGAGATCGACTCCCATCTGGTAACGGCGCACTAAAGGCCCGGTGCCTCCGCGTGTTTCGACCCCTGCCATGTGGGCTCCCGCTTCTGCATCAGCGCCATGACACCTTCCATGGCATCGGGCTGTTGTCCGAGCCAGAAGATGATCTTCGTCTCGAGGGCGAAGGCGGCGTTGCGGTCGGTCTCCATCAAGAAGCGATAAACGAGCTGTTTGGTGATTCCTGCCGCAGCCGGGGCGGCGTATGTCGCGATCTCGCGAGCGAGCTCGAGAGCCGCCGGCAGCACCTCTTCCTTCGGCACGGCCTTGAGGGCAAGGCCCATCTCGACGGCCTCGGCTCCCGTGAAGAACCGTCCGGTGAGGAACAGCTCGAGTGCGCGCTGGGTGCCGACGAGTCTCGGCAGCAGCCAGGTGGCGTTGGCATCGGGGACCACACCGATGCGGCTGAAGGGGAGCCGGAGCTTCGCGTCGGTCGCGACGATCACGATGTCCATCAACAGCGCAACGTTCAGCGCGGCACCGATGGCGGCGCCGTTGACCGCTGCTATTACGGGCGTGCGCATCTTCCAGAAGGCCGAACGGTCAGCGATCTCGCCGGCGCCCATGCCGAGCTCGGACTCGTGAGCGGCTTCAGCTCCGGATAGAGCCGCGCCGCCCGAGCTGAGATCGAGCCCCGAGCTGAAGGCCTTCCCGGCGCCGGTCACCACGATCACGCGAACGGCTTCGTCGGCATCGAGTACCCACATCGCCTCGTGGAACTCGCGATCTAGGGTCATGTCGAAGGCGTTGAGTGCATCGGGCCGGTTGAGGGTGAGCGTGGCCACACCGTTGTCTACGTCAACCAGGACGGTCTCATAGGTCTGTGTATCCGGCGCCACTTGCACCCCCACGGCTAGAATGTTTCCCGGGGTTAACGTTCCACCGCCCCGAGGGTTCGTCAAGTGGGTGTCACGAAAGGCGAGGAATGGATTTCAGGGATTCGCCCGAAGATGCTGCCTTCCGGGCCGAAGTTCGCGAATGGCTCGACGCTCACGCGGTAACTCTCGCACCCGGACAGGACCGCGAGACGCCGATGTTCACCGACGGCGAGCGCACGGAGGACATCAGCGATCAACAGGAATGGCAGAAGGAGCTCTACGACGCCGGCTGGGGCGTCATCACCTGGCCGAAGGAGTTCGGCGGACGCGAAGCCACGCCGATGCAGAACTACATCTTCCGCCAGGAGCTGACGAACTACGACGTGCCGTCCAGTGAGATCTACCTCGTGCCGCACGGCATGGTCGGTCCGACGATCATCGTCCACGGCACGGAAGCCCAGAAGAACCGCTGGATACCCAAGCTCGCCGAGGGTTCGGAGATCTGGTGCCAGCTTTGGAGCGAGCCGGGCGCCGGGTCGGACCTGGCCGGCCTACAGGCCAAGTGCGAGCGCGACGGCGAGGGCAACTGGGTCCTGAACGGCCAGAAGGTCTGGACGACGGGTGCTCAGTGGTCGCGCTGGGGTCTGATCATCACGCGCACCGATGCCGACCTACCCAAGCACCGTGGGCTAACGGTGTTCGTCGTCGACATGCACGCGCCGGGCGTAACGGTGCGTCCGCTGCGTCAGATGACCGGCGGCGCGGATTTCAATGAGGTTTTCTTCGACGACGTGAACATCGCCGACGACCAGCGCATCGGCGAGATCAACGACGGCTGGCGCGTGGCGATGACGACGCTGATGTTCGAGCGTTACGCGGTCGGGACGGGCGGGTCGGGCGAGAAGATGGTGGCGCCGCTCGTGAAGCTAGCGCAGAACGCATCTCGCAACGGGGGAGTGGCGATGGACGACGCTGCCGTGCGCCAAAACGTCGCCGACGCCTACGTGAAAGCGAAGCTCTTGACGCTTACGGGGTACCGCAGTCTCACCAAGACGGCGAGGGACGGCGCACCCGGCCCGGAGGGTTCGATCATGAAGCTCGTCCGGACGGCGCTCATCTACGAGATCTCGGAGATCGGGACGGAGATCCTCGGGCTTTCCGGAGCGCTCATGGGTGAACGCGCGCCGGACGACGCTTTCTGGTCGCTGAACTTCCTCGGCGCGATGGGGGCCAAGATCGGCGGCGGGACCGACGACATCATGCGCAACATCATCGGTGAGCGCGTGCTCGGTCTCCCGAAGGAGCCGTCGGTTGACCGGGAGCAACCGTTCCGCGACCTTCGCAAGGCTTCGGCGATCCAGTAGCTTCGGGGTATAAGCGTTCCAACAAAGGGGAGGAACAGACCATGAGCGATTTCACGATGGTCATCGGCGGCGACCGCCGCGCGGCCGCGAAGACGTTCGGTGTGATCAACCCGGCCACGGGTGATGTGCACGAAGAGGCGCCGGATTGCACGAAGGAGCAGCTCGACGAAGCGTTCGATGCTGCAGCCAAGGCCTACATCGACTGGCGGAGCGACGAGGAAATGCGTCGGGACGCTTTGCGCAAGGCGGCCGCCGTCCTGTTCGGCGCCGGCGGCGTGCTCGGCCCGATCCTGGTGCGCGAACAGGGCAAGCCCCTTGCTCAAGCCAACATCGAACCACTGGGAGCCGGGATGTGGCTCAACTACTTCGCGGATCTCGAGGTGCCGCGCGAGGTCATCCAGGACGACGACAACGCATTTGCCGAAGTCGTGCGCAGGCCGATCGGTGTTGTTGCCGCGATCACTCCTTGGAACTTCCCTCTCATCCTGGCTTCTTGGAAGATCGGTCCCGCCCTGCGGGCCGGCAACACGATGGTTCTCAAGCCTTCGCCCTACACACCACTGGCGACGCTGAAGATGGTCGAGATGTTGCAAGAGGTACTTCCCCCCGGCGTTCTGAACGTCGTGAGCGGTGGCGACGACCTCGGCAAGTGGATGACGTCGCACCCGGTCCCCCGAAAGATCAGCTTCACGGGATCGGTAGCGACGGGTAAGCACGTTGCGGCGTCGGCTGCGCCCGACCTCAAGCGGGTCACACTCGAGCTGGGCGGGAACGACCCGGCCATAGTCCTCGACGATGCGGATCCGGCTGCGATCGCCGACAAGTTGTTCGACGGAGCCTTCGGAAACTGCGGACAGATCTGCTCGGCCATCAAGCGCGTCTACGTTCCGGAAGCGATGCACGACGATCTCGTGGAGCGGCTCGCGACCAAAGCGAAGAGCGTGAAGGTCGGCGAAGGGTTCGAAGATGGCGTCGAGATGGGCCCGATCAACAACGCTCCGCAATTCGAGCGGGTCAAGGAGCTCGTTTCCGAGGCGATCGCCGGGGGCGCGAACGTTGCCTCCGGCGGCAAGGCGATGGATCGTCCCGGCTATTTCTTCGAGCCGACGATCCTGCACGGCGTGGCTGAAGGCGTCCGGATCGTGGACGAGGAGCAGTTCGGGCCCGCGCTACCCGTTATCTCTTACCGCCACGTCGATGAAGCCCTCGACCGAGCCAACGCCACGATGTTCGGGCTCTCGGGCTCGGTGTGGTCGTCCGACCCCGACCGGGCCGGCGAGGTCGCGTCGAAGCTCGAGTGTGGGACGGCCTGGGTCAACTCGCACCTCAACCTGGCTCCGCACCAGCCCTTCGGCGGCTTCAAGTGGAGCGGTGTTGGCGTGGAGAACGGGCCGTGGGGCCTCGCCGCCTTCACCGAGATCCAGGTGCAATACCGGGCCAAGTAGTTCGGGCTACTCGCAAGGACCCGAAGTGCGGGGCCCGAGTTGGGTGCTCAGCAACGACTCAGCCCCCCAGGCGGGGGGCCGATACCCCGGTATGGACGACGATCGTCTGCCTACCTGCGAGGTGTGTGGCGCTCCCTGCCCGAACGCCCACATCGACATCAGGCTGCCCGGGCCGAACGGATCCTCGATCCGTCACGACCTGTGCGACAAGCACCGGCAGACGAGCCCGGCGTTCGATCTGGACTTCCCGTACCGCGCCAGCGCCTAGCGCTGGGTGCCGACGCGAAGCTCCCGGAACGGGACGTCTTTGTCCGTGGCCGGTTCCTTCGGTAGACCCAGGACCCGCTCGCCGATGATGTTCTTCATGATCTCGTCGGTGCCGCCGCCGAGGTGAACGCCGGGCGCCAGGAGATGGGTCCCCGACCACAGCCCATCGTCGGGCGCGTCGTCGCCCACGAGTGCTCCGGGCGGACCCAGGATCTCCATGCCCTTGTTCGCCACCTCGGTCAACAGGTCGGACCATACGAGCTTGGCGATCGAGCCCTCCGGGCCCGGGATCGAGCCTTTCGCGAGCTTCGTGATGGCGCGGTACGTCGTCAGCTCGAGGAGCTTCGCCCGGATGTAGATGTCGGCGACGCTCTGCTGGACGTAAGTGTCGGTGCGTTGCGCTCTGCGCGTCAGCGCTATGAGCGGATCGACGAGAGCCCCGACATTGAAGCTTCCGGCCACACTCATGCGTTCGTTCATGAGCACCGTCAGCGCCACGCGCCAGCCGTCGTTCACATCACCAACGCGGTTCGTATCGGGCACGCGGACGTCGGTCAGGAAGACCTCGTTGAAGTTCGCACCGCCCGTCATCTGCTTGAGCGGGCGCGGCTCGATGCTCGGATCGCTCATATCGACGATGAAGCACGTGATGCCGCGATGCTTGGGCGCGTCGGGATCGGTACGCGCGATGATCAGTCCGTAGTGCGCGTAGTGGGCGCCGGACGTCCACACCTTCTGACCGTTGATCACCCACTCGTCGCCGGTGCGCTCCGCACGGGTTTGCAGACCCGCGATGTCGGAGCCGGCGTTGGGCTCGCTCCACAGCTGGCACCAGATCTCGTCACCGCGCAGCATCGGTTGCAGATATCGCTGCTTCTGGTCCTCGGTGCCGTGCGCGATGATCGCCGGCCCGATCATCCCGAGGCCGATGCCGAAGATGTTGCCCGGGACGTCGTAGTTCGCCAGCTCGTCGTTGAACACGATGAGCTGAGCGGGCGTCAGGTCCCGGCCCCCGTAGGACTTCGGCCATGTGAGTCCCGTCCATCCGCCTTGGGCCAGCGTGCGCTGCCAGGCCTGCGCGCGCGGGATCAGGTCGTCGTCGCTACCCTCGCCGCCTTCGTTGAGTAAAGCTGCGACCGAACCGGACTTCGTCTCGGTCGAGGAGAGCCGCCGAGCGTTCGCGTCGAGCCAGCCTCGTACATCGGCCCGGAACGCGGCTTCTTCCGGCGAGTCGTGGAAGTCCATTACGAGACCGGTGGCCGGCGGTCGGCCCACGGCCGCGCCTGCTCGACCTGCGCCGACAGGCGAATGAGCGTGGCTTCGTCCGCCGGGCGGCCGACGAGCTGCGCGCCGACGGGAAGGCCGAGCTCGTCCGTCCCCAACGGGAGCGACGCGGCGGGTTGTCCGGTGACGTTCCAGGCGTCGGTGAACGGTGTGAAGGCGAGCAACACAGGCATCGCTTGGAGGATGTTGTCGAAGCCGGCCAGCTCTCCGATCCGCGGCGGGGGACGGCCGACGGTAGGTGTCAGCAGCACGTCGTAGGTGTCGAAGAAGGCGACGAGCTCCCGATTCATTCGGTGCGTCGCGTCGACGGCTTGGATGTAGTCGGTCGTCTGAACCAGCTTTCCGAATTCGAACAGCGCGCGGACGAAGGGATCCATGGTCTGTGGATCGGGCATGTCCGGCCTCGCAGCGAGCTCGGCCGCGAAGATCAGGGGACCGCGGGTCATGCGATCGGGATCCCACCGCGGCGCCGCCTCCTCAACGGTGTGGCCGAGCTCGGCGAGTAGCTTCGCGGTGTCCTCGACGACGGCGCAGTTGCCGGGCGCCACTTCTATCCCGTCAACGGTCGATTCCGAAGTGAACGCGATGCGCAACCGGCCCGGGTCGCGTCCGACTTCATCGAGGAAGGGACGCTCCGGAGGCGGCGCCCACCACGCGTCCCCCGTCGTGTAGCCAGAGATCGCATCGAGAAAAGCGGCGGCGTCGGCAACGGTGCGTGCGATGGGTCCGCCCTGCCACGTGATGGACTGCGCGCGCGGGGATGCGGACACGCGTCCGCGCGAAGGCTTGATGCCGTACAGACCGCACACTGAGGACGGGACGCGGATCGAGCCGCCGGCGTCCGATCCGTGGGCCACCGGCATCAGGCCCGCGGCAAGCCCAGAGGCCGCACCGCCCGACGATCCACCCGGCGAGCGCTCGGTGTCCCACGGGTTGCGGCATGGGCCGTAGGCGGGCGGTTCGGTGATGTTGAGGAGGCCGAACTCCGGAGTGTTCGTCTTCCCCAGGATCACGAAGCCGGCTTGTTTGATCTTCGTCACGATCCCGTCGTCGGTGTCGGGAACCCGCTCGGCCCACGCGGCCGTTCCGCACGTGGTGCGGATCCCCGCCGTGTCGCTCAGGTCCTTGATCCCTATTGGAACGCCGTGAAAGGGGGGAAGATCGTTGCCCAGCGTCGCCTCGGCCGTGCGCGCGGCGTCCATGGCGTAGTCGGATGCCACCGTTATGAAGGCGTTCAGCGTCGGGTTGAGCCGCTCGATGCGGGTGAGGTAGAGCTCGGTCAGCTCGACGGGTGAGATCTCGCGGTCGGCAACCAGCTGCGCGAGAGCGAGGGCCGGAGCGAAGGCAAGGTCTTCTTGTATCGCCAACCCCATCTCCCTCGTTGTACCGCAGGGGGGTGGATCAGATCCGTCGGGAGAAGTCTTCCCTCTGATTGACAGGTTCCCGAATGTTGACGACGATTAACAAATCGTGAGGTGCGAAGAACGGGCCGGGGGCCGGCTACGCCGGGCCGTTGTCGCAACCCTCGTCGTTGCGACGGTGGCAGGCGCGCCCTCAGCTGCGCGCGCGCAAACGCCCCCGGTGACCGGACAACTCGCCCCCCTGTTCCAAGCGGTCCGTGATCTCCTCGGCCCCCTTTCTTCGTCCACCAAGGACATCGCGTCGGCCTTCGATGGCCTGAACGCGCAGTTCGAGGACCTGGCCGGCACGACCGGCAACGCCGCGCAATCGCTGACGGGCCCGCTGGCTGTACAACTGCTGGGCGCACTGACCGCGCTCAACGACGCACTCATCGCCAACGCGCCGGCCTTGGCCGAATCGCTTGCCCAGATACGTGAGCTGGCCGAGACGGTCGCGGCCTTCCTCACGTCGGGGGCCGACCAGATAAAGGGTCTGATCGACGGTCAGGACGCTCAGCTGCGCTCGCTCGGCACCCAGCTCGCGCCGGTGCTCTCACAGGCCTGCGCGCTGCAGGGACCGTTGACGCTGGTTAGCAACTTCGTCGCGTTCGGTTACGCGTTTGACGGGCTGTTCGTACCGTTCGAGGAGGCCTGCGGCGGTCCGGAGTCCGAATCGGCTTCGCCGCTCAACTTCGACGACCTCGCCACCGATCTCGGCCTCCTAGCGCAGGAGATCTTCGTAACGGCCGAGCCGTTCGGCGGCGTGCTCCGACCGGTGGCCGAACCTACTTGCGTGGCTATCTCGCCGCTGCTCGTTGTGTCCGTTTTGGGAGCCAGCGCGTTGCCGGTTCCCTTCCCGATCGGCGGAGCGCTCGCTCCGTTGTCGGTCGTGTGCGCGTTCGGGCAGGGACCCGATGCTCTTCAGGGCGTGGTCGTGCTGTCGGCGCGCGCTTCCGAACCTTTTGTGCCCGCTCTGGACGAAGCCACCAAGACCATCGCCGCGCTGACTCCGCTCACCGACCTCATATCTCCTTTGACCGATCCGCTCCTCGCCCCGGTGTGCGAGGCGGGGCCCTTGGGTGAGCTCGTCACCGCATTGGCCATACCCCTGGCCATCCCCGTTCAGCCGCTCGCGATCGTCAACGAAGGACTTGTTCCCTTCTGCGGGAAACCGGAAGCTCGGTCCGATACCGACGACCGGCCGGGCGGCACGTCGGACGACGCGAGCGCTCCGCCGCCGACCGAAGGAAGCGTGATTCCGCCGACGACCCGGACCTTCGAGGTCGACGTTCCGTTGCCGGGAACCGAGAGCGGAGATGCGCTCGCGCTCGGTCCGCCTCCGGGCGGCGTCGCGGGAACGGTGGGCGTGATCACTCGGGCGACGTGGCTCCTTATCACCGCGACCGTGCTGGCCGCGCTCGCGCTGGCCTCGCTGCTTATACCGCGCAAACGCGCGATCGCCGCACTGCTGCGCATCACGCGCTAGCGGCGATCCAAGACGAACACACGGATGTCGCGGCCCGAACGTGTGACGTAAGTGTCATAGGCTGGCCAAATCTCGACGAACTTGGGCCAGATCTGCGACTTTTCGTCGTCGGACATTCGGCGCGCCCGCACCGGGATCGTCTCGCCTCCGACGACGATCTCGACATCGGGATTCGCCATGAGATTCCCGGACCACAGCGGGTGCTTGTCCTGTCCCCAGTTGGTCGCCGCCAGCGCGTAGCCGTCACCGACCTCGACGTAGGACAGGGGCGATCGAAACTCGCGTCCGGTCTTCCTCCCTTTGTGGACGAGGATGAACGTCGGCACCACTGTCTCCGCGAAGGTGTGCTTGCCCCCGGTCATGCGTCCGACCACGCGATCGATCTTGGGAAGGGTTCGCTTGAAGACGAAGCGGAAGGCCCGCGTGTGGCCCATCCGTCGCATGACGCTTTGGTAGACGCCCACAACCCTTGTCTACTCTTGTGCCTCGAGGCAAAGCAAGGGGGACAACTATGAGCGCGCCGATCGCGAGCACGACGCAGGGCAAGGTCGAGGGCATCGAGAAGCTCGATTGCCTGCAATTCCGGGGGATACCCTTTGCGGCGCCGCCCGTGGGCGATCTGCGCTGGAAGCTCCCGAAGCCGCACCCATCCTGGGACGGCGTCCGCGACGCGACCGAGTTCGGTCCGATCTGTCATCAAGTGGCCGGAACGATGGAGCAGCTCGGCGGAGACCGGCAGGCCGAGCCAGATCCGCAATCCGAGGACTGCCTGACGCTCAACGTCTTCACGCCCGGAGTCGACGACTCCAAGCGTCCGGTCATGGTTTGGATCCACGGAGGCGGGTTCTCGACGGGGTCGGGACGTGTCCCCTGGTACTCGGCGCACAACTTCGCGCGCGACGGAGTTGTCGCCGTCACGATCAATTACCGGATCAACGCCTTCGGCTTCCTCCACCTCGAAGAGCTGTTCGGTCCCGAGTTCGCTCATTCGGGAGTTTGTGGCATAGCCGATCAGGTCGCGGCCCTGCAGTGGGTCGCCGACAACATCGCCAACTTCGGCGGCGATCCCGGCAACGTAACGATCTTCGGCGAGTCGGCCGGCGGCATGAGCGTCGGTACACTGCTCGCCACCCCGGGAGCCAAGGGTCTGTTCTCGAAGGCGATCCCGCAGTCGGGAGCGGCCCACGCAACGAACTCGCAGGAGATCGCCACGCGCATCGCGAAGAAGTTCTGCACCTACGTCGCGGTCTCTCCGGGCGATGCCGATTCGCTCTCCGCGCTCACAGCTGACCAACTTCTCGACGCCGTCAACCGGTTCGGTGCGGGACTGGCCACGGACAACGCGGAGATCTTCGGAGGAGACTTCGCCGGCTTCGCCATGCCGTTCCAGCCCGTTTGGGGTAGCGACGTGCTGCCGACGGCCCCGATCGAAGCCCTTCAGCAGGGCGCCGGTACCGGTGTGGCGACCCTAGTCGGGACCACGCTCGAGGAGTGGAAGCTCTTCACGTTGATGCTGGGCGAAGACTCCCTGCGAACGCGGGCGGTTCGTCCTTTACGCAACCTTTGCGCACGGGCCGGGCGATCCGTCGACGACGTGATCGCGACCTACGAGGAGAAGATCGGCGGATCGAGCGAGCTCGATCTGCGCAACGCCTTGGAGACCGACCGCAACTTCCGGATCCCGGCGATCCGGCTGGCCGAAGCGCAGGTGTCGAACGCGACGCCGACGTGGATGTACCGCTTCGACTGGAAGACGCCGGCCTTCGGCGGACGGATGGGGGCCTGTCACGCTCTCGAGATCCCGTTCGTGTTCGACAACCTGGACGCACCGGGGGTCGACATCTTCACCGGCGGAGCCGCGCCTCAGTCGCTCGCTACGAACATGCACGCGGCCTGGGTGGCGTTCGCAAGGACGGGCGACCCGAACACCTCGGAGCTCCCCGACTGGCCCGGCTACGACATTGATCGGCGCGCGACGATGCTTCTGGACTCAGAGCCCGCCGTGGCCGACGACCCGGACGGGAAGCTCCGCGCTCTCTGGGACGGCCTGCAGTAGCGCAGATCGCCGGGACCTACGCGTTGCGCTTCGCCAAGAAGGCGCGGCCGCGTGGAGAGATCGCGTAGCCGACGTCGAGGCCGTAGGTGAGACCGAGTTCCTTGAGCTTGACCACGAAAGCCTTGAAGGCGTAGCGGTCAAAGTTCATCTGGCGAGCCAGGACAGTCGATACGATGCCGGGCTGTTCGGCGATCAGCTGAAGTGTACGAAGCGTCCACGGTCCGGCATCCGAGGATGCGTCCATCTTGTCGAGCCGTTTCGTGATGTCGGCGATGTCGGAGTCTGTGAGCTTGTTCTGCTCGGCCAGCCGTAGCCAGTCTTCGGAGCCGGTAGGACTCACTCCGTGTAGAACCCGCCGTCCGGGTGAAGGATCTCCCCGGTGAAGTAAGACGACTCGTCCGAGGCCAGGAACAGGGCAGCGTTGGCTACGTCCTCAGGCTCGCCCATCCGCTTGAGCGGGATCTGCGTCAGAGCCAGGTCGGTGATCCCCTCGAAGGTCTTCATGAAGGACGTCATGTTCGTGTTGATGTAACCGGGCCCGATGGCGTTCACCCGGACGCCCAGGGGGCCGAGGTTCATCGCGATCGACTTCGTCATCATCCATACGCCGGCCTTGGAGACGGCGTAGGCCAGTGGTCCGGCTTCCGGGCGCTTCGCCGCGATCGAGGCGATCGTGATGATCGAGCCCTTGCCCTTTTCGATCATGTGCGGACCGACGGCACTGATGGCCAGCATCGTGCCGGTGAGGTTCACGCTCAGAACCTTGTTCCAACCCTCGAGGTCGAAATTGCGCAGCGTTTCCCCCGGGGACACGACGTTTTCCATCGCTTCGGTGATCAGTCGAGTCGTTGACTCGTTGTCACCGGACACGTAGGCGGCATGAGAGATGCCCGCGGCCGTGACCAGGACGTCGATCTGGCCGAAACGCTCGACGGCGGTCTGCGCCATCGCGTCGTTGTCGTCCCTGCTCGATGCATCGACGTGATGGAAGAGCGCTTCGCGTCCCTGTTCTTTAACGAGCGCGACGGTCTCGGCTCCCGGATCGTCCTGGATGTCGGCGACGAGGATGTTGGCGCCCTCTTCGGCGAAACGCACAGCGCACGCGCGCCCGATGCCGTTGCCGCCGCCGGTGATGACTGCTACGCGTCCTTCGAGCCTGCCTGACATGTGCGAGGGAGCCTAGCAATTAGGCGGGCGACGAGGTCCTTCTACGGGATGACCAGCATCCCGAGCTCGGCCTCCAATTGCTGGCGAGGCTTGGCGCCGAGTGACTTGCGTTCCATCCGTCCGTTGCGGAAGAGGCCGATCAGCGGGATCGATTGCACATCGTAGGTCTGGGCGATCTCCGGAGCCTCGTCGATGTTTAGCTTCACGACCTTGTAAGCGCCCTGCCGCATAGTCGCGATCTGCTCGACGATGGGAGCGACCGCGCGGCACGGTCCGCACCAGGGGGCCCAGAAGTCCACGATGACCGGCTTTTCCGAGCGGAGAACTTCGGCGTCGAAGGTCGCGCTCGTAACGGCCTTCACCGGGCCGTCGTCGGGCGGCGCGGCCGCTTCTGTTAGCTCGGCCTCCACCGGAGCCGGCGTCTCGCCTCGGCGGATCTGTTCGAGCCAGTCGTGCGCGTCGCGCGCGCTATCGGGGATCACGCTGTGCTCCATGGGGTAGGTGCGGAACTGCAATGGGACGTTGTGCTCCTTCAGGAGCTCGGCCGTTGCTCGCGCGCGGTCGATCCCGACCATCGGGTCGCGTGTTCCGTGCTGCATGAGCACGGGCGGGAGCTCACCGGACCAGTCGAGCTCGACCGGACCCTCGGGCGGAAGGAATCCGCTCATGACGAGCACGCCGGCCGGGCGTGGATGAGGGCTCGACCGGAAGGTGTGGATCAGTGACATAGCGCCGCCCATCGAGAATCCGCCGGTGACCATCTCGTCGCGGGTGACGCTGTATTCGGCGACGGCGGAGTCGATGACTTCGTCGATCGCCTCGAGGGACGAGGCGATCGTCGGGCCGCCGAGGCCGGGGGAGTCGATCTTGAACCACGCAAAGCCCGGTCCGTACGCGTACGGGCCGCGCGGGGAGATCGTGACGAAATGGCCTTCGGGATCGATGATCGGCGCAAGCGAGGCAAGGTCTTGCTCGTTGGAGCCGAGGCCGTGCATGAGAAGGAGTAAGCGCTTGGCCTTGTCTCCTCGGACGGTCTTGGTTGTGAGACTCATGGAGATTCGAGGATAGCCACTAAAATCCACCAATGATCGGGGCCGGGCGGGGAAGCGATACAAAGCTGGCCGCGCGCGTGCTGTTCCTGGCCGTGGCTTTCGGAACGACGAGCTTCGTCGCTTCGATCACGGTCGCCCCTTTGGTCGGTGAAGACCTAACTAACTCTGCGACGCTGTCCGGGTTCCCCTGGACGGCTGGGGTTCTCGGGACGGGGCTTGGTTCTGTTCTGCTCTCGCAGCTGATGGCCAAGCGGGGACGGGGGCCGGGGCTGATGCTCGGCTATCTGCTGGGCGGTGTCGGCGCGGCTCTGGCTGTTGTTGCGATGACGAGCGGACAGTTCGCGCTGTTCGTCTTCGCGATCTTGCTCATGGGCGGCGGCAACTCGGCGAACCATCTGTCGCGTTACGCGGCAGCGGATCTCTATCCTCCGGAGAGGCGAGCGTCCGGACTGGGCTTGGTCGTGTGGGCCGGGGCGATCGGCGGTGTCGCCGGTCCCGCGCTCCTAGATCCATCGGGAAGAGTCGCGGTCGACGCCGATCTGCCCAGACTCGCCGGTCCTTTTCTGATCTGCGTCTTGGGTTGCGCGATGGCCGTGGTTGCTATCTTCGCGATGCTTCGTGCGAGACGTGATGCGCTCGTGCCGTACGACACGCAATCCGCGTCGACGGGACGCCCGGTCACCGAGCTCTGGCGCGCTCCGCGGGCGCAAGCGGCGCTCATTGCTCTTGCCGTGGCGCAGACGGTGATGGTGTTGATCATGGCGATGACGCCGGTGCACCTGAGATCGACAGGTCACGGTCTGAGCTCGGTCGGTTTGGTGATCAGCCTGCACGTGTTCGGTATGTACGGTCTGTCACCGGTGTCGGGACGTCTAACCGACCGCCTTGGCGCGATCCGCGTCGTTCTGATGGGGTTCGCCACCTTGCTGGTTGCGGCGCTACTTGCCGCTTCGATGCCGGACCACGCCGGCACACTGCTTGCGATCCCGCTGTTTCTGCTGGGCTTCGGATGGAGCCTGTCCTTCGTTGCGGGAAGCGCCTTGCTCACGGAGGGGCTCACCTACGGCGACCGCGCCCGTCTTCAGGGTGCGACGGACGCCGTCGTGTGGACGTCGGCCGCGATCGCGGGACTGGGTTCCGGCGTGCTTGTGGGGATGTTCAGCTACGCGTTGCTATGCGTGGTGGGCGCCATCTTGATCGTCGCGCCGGTCGCGATCATCACGCGCCGTCGACGAACGCTGGCCGTGACTCCGGCGTAAGCGACTACTTCTTCTCGAAGTCGAGCGCGCAGGAGTTGATGCAGTAGCGCAGGCCCGTGGGGTTCGGCCCGTCCGGGAACACGTGACCGAGGTGAGACCCGCAGGCGCGGCACAGAACCTCCGTGCGCACCATGCCTTGGCTGGAGTCATCGCGCGTCTCGATGTTGGAGGCGATCGCCGGCTCGTAGAAGCTCGGCCAGCCCGTCCCCGAGTCGAACTTGGTGTCCGAGCTGAACAGCTCGGCTCCGCAGGCGCCGCAGTGGTACATCCCGGTGTCGGAGTTGTGGACGTACTCACCAGTGAACGGACGCTCGGTCCCTGCCTTTCTCAATATTTCGTACTGCTCGGGCGAAAGCTCTTTCTGCCACTCCTCTTCCGACTTCTCAACTTGTCTGGTCATGTATGAGAGGCTAACGCGGATGACCACTACCACTCCGGTAAAGCTCGAGGAAGCCGCTGTCGCCGAGTTGGAAGGCTCATTCCGCGGCGAGATCGTTCGGCCGACCGACGAGACGTATGGTCTTCACCGCAAGGTCTGGAACGGCTCCATCGATCGGCGCCCGGCACTCATCGCGCGCTGCGCCGGCACAGCCGACGTGATCGCAGCCATCGCGTTCGGCCGTCGCACCGGACTCCCGGTCGCCGTTCGCGGCGGCGGCCACAGCTTTCCCGGTCTTTCGGTGGCGGACGACGCACTGCTCATCGATCTCGGCCCGATGAAGGGGATCCGGGTCGATCCGCAAGCGCAGACGGTGCAAGCGCAGGCCGGAGTTCTGCTCGGTGAGCTCGACGCCGAGACGCAGGCCTTCGGTCTGGCAGCTCCGTCCGGGATCGTGACGCATACGGGGATCGCCGGACTAACGCTCGGCGGCGGCATCGGCTGGCTCCATCGCAAGTACGGGCTCACGATCGACCAGTTGCTTTCCGTCGACCTCATCACCGCGGAAGGCGAGTTCGTGAAGGCCAGCGGGGACGAGAACGCCGACCTGTTCTGGGGCGTGCGGGGTGGCGGCGGCAACTTCGGCATCGTGACTTCCTTCTCCTACCGGCTGCAGCCGGTCGGCCCCGAGGTCCTGGCCGGACCCGTCTTCTGGCTGGCCGAGGACGCACCGAAGGTCTTGCGCTTCTACCGGGACTGGATCGCGGACGCTCCCGACGAGCTCATGACGATCGTGATCCTAAGAAAGGCGCCGGCGCTGCCGATCGTGCCGCCGGACCTCGTCGGGAAGCCGATCGTCGGCGTCGTCTCCTGCTACGTCGGTCCCGTCGACGAGGGCGAAAAGGTAGTGCGGCCGATGAGGTCATTCGGATCGCCCGCGCTCGACATGTGCACACCCAAGCCTTTCTTAGCCCATCAGGCCTCGCTCGATCCGTCCTTCGTACCGGGGTGGTGGTTCTACATCCGGTCGTGCGACGTCGCCGAGCTCAACGACGAGATCATCGACATCTGCGCAGATTTCGCGGGGCGAATCACATCTCCGATCACCTCGCTGGCCCTGTGGCAGTTAGGCGGCGCCGTCGCGCGGGTTGGTGAAGACGAGACCGCCTTCAACGGCCGCAACGCCGGACACACGTTCAACATCAACGGCAACAGCTATGACGCCGAAAGCTTCGATGAGCAGCGGCAGTGGGTCCGCGACTTCTGGACGGCGCTCGAGCCGTATCACACGGGTGTGTATGTGAACTTCCTCGGAGACGAGGGCGAAGAGCGCGTGCGCCAGGCTTACGGAGCGGCCAAGTACGACCGGCTGAAGACATTGAAGCGTAAGTACGACCCTGAGAACTTCTTCCGGCTGAACCAGAACATCCGGCCGAACTAGCTGGGCGTGCGGCCCGGCGCCAGCGTGGCTTTCAGCTCCCCGCCGATGAGCAGCCTCGCAGCTACGCGGTCGCTGCGGGGATCGTGTAGTGGAAGGTCGCGCCGGTGCCCGGTTCGCTCTCGACCCAGATCCGCCCCCCGTGTGCTTCGACGATCGAGCGGGCGATATAGAGGCCGAGGCCACTTCCCGGAACCTTCGGACCTTCGCGATCCTGCGCTGCGCGCGAGAACTTGTTGAACAGCGAGGGCTGGTCTGTCGGTGCGATGCCGGGCCCATGATCCTTCACTGCCACGTGGATCATGCCGCCCGACGCGAACACGTTGACCTCGACGGGCTCACTCTCGTCCGAGAATTTGAATGCGTTTTCGAGGAGGTTCGACAGGACGCGCCGCTGGTCGTTCTCGTCGGCTAGGGCCAGGGGGAGATCGGGATCGATCGTCGTCACCACGAGCCGGCCGGTGCTCGCGTGAAGATCATTCACGGTCTGAGCGATCAGCGCGCAGAGCTTCATGGGACGCGGTTCGAGCGACCCGATGCCCGACTCGAGCCGGTCCACTTGATCCATGTCCGACAAAAGCGTAGTCATGGCATCGGCACCCCGGGCAATTGCGTCGACGAAGTCGAGCTTCTGGGCGTCCGGGAGCTCGGACCACGCCGAGCGCATCGTTTCGGCGAATCCGCTTATGACCGTCAACGGGGACCGAAGGTCGTGGCGGATGATACGGTTCCACTCGAGCTTGGCCCGCTGGGCCTCTTCGCTCGCGTGCGTTGATTCGGCCTTCTGCCCCATGTGCCACAAGATGTGGAATGCTGCCGCGGCTTCCCTAACGGCCGATTCGAGGTAGTCGACTTCGGCCCGGGGGAACGCTTGTGGCCGCTCCGACGCGAAGCTGACGATGGCCTGCGCGCGGCCGGCGGCTCGCACTGGAACGGCAGCGTAGGAGCGAACCCCGCGATCGAGGAAGTACATGTCGAGGGGACCCTCTTGACGTTCGTACGTGTCGCCGATCGTGATCGTGGTCCCGCCGTCGAGAGCTTCGTTGAACTGGCTGAGGACAGGAACGAGCGTTCCTACAGGGACGAGGCCGTCGTCCGACCCACAGACGGCAGCTATCCGGTAGCCGTCCGCCTCTGAGAGCGCGAAACCCGCGCGGTCGAAGTCGACACGCGAACGGACGGCCCGTCCGAATGACGAGAACGCGAACCCGAGCTCGCCGACCTGCTCGACGGCCATCGAGATGCTGCGCCGCCAAGATTCGAGACCACCCGGCGAGGTTGGTTCGGTGCCGCCATCGTCGTTCGCCGAACCAGGGACTCCCAAGTCCGGCTGAGGCCTCGGCGTGCCGCAGACCTCTCGGACGATCTCTGCGATCTTCCTCGGGCTCGTGCCTTTTTCGATGTAGGCGTCGGCGCCGACGGCGAGCGCTTCGCTGCCCAGCCGGTCTTTGCTGAATCCGGACAGGATGATGATCCGTGTCTGCGGCGAGCACTTGCGGATCTCGGGTGTGGCCTGCAGGCCGTCCATCACCGGCATCGCCAGATCGAGGAGGATCGCATCGGGCTGCAGCTCTTGCGCGAGCTGCACGGCCTCCGCCCCGTCCGCCGCCTCGCCGACGAGATCGAAACCGCCGAGTGCCCCGAGCGCTGCGGTCAGCAGCATGCGGATATCGGGCGTGTCGTCGACGATCAGGACGCGGAGCGGTTCGGTGCTCATGACGCTTCACGCTGGACGAGCGCGGGATGCTCGCGCACGAGCTCGCCCGGACCGATCGTCTCTTGCTCGCCACGCAGAAGCTCGCTGATGATGCCGCGAGCCTTGTGAAGCGTCTGTTCGAGCGCGGCATGGGATTCCTCGGTCTTATCTAGCTCGAGGGCCATCTTCGCGACCGTTAGGCCCTGGACGATGTTGTCGCTGATCTCCATCGCCTGCCTCCGGCGCAGATCGGAATCGTGGAGCTTCGTACGGAAGTTTTCGGCGCGTGAACGTTCGACCTCCGACAGGCGCCAGGACGTGACCATCGCGACGCTGGCTATCAAAACGAAGAATCCGTGCACGGCCGCCCATTTCCAGGGATTCGCCCAGGCGGCGGGGTGGTTGTAGACGGATTCGGGGCTCAGGATCCCCATCACTCCGTGATGCAGCACGACGTATCCGAGAGCCACGAGGAACGGGAACCAGTCTTGGTAGAGCGTCAGCACGCCGAGCGCGAAGAAGAAGTGGAAGTGCATCTCGATGGATCCGCCCGAGACATGGACGAGCACCGCGGAGGCGGTGATCAGCCCGAGCGCTCCCAGCGACGCCCGCACCTTCCGTCGCTTCCAAGGACACGCGGCGAGGATGGCGATGGCTCCGACGATCGCGGCCTCCTGCACAGCGTGGACGAGCGAGAATCCGCGGAGCCGGGCGAAGACTGCGATGACTATCGCGTGGGCGAACAACAGCCGCACCATCCAACGGTGGCGGCGGTCCCAGGACTCAGCCGGAAGCGAGCCCCCCTCGGGCAGCATCGTTCGAATACGGGCCAACAGGCCTTGCAAGCGCACACCTGGTAATCGATCACTGGAGAGCCATCTGGCATGGTCAATCGGGACGGTGCAAAGGCCCCGAAGGGACTAGTCACCGGGTGCGCGCTGCGTACCCGCACGCTAGCTTGGCCGCGTGGACACCGACGTTGTCGTGGTCGGAGCGGGCGTCATGGGGCTGGCAACGGCCTGCGAGCTCCAACGCATGGGCGCCGACGTCGTCGTCTTCGAGCAGTTCGGCGTCGGCACGCGCCGGGGGAGCTCGCACGGAGCTTCTCGTGTCTTCCGGTTGGTCTACGACGATGCCGATTACGTCCGGCTTGCGCAGCGCACCCTGCCCATGTGGCGCGAGTGCGAGGCGCGGACGGGTCGAACACCTCTTCGGACTACGGGCATGATCGAGTCGGTCCGCGACGCGACGCAGCTGGGGCTCCTGGGCGAGCTTCACGTCCCGTACGAAGTCCTGGCGTCGGATGAGGCCTCTTCCCGTTTTCCGGGCGTCCGGCTGCCCGGCGAGGTGTTGTACCAGAGCGACGCGGGAGTGATCTCGGCCGAAGAGACCGTTGCTGCGTTGCGTGAGCCGCTGGCGGATGCCGTTCGCGAAGCCGTCCGCGTCGTCGGTATCAGTGAGTCGACTACGTCGGTGACCGTGGCTACCGACGATGGTGAGGTATCGGCCGAGGCGGCCGTGCTGTGCTGCGGAGCGTACGCGCCCGAGCTCTTGCGGGGCGTCGGTGTACATCTGCCTGTCGTCCCGACCAGGGAGCAGATCGCGTACTTCGCCCCGATAGCCGGCTCGCTCGAAGGTGTTCCGATCATCAATGACCCGGGCGGGGATCCTCACGTCTACGGGCTCCCGACGCACGCCCTGGGCGCTTACAAGCTCGCCGAGCACGGAACGGGGCCGGTCATCGATCCGCGCACCGACGACCTCGCGCCGGACCCGGCCGTCACCGCGCGCCTGACCGAACACGCTCGCAAGTACCTTCCGGGGTTCGAGCCCACGCCGGTCGATGTCGAGGTGTGCATGTACGAGAACACACCGGACCGGGACTTCGTGATCGACCGCGTTGGGCGAGTCGTCGTGGGGGCCGGGTTCTCGGGACACGGCTTCAAGTTCGCGCCGCTGATCGGCCCGGTCCTGGCGGAGCTCGCCGTCGGACGCGAGCCCGAATTCCCGCGCGGGCGTTTCGCGCTCGACCGGGTCGCCTTGAAAGCCGACGGCTTCGAGCCCGGGCCGGCGCGCTAGGGAAACGGCCAGTAGTACGGCGCGTCGGGGTCCGGCGGCGTGTTCGTCCCCTCGAATCCTTCGAGCATGTCGTAGACGTCCAGCGAGTCGCGCGGGACGGTCCAGTCGAGGTGGTCGGCGACACCGGCGACCTCGGCGAACGGTCGCAGGAAGGTGAAGTACACATAGGCGCCGGCGTCGATGCGCTCACGGCGCGTCATCTTCACGATGTCGCGGTACAAGCGCGACTGCGCTTGCTTGGTCGCAGCACGGATCGCGTCGACCTTGTCCAGCGTCACTGGTGCGAGCGTGCTGTTGTCGGTCGTGAACAACCCGAAGCGTTCGACGTGATCGAGGTAGTTCTCGGGCTTGGTGACGCTCGTCCCCCAGTCGTTGACAGTTACCGCATCCATACCGTTCAGGACGAAAGCGGCCGTGAGGTTGTCGTAGGGGAGCCCGGCGGCGATCTCGGACGACCACCAGAAGTCGGAGGCGCCCATCTTGGAAAAGTCGCGCACGAGGAGGACGCGTCCGTCGCCGAGATCGTACGGGCCGGTGTCGACCATGCCCGAGCGAGTGTCGAAGTACAGAAGGAAGAGATAGGACGTCAGCGTCGCGTTCATCCTCTTCACGTCGGACCAGCGCTCCGCTTTCACCGGATGTGAAGCGTCGACCAATGCGGCGACCACCTCGTCGGTGTACGGCGTGCAACGAAAGCCGGCGTCTATGGCTTGCAGATGCTCGTCGCCCCGGAAGCCCTTGGCCGCGCGCCGCCAGAAGTCGAGGACGATCGCCGCGCGCTCGGGCTCGTGGTCGGGAGTGATCTTTCCGAGAAGGGCGAGGATGTGCCGTCCGTGCAGGAAGATGTTGGCTTGCGACCAGACGTGTACGGAGTCGACCTGGTTGCCCGGCACCCGCCCTGCAGCGCCGATCTCTTCAGCCGGCATCGCTGCGTCGATAGCCAGCAGCATCTCGGGATGACGGCGATAGCACTCGACGGCTGAGATGAGGATGTAGGCGCTGATCGGGATGAGCTTGGATTCAAGCGAGGTCCGAAGCTTGGACATCTCCTTCGTGGCCTCGCCGTGGTAGTGAAGCCAGCGGTTGATCTCGTCCTTGTCCCACATCGCCGGCATGCGAAGCGCGGTCATGTGGCGATCCGGACGACGCCCTCGGGACCGGAACAGTCGACCTCGACGTCGGCTCCGGGCTCCGGCTGTTCGGAAAGGGTCGTCCCCATGACGCACGGGACCTCGTACTCGCGGCTGACGATCCCGATGTGACTAAGAGGTGTCCCGGACAAACAAACCACGGCGGTGAGGTCCTCGAAGATCGGGGCCAGAAAGGTCGCACCGGCGTCGGCGACCACGGCGATGACGCCATCGCCGCCTTCGTCCATGAGCGCGATGACGTCGTCGGGGGAGTCGAGCGGGCGCCACGGGCCGCGGACGGGGGCAGCGACGAAGACTTTGGTCCCCGCCCCCACGTCACGCACGGCGAGATTCTAAGCTGGTTGTGCGCGGGGCCGGCACCGGCGAGTAGCGGTTTCTCCGGCTTAGGGGTCACGCTTGAGCCTGATGAACGTTTTCGTCGCCGGAGCGACGGGTGTGCTCGGGAAGTCGGCTGTAGCAGCCCTCGTGGCCGCGGGTCATAACGTTACGGGCGTTACGCGCACCGAGGAGAAGGCACGCTCGCTGCGCGCTTTGGGGGCCGAGGTCAGTGCGGTGGACATCTTCGAGCCCACCGCACTGACGAGAGAGATTGACGGACACGACGCGGTCTGCAACTTCGCAACGAGGATCCCTAGAGCCACCTACTTCTTCCGTTCCGCTTGGAACGAGAACAGCCGGCTGCATCGCGATCTCTCACGGTTGCTGGTCGACGCAGCGATCCAAACGGGAGCGACGCGGTATCTCCAACATTCCGCGGCCTTCATGTACGCGGACGGCGGCGATCAATGGCTGGACGAAGACTCGACCTTAGCGATGCCGCCGCACGGTCAAGCGCTGATGGAGGCCGAAGCGAACGCGCGCCGCTTCACCGAGCGGGGCGGCGCGGGCATCGCGATGCGTTTCGGATTCTTCTACGGGCCGGCCGCACCGAGCGCCCGCGACCTCGCGCGGATCGGCCGTTTGGGCTTCGTTCCCTTCCCGGGCCGAGCGGATGCGTATCTGCCGTGGATACATGCGGACGATCTCGGAACGTCGATGGTGGCCGCGCTCTCGGCTCCCGCCGGGACGTACAACGTCTGCGATGACCAGCCACTGACGCGCGCGGATCTGGGGAGAGCACTTGCGGAAGCTTCCCGTCGCAAGAAGCCGTTGCGCACGGCACCGGCGGTGCTCACGCGGCTGATGGGTAAGCGTTACGACTACATGTCGCGGTCTCAGCGCGTTAGCAACGCCCGGTTCAAGGAGGTGGCCGGCTGGTCACCAACTTTTCCCAGCTCTCTTCGAAGCTGGCCTTCGGTGACTAGCCGCCTTTGACGGTTCCGACCTTCAGCTCGCGGAACGGCACTTCTTTGTCGACGCGCGGATCCTGAGGAAGACCGAGCACCCGTTCGCCGAGGATGTTCAGCATCACCTCGTCGGTTCCGCCCGCGATCTTTCCCGAGCGGGAGCCGAGCAGCGCCATGCTTGCCGACTCGCCGGCGCTTCCGCCCGCTTCCCAGGCCATGCCCGACGCACCAACCAGGCTCGACGACAGCTCGCTCTGCGCTGCGCCCAGTCGTGCCCCGATGAGCTTGAGCATCGAGAACTCCGGACCCGGGACGGCCTTTCGCGCGGCGATCGCCATGCGCTCGCGCAGCATAGAGAAGACTCGGTTCTGCACGTAGAGCTCCACCACTCGGTCCCGGTGCTCGCCTTCTTCCCACAATCCGAATTCGCGGGCCAGACGAACGAGCGCGTTCTCTCCGGTTCCGCGGCGCGAGCCGCCACCGCCGGCGCCGCCGATGGCCATGCGCTCGTTCATCAGCGTCGTCAGCGCAACCTTCCAACCCGAACCGATTTCGTCGAGGCGTTGGTCGTCCGGAACGCGCACGTCGTCGAAGAACACCTCGTTGAAGTGAGCCTCGCCGGTGATCTGACGCAGCGGACGCACCGTTACCCCCGGCGCGTGCAGGTCGACGAGGAACATCGTCAGACCCTGGTGCTTCGGAAGATCCAGATCGGTCCGGACGATCACCTCGCCCCACTCGCTGTAGTGCGCGCCCGTCGTCCACACCTTCTGGCCGTTCAGCACCCACTCGTCGCCGAACTTCTCGGCCTTCATCTGCAGACCGGCCACGTCCGAACCGGCGCCCGGCTCGCTGAACAGCTGCGACCAGATCTCCGAGCCGTTGATGAGGCCCGGCATGAACCGCTTCTTCTGCTCTTCCGTGCCGTGGGTGAAGATCGTCGGCAGGCACATTCCCTGGCCGATGTACATCGCGAACGTCGGAAGGACGTAACCCGCGGCCTCGGCGTTGAACGCGGCCTGATGGGCGCGCGTCAGACCTGCGCCTCCGTATTCCTTGGGGTAGGTGATGCCGGCGAGGCCCCCGTCGGCCAGCTTTCCCTGGAACTCCTTGGCCAAGGCGATGCCGCGCTTCTCTTCTTCCGAGCCCATCTCGCCGCCGGGACGCGCCATTCCCTCGGCTCCCGGGGCGCCGCGCTTCACGGCGTTGGCCGCGAGCCACTCGCGCGCTTTTGCGCGGAACTCCTCGATGTCTGCGTCCGCCGGTTTCGTTTCCGTTGTCGTCATTATCTAGCCGCCTTTGACGTTTCCGACCTTGATCTCCCGGAAGGGAACCTCCTTGTCGACGCGCGGGTCCTGGGGAAGTCCGAGCACGCGCTCGCCGATGATGTTCAAAAGGATCTCGTCGGTTCCTCCGGCGATCTTGCCCGAACGCGACGCGAGCATCTGCTGACTCCAGCGGTGCCCAGGGCTTTTCTCATCAGAGGGAGCGCCCGTCGGCGCATCCCAGGCCGTGCCGCCGGCACCGACGAGGTTCACCGCGAGCTCGGTGATCTTCGAGCCGACGCGGGTTCCCATGAGCTTCATCATCGAGAACTCCGGTCCCGGCGGCTTGCTCTTGGCCTCCTCGGCCATACGGCGGCCGAGCATGCCGAGCACGCGCTGCTGGATATAGAGGTCCATGACTTTGTCCCGCGACTCGGGATCTTCGAACAGTCCGAGCTCGCGCGCCAGACGGACGATCGCCCCTTCACCACCGCCGCGACGCTGCGGACCGCCTCCGCCACCGCCGAGCGCCATGCGCTCGTTCATGAGCATGGTGAGAGCAACGCGCCACCCGTCCCCAACGCCGCCCAGAACTCTGTCCTCTGTCACAGGGACGTCGTCGAAGAACACCTCGTTGAAGTGCGCCTCACCGGTAATCTGACGCAAAGGACGAACCGTCACGCCGGGCTGCCTCATGTCGACCATGAAGAACGTCAGGCCCTGGTGTTTGGGAAGGTCGGGGTCGGTGCGGAACGGCCCGCCGCCGAAGTCGGCGATCTGCGCGCCCGAAGTCCACACCTTTTGTCCGTTGAGGATGTACTCGCCGTCGTGGCGCTCGGCCTTCGACTGAAGTCCGGCGAGGTCCGAGCCGGCGCCCGGCTCGCTGAAGAGCTGGCAGAAGATCCTCTCGTTGCGCAGGACCTTGGGGACCCATTCCTTCTTTTGTTCCTCCGTGCCGTGAGCGAGCAACGTCGGGATGAACAGGCTGAAGCCGAGCCCGTTGACCGCCGGGATCGCGTACTTCGCGGCCTCCTGCTGGTACACGACCTGGTGCGCGCGCGTCAGTCCTTGCCCGCCGTACTCCTTCGGGACGGTTATGCCGGCGAAACCGGCGTCGTGGAGCTTCGCTTGGAAGGCGCGGGCGCGCGTGACGTACGCGGCCTCTTCGGGCGAGCCCATATCGTGGCTCGGCCCCATGACGGCGTCGACGGGATCGGCCCCGCGCTTGGGTGCGTTCTCGGCGAGCCATGCTCTGGCCCGCTCGCGGAACTCTCCGAGGTCGGTCGATTCCCGCTGCTTGGTTTCCGTCGTCGCCATGTTCTCCCCCCGCTTCTAAGCTACGCCTCGAGCGCTAGCCCTTCGTGTCTCGTGCTTCCTGCAAACGATCGAACGACTTCCGCGCGGCGCTCCCGCCGCCGGCCGGGATCTCGAAATCCTGCGGGACGTCCGGGTCGTATTCGACATCCATCGCGTTGAGGAAGCGCGCCGTCATTCCGTAGAAACCCGCGGTGAGAGTGAGCTCGACGATGTGCTGGTCGTTCAGTCCGGCGTCGCGCAGGGTTTCGATGTCGGCATCCGCGACGGTGTTGTCGTCCACCTTCTGCGCGTAGCTCACTACCGCACGCTCGAGGGGGCCGAGAGCGTCGAGGTCTTTTCGCTTGAGCGCTTCGAGCTCTTCGGGCGAGGCGCCTACGTCCAGCGCCCACTTCGCATGGTGGCTCCACTCATATGGACAGTCGAGCTTCACGGAGATCGCGTCGATGACGAGCTCGCGCAGCTTCGGTTCAACCGACGTCTCGCCGAGGATCCGGGAGCCGAGGGACGAGAACCCCTTCGCGGCCGCCGGCGCGTTGTTCATCACGCGGAAGATGTTGACGCCGAGGTTCTTGCCGGGATCGGTAAACGGTAGGCGCGCCATGGGCTCGGCCAAAACGATACCGATGGGGACAGGTTTTTCCCAATCGCTCCTACCGGCCGGGCGGGCGCAGGTTAAGCGCCAGCTCCAAGAGCTCGGACGGCGCGATGGTTCCGTAGATGCGAACCACCGAATCGTCCTCGGTCTCGCCGCGCACCTCGCTCATGCGTGCGTCGACGACGATCTCGGCCCGGTCGAAGCCGTTCAGGCGGATGGCTCGCGCAGGACGGTCTTCGGACCTGATGGCCTGGATGAGCGAAGGATCCTGGTCGACGACCACGAGGTCGGGCCCCCGCGTGTAGACGTCGCTCGTCGATGACGGCGCGACGGTGGGCACACCCGGCTGTTGCTGGGGGCCGGTAGCGGTCGATCGAATCACCGCGTACTTACCGCGGTAGTTGAAACCTTCGGGCGTCTCGCGAAGCGACCACAGCTCGTCGGCATCGATCGTTGCAGGATTGACGCGTTGTACCGTCCCGCGCACGGGTCCTTCTTGCTCGGGCGCTTCTATCTCGAACAGATCACGATCGATGGACGGGTCGACGTCGACCTCTACCGCGGCCCGGCGGCGAAGGAACTTTCCGTCCGACGTCCACGCCTCCTCGATCACCAAGCCGTTGCGATCGACGCATACGTCCGCGTATTCGTTGCTGCCGGGCTCGTACTCATCGAGATCGCCGGCCAGCACCGGACCGCCGGCTCGGTACACCTGGCACACGCGGCCGTATACCTCGCGGCGCTCGCGCAGCTCGATCGTCTCGTCCTCCACCGATTCGGCCAGCACGGCGTCTATCCGAAGATCGCCGGAGCTCAGGCCGGGTGGGGCGGCGATGTTCAATGGCTGTGCATCCTCGCTCGTCGAAGCGAGCACACCGAACGCGCTCTGGCGAAGCGACAGCTCGCGGCGACCGGGCGGGGGACCGGTGAGTGTCACAACTCGGCTCTGAAAGGGGCGGCGCACCCAAACGCGCTCGGTCGTGACGGTCTTTTCGTCCTGCGCGTAAGTCTCAACCGTGTACACGGCCCGGTAGGACCGCGCGACCTCGGTGATGCGCAACGCGGGGCCGTCATCAGAGATGACCTTCGAGCCTTCGCGGTAGTTGACCCGTCCCGACCACCAGATCGCGAACGCGAACACGGCGAAAGAAGCGGCGATGACGAAAGCGAATCTCCGCAGGCGCCGGCGGCCGGCCTCGTAAGGTGAGCTCAGGCTGCTCAGGCTACCTATCGAAAGCCCCAGGAGCGGGCTCTAGACGAAATCTGTCCCCGCGAGTATAGTTTTGGCATAGTCCGGCGATCTCAGGGGGAGAGGCATGACTGATACGGCGCGTAAGCCGCAGACCATCGAGGACCTTCAGCAGCAGACCCGCGTTTTCTCGGACTGGGCGTCCCCGAAAGGGATGAACCACGACATCCTTCCCTGGCGCCTGTGGGACAAGGGCAAGAAGCTCCACTGGGATCCCGCCGACCTCGACTTCACACAGGACGCGAAGGACTGGGCGAACATTCCGATGGAGCAGCGCCTGATGCTCGCCGGACTCGCCAACGGTTTCATGGTCGGCGAGGAGGGCGTGACCCTCGACATCATGCCGCTCGTCTTTGCGATCGCCGACGAGGGCCGTGCCGAAGAGACGCTGTTCCTCACGCAGTTCGCCTACGAAGAGGCCAAGCATGTCGACTTCTTCTCGCGTTGGTTCAAGGCCATCGGTGCCGATCCGCTCGAGATGCGCGCACTCGCGCGCTCGAACCAGGAGGCGCGCGGCGTTAGGCTTCCCGACCCCGAACAGCCGGACGGATTGTTCGAGTCGATCCTTCCGCGCACGATGCGCCGTGTACTCACCGACCGTTCGCCCGAAGCCTTCCTCGACTGCTCGGTAACGTACAACCAGTTCATCGAGGGCTGCCTGGCGATCGCCGGCTACAAGATGTGGAAGCAGATGTTCGACACGTTCGGCGTCATGCCGGGTCTGCGCAAAGGTCTCGGCCACATCCAGGACGACGAGCGCCGGCACATCGCATACGGCACTTTCCTGTGCCGCCGCATCATCTCCGAGAACAACGAGCTGGCCGAGTTCGCCGCGGAGCGCATGTACGACCTGCGCGACCACTACCTCGAGGTGTCACCGGTCGCTCGCGCCGCCGGTGGGATCCCGTCCAACGGCGACGGCCCCAAGAAGCGGTTGTCGGCCGACCAGATCATCGCCGAGGCGCGCAAGCGGGCCGAGGAGTTCGCGGCCAGTGCCGGTGGGAACGGTGACGGTGCCGGTGGTGGCGGCTACGGCGGCGACGGTGACGGCGACTTCATGCTCTTCGGCCAGGTCATGCTGAAGCAGGTCGACCGGCGCATCGAGCTGCTACGCAACGCTGCGAAGATCGACTCGGCGACGGCCAAGAGCGGTGCGGGGGCCGAGGAGATCGAGCTAGAGCTCGAGAACGTCTCTTAGCGGTTGGTCGAAGACCCGCGCGAATCGCGGGAGCCCGACCTTAGGTTCAGCCTGGCCAACGAGCGCACGTTCCTTGCGTGGGGCCGCACGTGCCTGACGTTCGTGGCGACGGGACTCGTGCTTGCGCGCGTCGTTGCTCCGGAAGACGACGTGACGGTGTGGGCCGGTGTCGTCCTGATCGTGCTCGGCGCCCTGCTCGGTGTGGTTGCGTACCGCTCGTACCGGCGTAACGATCGCGCGATCCGTGAGCACACACCGATCGCGCCGTCGCGGTTGCCGCTGGTGCTGCTGATGACGATCGCGTTGGCCGCCGTAGCGGCCGTCGCACTCAGCCTGCGCAGCTAACCGGACGCTCCGCGAAAAAGAGGCAACCCATATCGAACCGTCACCGGAACGGGACGGGATCTTGTGAATCTTTCCTCGAAACCCGTCTCGTTCGGGTGACGGTGGGAAAAGGGAAAGCGTGTGATCGCGGCCGGGGCTAACCCTCGTCGCCGCGTGCGCTGAAAGCGAACAGCCAGCGCTGTTTGCGTTGCGCGAAATACGAGATGACATCGTGGGTCGAACGTCGTCCTTCCTTGGACAACGTCACGGACTCGTGGACCTCGAGCAGCGGGACGGTGCGCGAACGCAGCAATCGCGTCTCCTTCGTCGATATTCGAAGAACTTTGCCCTGATTCCTCACCTGATCGCGCATAAGCGTCGCGAACGCCGAGGCATCGCGACCGGGTGGCTCGGTCATCGCTTCGAACACCTCGGCCCATCTCTCGTCGCGCACGAGCTCGTGGAACCGGTCTACGGCCTCGCGTTGCTTGGCCACGTCGGCCGCGGGATCGGCCGGCCCGGTGAAGCGGACGAAGATCGAAGCCGCAACGATCACGGCCGCCGCCGCCGCACCGATCGGCGCGAATACGGAACGTCGGCGCCTTTCGCTCATCGATGACGACCGATCGCATTGAGGATCGCATCGAGGATCGTGACCCGGCCCCCGAGCTCGGGTTCGTCGACCATCACCCGGTCGAGCGTCACCGGGATCGAGGTGTGCACGTTGGGGATGTCGAAGTGCTCGGCGATCAGGTCGGCACAACCGGCTCGGCCTTCGCGCGGCTTGCGGCCGCACGACGCGATGATGTCGCCGATCACGTCCGCGCCGAGCTCGATGCGCGCGCGGTGGGAGATGTCGAGCGCGTCTTCGCCCGCGTCGACCTCCGGTGTGAAGCGCTGTCCGCCGAGCTCGGGGAGCTCCCGCGGATCGGGGTCTCCGGGAAGCAGGCCGAGATCGCCGAGCGAGGGCAGCGCGAACTCGGGCAGGTCGTAGGTCAGCAATCTCCGCCCGGCTACCAGACGGATGTCGCCCCAGAACGTGTAGTAGCTGACGTTTCGCGGAACCTCCATCGGCGCTAGCGCACGGAACAGCGCGCTGCGCGGCCGGAGGTCCATCGAGGCGGGACGCTTCAGGTCGACGGCCGATGCGGCCGCCGTCACCGATTGCAGCAATTCGGCGACGCGCTGCCCGAACACGCCCTCGAAGCGCCGGGGGATCTCGCCCGCGAATGCATAGCCCCAAGATCCGGACGCCGCGGCGTGGAGCATCACGACCGCATCGACGCGACGCTCGGCTTCTTCCCGATGCTCGGCCAGGTATGTGCGGATGATCGCGCCGCCCATGCTGTAACCGATGAGGACGACGCGACGTCCCGCGTTGGCCGCGACCTCTTCTATCTCGAGAGCGAGCTTTTCCGCATTCGGACGAACCGCGCTCTGCGAATCGTTCGGTCCTCGCGCGGCCACACCGGACTCGTCCGCCTCGGCCTTGTCCTCTATGTAGCGGAAGACGCACGGACTTCCGTTTCCCCATCCACGATCGTCCTGAGCGTTCTCCTGGCACACATCGGAGTTCGGATACTCGGACGCGACGGCCTCGAGCAGCGACTGGAACTGTCCCGGCCCACCGTCGGCGCTTGGCGTTCCCGTGTCGGCCGCGTTGGATCCCATCCCGTGAACGAAGATCACGGGCGGCGCGCCGGAAGACTGTTGCGCGGATACAGCGGGGAGTGAGGCCACGGCGAAAACGGCTGCTATGAGGAGACTCCCCATGCGACGCACGACTGATGCTCTACCATGTGCCAGCCGTGCGTGTCCCACGCGCGTTTCGAGCAGCGCTGGCCGGACTTGCTGCCGGCTACCTCGCCTCATTGATCGCCGCGATGTGGCTGCGCGCGTCGACTTCGGACGCCCAGCTCGTCTGGAAGCTCGTTTCACCGCTGAAGCTCGCGTCGTGGATCCTCGCTTCGGCCCATGCCGTCCCCTTGGTCATCCGTAGCGCCGCCGGACTCACCGCGCCGGAGGCCGCCGGTTCCGTCGGACGGCTGAGCGACGTCCTCGGCAGCGAGGACGTCGCGTTCTCCTTCTCCGTCCTGCTCGTGCCGATCTCGATCCTCGCGATCACCGGCATAACCGTCGCTCTCTTCGTCAGGTGGGCGGGCCCATCGTCTCCCAAGCAGCTGCTCAGATGGTCGGGTGTCGTCGCGCTGACCCACGGCGGCGCTCTCGCGATCGTCGCGTGGATCGCCTCGGTCGATCTTCGCTTCGAAGGTGTCGTCGCTCCCGACGTCGGGCTCGGTGCCGCGACCGGACGACTGGGCTTCTCGCTCGGGCATCAGCCGTTGGTTGCGCTCGGCGTAGGCACGGCCCTGGGGGCGGCGTTCGCGCTCGCCGGTGGGATCTCGTCTCTGTCGTTGCGCGTGACGCTTGCTCCGGTGAGCCGCGTCGTCCTGCTGGGATGGATGCGTGGACTGGGCACGGCCGCCGGGATCATCACCGTGCTGCTCGCTCTCGGGGGCCTGGTTGCGCTCGTTACCGGAAAAGCGCCGTCGTTCAGTCTGTTCGCCTTTGGCGGCTACATGCTTTGGGCCAACGCCGTGGCGGCCGGCGTCGTGCTGACCCACGGCGTTTCGATGAACGTCGCTCTCGATGCCGGACCGCTCACGGGTTGGGAACGGATGGACCTTCTGCATTTCGGCGTCGGCGGGGACGCGCCGGTGCTGCTGCCGCTCGTTGCATTGATCCCAATCGCCGCGGGTGTCGTGGCCGGGCGCTTCATCCGATCCCGCACGGAGATCTCCAACGCCGCCATCGCGTTGCGCTTCGGGATGCTCTGGGGCCTGACGCTCGCGCTCCTCTCGCTGTTGTTGCGCGTCCACGTCCTTTCGTCCTTCTCAGTTGGTGCGCTGGATCTTGGTGGCGGGGGCGCAGCCTTCGACCCGTTGATCGCGTTGGTGCTCGGTGCGGTCTGGGGTACGGCTACGTCCTACGTCGGCGCCCGGTTCATCCCGGCCCGAGCCATCACTAAGACTGCGGATGTTTCGGGAACCGAAGACGACTCGTCGCTGTGGGCGTGCACCCGCTGCCAGATGCCGAACACGTCCGAAGACGAGTTCTGCGTTTCGTGCGGGTTACCTCGCTCCTCGGCCGACGCGCCGAACCCGCCTTGATAGCCTTGCTCAGCTTTCGCCTCTAGGGGGTGCGGTTGTTCCTTCTGACGCTGCGGGACCTGCAGTTCCGGGCCGTTCGCTTCGGTATCGCCATCATCGGAACGGCGCTGGTGTTCTCGATGGTGCTGATCATGTCCGGACTGTCGGCGCGTTTCCGCAACGAGCCTCGGATCACCGTTGAAGGCATAGGTGGTGACCACTGGGTTGTCGCCGAAGGTGTAACGGGAGCTTTCACATCGGGCGCCACGATCCCGACGTCTTTGGCCGATGACCTCGAGGCAAACGGGGCCGACGAAGCCGATCCCGTGGCGATGGTGCGGCACACGGCCGAGGGCGATACCACGACCGACGTGTTCCTCCTCGGTCACGAGCCCGGCGGTATCGGCACGCCCGAGGCATACGAAGGCGAAGCAGAAGTCGATTCGGGAGCGATCGTCGCGGCCGAGGAGACGAGGTTCGGCGTCGGCGACACGGTCAAGATCAGCGGCGAGGACTTCGAGGTGATCGGCCTGACGCGGAGCAGAACGATCTTCGGCGGAACGCCGATCCTGTTCATGGACCTGGCCGACGTGCAGCAGCTCGTCTACCAAGGTCAGCCTGTTGCCACATCCGTTGTCGTCAAAGGCGAGATGCCAACGATCCCGGATGGTTTCGAGGCCAAGACGACGGAGGAGACGTGGCAGGACGCGCTTCGTCCTTTAGAGAAGCCCGTCGGCGCTATCGACGTCGTGCAGATCCTGCTGTGGCTCGTGGCCGCGACGATCATCGGTGCCGTCGTGTATCTGTCCGCCCTCGAGCGGCGGCGCGACTTCGCGGTGATGAAGGCGGTCGGTGCATCGTCGCGCGGACTGCTGGCCGGCCTGGCCGCTCAGTCGATCCTCATCGCGTTGGTGGCGGCGCTCGTCGCCACCGGCATCCAGCAGCTCCTGGTACCGGTGTTCCCGATACCGATCGAGGTGCCGGCCGGTGCGTACATCCAGCTGCCGATCCTGGCCTTGCTCGCCGGCGCGCTCGCATCGCTCGGCGGCCTGCGCAAGGCCGTGAACGTCGACCCGGCGCTCGCGTTCTCTGGACCGGGGGGCTGAGATGCCCGATCTCGAGATCCGCGACCTGACGATCGAGTACTCCAAGGGCGGCTACGTCGTCCGTCCGATCGACGACCTGAACCTGCACGCTCCCGACGGCGAGCTCGTAGTGCTGCTCGGTCCGTCCGGTTGCGGAAAGACCACGTTGCTGTCAGTTCTCGGCGGGATCCTCAAGCCGACCAAAGGCCTCGCACTCATCGGCTCGACGAGCATCACGCACCTGGACGGCAACAACCTCAACGAGTACCGCCGCCGCGGCGTGGGCATCTGCTTCCAGGCGTTCAATCTCATCCCCTCGCTCACCGCTCTCGAGAACGTCGCGGCACCGTTGCTCATCTCCGGCGTTTCGGGGTCGCAGGCGAAAGCTCGGGCCAGTCAGCTCCTGGCGACGGTGAACATGACCGAGCGCGAGCACCATCGCCCGGGCAACCTGTCCGGTGGCCAGCAGCAGCGCGTCGCGATCGCGCGCGCTCTCGCCTACGACCCTCCGTTGCTGCTCGCCGACGAACCGACGGCCAACCTCGACTACATCCAGGCCGAGTCGGTCATCAGGCTTCTCCGTGAGCTGGCCGGGCCGGGGCGGCTCATCGTGGTGTCGACCCACGACGACCGCATGGTTCCCATCGCCGACAAGGTCGTCGAGCTCGCGCCGCACTTCCGGGCCGACACCGGGCCCCCGCAGCGCATGTCGTTCGATGAGGGCCAGACGATCTACGAGCAGGGTGAGCGGGGCGAGCTCATCTACGTGATCGGCCAGGGCCAGGTTGCCACCGTACGCGTGCGCGACGACCGGACCGAGGAGCCGGTTTCGAAGTTCGGTCCGGGCGATTACTTCGGCGAGCTGGGTCCGCTGCTGGATTTCCCGCGCGAGTCGACGGCGCGTGCACTGACCAAGGTGTCCGTCACCGCGTACGGTCAGCGGGATTTCAAGGAGCAGATCCTGAACCCGCAGAGAAGGCGGGAGCCGGAACGTCCGTCGATCATCGGCAGCATCGGCGCTTCGCAGATAGAGAACATCCGGCCGTCTCTGATCGGTTCGGTGCAAGCGCGCGAGATGCCGACGCCGGCTCCGCGTGCTCCGGCGGCTCAGCCGGTAGCGTCTCAGGCCACACCTTCACAACCATCTGTGGTGACGCCGGCCGGCGCGCCGCTGAAGTTCTGCGGGAACTGCGGGACACCGCGCAACTCCGGAGACAAATTCTGCGGAGTGTGCGGACGCAGCTTCCCGGTCGGCGGCTAAATCACCAGCGGTCGGTCGGCGGCGCTGTGGAGCCGCAGTGCTGGCAGAAGCGGTCGGTGCCGATCCGCGGCCCCCGGCACGTCGGGCACCAAAGGATGCGGGCTCCGCAATTCCCGCAGAAGATGTCCACGGGATCGACGGTGCCCACGCAGCGCGGACAGAACAGGTTCGTCGGCGGTGAATGCGGCGGAACGCTCACCGGCCAGCTCGGCGTGTCCCCGGTCGCGGCCTGAACCGCACCCGGCGACGTGGGCGTTCCCGGGCCCTTGTAGAGCTGGAATCCCTCGGCCGGCTCCGCGGTCGACGTCAACGGGCGTCCCGCGGCCGCGGCGTGCAAAGACTCGACGAACGCCAGAGCCGCCGGATAGCGCTCGGCCGGGTCCTTGACCATCGCGCGATGGAGCACGATGTCGATCTCGGGGCGTAGTGCCCTGTTCTTTTCGATCGCGTTCGGGGTTTCGGCGTTCGTGTGCTGCATCATCACCGCCAGCGGGTTGTCCGCGAGGTACGGCGGATCGCCCGTCAGGCACTCGAAAGCCACGCAACCGAGCGCATAGAGGTCGGCACGGAAGTCGAGCGTTTTTCCCGCAGCTTGTTCCGGTGCCATGTACTCGGCCGTTCCCATCCACTGTCCGGTCCCGGTCATGCCGCGCGAGCCCATGTCCTTCGAAAGGCCGAAGTCGGAAAGGTAGACGTGGCCGGCGTGGTCGATGAGAACGTTGGCGGGCTTCACGTCACGATGGACGAAACCCATCCCGTGCGCGTAGTCGAGGGCGCGCGCGACATCGGTGAGGATGTGCACGGCATCGGCGGGAGGCAGAGCGCCGCGGCGTGTGATCACCGAGCTGAAGGTCTCTCCATCTACGAGCTTCATGGCGAGGAAGGCGAAACCTCCGTCTTCGCCCGCTTCGTACACCGGGACGATGTTCGGGTGCTCGAGCCTCGCAGCGTTGACGCCCTCGAGCTGGAAGCGCTGGAAGAACTGTTCGTCGGCGGCCAGGGCCGGGTTCAGGACCTTCAGAGCAACCGGACGATCCAGACGTAACTGGATGGCGCGGAACACGCTCGCCATTCCGCCCTTGCCGAGGAGACCCTCGACTCGGAACCCGCCTACCGTGGTTCCCGGCTCTATGCTCACAGGTCGCTTAGCTCCATCCGGCTACTAGCATGACCAAACCATGCGCGTGGGGGGAAGAGCCGCCGCGGCGGCGCTGGCCGGACTGCTCGTCGGTCTGGCCGTTTCCTGGGTGGCGGCGGCCTGGCTGCGCTCGGCCACACCGGAGGCCAATCTGCTGTGGGGCATCGCGCCACCTAGCAAGGTCGCCATCTGGACCCTGGCCGGAGCCCACGGCGCGACGATCCAGATAGAGGCGGGGGCCGAGGTCGACGAGGGCCTGAGGGACATCGGCGACCAGATCGGGGACATCTTCGGTCGGGACGATCCCATCCCCGACGCGCCGAGCGGCGACTTCAGCGTTCAGCTCGCTCCGCTGACGATCCTGGCGATCGTGGGGATCGCGATCGCCCTGGCCATGCGGGGGTCGGGCGCCCGAGGTTTGGGCGACGTCGCCGTTGCCGCGGTGGTTGCCGGCGCGGTCAACGGGATCGGCTTGGCCGCGCTCGCTGCGGCATCTCAGGCGCGTCTCGGGTTCGACGTGCAGATCGTGCGCGCCGGTGTTGAAGCGAGCGTTGCGCCGGCGGCGAGCCTCGTAGTGGGATTCGTATGGGGTGCCGTGTTCGCGGCTATCGGCACGCTCCGACTGCCGTCGGTTGCTCAGCATCTATCGGACCGCATGCGCACCGTGGGGGCCGGGATATCGAGGGGCGGATGGGTCGCCGCGCTGACGGCGATCGTCTGTCTGGTCGTTCTGGGGCTTGCCCAGCGCGGCAGCGGTGGGATCGACGTCGGCATCGATGCGCAACTGACACCTCTTGGGATCGTCCTGCTTGGTTTGAACGTGGTTGCCGCGGCCGCAGTGCTCGCTCACGGCGCGCCGATGAGCATCTCGTTGGATGCCGGACCGCTGAGCAGCTTCACGACTCTCGGTTACATGCCGGAGGGCGCCACGCTCTCGCCCGCGCGCTGGCTCTTCGTTCTCGTCCCCGTGCTCGGAGGTATCGCCGCAGGCCGCGCGATGCGGCGCCGCCTCGGTCCCGGTTCGGGTTCGACGGCGCTGGCCTTCGGTGTGGTGTGGGGGATCACGCTGGCCGCCTTGTCCGCGCTGCTTCGTATCCGTGTGCTGTCGAACTTCGAGATCGGCGCCTTGGAGGGAGGCGGCGGCGCAACGATCCAACCACTGCTCGCCCTCGGCCTCGGTTTCGCGCTGGGCACGATCTTCTCGTACGTCGGCCTGATTACCGGAGGAGGATTGGCCGAACTGGGGAAGCCAACGCCGAATTATTCGATGCAGGATTCCCCAGAAGAGCCATCGACGAGATGCGGCAACTGCGGCCGGCCCTTGCCGCCGACAGATCGCTTCTGCAGCGCGTGCGGATCGCCGGTGGTATGAGCGAGCAGATACCGCGTCAAGAGGTCGCGATCGGAGCCGCGATCGGGATGGCGGCCGAGGCCGATCCGGATCGCCGGGCGCTGACGCACGACGAGACCACCGTCACGCGCATGGAGCTCGAGAAGAGGACGAATCGCCTGGCCCGCGCGTACGAACAGCTCGGAGTGAAGCAGAACGACCTCGTGACCATCGCGCTGCCGAACTCGATCGAGTTCTTCGAGTCGGCGATCGCGTGCTGGAAGCTCGGCGCGACACCACAGCCGGTGTCGGCGAAGCTTCCGGCCGCCGAGCTCGAAGCCATCATCGAGCTCGCGAACCCGCCGATCGTCGTCGGCGGACCGCAGGTGGACATCGGCGAGCGCGTGCAGATCGAGCCCGGATTCGGACCGGATCCCTCGCTACCGGACGAACCGTTGCCCGAACGCATAGCGGCGTCGTGGAAGGCCCCGACGTCGGGCGGGAGCACGGGACGGCCGAAGATAATCCTGTCCGGAACGCGCGGTGTCACCCAGCTCGGTGTGGGCGGCGCGTTCGGCGTTCCGCACGATGCCGTGGTTCTCGTGCCCGGCGCGCTGTACCACAACGCACCTTTCCAGTTCGCCGCCATCGGACTCTTCCGCGGCAGCCACGTGATCGTCACCACCCGCTTCGATCCGGCCCAGACCGTCGAGCTCATGGAGCGCCACCGCGTGACGTGGATGTGGGTCGTGCCCACGATGATGTCGCGCGTCATGCGTCTGCCCGAGGGCGAGCGACTGGCGCGCGACGTGTCTTCGGTGAAAACGGTGTGGCACGGCGCGGCTCCGTGCCCGCCGTGGGTGAAGGAAGCGTGGATCAACTGGCTCGGCGGCGACGCCGTCTGGGAGCTGTACGCCGGGACCGAAGGCCAGGGACTCTGCGTCATCAGCGGCACGGAGTGGCTGGAACACCGCGGATCGGTCGGCCGCACCGTCTACGGAAAGATGAAGGTCGTAGACGAGAACGGGAACGAACTTCCGTCCGGAGAGATCGGCGAGATCTACATGCTCCCGCCCGAGGGCGGCAAGACCTACTCCTACATCGGCGCCCAGGCCAAGGTGCTCGACGGCCACGGCGAAGGCGGAGCCGAACGGTGGGAGTCGATCGGCGACATGGGCTGGATCGACGACGACGGCTACGTCTACCTGGCCGACCGACGAACCGATCTCATCCTTGCCGGCGGCGCGAACATCTACCCGGCGGAGGTGGAGGCCGCGCTGGACGAGCACCCGATGGTCCAGACGTGCGCGGTGATCGGACTCCCGGACGAGGACATGGGCCAGGCCGTGCACGCGATCGTGCAGACGCGCGGCGAGGTTGCGGAGCAAGAGCTGCGGGACTTCTTGTCGGAGCGGCTCGTTCGCTACAAGCTCCCGCGCACCTACGAGTTCGTCGACGGGGCGTTGCGCGACGACGCCGGGAAAGTGCGTCGTTCACAGCTCCGCGAAGAACGGATCGCGAACCTTACTGCGCGTAAGGCTTGAGCGGCGGCTCGCTCGTGGCGAACGGGAACTGCGGCAGTCCGGTGAGGGTTTCGTTGGTGACGGCGTTCACTCCCGCCGGCCCATCGGTGACCGGAGTAGCGAACTGCAGGCACGTGGCCGGGTCGAAGCGGGCCGACCGCGGTTCCCAAAATGAGACGAGGCCCCTCGGTGTGAGAGGCCTCGTCTTGATCCGCTTCGCTGTTACTAGCTCTCTGTCTTCTTGCGAGCGGCCGGCTTCCTCGCGCGGCCGTTGCCGCGAACCGTGACCTTCACGCCGTCGATCGTTCCGGTGACCACGCCGCGCACGGCGTCGACCGCGGTCTGACCGAGGTCCCTGGCGCCGTTAACGGCACCCGTCGCGGCCGCCGATGCGGCGTCCTCGACGTTGAGACCAATCTCCTTGGCCGTGTCGATCGCGCCGACGACGGCTGCGCGCGCGACCGAGCGCAGATCCGTACCGACTTCGCCGGCACCCGTGACAAGACCGCTGGCCGTGCTCTGGATCGCCGAAGTCGTGTCGGCTGCGATACCCGTCGCGCCCTTGACCACGCCGCTCACGGTTTCGCTCGCCGTCGACACCGCGTCGCCGCTGATGTCCTTGGCTCCCTGGATCGCGCCGCGTCCGATGCTGAACGCCGTGTCCTCCACGCCGAGTGCGAGCTTCTTCGTTGCCGACATCGCCGCTTCGGCCGTTCCGGCCGCCGCCTCAGCGACGTCGCCACCGATGTCCGCGGTTCCCTTGATCGCCGCGCGCACGGTGTTCGAAACCACGCCGGCAGTTACGGTCGTGATCTCGCCGACGCCTTCGATCACTCCGACGATCGTTCCCTTGAGGACGTCGATGAGACTTCCTCCGACCTCACCGACGGCTTGCAGGGCCCCGGTGATCGCTCCGGAGATCGCTCCCGTGGCTTCCTTGGCTACATCTCCCACGCCTTGCAGCGTGCCGGCCACGGTATCTCTGACGGTGTCGACGGTTCCGCCGACGACGTCGCCGGCTCCCTTGACGACTCCCGAGACGGAGTCCTTGACCTTGCGTCCTACTTCTCCAGCAGCGCCCATGACTACCTCCTTCTAGCGGCGCGCACAAGAGCGCACCTTTTGGGGCTAGCCAAAGACAGACTCGCCTTACAGCGATGTAGTTTCAGCCGCGCCGGCGGTCTTTCAAGGGGACGCCGCCCATGCCCACGGGCTCGGACGCCTCGGACACCAGCTCGGCTACGACCGACCCGAGCTCGGCCGGGTCCCAGCGGCCTTCCTTGGTCCGGTTCGGCCCGCGGTGCCACCCTTCGGCGATGCCGAGGCGTCCGCCGGAGGCCTCGAACACGTGGCCGGTGACGCCCTTCGACTCGGCGCTCCCGAGCCAGACGACGATCGGCGCGATGTTGTCCGCGTCGCGCGGGCTCCATTCCCGTTCGCCGGGTGCTTCGCCCCCGGTGGCGGGCGGTGCCGTGCGTCCCGGGCCGAGGTCCTCCGTCATGCGCGTAAGGGCGCCGGGGGAGACGGCGTTGACCGTGATGCCGTACTTGGCGAGCTCCCGCGAGGTGATGATCGTGAAGGAAGCGATGCCTGCTTTCGCCGTCCCGTAGTTGGACTGTCCCGGGTTCCCGTAGATGCCGGAAGCCGACGTCGTGTTGATCACGCGCGTGTCGAGCTCTTCGCCGGCCTTGGCCATCTCGCGCCACCGCGCGACGGCGTGACGCGTGGGACAGAACGTCCCTTTGAGGTGGACTTTGATGACCGAGTCCCACTCCGCCTCTTCCATGTTGAAGAGCATGCGATCGCGCAGGATACCGGCGTTGTTGACGAGAACGTCGAGCTTTCCGAACGTGTCGTAGGCCTGGTCGATCAGTGCCTTGGCTGCGTCCCAGTCGGAGACGTCAACCGAGTTGGCGATCGCTTCGCCGCCGGCGGCCTTGATCTCGGCCACGACGCTGCCGGCAACGGGCTGGGGGGTTCCGCTGCCGTCCCGCTCCATGCCCAGGTCGTTGACGATGACCTTCGCGCCCTGGCGCGCGAACTCGAGCGCGTGGCCGCGGCCGATGCCGCGCCCGGCTCCCGTGATGATGACGACGCGTCCCTCACATATACCCATAACCGCCTCCGCTTCGCTCCGGCGTGGCGCAGATCCCCATATCAGTCACTCACCTTTTCTCTGTAGCGCTCTCGGATCAGACGTCTATACAGCTTCCCGGTCTCGTGACGCGGCAGATCGTCCTCGAAGGCGATCGTCTTCGGGCACTTGAATCTCGCCAGACGTTCGCGCGCGTACGCGATCAATTCTTGTGCGAGATCGTCCGACGGCTCGATCCCGTCCTTGAGCTCGATCACGCCCTTGACCTCTTCGCCCCATTCGGTGTTGGGGATGCCGATCGTGCACGAGTCGCGGACTCCCGGGTGCGTGAGCATCACTGCGTCGACCTCGGCCGGGTAGATGTTCACACCGCCGGAGATGATGAGGTCGGCCGAGCGGTCGGTTAGGAACAGGTAGTTGTCCTCGTCGACGAAGCCCATGTCGCCGAGCGTGAAGTAGTCGCCCCGGTAGGCCTTCGTCGTCTTCTCGTTGTCCTTGTAGTACTCGAACCGCGTCTCGGGTTCCTCGGGAGCCTTGAGGTAAACCGTCCCCACCTCGCCGACCTCGACGGCGTTCCCGTCGTCGTCGCGGATCTCGACGTGGCCCTCGGGGATCTTGCCAACGGTGCCCGGCTTGGTCAGCCACTCGTCGGACTCGACGGAGGTTCCCGCGCCTTCGGTGGCAGCGTAGTACTCCCAGATGATCGGACCGACCCAGTCGATCATCGCTTTCTTCACGTGGACGGGACACGGAGCCGCGCCGTGCCCGATGCGCTTGAGCGAGGAGATGTCGTAGCGGTTGCGAACGTCGTCGGGAAGCGACAGCAGACGGTGGAACATGATTGGGACGAGATGCACGTGCGTGATGCGGTGCGCTTCGATGAGCCGGAGCGTCTCTTCGGGGTCCCAGCCGTCCATGACCACGACGCCGATGCCCCAGAGGAACGGCAGGCCCAAAGAGAAGGCAAGGGGAGCGGCGTGATAGAGGGGCCCCGTGCAGAGGTGGAGGTCGCCGTCGGTGTGCAAGCGCACTGCTTCGTTCTGCGCGCGGCGAGGTGCCGGGCGCTTCCTGTACACACCCTTCGGACGGCCGGTGGTTCCCGACGTGTACAGCATCGTGTTGCCGAAGCCTTCGTTCTCGACGGGCCTGGGTGATTGCGAACTCACTGCGGCCTCGTAGTCCTCGAAACCGTCGATTGGCCCGCCAATGGCAAGGAAGACCTTGGTGCCGGGTGACAGCTTCGCGGCTTCCGCACACGTCTTTGCGAACCGCTCATCGCCGACGAAGATCGCCGCCTCGCAATCGTTCACGATGTACGCGATCTCCTCGGCCCCCAAGTGCCAGTTGATGGGGGTCAGCCGCAGACCGTTACGGGCCGCGGCCACGTAGACCTCCACGAACTCCGGACGGTTGGAGCAGACGAGCACGATCGACTGTCCGGCCTCGATCCCGCGCTCCCGCATGGCGCGGACGAGCTGGTTCGTGCGGGCGTCGAGGGAGGCCCAAGTCCGGTCGCCGGCGGCCGAGATGATCGCGGGCTCATCCGGCTGGGTCTTGGCTCGCTGGGCCACCGCGCGCTGCGGAAGCGTCGGGTAGCGCGGCCCGTCGGCCTTCCGGGCTTCGGTCTGTTGCGACGCAGATGCCTCGGCCAAACCTCAGACTCCCCTTGACTCCCCAGTCAATACATGATGGCGCAACGGGTCTGGTGGCTGCACACCCCGGGCGTGGGAACGCACACCCCCGGCATCGGGTTCAATAGTGACCATGGAAGAAAGGCTCACCCTCCTGACCGTCCACGCCCATCCCGACGACGAAGCGTCCAAGGGGGCCGGGACGGTCGCGAAGTACCACGAAGAGGGCATCCACACGGTGCTCGTCTGCGCGACGGGCGGCGAGGCCGGGGACATCCTCAACCCCGAGATGGACAAGCCCGAGGTCAAGGACAACATCACCGCCGTCCGGCGGGAGGAGCTGGCCAACGCGGCCAAGATCATCGGCTACGACGAGGTCGTGATGCTGGGCTACCGCGACTCGGGGATGCCGGACACCGACCACAACGCCCACCCGGAGTGTTTCGCCCAGGCCGACTTCCGGGAGGCCGTCGGGCGCTTGGTCACGATCATCCGGCGTGAGCGTCCTCAGGTGATCGTCACGTACGGCGACGATCACCGCGGATATCCGCACCCCGACCACATACGCGTCCACGACATCTCCGTGGCCGCGTTCGAAGCGGCGGGGGATCCGGACGCTTACACGTGGGCCGGAGAGCCCTGGCAGGCGCTGAAGCTCTACTACACGATGTGGTCCCGCAAGCGGATGCTCGCGACGCACGAGAAGTTCCTCGAGCTGGGCCTGGAGTCACCGTTCTCCGAGGATTGGTTCAAGAACCGTCCGGCCCAGGACGAACGCTCGACGACGTCGATCGACATCTATGGATACTCGGACGTCCGCCGCGACGCTCTACTCGCGCACCGCACGCAGGTCGATCCGAACTCGAGGTTCTGGTTCGGGCTCCCGCCGGAAGTCGCCAAGGAGATCCATCCCTTCGACGACTACATCCTGGCCCGCAGCCTCGTGGAGTCGAAGCCCCCGGAGGACGACCTGTTCGCCGGGGTCCGCGAACGCAACGGCGTTCACAGCTCAGCAGTGTGAGTGCAGTGAGCGTTGGATGCAGCTGCGAATTGTTGTGAAGGGCGGCCCAGCCTAGAAGTCGCCGAGCAGAAGGTTCGTGGTCGCTTCGGAGTTGCGCAGTGTCTGCCACGTCCCACTGACGTTCATCGAAACTCGGGGGACTACAAGCATCGGGTGCGGTCGAGAACGAGCGTCTCAGTGGCAGTCTGTCTCTGACTGAGCATCGCTTCGCTGTCCGAAGCCCGAAGTCCGAGTGCTCCCGCCGGGTCAGTCGGAGCACTTTCGCAATTTTCGTGACATCAAGCTCGCGGCGCCTGCGTCCTCTAGTAGCCGACGGCGTCGATTAGGGCATGCACTATGTTTGCGTCGCCGGATAGTGCGCCTTCTACAAGACGCCTAGCCGTCTCTTCAGGGTTACGTGTTCGCGTGAGGCGCGCGAGACAATCTCCTATTGAGTCAGCGAGTTCATGAAGGACGGCCGTAGTCGAAACGGGCAGCGCCTGCTGCACCGTTTGGAAGAGGTTCGGATTAGCTTTGGCTGTTTCGATAAGAAACCCTAGGAATCCGCCAATGATGTCGAGTGCGTGCTCAGGGCCAATCGCAGACTCGAAGTTGATTCCCTGAGTCGCTATCAGTGATCGGACGGCTGAGTCGGCAAGATCACCTAAATTCTTGAACCAAATCGAAACGACGTCGAGTTCCAGCTCGCAGGCGTCCGCTACTTCAATCAGTGTGGGTGTCGGAACTCTCTTCCATTGACGTATGGATTCGTCGACGATGCGGTCGAACAAACCGGCCGAGGTCTCGTCCGTTGGGCGGCGATCGTCGACATCTGGTCCCGGCTCCGTAAGGTTCCAAGCGACTTGGTAGATCGCGTCGGCCGCGAGGTCGAGATCGATCGCATTCGGGTCAATGAACAAGCGCAACGCTAGGCCGTCCGTTAACGAGTGCATCAGGATGACGAGGTCTTCCTTGGTGATGCCCTTTTTCGGCCTTCGACCTAGCTGCGACATGGCCATTCCGAGGGTCTCGGCCAACCGCTCGGTCATGCCGTCGTAAAACTCTTTGCGAATTTCAATGATCCGCTGCCCAACTTCAGTTTGCTTATCGTCAGGCTTTTTCCCTTGCCACTGAGGGCTCGAGGTAAGAGCGGCGGACTGAATTACCCAACCTGCCGGCGTTCCTGGCGACGAGAACTGATGTTGGAGATTGAGCTTGAGCATGTACTTCAGGGTGTCAACGAGCTCCTTTAGTGACCGACGACCGACCGTCTGTTCGCGGTAGCTGTCTCTGAGTTGGCGGAGGACGTCGTCAAAACCGCCTCGTCCCGTCGTGTTTATCCACAAGGCGATCTCTTCAACGATCGTGGCCGCCGAATCGAATGCTCGGTATGCGGTGTACCTGCTAGGTGACCCTTCCCGTTTCGCGAGCTGATCTCGCGAAAGAAGCCGTTCGAGACCGCTGACCGCGTCTGCCAAAAGTACGTCTATTCCCGCCTCAAGGAGAGCTTCTCGGGCTTTCTTGGACACCCTGGCCATCTAAATTCGCCTCGTCGATTCCCGGCTGCAACAAGTTGTTGCAAGCTACATAACTATGCCTATTGACACTCTGCAACTCATGGTCCTATAAGTCTCGTAGGCAGGTGAGATAGGTGTGCGATGTCGGGATGGCGGAGCGCCAGCATGTAAGGGTCGGGGGTTGACCAAAGACCTGGCATGACGAGCGTCGGGAGAACGGATCGTGGCTTCGCGAACGGGTCCTTGTTCGCCCAACACTTTCGATGCCACTCAAACTTGCAGGGCTTCAGAGGAGGACCGGCTGAAAAGCAAATATAAGGTCATCGGTGTTGCCTTGGTGATCGCAGCTGGCTTGGTTACTGGCGGAGGAGCGAGTTCCGCGGTGACGACGTCTGCTCGTTTCAGGATGCCGTTCTCGAGCGGCGGCTGGGCACTGAATGGGACGCACCCGAAAAGTCATTCCTACTTCGATGCCGACTGGGCGACCGATCTTTATCAAGCTTCCGGCACAAAGGTAAAGGCTTTAGTGTCCGAGAGTAACGTGACGTTGAAGATTCTTGGTAATCCCAAGACGCTTTACGGTAAGTCCAGTAGCTGTGGCTCTGGCACCATCAACGCTGGCAAGACGGTAAGGATCGGAGTTTGGCGGGCAGGCCAAAAGCTAGGCTGGTTCTCATTCCAACACTTGGACGCCGTGCCCACCACGATTAAGGACGGTGCAAAGATTTCGAATGGTACGGTCCTTGGAAAGCTGAAGAAGTGGGCGAAGTCAGGCTGTTACTGGGTGACCTACAACAATGCCAGTAGTGTACATACCCACGCCTCAGGGTTCAGCTACGACCCGCATTACTCTTGTTATCGCAACCTGACTGCTGGAAACCGTTACGGAACCGACGTTTGGATCGGCAAGGTTGGTAAGACAAGTGCCACCGGTAAAAGACAGGCGTGCCGGTGAATGCGACAACGACTGGTTCTGAAATGAGTAGAAGGCAGCTTGTCTGAGGCGCGTATTTGCGAGATTCGCTCAGTCGCGCTCAGCGATGTGCCGGTGTGCAGCCTCGAGTTCGACCGCCTCACTACTCGTCAACCCGGGTGCAACGCCGCAGTCGATCCGGTTCTGCATGCGCTAGTTGTGGATGGTCTGCGCACTGATACTGAGATCTGCCGCGATATCGGGGACGCGTCGACCTTCCGCAAGGAGATCGAGGACCTTGCGACGGAACTCACGTGGATCGTCCCTCGGCATACCCGCCCCTCTCTTCTCGGGCGGCAGCATGCCAGCCCACTAAGACAACTCCATCAAACTCGGGGCAGATCAGTGTGTCCTTCGAAGCGGGTCACTTCCAGTGTGAACTTAAGGCCTTGGCCACGTGGCGCCGCAGTCCTTAATGAGATCATCATCATCTCTTAGGGCTGACTGGATGCTCATGGCTTAGCGGGCAATGGCGTCAAACGGGGGTGGTCCTTCCCTCGATGATGGGGAATGAACAGATCGCATGAAGCCAGCGGGATGAGGTTTCGAGTCCTCATTGCTGTGTCGGTTTGTGTGCCCGTGTTGTCTTTCATCGGTTGCCGGGCAGCGGTCGACAGCGAACAGCGAGACACTACGACCGGCGCACCAACCGTTGAGAGTTCGCGTGACACTGCGGACTCGACACTCCCATCCCCGTGCGCAACTACGCATCCGGCGAGTGATCCTCAGGGCGATGGATGTGATGAGTCGCCCGCCGGACGATACGACGGCGCGGGGCCAGACGACTATTCCCCTGAGCAATTCAAGCTCATCTCATTCGGAACGCCGGACGGCAACATCGGATGCGAGCTGACGCAGGAACCTGGCCGGCCCGCGGAGGGCCGGTGCGACATCCAAGAAAGGACATGGGAGTTTCCAGCAAGCGCGCGACCGGAAAGCTGCCCTAGTGATTCCGACTGGGGACAAGGTGCGGCGATCCGCGACGGAAGATCACAACCCGTATGCGCCGGGGACACTGCGCTCGGGGTCTCCAAAGGACTTGAGGGGACTGAGCGCCCTCGTCTCGGTTCTGTCTATTGCTTCACGCGGAACGATGGCGTCAAGTGCATCGACGAGAGGACCAATCACGGCTTTTTTGTTAGCCGGAGAGGCTATGAGCTCTTCTAACAGCGGCCAGAGTTAAACAAGGTGCGTCGAGTTCTTGTAGGGCTAGCTGTTCTGGTCCTTGGCGTTTTGGCGTTCTCGGGTATCCGTACGCTGGTCGATGGAGAGCAGGAGACGCCGACTCTAGCTCCTTCATCTAACGAAAGCGGCGGAGAGTTGCATGGCGATGGCGAGCCACTGTACTGCGTAAGGGAAGGTAATCCGACCTCTCTCGAAGGATGCGATTACGTCGTCGATCGCATCGAGGATGTACCGAAGGGTGCGGTGTGGGCTCCATCGCACGGGGGCTTAGAAGACCCGGAGGAGATCAGGCGATTTTGGTGTCTGGATTACGAGGGTTCACCCCAGAGCAATCCGCGCCAAGGATGTGAAAAGTACTACAGGGAGTCCGAATAGTTGGAATATAGACGTAAGCATCGTGCGCGTAGGTTGGGGGATGGGTAGGAGTGGGCTCAATCGTATGCCCCGTCTGTAACGCTACTGTTGGAGCTCGCGATCGGTTTTGCGCTTACTGTCGATCGCCCATTCCTTCGACGCCGGAGGAGGGTGCTTTGTGCCCGGCTTGTCGGGCAATGAACCCTACCGACTCGCAGTTCTGCGAATCGTGCGGCACGAGTCTCGTAACATCGCGCGAATTTCGATGCCCATCCTGCGGGAGCGCATCGCGCCACGACAGTCAATTCTGCGCAAATTGTGGAGTGCAGTTGGATACCAACCGACGCTTCATCGCTGTCGCGTCCAGCCAACCTGTTCCTTCACATCTGGCGCAAATAAGACCGCCCACAGTAACCGCAGGCGCGATTCGTCTGCTGATGACGAGAGGCTGGCCAGAAGCCGTCGGTGTTGTGTTAATTGCCGCGCTGATCAGCGTTGTGGTCATGGGTCTGATCATCCTGGTTGCTGCGCTCGCTGCAACGATCGCCTCGTCGCCGGTCAGCATTATTCAGCTCGGCTCGGACTCCGATCTTTCATCTGGACTCAGTTCGGTGGGTTTGCAACTTCTGCTCGGCCCGCTGGTCCTATGGGTGGGTGCTCATGGTGGCCTTGGGTCGGAAGTGATAACGCTGACCGGGCTTACTTGGATTTGTTTGGGCCTTTTCGTTGCGCAGCGCGTTGTTCGACGCACAAGGAGCGATAGACCCAGAGGCGTAGTTGCTAGGGGCCTGAAGATAGCCCTGCTATACGCGGCTCTAGTTCTTGGTGCAACGTTGCTTCTCAGTGCCTTGCGTGTCGAAGGCTTGAATTTGGGTAGCGGGAACGCGGGCGCTCTCGGCGCTTCCATAAGTTTTGACCCCATACTGGCTGCGATTGTTGCCGGTTTTGCCGGGTTAGTTGCTTCGATCGGGTCTAGCGGTCTTCGTCCTGTACTGCACTTAGCCGGAATCTGTGGGGGAAACCAAACGGCGGGGGCTGGCTTAATCTCCGGAGCTGCTCGCACGGCAATTACCTCAGCACTCTTTTATCTCGGCGTTTTTCTAATCGCGGCAATTGTCGAACTAGTAAATGTGGCTACTGGGTTGGGCGATGTCTCCTCCGGATTGGGTCGAAGTTTCCTAGGTTCGTTTATCGGCCTCGTCGCGGGCGCTGTCCTTTATGGCGGTCTTGATATTGGTCTTGGCGGTTTCGTTGTAGGAATGAGGTTCTTCGCTGATTCATCGTCAGCATTCATAGAGCCCACTGCTTGGGTGTACTTAACGGTTGTCGCGGTACCAGTTGCAGCACTTCGTGGCGGTTTCTTCGCTGCGCGGAACGCAGAAGCGACTCATAAAGGTCGGGCAATACTCATCGGCGCGGCGACCGGTCCATTGGTGTCGGTGATGCTCTTCTTTTGGAGTCTCATACACCTATCGAGTTTTGGAGGCGGCTTTGTGCTTAGTAGCCTAGGTCTACCCCTAGTTTGGTGCAGCAGTTTCGGCGCGATTGGCGGTCTGGTGCTAGCGAACAGGTCGGGGCTGCCCGCCTCTGCCTCGGATCTCTCCAGAAGCAGAGAAGTGGTCCCACGTGCTCGTTCAGTTCCTGAATCCTCTGCCTTCAGGACTCCGGCTCCGCCACCCCTTACGTCGAAGGCTGCGCCAGGAACACGAAAGACCTCGAGTAAGTCGTCGATTTCGTCGCCGCCGGCGAGGACCCATTCTGCTGATGTGGGGTCTGGTCGACCGACGACAGCGCATATGAGTGAGGGGTCTCTGCTCGGCCCGAACGTATCAGCTGAAATGCCACGAGATGATGTCCTTGAATCAAACATGCCGCCGGAAAACTGTCCAGGTTGCGGACAACCGAACCCACTTAACAGCGAGTTTTGTGGGTTTTGCGGACAAGAACTATCCACACTGATGAATGTCTGCGAAAGATGTGGGTCGCTTCAACCATCGAACATATTCTTTTGTCGAAACTGTGGAGCGCGTATTGATGGTTGATCAGAGAGGACCAACATGTAGGCGACGGTCCGGCCCGATCCTTCGCTCCGGAGAGCGCCTTTCCCGACTGCCGACTGTTACCCCTGACCGTACGCGGTTTCCGAGCGCGCCGCTTAAACCATAATTGTGGCGCGACCTTCACCATGTCCTAGCTGCGGGCGACGACCGCTCACCCTCGAGGCCAAGTTCTGCAGGGCATGTGGAAGCACACTGGCTGGAGTGGCGAAAAGTAAGCACCGTAGGCGCTCGATTGCTCTAGTGGCAGGAGTGCTGGCTATCTCGATAGTCGCCTTCCTGTTAGTTAGCGACGTCCGGGAGAGGTCCAGTACGAGCGATAGTCATCGAACTATCGTCGGACCCAACGGCGGAATAGCACGATACGGGACGGACGTCTTCATCGAGTTCCCGGCCGGGGCATTCGATGCAAGCACACAGGTGACGATAACCGGAGCAGATCCTGACCCGTGGGAGAGAATTGCACGCGACGCGGCTGTCGAACTCATTGGACTCCCGATCGACGTCGATGTTAACCGTCCGCTCCTAAAGCCAGCGACGCTGACGTACAGAATTTCAGCCGAACGAATGCCGGAGGAGAGTGGAGCGTTCTTTGCGAACCTTCATGCATCTGGTGACAAGCTCGCAGCAGCATTTCTCGCCGAGGTGAATCGGGCAGATGGACACGTTTCGGTAGAGCTCAGAAGCTTCTCGATTTACGGCCTGTACCGGTGGGTAGCAGACCGCGTCGTCGAATTGGCCAAGGGAGTGATCGACGATCTAATAGGTCCCCTCAGCAAGGCGAGCTCTCCGGAGTCTGACTGTGATCCGGCCCTTCAGGGCGGCCTCTCAGTCCGAGACTCCAACATGAACGACGCGGTTCGTGCGTGCGCAGAGGAAATTGGAAACGATTCCGCAACTGTGAAGATACGGAATACGCGCGCATACCCAATTGAACTGCGAGCTGCCTCGTCGGCATTTGTCGAGGTTGAGCACGGAGCCGCGTTCGAACGCGTAGGTGCTGCTGTGAATGGAGCTGTGTCAGGTAGTTCTTCGACGCTGGTTCCCGGTCGAGCCCTTGCGCAGTCGCGAGTTGCATTTTTACCCGGAGAGAGCCATCGCTTCGTGACTGGTATCGGCACGCTTGCCCTATTGACGTCAACTCTTGAGGTCGGACTAAGTGTCGCAAGCGTTGTTTACTCCAAGTTGAGATTCGCCTCGGGAGGTTCCTCGGAAGGTGACCTGATCTCGAGCATGATTGAAGGTCTTTCGGGCGCCCAGTGTCTGGCGGACGCCATTACTGCTTTCGAGGACGTGCGAACGTTATCGCTCGAAGTCGCAAGGTCAATCGGCAAGGTTGGTATGGAGTGCGTGCATGCCATCGGAGGCGACATCGTGCTCGGAACGATCGGCGGCGTTTTGGCCCAGATCACGGGTTTACTCGTTGGCCTGAGCAATTCGCTTGTGCAGTACTCATGGGCGATCGTTGACTCTTGGCGCGGAGACTTTTCACACGAAATTGTGGCATCCAGAGGTCGAGGAGGGTTGACTGACTCAGCTGCGACGCCAGAGCCGATCGTGCGGTCCTTCAAGGACTGTGGGCCGGTAGATATTGCTTTCGTCGTCGACAGCACCTCTTCGATGGACGAAGCAATCGAGAATGTGCGCCAACACGTGGCAGAGTTCGCCGATAGGATTGCGTCGGGTTCTAGCGGCGACTATCGGCTTGGTTTGGTCGACTTCGGTGCCGGCGTTGAGGTTCATGTCCCGTTCGAGGTCGGGAACGCGCGGGCGATCAAGACTGCGCTTGAGGGTATGCGACAGGAGAGCGGGAATCTCTTTCCACCAGAGGCATCGGACGAGGCCCTTAGAACGGTTGTCGAAACGCGTTCAGTCTCGGAGACAGGTTCAGGCAATCAGGTCGGCGATTTTGATGAGGAGTGGCGGCCAGGTTCAGCCAAGCGCCGCGTTATAGTCATCACGGACGCGCGACCGAGTGGATTCGACGATGATTTCCAGGAAGGTGTAGACGATGAGTCCCTTTGGACTGCGGCCCGCGTTGCGTCTGAAAAAGGAATCAAGGCTTCATTCCTCTTCGTTCCGAACTTCTCGAGCGAGCCTGAGGCAGAGCCGATTCTTCTGAAAGCTGCGCAGCTGGGAGGCGGGTTATTCATGAAGACTTCCGAGGATGCTTCGGACATTGCAATAGGGCTCAACCGGATGATGAGCGATTGTTGAGCTTGGACGGTTGATTCCCAGGTTAGTTCGGTGGAGCTAAGAGCTGACTATCGGACATTCGCCGGTAGTCGTCCGATCTTCGCGAGGACCTCTTCGGCCTCGGCCACGAACTTGTGGACGAGCTCTCCCGCTCCGATCAGCTCGTGGATCGCACCGACGCCTTGCCCGGCCGGGTAGCACTCCTTGTCCGGATCCACGTCTGTCCACTCGTCGCCGCCGAGATGCATGGCTTTGTCCTTGGTCGAACGGAGCATCTGCTGCGGGAACGGTTGCAGCTCCTCGGGGTGCTGCTCGAAGTACGTGTTGTAGGAGTTGCGTATCGCCCGAAGCGTCTTCCCGGTGTAGGCGCGGGAGATGACCGTGCCGTCCTCGGCCGTCTCCATGAGCTTCTCCTTGTATCCGGGCGTCGAGCGCGCCTCCGGCGTGGCGATGAACCGGGTGCCGACCCAGACGCCGTCCGCGCCGAGGGCGAGGGCCGCCGCGAGGTGGCGTCCATCGTAGATACCGCCGGCCGCCACCACCGGGACCTTCTCGCCGACGGCGTCGACGATCTGGGGAACCAGTGGAAACGTCGCGATCTGACCGGTGTGACCGCCGGCTTCGGTTCCCTGGGCGACCACGACGTCGCATCCGGACTCGACCGCCGCGAGTGCGTGCTTGACCTTTCCGCACATGTTCACGACGAGGACGCCGTGCTTGTGGCAGAGGTCTATGACCTCTAGCGGCACTCCGAGAGCGGCGACGAAGACGCTGGCGCCCTCTTTGATCGCGGGCTCCAGGTGGGCCTCGATGTTGCCGACGGCCGTCAGCAGGTCGACCCCGAACGGCTTGTCGCTGAGCTTCTTGTACTCGCGGATCTCGTCGACCATCTGGTCGACGCCCATGGTTCCGCAGCCGAAGGTTCCGAACCCGCCGGCATTGGACACTGCGGCGACGAGCATGTGATAGGAGACACCGCCCATGCCGGCCAACATCACCGGGTGCTCACACTGCAAGATCTCCGTCAGTCTCGTCTTGATCACGCCTCACCCCTTATCTGACACCATTACTGTCTCGGTTACGGCAAGCCTATACAGGGGGACGCATGGGCGAGAACTTCGCCGACCTATGGGAGCAGATCACCGACGCGTTTCCGGACGCGCAGGCGCAGGTGCACGGAGACCGCAGGTACACGTGGAGTGAGTTCGATCGGCGCGCCGACGGTGTCGCCAAGAACCTGCTCGATCACGGAGTCCGGCAGCAGGACAAGGTCGCGCAATACCTCTACAACGGTCCGGAGTATCTCGAGTCGTTGTACGGGACGATCAAGGCGGCGCTCGTTCCTGTGAACACCAATTACCGCTACGAAGCTGCCGAGCTCGCCTACCTTTGGGACAACTCCGATGCCGTCGCGGTGGTCTTCCACGGGACGTTCACGCCGCGCATCGAGGATGTGCGTTCGAGCGTTCCCGGCGTACGGCTGTGGCTTTGGGTCGACGATGGTTCGGGAGATTGTCCCGATTGGGCCGTTCCCTACGAAGAAGCGGCGGCCTCGGCCACCGAGCGCGTGTATCCGACCTGGGGACGTTCGGGCGAAGACCTCTACATGCTGTACACCGGCGGGACCACCGGCATGCCGAAGGGCGTGATGTGGCCGATGGGCGTGCTGACCGACGCCTTCGCCGAGAACGCCGGCGGGCCGGGCGCGAAGTGGTCGCCGCCCACGGCCCCCGGACCGGTGGTGTGTCCGGTGTGTCCTCTCATGCACGGCACGGGCGCGTTTACGTCCTTCATCGGAATGAACCTCGCCGGCTCCGTCGTGACGCTGCAGTCGCGAACCTTCAGCGCGACCGAACTGCTGGACACCATCGAGCGCGAGAAGATCAACATGCTCGCGATCGTCGGTGATGCGTTCGCGAAACCGATCTTGCGCGAGCTCGACGCGAACCCCGGCAAGTGGGATCTGTCGAGCCTGTTCATGATCATCTCGTCCGGTGTGATGTGGAGTCACGAGACCAAGCAGGGTCTGCTCAAGCACCACCCGTCGATGATCCTGAACGACGCTTTCTCCTCATCGGAAGCGCTCGGGATGGGGACTTCTACTTCGATGGGTTCCAACGCGGCTGAGACGGCAAAGTTCCAAGCCGGTCCGAACACGAAGGTGATCTCCGAGGACGGCCGCGAGATCGAGGCGGGGTCCGGTGAGATCGGACTGCTCGCGGTGAAGGGTTTGGTGCCGGCCGGCTACTACAAGGACCCGGAAAAGAGCGCGGCGACGTTCCGGATGATCGACGGCGCGCGCTACTCGGTTCCGGGGGACTTCGCGACGATCGAGGCGGATGGGAGCATCCACGTTCTCGGCCGCGGATCGGTTTGCATCAACACCGGCGGCGAGAAGGTATTCCCGGAAGAGGTCGAAGAGGTGATCAAGACGCACCCGTCCGTGCGCGACGTTGCCGTGGTCGGCGTGCCGGACGAGAAGTGGGGAGAAGCGATAACCGCTCTTGTCGAGGCTGCGCCGGGGGCCGAGCTCGACGAGGAAGACATCATCAAGCACGTGAAGGCGAACCTGTCGGCGTTCAAGGCACCCAAGAAGGTGATCGGTGTGCCGACGCTCGGGCGGAGCCCGGCGGGCAAGCTCGACTACCCGGGCCTGCGCGAGAAGGCGATCGAGTCCGTCGGGAGCTAGCGGAGACTTCCCAGCTGCGTCATTATCGCGCGGCTTCGGTCCAGGTATCTCTGGGCGATCTCGGCCGAGTGGAACCGGATCGACCACTCGGTCTGTCGAAGCATCATGTGTGCGAAGTACGTCCGCAGGGCTGCTGCACCCGACAGATCGAGGACAACCGACCATATGCGTTGAAAGACTTCAGGGATCTCGTGCGCGTAGAAGGCAAGCGTCACCAGATCGAAGGCCCGATCGCCCAGGCACACCGCATCCCAGTCGATAACGCCGGTTATGCGCTCCCGGCCGGACAGGATGTTGGCTTGCGAGAAGTCGAAATGCACGTAATCTGAGCGGGGCCCGATCGACCCTCCGTCTGTGCTCGCGATGTGCTGTAGCTCCAGGAGGAGTCCGCTCGTTTCGTCGGAGTGAGTCCTCATGGTCTCGAGAAGGCAATAGCCTTCGCCGCCCTCCAGTACGGGGTCTACGACCGGCCCAGGCCAGTCGCCAACGGCATCGGTCTTCGCGTCGGCTTGGAGTTGGTTCAGCCGCAGCACTTCGGCGACGTGCTGTTCTCCGAATGCATCACCGATCGGCGTGCCCTCGAGCTGTTCCTGGATCACGTACATCCCCCGCGGATCCGAACCCCAGCACATGTACGCCGGAGCCGGATAACCGCGACTCCGCAACTCGTCGACGGCGCGGATCGTGTTGCCGACATGTTCGGCGCCGGCGCCCTCTAGGAACTTGAGTACGGCGCGTCCACCATCCGACCTCAGCGCGTATGCGCCCGGCCCCTCGCCGCCGCTGAGTGATTCCTCCAGCGAGAAGTCGAGTCCGTGGCGGGTGCGAACAAGAGCGAGGATCTCTTCCACGCGGGACGTTGTCAGCGGTCTGGGCTGACCGGCTTTGGCCAACGGTCAGGTCGTCGGGAGCCGGCTCGACAAGACTTCGTCGGCTTCGAGCTTCGCGATCTCCTCGTCGCTCATGTCGAGCAGCTCGCGCAGCACTTCACGGTTGTGCTCGCCGCGGTGTGCGACCTCTCCCGTAACGCCGCTCCGAGCGCTCGAGAATCGCCATGGAGTGTTCGGCACCGTGATCTCGCCGCCGCGGCGGTCCGAGATCTTCACGACGGCGCCGCGTTCCCTGGCCCAGTCGGTGGCGGCGGCTTCGGTGATCGTTCGGATCACACCGAGCACGAGGCGGCCCTTGTCCAGCGCCGCTTCGAGCTCTTCTTCGGTGTCGAAGGTAAGCACCCATTCCTGTAGGACGTCCAGCAGCTCATCGCGATGTTCCTTGCGCGACTCTTCGTCTGCGAAACGTGGGTCGTCGGCCAGCTCGGGCTTGTCCATGGCTGCGCACCAGCTAGCGAACGCGCCGCGCTGCGTTGGTCCGGCGGAAGCCGACACGTAGCGTCCGTCCTTCATCTTGAAGATCGGGTGGGGATCGTCGAAGTGCGCCGGCCGTTTGCGTTCGCCGACGTGCTCGGCTGCCATGTGCTCGTTGGCCGACATCAGCGCCTCGGCCATCGCAAGCTCGACGTGCTGCCCCTGACCCGTTCTCTCCCGGTGCTGGAGCGCGGCGAGGACGCCGACGGCCGAGTAGACGCCGGAGTAGACGTCGGCGTGCGAGAGCGGATCGTGGAAGGGAACGCCGTCACGCCCGCGCGCGACGACCTCGACCCAGCCCATCTCCGCATGGACCATCGGAGCGTACGCGGGCCGCGAGCTCCACGGTCCTTTCTGTCCGTAGCCGCTGATCGATGCGTACACGATGCCGGGGCTGATCGCGCTCACGGCTTCGTAACCCAGACCCATGCGATCCATCACTCCGGGCCTGAAGTTCTCCAATAGGACGTCGGAATGCGGGACGAGACGGAGGATGAGCTCGACGGCTTCCGGCTTGCGGAGATCGAGGGAGATGTTCCGCTTCCCGACGTTCTGCTGCGCGTAGTAGACCGACATCGAGTTCACGCGAGTGGTGGCGAAGCGCGTGAGGTCGCCCTCCGGGGGCTCGACCTTGATGACGTCAGCGCCGAGATCGGCGAGCAGGCGGCTGCAATGCGGGCCGGCGAGCACGCGGGACATGTCGAGCACGCGTATTCCCTGCAGAGGTCCGGTGGCTCGATCGGTCATCCGAGGAGTCTAGGCAACCACGTAATGCCAGCCCGGCTGCCACTCGAAGGGTGCGACCACGGCGTCGGCGAGCGGGACGCCGTTCAGTACGTGCTCCATCGCGTACCAGGGGGCCCGGTGGGAGATGACCACGACCCGTTTCATCTGTGATGTCGCAAGCTCGTCCAAGAACTCGCGCACCCGGTCCACGACCTGTTGGTAGGTCTCGCCGCCGGGGTAGGGATGGTCGATGTAGCGGCCACGGTCCGCGTGGACGAGATCCACGGGAGCCTCGCGCGCCTGTCCCCGTCCCCATTCCGACAGCTCGCCTTGGTTCCAGCCCGTGGCGAAGCCGCGCTCGTTGTCGAGGGTCGGGGAGTGCGTCTCATAGACGATCTCGATGGCCATCTTGCGTCCGAGAGTACGTGCTGCGGAGTATCTAGACCGCAAAGCGTCAAGTGCGAGGGAGCGCAAATGGCAATCGACTTCACGCTGCCGCCCGACGTCGAGGAGATCCGATCCAGGGTCCGGACCTTCATGGACGAAGAGGTGCGGCCGCGCAGCGAGAAGCTGGACTACGACGACGAATCCACGCGGAACGAGTTCATCACCGCGATCATCGAGCTGCGCATAAGAGCCAAAGAGGTCGGGCTCTTCCTGCCGCAGATGCCCAAAGAGTGGGGAGGCCTGGGTCTCGGCGCCACAGCGATGGCGTTCGTGCAGGCCGAAGCATCACGCGCCTCGATCGGCTCCTTCGTCCTGAATTGTCAGGCCCCCGACGAGGGCAACATGCACACCTTGCTTCACTTCGGGACCGACTACCAGAAGGAGAAGTACCTCAAGCCACTGTGTGAGGGCTGGATGCGCTCTTGCTTCTCGATGACCGAGCCCGAGGTGCCCGGCTCCGACCCGACCGGCATCCAGACGCGGGCCGAAGAGGTCGAGGGCGGCTGGGTCATCAACGGGCACAAGTGGTTCACATCCGGCGCCCGCGGGGCGAACATGGCCATCGTCATCGCGTGCACCGATCCCGACGCGGCGACGCCGCAGGCGCGCAACACCGCGTTCATCGTCGACCTTCCCGCCGAAGGCTTCGAGATCGTCCGCGACATAGAGACGATGGCCGGGCGCGGAGCTCACAGCGAGATCATCTACAACGACGTCTTCGTCCCGGCCGAGAACCTGTTCGGCGGGCGCGGTCAAGGCCACCGGCTCGGTCAGGTGCGCCTCGGCCCGGCGCGGCTCGCGCATTGCATGCGCTGGATCGGCCAGGCCGAGCTGGCGCTGGAGATGATGATCGACCGCGCTCAGAAGCGGCAGCTGCACGGCGCGCCCCTGGCCGACAAGCAGGGGATCCAGTGGTTGATCGCGGACTCCGCCATGGAGCTCTACGCCGGCAAGCTCATGGTGCTGCACGCGGCGTACAAGATCGAGAACGATCTCGATTTCCGTCAGGAGGTCTCGTTCGCCAAGCACCACGTCGCGAACATGCTGTGGCGGATCATCGATCGCGCCATCCAGGTTCACGGCGCTCTCGGCTACTCGGCGGACACACCGCTTCAGCAGATGATGAAACACGCACGGTCCGCCCGGCTGGTCGACGGAGCCGATGAGGTCCACCAGTGGCGGATCGCCGATCTGACGATGAAGGCCTACTCCGACACAGGATCGGTTCGTAAGGCCACGGGCGATCTGGGGTTCTAGATGCCGGTGAACAACCTGAAGGATCCGATCGTTCAGCAGCTGACGGCGCCCGGTCAGCTCCTGGAGATGACCGAAGGCGAGGTCGACGGTGTGCCCATGCGCCTGTGGAAGAACGCTCCGCCGTCGCTGCGCGTCGTTTTCGAGATGTCGCGTGCGCACGGCGACAAGGAGTTCATCGTCTACGAGGACGACCGCTGGACCTTCGAGCGTCACTACGGGGCGGTCTGCGCGCTGGCCGCGTGGCTGGTCGAAGACGCCGGCGTGGCCAAGGGCGATCGCGTCGCCGTCGCGATGCGCAACTACCCGGAATGGTCGGTCGCGTTCTGGGCCGGCGTGGTCGCCGGGGCGACGGTCGTGCCGCTGAACTCGTGGTGGACGGGAGCAGAGCTGGCCTACGGGCTGAACGACTCTGCAACGAGGGTCTTCATCGCCGACAGCGAGCGGTGGGAACGCGTCGCATCGCACCGCGATTCACCGGCGCTTGAACATGTCGTGGTTGCTCGATCCGGGGGCCCGAGCGGCACAGTCGCCCTCGAGGACCTGATCGATCTCGACATCGACACCCTTCCCGACGTCGAGCTCGCTCCGGACGACGAGGTGACGATCTTCTACACATCGGGTACGACGGGCAATCCGAAGGGCGCGCTGGGAACCCAGCGCAACATCTGCACGAACCTTTTCAACCTTGTCTATGCGGCTCAGAGTCGGGGAGTCACGGCGGAGGCGAAGCCGGAGCCGCCAATTGGTGACTTGAATGCTGCACGTCCGACGCAGTTGCTCTCGGTTCCCTTCTTCCACGTGACGGGTTGTCATTCGACGCTCGTTCCGGCTCTCGCCTTCGGCAGCAAGCTCGTCCTCATGTACCGATGGGACGCAGAGCGCGCGCTCGAGCTCATCGAACGCGAGAGGGTTACATCGTTCGGCGGCGTGCCGACGATGGTGTGGCAGGTGCTCGAGTCGCCAGACTTCGCCAAGCGTGACACGTCGAGCGTGCAGGGCATCGGCTACGGCGGGGCGCCGGCGCCGCCCGAGCTGGTCCGGCGCATCAAAGAGCATTTCCCGACGGTGAGTCCCGGCAACGGCTACGGGATGACCGAGACGTCGTCGCTGGCGGTCGGCAACGGAGGGGCCGACTACGTCCGTAAACCCGAGAGCGTCGGTCGTCCGGCTCCCGTGAACGACATCATGATCGCGGACGAATCGGGTTATGAGGTCGCCACGGGCGAGCTCGGCGAGGTCTGCATGCTGGGGCCCAACGTCGTGAAGGGTTATTGGAACAAGCCCGAAGCAACGGCCGAGACGTTCCGCGACGGGTGGCTGCGCTCGGGCGATATCGGACGCGTCGACGACGAGGGATTCCTGTACATCGTCGACCGCGCGAAGGACATGGTCATCCGCGGCGGCGAGAACATCTACAGCGTCGAGATCGAAACGGTCCTGTACGAGCACCCCGCCGTGAGCGAGGCCGCGGTTATCGGCATCCCGCATCGCGTGCTCGGCGAAGAGGTGGCGGCCGTCGTGAAACGCGTGCCCGGAGCGACGGTCACCGAAGAGGACCTAAAGGAACACGTCGCGCAGCGGCTGGCCGCGTTCAAGGTTCCGGTCCGGATCGACATTAGAGACGAAGAGCTCCCGCGCAACGCCGCGGGCAAGGTTATGAAGCGCGATCTGCGCGAGTCGCTCGTTTAGACCGGATCGAGGTCGACGCGCACCGATAGGAGCTCGGTTCCCACTACCCGAACCATGAAGCCATTGATGCTTCCTTTGGATCGCGCTCGCGCGTCGTCGGACGGAACGGTGCGCGCGGTGCCCGTCCGCCACTTGCCGCCGACCTTCACGCGGACGCGGGGATCGGCCTGGATGTTGCGGACGTAGTTCGCGTGTGTTCCTTGCTCGGCGACGATCCACACGGTGTCGCCTTCGCGCCTGCCGCCCATCGGTGTGCGCCGACGCTTCCCGCTCTTGCGTCCCGTGGTTTCGAGAAGGATCAAGCCACCGCGGCCAGCGAACAGCTTGGTGAGCGGGTTGAGGAAGTACTTCTGGAAGGCAACGACCGAGGTCCGTTTGCTCAACGCGATATTGCGGAGACGTTATCCGCCTCGTCATAGGAGCGCACGGCGTAATGGAGGGCGGCCGAGGAAACGACGGCGCGCTGCATGGCTCCGGCCGGAGCGGGCGCGGACGACGAGCCGATCGGCGTCGCCTTCAGCCATTCGGCATGCGTGCGGATCGGCTTCCTCGACGCGCGGATCTCATACCGATCAACCTTCCCGCACCTCTCGTCGTCGCCCGGCGCCGTCCAGCTCAAGGTCTTTCCCGTCTTCGATAGGTCCGTGATCACGCCGGGTCGCGTCGCGTCGGTGTGGTAGTTGCCGGTGTTCCACAGATCGTGTCCGGCCTTGGGCCAGTCGGCCGGACCGCACGCGTCGCCCTTGGTCTTCCATACGAAGACCCATCCCTCTCGTGTGATCCCGGCTACTTCGCGCGTACCATCCCCGTCGAAGTCACCGACCGCCGGCACGGCCACCGTCCATCCGCCGGTGAACTTCGGCCATCCGGCGGGCTCGACGCCGAGCAGGTTCGGCGCGAAGAGGTCGGACACAGACGAACCACCAACAAGTTCGGAGGAGCCGTCTCCAGTTATGTCGGCTGAGGATGGTGCGGTGAAGAACTGAAGGTCGTTCACTTCGTGCGGAAAGCCGGGCAGGAACGTTCCCCCGGGAAGCGAAAGGTCCCAGGCGAGAACGTAATCCTGGCCTGCGAGCTGATGTCCGGACAGGAGCACGTCGAGGATCCGGATCAGGCCGCCGCCCGGCGCGGCGAACGCGAGCGAGCCGTCCGGGGTCATGCGAGTGAAGATCCCGGCTCCCAGCGCCGGGAAAGCCGGCGTGTCGATCCCGTTCGAGAGCACGCCGTAGAACGGGCGCTCGCTGGCAAGACCTATGTCGTGTCCGGCGGGATCTCGTCCCCATATCGAAACGCCGTCGTGGTTGAGGATGTAGCCGGGACCCGCGAACGAGAACGTACCGATCTCGAGGTCGCCGTTCCCGTCGATGTCGGCGAGGGCCGGGGGACCGTTCACGCCGGTACCGACGTAAGGAAGCAGCTCGGTGGTCAACATCGCGGGACGGAAGGGCCAGCCCGGCAGATACGCCTGCTCGTCGGGGAAGGCCGGGAATCGGTCCTCGGCCTGCGGAGTCAGCGTGCCGCGGTGATCGAGTGCGTAGACGCGGCCGTTGCCCTGTTCCACCAATCCCGACTGCTGGATCGGCGCGAGCGAAAGGTTGTTGAGCGAGAAGTTTGGCTCCTCGACGTACTCCTCGTTGACGCCGACGAGCACCTCGACGTCGCCGTCGCCGTCCAGATCTCCGATGGACGGATTGGGAAGGATCTTCGTCCCGATCGCGTGACCGGAATCGGATCGGAACGTGAGCCGGTGGGTCCGGGGATCGACCTTCTCCACCTTCGACGGGTCACGAAGTAGCACCGGCCACCCCGCCACACTCGATCCGTCGTCGTTGAAGGCGTAGACGTGTGTGTCGTTTGCTCCGAAGACGAGCTCGAGACGTCCACCGTCGTTTCCGTCCAGGTCGGCGGTTGTCGGCGAAGAGTTGATGCCCCAGTCGCGCCGGTTGTAGCGGTCGCGGATCTCGCCCTCGAAGGCTTCATGCGAGTAGCGGCGATCGACGCCGACGGGGAAGCCCGTGCGCCGCGTGCCCGTGTGCTCCCACGCATAGACCTTGCCTTCGAGATCGGAGGCGAGTACTTCGACGTCGCCATCGCGATCAAGATCCGCGATGGTCGGCGCCGCGCCGAGGATCGCCGCGCGCACGGGCTTGGTGATCTCATCCGACGCGAGGCCGCGCGCGCCGACGTGAGCGTTCGTGGGAGCCGGGTCGACGTTGACCGGCCAGCCGGGAGCTTCTGTTCCGTCCTTGCGGATGGCGTGAACATCACCGTTGCTCGTCCCGAACACAAGCTCTTGTGCACCGTCATCGTCGATGTCGGCGAAGACCGGCGAGGAAGCGCCGTCGGCCCCGATCTGCTTGGGGAATCCGTCGAGGAGATCGGCATCGTCGTGGACGAAGAACTGGCGCTGGTCCTCTCCTACGTTTCCGAAGTTGTCTGTGACGCGCACGCGAACCCTGAACGCGTTGCGCTCGGGGTAGGACTTCGATGTCGGATCGCTGAGCGGGTTGGGCTGCCAACCCTCGCCGCGATCGATGGCGGCCTTCACCTCGCTGGTGTTGACGCGGCCGAGAACCCCGCGGAACGGGCTCGAACGGGGCCCGGACGCCGCCACGTCGTGCCAGGCATCCGAGCCCGGCCATTCCGGCGGTTGGACGCCGGCCGCCCATTGCACCTCGTATCTGTAGGAGGCAGCGCGGTTCGCTGCGACGTGCCCCGGGATGTCGACGTTGCGTGCCGACGGGAAGATTTGGAACCACCTGGGGGCCGATACCTCGGCTTCCGGCGGGATCGTCGAACGATCCAGTGTCGTAGCCTCGACGAGCTCGACCATCTTCTGAGCGTTCGTCCGTCCGTATCCGAAGAACTGGTCCCAACCTCGCACGGAGTGGTAGCGCTCCGTCGGAACAGCGTCGACGACGGCGTAATTGTTGGGCGGAGCACCGGGGAACGGCGGGTCGACGGTCGGTAGGGCCGGGTCGGCGAAGTTGATGTCGTCGGCCGTCGCTCGGAAGATCTGCTTCACCTCGTCGGCCGTCAGCTGAGTGGCGAGATCTCCTCGCTCGAAGGAGTCGAGGGCAACGGAATAGACGAGTCCGGCCATTCCCGCGGCACGTCCCGTAGCTTCCGAGGAGCAGGACTCGCCGGGAACCGTAACGTGCGTGTGACCGCCGAAGTTCGTGCAGCCGTTTAGGTACAGGTAGGACTGCGGTTGCCTAGTCGGCAGGTCGGCGGTGCGTATCGAGTTCACTACCATCGTGTGGTCGTAGTTCGCCGGGTAGTTGTGGTGGGCGGACGCCTCGTCGGCGGCCGAGGCGACGACGATCACGCCGCGGCGCCACGCATAGTCGACCGCCTCCTGGCCGAACCGGGAGTTGTTGAGGGTGCCGAGGGCTTCCTGGACGATGCGGATGTTGTTGTCGGTTGCGTACACGACGGCTTCCGCGAAGTGGTTGACGTCGGCGATGAACGAGTCGCCCACGCGCAGCGGCACGAACATGCACTCGGGGCAGATACCCACGTCGCCGCCGTTGTTCGCCTCGGCCGCCGAGTCGTGCGCCTCGCCGGTGCCGTGTCCGTAGCGGGGTTCGTCCCGGGCGTTGTTGTCGTCCTCGAAGAAATCCCAGCCGGCGATGTCGTCTATGTATCCGTTGCGGTCGTCGTCCAGGCCGTTGGCGAAGGCGGGGTTCATGATGAGGTCTTCGGGATCGAGGACGCCGTTGCCGTTGCGATCCGCAGCACGTGGATCGTCCGCGTAGTCGTCGATGTTGAAGATGCCGTTGCGATCCGCGTCGTAGCCGGTAGAGCCGGCCGGCAAGGGGAGCTCGTCGCTGTTCAGCCACACCTTGCGCCGGAGATCGGGAAGGGCGTCCGGCCAATTGATCCCCGAGTCGAGCACCGCGATGACCACGTCGGGACGTCCCGTCGTCGTCTTCCAAGCTTCGGTCACGCACGGCCCCTTGACGCCGTACAGCTCTTGGGGATTGCCATCCAGAAGTGGGTCGCCGCTTTGCTTGCACGAGAACTCGAAACGGTCCTGAACGTCTTCGGACGGATAAGAGGTGCCTCGCACCAATGTCGGCGAGGCCACGACGATCGCGGCCACAACCGCGAACAGTCGTCTTCCCCCGATGGACCGCGCCCCCGCCGCCAAGCGGTCATCTTACTGAAGGCTGCCGAGGGGTGAGGAGACCGATCAGTCCACTTGCTGGAGCTGCTCGGCTGCCGCGACCTCCGCCGCGTAGGAATCGGGGTAGTCGCCCGAGTTGTCGCGATCCCAATAGTGGTGCGCCTCATAGCGCAGCCGTCCGGTCGGATCGCTGATCCACGGCGACGGATGCTGTGTCATCCACTGACGCACACCCGACCAGTCGTAGCCCGCCACCATCACCGTTTTTCCGTCACCGTTCGCACGGATCGCATCGACGGCCGCTTGAGAGATGATCTCCCAGCGGCGCGCCGGGGACAGACCGGCGCTTTCGCCCATCCCCGTCGGTTCGTTCATCAGGCCGTAGGCGTACACACCCGAATTGTTCTTGAAGTGCGAGCTCAGCCGTCTCCAAACGTCGACGAAGTGGAACTTGGTCAATTGCGCCGAGCCGAGTCCGCGTCGTATTCCCTTGGACCCGTCGAACCGGTAGTACGCGCCGTAGTTGTGCAGATCGAGGACAACCTGCAGGCCTGCGCCCCGAGCCCGGGCGACGGCATCGGAGAGGCGCTTGAGCTCGGCGGCATCCAGAGGGGAGCCGAGGACGGGCTGGATCCGCTCCCACCGGAACGGGACGCGAACGATCTTGATACCCCGCGAGACCAGGAAGTCGAAGGTGCTCTGGGGCTCGTAGTGATAGTCGGTGCCGTCCTCGCCGGGTGAGGCGTTGGAGAAGAGGCTGGTCGGCTCGTCCACCGGGCCCGCGAACTCGGCTCCGGCGACGTTGACGCCGCGTCGATAAGACGACGTTGTCGTGTGGGACTCGATCACCGACGCCTGATCGTCCGCGGTCTCGACACCGTCGGGTGACTCACGATCCTCGTAGGACGCGAGCTTGTAATCGGTGCCCCACCACTCGCCGGTGGCCCATGCCGTAACGGGAAGCCGCGCTGCGTCGGCGTCGCGATACCAGTAGTCGGCCAGGGCATTCCACTCGTCCGCATCGCCTCGGGAATCATCCGGCCAGCCGACCTCACCGATGTAACCGAGCACTCCATGTCGCTCGAGCCAATCGGTGAAGACCGCGAGCTCGGAGCGCACGCGCAGACAGAGCGCGTCGCAGACCGGTGTGCCGCGAGCCAGCGTTGTTGCCGCTAGCGCGGCTACGCACAACGCTGCGATCGCCAGCCGCGTCAGCTGGCGCTGCTCGGCTCGTCCCATATCGGACTCCAAGTGACGTAGTTTTTCTCCGCTGAACTGAGCTGGAGCGTGGGCGCGTACGTTGGCTGTGGTTGCGGCGGTACGACTACGCTTTCTTCTCGACGTGCTGATGCCGGCCGTCGCGTGCGTCGCAGTGCGGGCCACGCTCCCGTCGCCAGTACCGCCACGTGCATGAGAGCGAAGGCCACGTTGTTGAGCGTGCCCGCGCTCTGGTCGCGCCAAAGCCCGACCAACGCCGTCGCCGTCAAGACGCCGATGGCGACCAGGGTCGGTGCCACCGAGCGCGGCTGGCGTGTGGCCGCGCCCTCCTTTGGTGTGACCACGAAGCTCCCGGCTCGGCCCAAGAGTGTGCGAACGGACGCATGGACATGCACCCAGAAGTTGGCCACCATCAATGTGAACGCCTCGAACGTGTAACGTCCTTCGCCGGCGACCGCGACCGCTCCGATAGCCGACCCGAAATACGGCAAGAAGTGAAGCAGGAACTGATCGGCGGACGCCGCGGCCACGGGCTGCGCGCCCGTCAGCAACCGGATGACGGGAAGGGACATGTAGACGAGGAACGTCCAACCCGTCAGGAAGAACATCGACGACAAGAGGTACTGCACCTTGATGCTCGCGGGAAGCCTTGCGCGCACGACGCGGCCGACCGCGCCCAGGCAACCACGCGCCCACCGGTCCTGCTGCGAGACGTAGGAAGCCATGTCCTCCGGACCGAGTCCGCTGGCCAGGACCTCGGCGACGTAGGCCGACGTCCAGCCCTGCTCGTGCAGAGCGATGGACAGCTCGAAATCCTCAGTGAGGGAGTCGGAAGGAAAGCCACCGCAGCCGAGAAGAGCCGAGCGGCGGAACACGACATTCGTCCCGCAGCAGAACATCGATCGCAGGCCGTCCTTTCCTCGAGCGATAGGACCGAAGAACAGCGCCTGCTGCCCCCATGCCCCCGACGCCACGCCTCCGTGCCGGGCGTTGGCGTAGTACTGCGGCGTTTGCACGAACGCAACACGCTCGTCGGCCATATGTCCGAGGGTGCGTTCTAGGAACGACGGATGCGGAACATGGTCGCAGTCGAATACGACTACGAAGGGGGCCGAGCTCAGGGTAAGGGCATTGTTGAGACTTCCCGCCTTGGCTCCACGACGGTCGGGACGGCGGACATACTCGGTTCCCAAACGGTGCGCGAGCGCGCGGGCTTCCGGGCTCGGCCCGTCGTCCAGCAGCCATACGCGAACGCGGGCGCCGCGCAACGCTAGAGCCGCGGTGAGCGTGGGCTCTACGACGGACATCGGCTCCCCGCACGTCGGGATCAGTACGTCGACGTCGATGTCTTCGGTCCATGTCGGAGCGTACGGACGAGGCTTGGCCTTCGAGCACGTCCACCAGAAGCCAAAGGCTTGGGTGACGTTGAAGAACTCGCAAGCGAGCAACAGTCCGTAGAGGACCGGGTGTCCGACCCGGTCGGGGTGCAGCAACCAGCTGAAGTACCACACCGCAAGCGGCAACGTAACTAGCCACAGCATCCGGCTTCGGCGGCGTGCCCTCTCCGACCCGGCGGCGTCCCAGTGGGTCGGTTCGAGCCTTGCGTCGGTTTGGCTCATGAGAAAACCCAGACCTTCACGCGCGGCAGCTCGAGCTCACGGACGAGCCGATGATTCTCGCGCAATTTGCCGAGAGCGCCACCGACCCGTCCGGATATGTCCTTCTTGTCGAGGAAGCTTGCGAGGAGGATCACGCGGCCCCCAGCTGCCTGCTGCCGATCGGGGTTAAGCGTTTGAGCGCGCAGGTGCGGTGCGTAGTAGGTGATGACGGGTTCCAGATAGTTCGGTGCGTAGACCACGGTGTCCGTTGGCCGGGCGATGTCCGACACTGCCGACAACGCGCCCCGGAAGTCGTAGATGCGAGGATTCGCTCCGTTGGTTTGCTGGTCGATCGCGCCGCCGAGCAGCGACGCGCCGACGATCACGATCGCGGCCACCCTCAGCGCGCCGCGTTTGAAGCCGGCGGTGATTACGCGGGCCATGAGAAGTATGAGCAGAGGAGCGGTGACGGCGAAGTAGCGCAGCTCGAACAAGTCGCGCTTGACGAAGCCGATCGCGAACAGGCCGATCATCGGACCAACCAGCGCCGCGACGGCAAGCACGCTTACCCACGCGTGTCGTCGCCCGAGCAGGAACAGCATGAACAGCATCCCGAGCGGCCAGAGCGCGACGAGCTTGGCCATCGTCGCATCGGAGTGGTATCCCCACATGGCCCACACCAGGTTTGCGAGCAACGCGTAGATCGAAAGCTGTTGTTGTCCGGGGTCGAGGGTTCCACCCGCGCGGGCCGGAACGTCGCCGAACGATGTTCCGCGGTTGCCGTAAGCGACGAGCTGGTCCCGAAGGATCGGTACCAAGGGGATCATCAGCAAGATCAAGAAGAGCGATGCCGTGGCCCATGAGCGAACGAAGGGGCGTCCACTCCCATGCCGGCGGCGCCACGCCGTGGCCGCGAAGAAGCCCTGCTGAACGAGGACCTGGAGGATGGCGAAGTAGTGCGTCCAGAGCATGAGGACCGTGGCGATCACGTAAACGGTCCAGGCGAGGCGACCGCCCCGCTTCACGATCCGGAGCTGAGCGAGGATGGCCGAAAGGCCGAAGAGCATGAAGAGCGAGTACATGCGTGCTTCCTGCGAATACCAAACGAGGAACGGTGCGATCGTGGCGAAGCCGGCGGCGATCAACCCTGTGCGCTTCCCGTACAGCTCACGCCCGAGCGCGTAGAGCACGGGGATCAACAAAGCGCCGGCAACGATCGAAGGGAGCCGAACGGCGAGCTCGCTGGTGCCGAACACGCGGACGGTGACCCATAGGACCGCTGAATGCAACGGGGGATGGACGTCGCCGTAGCGAAGAGACTCGAGCATGTCGCGGAGGCCGAGTCGCGCTTGTGATACGGCTATAGCTTCGTCCAGCCAGACACTCCTCGTTGCGGCGACACGGAGAGCCAGCGCCGCCAGTGTCAACATCGCTACAACGCGAACCGTGCGGTCCTTCGAAATCTCCGACGTCCACCTCCGGGCCATCGCGAGGTAGGCGGGCAGGTCCTGTAAGGCTCGTCGCGCCAGACGTGGTCCGCCGATAGCCAGTCCGGCGCCCGCACGCAACGTATCGATCGTGCGTGCTACCGCTCGCGTGGCGGCGCCCTTGAGCCAGTCGACGCCTTGTGCGCGCGTCGCTTCGAGAACGCGACGGTAGGTGCGCGCAAGCCGTCGTGCACGACGATGCTCATCGACGGAGTCTCCGGGCACGATCGGTACCGCCTGGGGTGGGAGCCGAAGTATCACGAGGAAGCCGAGGATCAGCGTCAGGAGCGCCGTCGCGATCAACGTTGCCGTGGCCACCGAGTCCGCCGTGCGCGAGGAGGCGACGATCACCGAGGCCTGTATCAACGCGACGCCGCCGACCGCAAGAGCCGACGTCCGCGCAGCTCCTGACGAGCAGAGCCGGGCGGCGAGGACGCGAGCGAACCCGAGCAATGCCATGGCGAGGACGTAGCGAAGGGCGAGCGTAGCTACGTCCGCATAACGCTGTCCGAAGGCGATGGTCGTCAGTAGCCTCGGCGCGGCCGCAACCACGAGCAGGGCTGCCGCACCCAATCCGGTCGCCCACACCAACGCCGTGCGGAACGCCCCGGGCCGCTCGTCATCACCGAGCAGGACGAGCGGGATCGTCGACGTGGCGAACGCCGCGGCGCCGCCGAGTGTCGACAGGACGGCGAAAATGGCGGCCTCTTGGCCGGGCAAGAGCCGGTTCGCCCAGAGCAGGTCCTGGCTCATCACGATCGCGAGAAGCAGGAAGGTGAGCGCCGTCCACCTCGTGGGGCCGAGGACCGGCGACGGTGGTAAGGCGGAGGCTTGCGTTCGTTCGCGCGCGATCGCGACGGAAGCCGACTCCTCGAGTGGGAGGCGAAGAGCGCGCCGGGCGCTTCGTCCCAAACGAGGGCCGAGCGATTCGGGTGCGGCGATGGCCAAGGCCGCCCACCCGCCGAGGGCGATCCCGGTTGCTGCTCCGCGCTCGCCGGCGATCGCTGCCAGCACGAGCCCCAGGCTCAGCCGCACGAGCGGTTCGGCCACGAGCGTGATGACGACGTGCCGATAGGCGCCCACGCCGTAGAGCCGGCCTCGCTCGACGGCCAGCAGGCTGGCCGCGGGAGCCGATAGAGCCAGAGCGAGAACCAGGCCACCAGGCAATCCGATGAGTGCTCCGATGGGTTCGCTGGCAGCCACGAGGATCAGCGATGTTGCGAGGCCGATCTTCCACAAACGCGGACGCAGCTCGGTGACGATGGATGGTGACTGGGCGCTTCCGGCGCTGAGGCTTCCGGTGAGCACGTGCACGATCAGGTACAGCGCGGCGAACGCAGCGAAGTGCGAATAGTCGTCGGGGGAGAGCAGGCGCACCAAAGCGAATGCGAAAAGCAGATTTCCCACGCCCGCCGCCAGCTGGCCCGCCGCCGCGAGCGACTGATCGCGCGCCGGTGAGGACGCTCCGCCGCCGGACGCGGGGGCACTGAGCTGCGCGCGAAGGCTGGTAAGCACTCTCATGGCGGTGATGGCGGTGGAGTGAGATGTAGACCACCGACGTCTTCCGGATGAGTCTCTTCCCCGCCGTCGAGCAAAAGACGCAGAAGCCGGAATCCTTCGTGCGCCGCATCGATCTCGCGCGAGATCGTGTCGGGCACAGCCGGTTCGGCATCCAGGCTGAGGCGGATCGTTTCCGTCAATGCCTCAGGGCCGAGTCGCTTCGACACGCATGGCTGACGAAGACGTCGTGACAATCCGATGAGCTTGGCTTCGTGGCCGTACGAGACGAATGGCGTCCCGGCGGTCGATGCGGCGATGAGCGCGTGATAACGGAACGACACAACGAGCCGGCAGGCCGCGAAGGTGTCCCGGGCCTGCTTCAGGTCGCGCGGCGGCGGAAGGAGCTCGACCCCCAATGAAGCCTGCAGCTCTCTAGCCAGATGCGTGTCACCGGGCGAAGTTCGACCGTTCTGCCACGGCTGAAGCTTGATCTCGACGCCCTCGGATACAAGAGGGCGAAGGGCGGCAGTGATGCGAGCCGTTAGGGTTCCGTCGTCCGCCAGGTGACTGAGGGCGACGATCACCTCGTCGCGGCGCTGCGCAGAGATCCGATGCGGTGGCTGAAACCTCGGCTCTCCTTCTAGATCGAAGAGCGCCCATGCAGGATCGGCTCCGATACGGAAGGGCGGACGAACGCCGGCCTCGGCGAGTAGAACCGCGGACTCTTCGTCTCGCAGTACCAGCAGACCCGAGCGGTGCGCGAAGGCGCGCGCGAGGATGTCCGCGTATGCGTTGTCGAGCTTCCCGGCGCCTACTCCGAGCATCGCAACCGACTTGCCCATCGCGCGAGCACCGGCAGCCAGGACGAGGCCCTTGCGCAGCAGATCGTTCGCCGATCGCCCCGCTGAGGGATGAAGCGTTTTGAAGATCGTGCCGCCGGCGAACACGACGGCATCGGCGCGGACCGCCTGCAAAGCTACGTCTTTGGGGTCGCTCGACGAAACCGCGTCGCAACCGCGGCAGGCGCGGGTGTCGGCGGGGTCGCTCGACGTCGCGACCGCACGCCACCCATCGAGGTGGCGCAGGAACGCTTCGAGGAGCGCTTCGTCGCCGGGGTTATGCTGCCCGAACGCGCCTACGAGCAAGACTGTCGGCATGCAGCACCTCCTCGTAAAGATCGAGGTGTGCCCGGGCTGACTCCGCCCACGTTCTTCCGGCACGCAGCGTTTCGCTACTGTGGCGGATGGCATCCAGTCGAACCGGATCGTTCAGGATGTCGTTCAGCGCGCGCGCTAACCCGTCGGGATCCAGCGGCACGCGCAGATCTTTCGGTGCTTCTATGCAGTCGCCCACAGCGGGCGACACCACAACGGGAGTTTCGAAGCCCAGGGCTAGCGCGAGCGCGCCGCTCGATGAGAATGGATCCGGATACGGGAACAGCGCGATGTCAGCGGCGGAGAACCAGCGCGCAACATCTCTCTCGGAGACGTAGCCCGTGAACCGGGCAACGTCGCCGAACTGCGAAATTAGCTCCGCCAAGTAGCCGCGCTTGGGGTTTCTGCGGGCAAGGCGCGGATGCTCACCCCCGGCCACGACGAGCCGGAAAGCGCCCGATCGGCGGGACGCTTCCAGGGCCGCTTCGAGGCCCTTGTACGGCGCGACGAAACCGAAGCACAACACCGTCGGAATCGAGCCGAGGCCCAATTCACTTCGGACCGTGCTTCGGTTGACGCGCTCGAGTAGTTCGATCCCATGCGGGATCACGGCCGCATCGGGAAAATTCCGGGTGAACGACGCCTCATGGACGACCACCGCGTCGGCGAAACGACGTATCGCACCCTGCACCGAAGCGATGCCGGTGCGGGCCAGGAAGCTCGGCGATCGCACGCGGTGCATGCGGACGAAATTGCGGTCGACTGCACCCGGGTCGACAACCTGGTGCGGTGTTACGACAACGCGACGCCCGGCGCGGCGAAGGGCGGCGAGCGCCGGGACCAGGCAGGCGAGCGAAAGGGCTCCGCCGTAGAGAAAGAGCTCGAACTGGACGTGTACTACTGGCGCGTTCGTGGACCTGGCTGCCGCGACCGCGTCGATGAGCGCGGTTGGGCCCCGACGGAAGCACCGCCGCACCGTCACCGACCCGTCGCTGGACGTTGCCGGCTCGTCCGGCTCATGAGCACAGACCACATCCACATTTGCGCCGGCGCCGGCCAGCGCGTGCGCCAGGTTCGCCGTGTAGGACGCCACACCGCTGAGTCCGGCGTGGCGCTTACCAGCTGGTGGGTACAGCGACACGATCGCGATGTCGGTATTCGGCATCTAGAACAGCGGCTCTAAGACGCGGCGCGGGAGGGAACGAGGGTCGGGACGCGCTCGCTGGTTTCGATCGTGTCGTCGTCGGGCAAGGGGATCGTTTTGTGGTGAAGCCACAGGCGCAGCGCGGAGACCGCCATCTTCTTGGCATCGGCCGCGGCGTTCACGTGACTGCCATCGCGGTCGATCCAGATGGTCGGCACCTCGACGATCGTGAAGCCCAAACGTCGCGCCGTGACGAGCACGTCCACGTCGAAGAGGAAGTCACGTGAAGAGAGCAACGGAGTGATCCGTCGAACGAGATCGTAGGAAAGTACCTTCGCCCCGCACTGCGTATCGGTGTACGGGAGTCCGAAGAGGTTGCGGACGACGAGTGAGAAGCCGACGCTCGTCAACCGCCGGCTCATCGACCGTCGATTCGGCAGCACGGCCGCGGGATGGTAACGAGTCGCTATGGCGCCGTCGGCCGTTTCGGCCGCCTCGACGAGCCGGAGGAATTCCGCCGGCGGTGTCGCGCAGTCTGCGTCGACGAAGCCGATGAGATCGGCCTCACAGACACGGAACGCCTCCATGAGCACGCCGCCCTTCCCGAGCTTGGGGAACTGCAGGAGGCCGACCCGGTGGTCGGCCGACATATGGCGGCGCACCACGTCGATCGTTCGATCCGTGCATCGGTCGAGCGCAACGATGAAGCGGGTGTCGGGCGACGTGCATCTGGCCCGGTACGCACGAAGTGTGCGACCGATCCGCTTCTCCTCGTTGTGGGCGGGGATCACGACATCTAGTCGCACGAAAGAGACCTCCTCGGTGTCGAGACTGCGCGGACGCTATGAACCAGACCTACACGCGGCTTGAACTTCCGCTACATCTGCCGTGTCGTGTTGCAGACGACATTCACTACATCCTTCCCCCGGTTTTGTCGACGGTGACGTCGTAAGAACGTGCAAGTTCCATCGCCGAGTGCCCAAGCGATCAGATCGCTAAACATCACCTGGTCAGGGCGGTGCAGCGCCGTTAACGCAGGTGAGGGGTGTAAATGAAAAGAGATTAAGAAACGGCTAAGAGTTGCAGACCGAGGCGCGGCGCCGGGTCACCGACGAGTAACATCCGCGGGAAGGAACAAGAGGGGGAGAACATGGGGGATCGCGATCTCGTCGTCAAAGAGCTCGTTTATCACCGGCAGCTGATTCCTTCGGTCGCGCGGAACGCAACCAAGACCGCGATGATCGATGGCCCGTACCGGGCCACCTTCGAGCAGCACTTCGAGCGCGTCTGCCGCCTGGCCAACGCTCTGGGCTCAGAGCTCGGCGTGAAGCGGGACGACCGCGTGGGGATCCTGGCTCTCAACAGCCACGCCTTCGTTGAGCTCTACCAGGCGTGCTTCATGGGCGGCGGCATCATCAACGGTCTCAACATCAGGCTGGCGCCGAAAGAGCTCGAGTTCATCCTCCAGGACTCCGGCTCGAAGGTCGTGCTCACCGATGCGATGTTCGCCGGCGTGATCGAACAGATCCGTCCGAATCTTCCCGACCTCGAGAAGGTGGTGCTCATCGGCGAGGGCGACGCCGCTCATGACGTGCGTTACGAGGACCTGGTTGCCGCCGGAAGCACCGACATCCCACCCGAGACCGAAGAGTCCGACCCGGTGATCCTCAACTACACGGGCGGCACGACCGGTCTGCCCAAGGGCGTCCTCATCGACCAGCGAGCCGGGACGCTGCACAACTACCGCGTCTTCCTGGCCATCGATATCGACAAAGACGAGATCTACCTGAACCAAACACCGATGTTCCACGGTGCTTCGGTGTTCAGCGTTGTCGGGACGGCTACCGTCGGTGGAACGCTTGCGTCGATCCCGGCCTTCGACCCCAAAGTCGTCATGGATGCGATCGAGACCCATCAGGTGACGGGGACGACGATGGTGCCGACGATGATCGGGATGACGTTCTCGCATCCCGATTTCGATCCCTCCCGGTTCGCATCGTTGCGTCTGCTCGCCTACGGTGCATCTCCGATGCCGGAAGCGCTACTCACGAAAGTCATGGAGCTCCTTCCGCAGGTCGAGCTGTATCAGGCCTACGGCATGACGGAGGCCACAGCCGTGACCACGGTACTGACGCCAGAGGATCACCGGCGCGGCGGTACGCTCCTGCGCTCGGCCGGGAGAGCGGTCCCTGGTGTCCAGATCACTATCCAAGATCCCCAGGGCAAGATCTTGCCGTCCGGTGAGGTCGGGGAAGTGTGCATGACCTCGGGTTCGTATCTCCGTGAGTACTGGAAGCGCCCCGAAGAGACGGCTCAGACCTTCCGCGGCGGTTGGTACCACTCGGGGGACGCCGGCTACCTCGACGAGGAGGGCTACCTCTTCCTGGTCGATCGCGTAAAGGACATGATCGTGTCCGGCGGCGAGAACATCTACACCAGCGAGGTCGAGAACGCGATCTCGAAGCATCCGGCCGTGCTGCAGGTCGCCGTGTTCGGCATCCCGAGCGAGCGGTGGGGTGAGGCCGTGCATGCCGTGATCGTCTTGCACGAAACGGCCACGGCCACGGAGGACGAGATCATCGCGCACACGCGAGATTGGATCGCCGGCTACAAGGTGCCCAGGTCGGTCGAGTTCCGCGCCGAGCCGCTACCCCTGTCCGGTGCGATGAAGGTGCTGAAGCGAGACCTGCGGGCGCCGTACTGGGAAGGCAAGGAGCGCAAGGTCAACTAGCGGAGTTCGCTTCGTCAGCGAACCGTGAACGCTGTGCGCATCCCAAGCTTGTAATGGACTTCGGTCTCCCCGTCTTCGGTGTCCACGCGATTGCAGACCAGGGCGTACGGGCCGGGATCAAGATCGAGGGTAAGAGTCTGGCTGTCCCCAGGCTCGATATCTTCGATCTCGTCTACGCCATCGACCTGGTCTTCGTCTACGGATCCGTCCGTTTTCGTTGGTAGTTGGCCGGGATCGAGGTCGGTGGAGATGACAACGAACTCGTGAATGTCCTCTCCGGTGTTCTCCACCGTGAACTCGACTTCGCCGGCGGCTCCGACGTCTGGATCTGGCCCTACGGAAAACTCCCTCAGTTCAACGGCGATATTCCTCGAGGGCGCAACCGTCGGCGACGGAGCCGTCTCTGGCTCGTTGGAGGTACAGGCCGGCGCGGCGAGTATCAGCACCACAGGCAACGCCAGGATTCGCGAGCGCATCCTATCCCCTTGGGCTCAAGCTACCCACCCCACGTTACACCTCGGTCGAACGGATCAGTTGCTGAGCTGGTCGAACGTGCACTCCTCCGGCTTCTTGTCGTCACGCCAGCGGACGAATCCGGCCGCGTGCCGGAACCGCTGGCCGGATTGCACGTAGTCGTAGGTGACCTCGCACACCAGCGTCGGTTCGATCGATGTCCACTCGTATTCCTTACCGCCCGTCCAGCGGCTCTGAGCTCCGGGCCCCCACTCTTCCGGCGCCCCGAACCCGGCGCCGCTTACGTTGTGCAGCGGCTCCAGGATCTTGACCAGTTCTTTGCGCTCCTTAGCGCTGAACGACGCGGTGTGGCCGATGTAGCGCAGGTTCCCATCGTCGTACAACCCCAGTAGCAGCGATCCGACGCCACCGTGCTTGTGCGGGCGGTACCCGCCCACGACGCAGTCGGCCGTGCGCTTGTGTTTGATCTTGATCATCACCCGGTCGCCGGGCGAATAAGGAAGTGTCAGCTTCTTCGCGACGATACCGTCGCATTTCACCTTCTCCAGCTCGACGAACCAGTCCTGCGCGACGTCGGCATCGTCCGTGCAGGGTGTGAGATGGAACGTCGGACCGGGCAACGTCGCCGGTGCGCCGGGTTCCTTGGGACGCTTCTTACCGAAGACTCCCGTCAGGACGCGCAGCCGTTCGGCGAGCGGTTCGTCACACAGGTTCTTGTCGGTGCCGAGGATGTCGAACACGACGAAGCTGGCCGGGGTCTCGCCGGCCAGCTTGTTCACGCGCGACGCGGCCGGGTGAAGCCGCGCCTGCAAAGCGTCGAAGTCGAGCCCGGAATCCGACGGCAGGATGATCTCGCCATCGACGACGCATGGATCGGGCAATGCGTCACGCAACAGCTCCTCGACCTCGGGGAAGTACCGATTAAGGGGACGGCCGTTACGACTGTCGATCTGTACGAGATCGCCATCACGGAAGACGATCGCTCGGAAGCCGTCCCACTTCGGTTCGTAGATCCACTCGTCGCCGCGTGGGACCTCGTCTTTGCCCTTGGCGAGCATCGGCTTCACGGGAGGCTTAACGGGTAGTGACATACTCCGATGGTCTCAGGTCTTCGGGGGAGGCGTCATGCGATTCGTTGAAGCGGGCGGAGCAAGACTCTCGGTCATCGGGCTCGGCTGCTGGCAATTCGGTTCATGGGACTGGGGGTACGGTAACGACTACGCCCAGACGACCTCGATCGAAATAACGAACCGAGCACTTGATCTCGGCGTGAACCTTGTGGACACCGCCGAGCTCTACGGATTCGGGCGGTCCGAGAAGATCGTGGGCCGGGCCATCGCCGAGCGGCGGCACGAGGCGTTCCTGGCGACGAAGCTCCTTCCAGTGATGCCCGTTGCGCCGATCGTCGAGCAGCGGGCGAAGGCGAGCATCGCCCGCATGCACGTGACGAACCTCGATCTCTATCAGATCCATTGGCCGAATCCTGTCGTCGGTGACGGCACGGCGATGACCGGGATGCGCCGGCTGATCGACGCCGGCCTGGTTCGTCACGCAGGAGTTAGCAACTATCCGTTGTCGCGGTGGATGTCTGCGGATCGGGCTTTGGGCATGCCGGTACTGTCGAACCAGGTCCGTATGAACCTCGTCGATCGGCGTCCGCTCGTCGACCTTGTCCCCTTCGCGCGCAGCGAGGGACGCATCGTGATCGCCTACAGTCCGTTGGCGCAGGGGCTTCTCGGCGGGCGCTACGACCCCGACAACGTGCCGACCGGAGTGGCGCGTCGCTCCAACCCGCTGTTCCTGCCCGAGAACCTCGAGCGAGCCACAACGCTGATAGGTGCGCTTCGTGACATAGCGGCGAGTCATCAATGCACGCCGGCTCAGATCGCGCTGGCCTGGGTGGTGCGCCATTCCAACGTCGTCGCGATCCCGGGTGCCTCGAGCGTTGAGCAGTTGGAGGCCAACGTCGCTGCGGCCGAGATCGAGCTCACTGAATCGGAAGCCCGCCAGCTCGAGGAAGCCGCCGACGCCTTCGAGCCCATCAGAGGAGCGGCCGCTGTTCGAGAGATGGCCGAGTCGGTCGTGTCCGGCCTTCGCGGCCGATTGGGACTTCGCTAGGCAGGAACGTTACAGTAGGACTGTCATATAGCTGGCTCTGAGGAGCTCCGATGACCACGCCTACGCAGACCTTCGACTGGACCGATCAGGCCTTTCTGTCCGACCCCTATCCGCATTACCGCGCGCTGCGCGAGCGCGACCCTGTGCACTACAACGCGTCGCGTGGGACGTGGGCGCTAACGCGCTACAACGACATAGTCGCCGTCTTGCGCGATCACGATCGGTTCTCGGCCGAACGCGGGCCGGGCGCCGAAGACCCGGACTTCCCCCGCTCGATGCTCGGCTCCGATCCGCCCCATCACACTCGGCTGCGGAACCTCGTGAACAAAGCGTTCACCGCACGAACCGTCGAGCGGCTTCGGGTGCGCATCCAAGAGCTCGTCGACGCCAATCTGGACCGAGTCGCCGAGCGTGGAGAGATGGAGGTCGTCAACGACTTCGCTTACCCCCTGCCGATCACGGTCATCGCCGAGATGCTCGGGGTGCCGGCGGACGACCGCGACTTCTTCCGCGAAGCGTCGTCCAAGATCGCGGTCGCTCTCGGCCCGATCGAAGACATGCAGATCGCCATGCGCGCCCTGGAGGGACGCAACCAGCTCATCGCATATTTCAACGAGCTCATCCCCAAGCGATCCGGCGACGACGGCGACGATCTGATCACGGCATTGCTCCGGGCAGAGGAAGCCGGTGACTTCCTCAGTCACGGCGAGCTCCTGGCCATGCTGCTCCTCTTGCTCGTGGCCGGGCACGAGACGACTGTGAACCTCATCGGCAACGGATTGATCGCTCTCCTGCGAAATCCGGATCAGCTCGAACGTCTGCGAAGTGAAGAAGGGATCGAGCGGAAAGCAACGGAGGAGTTGCTGCGCTACGACTCTCCCGTCCAGTTCACCGGACGGGTCGTCCTGGAAGATGTCGAGATCGGCGGCAAGACCATCCGCGCCGGTCAGGGGCTGACGACGCTTCTCGCTTCGGCAAACCGCGATCCGGAGCTCTTCGAGGATCCGGACATGCTCGACCTGACCCGCGATCCGTGCCCGCACCTGTCCTTCTCGGCCGGGATCCACTTCTGCCTGGGTGCCCAGCTGGCGCGCCTGGAGGGCCAGATCGCCCTGTCGACGATCGTTCGCAGATTCCCCGACATCGCGATCGCGACCGACAAGCTCGAGTGGCGGCCGGCGCCGATCCTGCGCGGTGTGGTGGCGTTGCCGGTTACGTTCTAGCGCGTGACTGAAGACTGATCACAAGGAGTCGCTACGCTCCATCCTGAGAGTCGGCCCTGCAACGTAATATTCGTTCTGCTCGACAGCCTCAATCGCCATGTCCTGGACGCCTACGGGGACGGCAGCGAGTTCGACACGCCCAACCTCGACCGCTTCGCGAAGGGCGCGATCAAGTTCGAGAACCACTACTCCGGCGCGTTGCCCTGCATGCCTGCGCGGCACGACCTGCTATGTGGTGCATGGGACTTTCCATGGAAGCCGTGGGGCTCGATAGAGATCTGGGAGGAGCCGCTCACCGAGGCGCTTCGACGCGAAGGTGTGTGCACGAAGCTTGTCAGTGATCACCCGCACCTGTTCGAGAGCGGCGGCGAGAACTATCACGTGGGCTTCTCCGCGTGGGACTACCAGCGTGGGCACGAAGGCGACCCCTGGCGCACGCGCCCCGACGCGTCGTGGCTCGGCGCGCCGTCGTTCGGTCGCGGCTGGCTGCCCTACGACACCTCCCGCGGCTGGTTCCGAAGCGAGGAGAACTTCCCCGGCCCCCGGACGATGACCGCGGCCGCGCGCTGGCTCGACGAAGAGGCGCAGGCGAGCTCGGGCCGGGACTCGATGGACGGCCTGCCCGAACATGCCGACCGTTACGAGCGCTTCCTGCTCTTCGTCGACGAGTTCGACCCGCATGAGCCTTTCGACACACCCGAGCCGTACGCCTCGATGTACGACGAGGCTTGGGAAGGACCGCACCTCATCTGGCCGCCGTACATACGCGGCGCGCAGGAGCGGGGCGTGCTCACGTCCGAACAGGCACGCCAGGTGCGCGCCCAGTACGGCGGCAAGCTCACGATGATCGACGCATGGTTCGGCCGGATGCTCGACGCAATCGACAACAACGAGTACTGGGACGACACGGCGGTAATCGTGACGACAGACCACGGGCACTACCTGGGCGAGAAGGACGCGTGGGGGAAGCCGCCCATCCCGATCTACGAGACGATGGGACACATCCCCTTGCTCGTCCGCTGGCCGGGAGCCGAGCCGCGAACCATCAACGCCCTGACGACATCAGTGGACATCGCAGCCACCATCGTCGACGTGTTCGGAGCGTCCTTCCGTCACCCGACGCACGGTCGTTCTCTGCTCCCGTTGATCACGGGGGAGTCGACGTCGGTTCGTGACTGGATGCTCTCGGGGATCTGGGGCCGCGAGATCCACCTGCTCTGGGAAGGAAAGAAGTACGCGCGAGCACCGGTGGGCGCCAACGTGCCGCAGAGCCTGTGGTCCAACCGCTGGTCGACTATGCCCGTTTGGCGTTTCGCGGATCTGAAGCTGCCGGTCCCCGACGACCGCGCGATCCTCGACCACATGCCGGGGTCGACGATCCCCGTTATCCGCCAACCCTTCCGGGAAGGGGACATGCTCCCCTTCTGGGCGTGGGGTCCCTTCGACGGCAACGAGCTCTACGACATCTCAAACGATCCGGGCGAGGACGCCGATCTCGCCGGTACACCGCTCGAGAAGGTGGCGGCCGACCTGCTCCACGACGCTCTGAAAGAGATCGAAGCTCCGAGCGATCACTATGTTCGGCTCGGCCTAGACTGACTCCGTGACAGACAAGGACATGCTCGACATCACGTTCTACATGGCTTGCCTGAAGCTGGTCGGACGTCGCTGCGTGGTCATCGGCGGCGGTCCGGTTGGCCTCGAGAAGGTCGACGGTCTGCTGGAGTGCGACGCCGACGTCACCCTGATCGCGCGGGAAGCGGTGGATGCCCTGAAGGAGCTCGCGAACGAGGGCTCCATCAAATGGGAGCAACGCTCGTACGAGGGCCCGGCCGACCTCGAGGGCGCCTTCATCGTGATCGCCGCCACCGAGAAGACGGATCTCAACACTCAGGTGTTCAACGATGCCGAGCATCGGGCAATGCTCTGCAACGTCGTCGATGTACCGCCGTTGTGCAACTTCATCCTTCCGGCCATCACGCGCACCGGACCCATCGCTATCGCGATCTCTACGGCCGGTGCCTCGCCCGCGCTGGCCAAGCGGATGAAGCGCGAGATCGCCGAGACCTACGGCGCGCCGTACGCGCGTCTGGCCGAGATCCTCAACGCTTATCGCGAGTGGGCGAAGTCCACGCTTCCGACCTACCAGGACCGCAAGGAGTTCTTCGAGTCGATCGTGAACGGTACGCCCGACCCCGTCGAGCTCCTGCGCGCGGACGATGAGCAAGCCGTTCACGATCTGATCGCGTCACGGCAGAGGACGGCCGTCCCCGCCTGATCTCATTTGACGGCGATCGAGATTGTCGGCCTTCGTAAAACGTTTCGCCGCCGCTTAGGCCGTGCCAACCTCGCCGTCGACGGGCTCTATCTCCGGGTGCCGGCCGGCGGCGTCTACGGATTCCTCGGCCCCAACGGATCGGGCAAGACCACGACCATCCGGTGTCTGCTCGGCCTGGTCCGTCCCGACGAAGGTGAGTGCCGGATGCTCGGCGCGAACACGCGCGGAGGGCTTGCCGAAGTAGTGGACCGAGTGGGTTCGATCGTCGAGACGCCGTCGTTCTTCGGCGGATTCTCGGGCCGGACGAATCTGGAACTGCTGGCCGGAGCGCGCGGGTTCTCGCGAGCTCGGATCGACGAAGCGCTCGAGCGCGTCGGGTTGGCCGATCGCGCCGGCGATCGCTTCCGCACCTACTCCCTGGGGATGAAGCAACGTCTCGGTTTGGCCGCCGTCCTTATCAAGGATCCGGAAGTGCTCGTGCTGGACGAACCGGCCAACGGGCTGGACCCAGCGGGCCTCAAGGAGGTCCGCGACCTGTTGCGATCGCTCGCCGACGACGGACGAACGGTTTTCCTGTCCAGCCATCTGCTCGGCGAGGTTCAGGCCATCTGCGATTCGGTGGCGATCCTCTCGCGCGGACGCTGCATCGCGCAGGGACCGGTGGACGAGGTGCTGGCCGTCCGCGGAGGAAATGCGTTCGTCGTTCGAGCCGCCAAGATCAGAGAGGCGAAGCGCGCACTCGACCAGGCCGGGTTGATGGCGACGTTCCGTGGGGACAAGAGCCTGCGCGTGATCGCGCAGTCGCAAGGCCCCGCCAGGATCACGCGAGCCCTAGCCGAGGCCGGCATCTACCTCACGGAGCTCCGGCCCGAGGAGATCAGCCTCGAAGCCGTCTTTCTAGAGCTCACGGGCGAGGAATCATGATGCGTTTGATCCTCACCGAGATCCGCCGCGCGTCGCAGCGCCGGTTGTTCCGCGTCGCGCTTCTCGGTGCAGTGGCCGGCGTAGTGGCGGTGGCAATCTTCAACCTCGGCACATCGGACCCGAACGTCGAGTCGGCCCGCGCCGGCGCCCGGCAGCAGATCGCCGACTGCGAGCGATTCGCGGACGAGGAACGAAGTCGCATCGCCGAGAAAGGGCAAGACGCGTTAGGTGAGGCGTTCTTCGACTGCCCAGCGGTCTCCGAGATCGTCGAGTACTACGACAAGACGTTTCGTTACACCGATGCCGTCTCCGCGATGGTCGAGGGCGGGGCCATCTTCGGTGCCGTGGTGGCCTTTTTCCTCGGCGCGTCCTTCGTCGGTGCGGAATGGGGATCGGGGAACATCGCGACTTTCCTGACGTGGGAGCCGCGGCGCGGTCGCGTCCTCTTGGCCAAGCTTGCGGCCATCGTTGTCGTGAGCGCAGCGGCCGTGGCCGTCCTGCTGTTGCTCGTAGTGCTCATCCACTTTCCGGTCGCGTTCTGGCGGGGAACGACGGAAGGTGCGAACGGTGCTTTCTGGGGATCGGTCGCCGAGTCGGCCGGTCGGGCGGCCGGACTGGCCGGAGTGTTCGCAGCGGCTGGAGGCAGCATCGCGATGATCACGCGGGGCACAGCCGGGGCATTCGCGATCGGCGGCGCCTATGCCGGCGTGATCGATCCGCTTCTCGCCTTCTGGCGCGACGGACTTCTACGTCCCTGGCTTCTCTTTCGCAACGTTCCGCAGTTCCTGGGCTATGCGGTCGAGCGGCCGATCACCAACGACTTCACCGTCGGGAGTGACGGGGGCGCGTCGTTCGAGTTCGTCGTCCTATCGGCCTGGCGTCCGACGTTCGTGCTGCTGTCCTACGTCGCTGTTCTCGTAGCCCTCGGCTACGCCGCGTTTCGCGTGCGCGACGTCACCTAACGCTTCGCCAGACGCCCGACCTCTTCCATCTCGTCATCGCTCAGCCGCCAGCCCGCGGCATCGACATTGGCGCGAACCTGCTCCGGCTTGGTCGCGCCCGCGATGACGGAGGCGATTACCGGCTTGGAGGCCAGCCAGGAAATGGCCAGCTCGAGGAGCGTATGGCCGCGCGCCTCGGCGAAGGTGCGCAAACGTCCGATGATCTCGAAGTTCTCGTCGGTCAGCGTCTGCTCGGCCCGCTCGGGCATGGCCTGGGCCATGAGTGTTATGCGTGTGCCTTCGGGGCGGTCGTCCTTGGACTTGTACTTGCCGGTCAGCAATCCTGAGGCGAGTGGGAAGTACGGCAACAGGCCGAGCCCGTTGCGCTCGCAGGCGTCGTCGACGTCACCTTCCAAACCGCGCTCGAGGAGGCTGTAGTTGTTCTGTGCCGATGCGAACGGCGTGAGGCCCTTGTCGCCGGCGATCCGCGTGCATTTGTCGATGTGCTTGCCGGCATAGTTCGAGCATCCGATCTCGCGAACCTTGCCCTCGCGGACCAGCTCGTGCAGTACCCCGAGGGTCTCGTCGAAGGGTGTGTCCCGATCGGGGAAGTGGTGCTGGTATAGGTCGATTCGGTCCGTGCCCAGCCGTTTGAGGCTGTCTTCTACGGCTTGCTTGATCCAGCGCGGGCTGCCGCCCTGCGACTGTCCGTCGTCGCTCATGGGGGAGCCGAACTTCGTGGCGATCACGACCTCGTCGCGGCGGGGGCCGAGGGCCTTTCCGAGGAATACTTCGGACTTGCCGCGACCTCCGTATACGTCGGCCGTGTCGAAGAAGTTGATCCCGGCGTCGATGCATGCGTCCACGACGGCTTTGGTGCCGGCCTCGTCCATCCGCATGCCGAAGTTGTTGCAGCCCAGCCCGACCAGCGACACCTCGACGCTTCCCAATTTCCGCGTTTCCATCTTGTTAGTTTGTCGACGGATGCCAGAGAGGTCCAAACCGGCGCGGGAGGAGATTCGACCTAGGCTCGGAGGGAGCAGGTCGTATTCGGTGGCTCGACAAGACACGTCAGAGAGAGAGGCTGGGACGGCATGATGCACCTCGCGGCGGCGGCCCAGACGGCCGGTCAACAGCCGTTCGTCTCGCTCGACGTGCCTTTCTGGACATGGCCTGTGCTCGGCGCGGCACTCACGGTGCTTCTCGTCGCCGACCTCTTGCTCGTCCATCGAACTCCCCACGACGTGAAGTTCCGAAACGCTGCGATCGAGTCGGCCGTGTGGATCACGATCGGAGTTGGGTTCACCGGCTTGCTGGCCTGGGCGTACGGTGGTCAAGCCGCCACGGAGTACATCACCGGATTCCTGATCGAGAAGAGTCTGTCGATCGACAACGTCTTCGTCTGGTCGGTGATCTTCACCTACTTCGGAGTACCGGGGATGTATCAGTTCCGGGTCCTCTTCTGGGGAATCTTCGGGGCCCTCGTCCTACGCGGTCTGTTCATCTTCACGGGGATCGCACTCCTCGAGAGGTTCGACTTCGTGCTTTACATCTTCGGCGCGTTCTTGCTGTACACGGCCGTCAAGCTCGCGCGTCATTCGGGGGGAGAAGTGCACCCCGAGAGCAACGTCGCGCTCAAGCTCATCCGGCGCGTGGTTCCCATATCGACGTCCTACGACGGTCAGAAGCTGTTCACGCGTTCGACGGGACGGCTGATCGCAACTCCGCTGTTCGCGGTCCTGATCCTCATCGAGACGACCGACGTGCTCTTCGCGTTCGACTCGATCCCGGCGATCCTCGCCGTTTCGCGCGAACCGTTCATCGTGTTCTCGGCCAATGCCTTCGCGATTCTGGGTCTTCGAGCGCTGTACTTCTGCCTCGCCGGACTCGCCGGCAAGTTCCGCTACCTGAATCAGGGGCTAGGTGTGATCCTTGCGTTCGTTGGTGTGAAGATGCTGATCGTCGAGTGGTATCACGTGCCGACGTGGGCCAGCCTCGGCCTGATCGCCGTCGTCCTTGCGGTGACGATCACCCTCAGCTTGCGCGCCGATAAGCGCGCCCGTGGACAAGGACAAGCGGCGTCGGTTACCCCCACGCCGCCTGACGTGATGACGGACGCACCGATATCACGCGGGCCCGAGGACGAAGGTCGTCCCCCCAGCTTGTAGGGCGATGCGCGGCCCGTCGTAGCTCCACTCCAAACGGTCGATACCGGGCTCGGCCGTACCGGCTTCGATCCGTATCCGTCCGCCGGCCGGCCAGATGAGCTCGATCCATCCCTCTCCACCGTCGGCCACCTCGCCCTGCAGCAGCGCTTGGTACAGGCCGAGCGAGCGATCTATGTCGTCGGTGGCTACCACGACGCGATCCAGATGAGCTCGCACGGCTGCCGGCTCCGGCGGTTCCGGCCACCAGCGACCCGGGCCGTATTCGCCGGCGACGGCGTCGAAGTCGACGGCATCGAAGGCCGATTGCGCGATCTGCACCACAGTGCCGCCGGCTTCCTTCGGATGGATGAACGCTTCCTTCCAGAAGTCGTTTTCGATATTCACCCCGACGGGGTGGTAACCGGCTTTCGTCACGCGCTCCAGCTCGCCGCGGATGTCGTCGGTCTTGAACGTCAGGTGATGGGGACCTTCGCCGTCGCGGTCGAGGAAGCGCTCGAGGAAGTCGTTGGCCTCCACGTTGAAGGGCTCGAGGAGCTCAATGCGGAGGTTCCCGGCTTCGACCTGCATCGCGCGGAATCCGATGTTTACTCCACCGAAGATCACAGGAACGCCGAGGTCGCCGACGAGAGCGTTGAGGACCTCGGTGACGTCGTTGACGGCGATCGCCACGTGATCCAAGTCGATCCTCTTCACCACTTCTCTCCGATCTCCGAGGACGGGGGTTCGTCCAGCAGGTGCTCGCGTGCGAACGCGTGCCAGTTCGCTTCGGCCTCGAGGTGGCCGAGCACGGCAGCCGTGCCGAACGTGTAGCGCTGCCAGATCATCAGCATCGCGGGGAACTGGAGCATCTCCTGGATGTCGCGGAACCGAGAGTCGGGAAGGGCTACGTCGCGGAACGTATCGCCGACGATCTTGCGCGTGTATCGGAACGGCTCGTTGTCGACGATCGGACGAAGCATGGCGCAGAAGAACTCCCACAGCCGCTCGTTGTCGACGATGGTTCCGCCGGGGATCACTCCGAGGTCACGAAGCGATGACTCCAGGAGCTGAGGGTCGCGGTGCACCATGGCGAGTCCCGGCGCACGCACCAGGCGTCGCTCGTCTGCGTCGAGGCGCTTGACCAATCCAAAGTCGAGGAAACAGATCCGTCCGTCGTCCATGAAGATGTAGTTGCCCGGATGCGGGTCTCCCGAGAAGAGCCCGTCGACATTCACCGACCCGTAGACGAAGCGGTTGATGATCTCTCCGTAGCGGTTCTTCTCTTCTTGAGAGTCGCCGAGCACGTCGTAGAAGCGGCGTCCGGACACCAGCTCCGAGGTCAGAACGCGCTCGGCCGAAAGCTCCGGGACGACCTCGGCGATCTTCACGAAGGTGTGGCCGCGGTACTTGTCGGCGAAGTACTCCTGGTTGGCGGCCTCTTTGTAGTAGTCGAACTCCTCGGAGAATCGCTCCACGACCTCTTCCAGCAGTGCGCGGGCGTCGAATCCGCCGAACATCGCGGACACCGTCTGGAAGAGCATGTCGGCGTTCTGCAAATCGGCGAGGATCGCCTTGTCGACGCCCGGGTACTGAACCTTCACCGCGACATCGCGTCCGTCGTGCGTTTGCGCGCGATGAACCTGACCGATCGATGCCGCGGCCATGGCGACGGGCTCGAAGCTCGCGAAAGCTTTCTCGGGCGGGGTGCCCAGCTCGCTTTCGACGACGTCGACGACGAGCTCGTAGGCCATGGGCGGCGCAGCCGATTGCAGCTGGGCCAACTGTTTCTGCACGCCGTCCGGAAGCCCGTCGATGGCGAAGGACGCCATCTGGGCGAGCTTCATCACGGCGCCCTTCATGTTCCCCATGACCTCGAGGACGTCGGAGGCCGAGCGCATGGCCGCCTCTTCCCTGATCTCCTTCTTTTTTTCTCTGCTGCGACCGATGGTCCGGACGCGCGCCGCACCCATGCGGGCTCCCAGCGATGTGCCCATGCGGGCGAGCTGCGCGCGGCGCTCCTCGGGATCGGTGACGATGCCTTCGCCCTCGGAAGGACGACGCCTCCTCAGGTATCCGCGGACGGCGTCTCTAATCGACCGGGCGAACAGCTTGAGCATCTGGGGCGTCGACGACCGGCGGGGGCGGGGGCGCGGACGGGACATCTCAGACGGGCTGGGCGCCGCTCTTGGAAGCGGGGGACACCCCCGCGCCCCCGGGCAGGTCGAGGGCCAGGCTTCGCCACAGATACCAGGACGCGACGGATCGCCACGGTCGCCAGGGCTCCGCCACGCGCGCCATGTTGTCCTTCGTGGGTTCGAGGTTGTAGGCGCGCTTCACGGCGTTGCGGATGCCGAGGTCGTCGACGGGCCAGACGTCGGGGCGTCCGAGCTTGAAGATCAGGAACATCTCGGCCGTCCACCGCCCGATGCCCTTGACGGCCACGAGGTCGGCGATGATCCGCTCGTCGTCGTAGCGGCCGATCCCGTTGAGCCTGAGCTCGCCGCCGACCACGTGCTGAGCCAGGTCTTTCGCGTAGGCGACCTTGGCGTTGGACATACCGGTGGCGCGTAGTTGCTTAACGGTGGCGGAAAGGATGTCGACGGGCAGGATCTTGCGTCCGTTGGGGTGCAGTGCGACGAGGCGCTGCCAGATCGTCTCGGCGGCCTTGGCCGAAAGCTGCTGGCCGACGATGGCGCGCAGGATCGTCGTGAAGTTGTCGCCCCGGGCGCCGGGCTTCAGCGCACACGGACCGACGGCCTTCACGATCCGGCGCATGACCGGATCCGAACGCGACAGATGCTTGGTTGCGGTAACGACGTCCAACGGCATGGGAGCCGAGGCTATCGGTCCTGGAGCCCCTCTGCCTCGCTAGCGGATGAGGCGAGACATCCGGCGGTCGGCCAGAATCTTGCCTCCGGTCTGGCACGTCGGGCAGTACGTGATCTCGTGTGACTCGAACGACACCCGTCGTAGATCGGATGCGCAAACCGGACAAGGCTCGCCGGCCCGGTTGTGGACGACCCAGTGATCGCCGAGCTTCGTAGGAAGTCCGCCGGCTCGCTTGCGCTCGTGCACGAGTCCGTCCTCCAGCACGGCGGCGATGGACTCGAGCAGGCGCTCTCGTTCGGTTGGCTTCAGCGATTTGAGCGAGGCGAAGGGCGACAGCTTCGCCAGGTGGAGCGCGTCGTCGGTGTAGCCGCGTCCCAGGCCCGCTACGGTTCGCTGGTCGCGCAGGATCGTGTGGATGCGGCGGTTGTCGTCCGAGGTTCGGATGAGCTCGACGAACTCGGGCGAGTCGAGTTCCGGGCCGAGCTTCACCAGCGGGCCGTCGTCGCCGGGAGCCAAGACCCACCACCCGGCCTTGCGATCCGTCCCGTACTCCTTGATCAGGACCGCACGTCCCTCGAAGACGATGCGCGCCACCGATCCTTTGGGCCGTGTCGACTTCGCGGGTTCCTCGATGTCGACCCGGCCCCCTTGGGACAGGTGGAAGAGCAGCCGCGGTCCATCGAAGTCGAGAAAGACGTACTTCCCCCGGCGTCCCACGCCGGTGACCGCCTTGCCGAAGAGCTCCTGGGGGCCGGGGGACACGGTCTTGAGCGCGGAGAACTGCAACGGCTCGATCCGGCGCAGGGTCTTTCCCTTTATGTGCTCGCCGAGTCGCTCGGCGAGTGCTTGCATCTCCGGACGTTCCGGCATATGTCGAGCGTAGCGACTAAACGTGAGGTACTAATCGCGAGCTTTGGCCAGCTCCGGGCGTCCCGACCAGGTCCAAGCCACGTTCTTCGCGCTCACGCCGATCAACACGCCGTGGGTCGAGCTCGGGTGCAGGAACAGGCTCGCGCCGTCGTGGTCAGGGTTGCCGGCAAAGCGGGCGCCGGCCGACTTGAGACGCCCACCCAGAGCCGGAACGTCGGCGCACTCGGTGAAGAACATGTACGGACCCTCGCCGCGCCGAAGGAAGAACTTGCCCATCGCCTTCTCGGTGTCGTGCGGGTACACGACCTCGATGCGGTCGAGCAGGCGGGGTGGGTCGAACAGGGTGAGCATGCCTTCGTATCCGTACTGGTCGCTCTTGATGGGAGAGAACTTCGCTCCGTCGATCCCGAACGCGTCGGTCCAGAACTGATTGGCGGCCTCCCAGTCGCCCACCAGGTGCGTCACTTCGTAGATGAACGAGATCGCACCCACCGGTGCGCGCTCCACTAAGGGCCCGACGAACGTGTTCAGCCCGAACGTTTTCCCCGGATCCAGAAGGAGGTGGTCGTGCTCCTCGGTAAACCCGACCCCCTGCGTAGCCAGATGTTTACCGAGCGCGCCGACATCTTTGGTCGTGAATACGGCGCCGTAGAGCCCTTCTCCCCAGCGGTCGACGTAGTCGGCGACCGGGCCCGGACCGGTGGGCACGGCCAGCCGGATCAGGTCGGTGCCACAGGAAAGCGAAGTAACGTCGGCGCCGATCAGATCGCTGTGCTGTTCGCGTGCGATCTCGGTTCCGAAGATCGCTTCGTAGGTCTTGGCCGCGGCGGCTGCGTCGCGTACCGCGAGGATCACACCGTTCATCGTCTCGATCATGCCGACCACCTCACTGGTAGGGAATGAAGGCCTCGAAGTGTGATCGTGTCCCGCCACTGCGGTTCGTCGGTCGCAAGCTCCAGGTTCGGGAATCGGCTCAGGAGCGCATTGAAGACGATCTGTCCTTCCAAGCGCGCGAGACCGGCTCCGAGGCAGAAGTGCGCACCGGCGCCGAAGGACAACACGGATGTCTTCTCTCTTGTGATGTCGAGACGGTCGGGATCGGTGAAAACAGCAGGATCGCGGTTGCCGGCTCCGAGAAGCACTACGGCGAGCTCGCCCTCGGGTATCACCGTCCCACCGACCTCTATTTCTGCGGTCGCGGTGCGAGCCGTGAGCTGAACAGGGGAGTCGTAACGCAGGAGCTCTTCAACGGCACTCTTCGCAAGCGACGGATCGTTGCTCAGCTTGCTCATCTGATCGGGGTTCCGGAGCAGCGCGAGCAACCCATTGCCGATGAGGTTCTGGGTCGTCTCGTGCCCGGCGATGAAGACCAGGACGCACAGCGCCATCAGCTCGTCGTTCGCGAGACGATCCTTCTCGTTCTCAGCTGCGAGCAACGCGCTGACGAGATCGTCCTGCGGAGCTTCGCGTCTCTTCTCCATCAGCCCCAGGAAGTAAAGGGCGAAATTGCCGAGCGTGCCCATTGCCTTCTCGAGTGCTCCGGGCGGCAGCCAGGGATCGAGGATCGGCGCGACGTCCCCAGACCAACCGCGGAACAGATCGCGGTCTTCCAGCGGCACACCCATGAGCTCGCAGATCACCAGTGCTGGCAGCGGATAGGCGAGATCCGCGATGACGTCCATCTCTTTGTTGCCGGCGACGTCGTCGAGCATCCCGTTCACCAGCTCCGTGATGTGTGCACGAAGTCGTTCCACGGTGCGCGGCGTGAAGGCCTTGTTGACCAGGACGCGCAGTCTCGTGTGGTCCGGCGGGTCGGTGAACAGAAGCACGCGCCCGGCCGCGTTCCCCATGAAATCGAAGCTATCGTCGCCCGAGGCTTCGATCGTCTCCTCGCGTAGTTCGGCGAGGGCGGTCGCTTTGCGTGGATCGACGGAGAAGCGGTCGTCGCGCAGGACGGCGAGGATGTCGTCGTACCGCGTGAGGGTCCAAAGGCCGGGATCGGCGCGGTGCATCGGCGCGGTCTCTCGGTAGTGGCGATAGACGGGGTAGGGGTCTGCGCGATGACTTTCGACGACCTCCGCCATAACGGGCGAGATCGGCGCGTCGAAGACCTGCTCTTCCGTGGTCAATGAGGCCCTTCCTCGCTTCGGCAGGAAGCGCCTCAGCGATGGGTTTTGACTCTGTAAAGAGCATGAACGACGCTTGGGGCCACCGCAACGAGAGGGGAGTGCCATGACGGACACGAAGACCGATACCGACGTCGTTTCCTACGAGGTCTCCGAGGGGATCGCCACGCTCACGCTCAACCGCCCAGACCGTCTCAACGCGTGGACCGGTGGCCTGGCCCGCCGTTATTACTCCTTGCTGGAGCAGGCGGCGGCCGACGACAACGTCCGCGTGATCGTCGTCACTGGGGCCGGGCGCGGCTTCTGCGCCGGTGCCGACATGGACAGCCTGCAGGGCAACGCCTCCACCGACGAATCGGATGCCGGGCTCGACCGTCCGATCTGGTTCCCCACCACGATCTACAAGCCGATCATCGCGGCCATCAACGGTGCCTGCGCCGGGATCGGGTTCTGCGCGGCCCTCATGTGCGACCTGCGTTTTGCCGCCGCCGGCGCGAAGTTCACAACGGCCTTCGTCCGGCGTGGACTCATCGCCGAGCACGGCAGCTCGTGGGCCCTTCCGCGACTGATCGGGCACGCAGCGGCTCTCGACCTTCTCTACTCGGGCCGCGTGTTCTTGTCCGAGGAAGCAAAGGAGCTCGGTGTCGTGAACCAGGTTTTCGCGCCGGAAGAGCTCGTGGAACGCACGCGCGAGTACGCGAAGGACCTGATCGATCACTGCTCGCCACGGTCGATGGCCACGATCAAGGCCGAGATCTACCGGCACTGGAACATGGACCTGGCACCTTCGGTGAAGGAAGCCAACCAGCTGATGACGCGCTCGTTCGGATTCCCCGACTTCAAGGAGGGCGTGCAGAGCTTCGTCCAGAAGCGCAACCCGGACTTCGATCCGCTGCCCGCCGACTACGACGTCCTGCCGAAGGACTGGACCTAAGCCAGAGCTCGCAGCGCGTCGCGAAGGCTTTGAGAGATCGGATGATCCTTAGGTAGGCGCGCGGTCACGCCTTCGACGAGATCGTGCTGGCTCAGCTCGAACTCTTCTCCGCCGGCCCGAAAGACGTAGCGATCGCCGCGCTGCTCGACCTCACCTTTCCCGGCCTCTTTGATCGCGAAGAGCGCGATCTTCGCGCGGTTGGCCGTGCGCCCGGCGCGCTCAGACGCATCGACGGGTCCGTCCATGTCGTCGTAATGAGTCGCGTACTCATTGACGAGATGGAACCCCATCAAACCGACGGGGTAGGCCCCGACGGAGCTCGACATGGAACCATCCCGGCCGCGTTCGCGCATCCGCTTCCGCACGTCGCTGTTGAGGCGCCACCACTCCTCCAACACTTCTGCGGCAGAGCGATCGGCTCGGATGTTCACCTGCCAGGCGTTGAATCCGTCGCCTCCTTCGGCGCCGTTCTTCGCGGCCTCGGCGAAGAGGTCCGAGACGGTGTCGTCGAGACAGGTCGTGTGATACGTGTCTCCGCCCGCCAAGTGAGAGACGATCTCGCGGCGCCGCCACCCTTCGCAGCGTGTCTCGGGCTCCCACTCCTTGCCGCTCAGAGATGAAAAGAATCGATGGAGTCGCTCGGACTCCGCGTCCATCAGATCGAACGGATCGAGTGATTCGATATCCGACGTGTCGACCACAGCTACCTCCCTTGCGGCTTAGACTGCGGACCCATCAACTCAAGGAGAACATGATGCCGACCTACGCAACTCTCGTGACGAGCCTGGGTGAGATCAAGGTGCGACTCCTGCCGGATTCCGCACCCGTTACCGTCGAGAACTTCGTCGGTCTGGCCACCGGCGCCAAGGAATGGACGGACCCGGAGTCAGGCGGGAAGAGGTCGGAGCCGCTCTACGCAGGAACAGTCTTCCACCGCGTGATCCCGAACTTCATGATCCAGGGCGGCGATCCCCTGGGGACGGGCACCGGCGGCCCCGGATACAAGTTCCACGACGAGGTCGACAGCGGGCCGTCCTTCGACGGTCCGGGCTACCTCGCGATGGCCAACTCCGGCCCGAACAGCAACGGGAGCCAGTTCTTCGTGACCGTGGCGGCTACGCCGCACCTCACGGGCCGCCACACGATCTTCGGCATCGTGGAAGAGGGCCAAGACATCGCCGACGCGATCTCCAAGGTCGACACGGATAACCGGGACCGTCCGCGCGACGACGTGGTCTTGCAGGAAGTGAAGATCGAAGAGAAGTAGGTACTAGACCGGCGCGCCGGGCGCCGTCAGCGGCCAGGGCCTCTCGCGTTCTACGGCCAGGGCCAGGTCGAACAGCGTCGCGTCCTTGTGGTGACGTCCCATCACCTGCATGCCCACCGGCAATCCCTCGAAGGTTCCGACAGGTATCGACACCGCGGGGTTGCCGACGATGTTGGCCGGGATCGTCAGCGCTCCGTTGTTCTCCGGGCCGACCTTCTGCTCGCCCACGCGGAGGTTCAGGGTCACGTCGGCCGGATAAGCGACGTCGGGGTTGGTCGCGCTGATCACCAGGTCGACGTGGTCGAACACAGCGGCCATGGCCTCGTTCGCATCCGTTCGCTGGGCCTCGACGCGCGCAGCGACCTGAAGATTGAAAGCCTGCTCGGCGATCGTCATGCCGAACGCCATCTCTTCGGTGAGGTCGTCCTTGCAACCGGGCCACAGGCCTTCAAGAGCCTTGTGGAGCTGCACGAGATTGGAGACGGCCCACTCGAAGCCGAGCTCCGGCATCTTCACCGGTGCGTCGACGAGGACGAGCCCCACGTCCTTTGCCAGCGCCTCGGCCGCCTCGGCAACGATGTCGGCGACTTCGGGACGAACCACGGCCGATCCCAGGTTCGCAGATATGACGGCCCGCAGACCCTTGAGCTCGTGGGAGCCGAGGTTGCTCTCCCAGCCTTCGGTCTTCGGAAGGCTGTACGGGTCGCGCATGTCGTAGCCGGCGCACACGTCGTACCACCGGGCCGCGTCGCGCACCGATCTGGCTACGCACCCGAGGACCACCGTCATTGGTGCGATCTCCGTGCGAGGTCCGCGCGGGATGCGTCCGGCGGTTCCTTTCATGCCCAGCAGCCCGTTGAAGGCTGCGGGTATCCGTATAGACCCGCCCCCGTCCCCACCGCTGGCGATCGGTACGAGTCCGCCCGAGACGGCGGCGGAGCTGCCTCCCGACGAGCCGCCGGCCGTCCGCGCCGGATTCCAGCCGTTGCCGGTGACGCCGTTCAGCTTGGAAACGCTTACGTTGAGCCCGCCGAACTCGCTGGCCGTGCACTGGCCGACCGGGTTGGCACCCGCTCCGAACAGCCGCGTGGCCCAGGTGCTCGTGTAGGTGGCTTTGCGGTCGCGGAAAACCAGCGAGGCTTCATCGTGCGGCCAGCCTTTGATCGAGTCGAGCTCCTTGATCCCGACCGGCACGCCGCCGAAGGGAAGGCTCGTATCCGCTGCTGCGGCGCGCTCACGCGCACCTTCGGCGTCGATGAACGAGAAAGCGTTCAGGGTCGAGTTCTCGATCGCCTTCAGGGACGCCTCGAGCGCATCCAGCGGTGTGAGCTCACCGGCGCGCATGGCGTCGACGAGCGAGCAGGCATCCCCCAGCCACGTTTCCGTCATCGCGGGGATGGTATCGAGCAACAGGTCTAGAGTTCTATTCCCGATGGAATTCCAGGACGTTGTGCGGAAACGAAGGATGGTCCGCAACTTCCAGGATCGACCGGTCCCTACGGACGTCCTCGACCGCATCCTGGAAAACGCTCTTCATGCGCCCTCGGCCGGATTCACTCAGGGGTGGGCTTTCCTCGTGTTCGATGGATCCGACGAGACCAAGCGGTTTTGGGATGTCACGTTTCCCTGGGACCGGCGCCAGGGATTCCGGTGGCCGGGCTTGTTCCAGGCCCCGTTGATCATCGTGCCCCTGTCCTCGCAGGATGCCTATCTGGACCGTTACGCAGAACCGGACAAGGGATTCCGGGACCGGAATCCGGACCGGTGGCCCGTTCCCTACTGGCACATCGACACGGGATTTGCCGCTCTGCTCATGCTTCAGACCGCCGTCGACGCGGGACTGAGCGCTCTGTTCTTCGGGATCTTCCGTCCCGCCGAATTCAGAGACGCGTTCGGCATCCCCGAGGCCTACACGCCGATCGGAGCCATCGCTATCGGCTATCCCGCCGACGACGAGCCGTCACCCTCGTTGAAGCGAGGCCGGCGCTCCTTGGACGACGTGGTGCATCGCGGCTCATGGGAGGGTAGGAGTATCTAAAGATGAGGATCGCCCAGGTCGCGCCCTTGTACGAAAGCGTTCCCCCGAAGTACTACGGGGGGACCGAACGCGTCGTTTCCTATCTGACCGAAGAGCTCGTCCGGCAGGGCCACGACGTCACGCTCTTCGCCGCTGGCGATTCGGAGACGCGAGCGCTCCTGGCTCCGGGAACCCACCGCAGCCTGCGTCTTGACAAGCACTGCATAGACGAGATCGCCCACCACATCCTCTTGCTCGAGCGCGTGGAACAGCTGGAGCACGAGTTCGAAGTCGTGCACTACCACCTCGGCTATCTGCATTTCCCCATGGCGCGACGCCTGGTGACGCCCCACGTCTCGACCCAACACGGCCGGCTCGACATGCCCGACCTGCAACCGCTCTATCAGGAGTTCCGCGATCTGCCGAACGTCTCCATCTCGAACGATCAGCGGTTCCCGATGCCGTGGATGAACTGGACGGCGACCGTGTACCACGGGCTGGCCGAGGACAATTACGCGTTCCACCCGGAGCCGGGCTCTTATTTCGCCTTCCTAGGCCGGATCTCACCGGAGAAACGTGTTGACCGCGCGATAGCCATCGCCAGCCGGCTGGGCGTCCCGTTGAAGATCGCGGCCAAGGTCGACAGGGTGGACGTCGAGTACTTCGAGACCACCATCCAGCCGTTGCTCCATGCACCCGATATCGATTACGTCGGCGAGATCGGCGAGGGCGAAAAGGCGGAGTTCCTCGGTCACGCCATAGCGCTGCTCTTCCCGATCGACTGGCCCGAGCCTTTCGGTCTGGTGATGATCGAGGCGATGTCGTGCGGAACCCCGGTCATCGCTTACCGGCGCGGGTCGGTCCCCGAGGTCGTCAAGGATGGCGTCACGGGCTTCGTCGTCGACGATCTGTCCAGCGCCGTTGCGGCCGCCGAACGCGTGTCGGCCGTCGACCGCACCCAGTGCCGGGAGGAGTTCGAGAACAGGTTCTCGGCCCGCCGGATGGCGGAGGACTACCTGTCCGTCTACAAGCAGGTACAAGAGCATCCGGTCGGAGTCCTCGCCGACATCCCGCCGCCGGACGCGGCGGCCATCGCCTTGCGGAAGGCTCAGAACGACGAGCGCATGCGGTCGTCGGACTAGATCGTGTCCGAGGTCGTCAGGGTCCGCGATCAGTTCTACATCCTCGCTACGTCACCGCTGGCCGATAACCAAACGCGGGTCCTGAAGCAGGGCCATACTTTCGCCATCTTCGACCTGTACGGAGACGTACGGCGCCTGGGCAGCGGTGAGCAAGGCTTGTATCACCACGGCACTCGTTACCTGTCGCGTTCCGTGCTGCGTCTGGGAGGTGAGCGTCCACTGCTGCTCGGGTCGTCGGTCAGCGAGGACAACATCGTCTTCGCCGTCGACCTCACCAATCCTGACATGACCATTGGTGGCATCTTCGTCCCGCGTGGTGCGTTGCACATCTTCCGATCGATCTTTCTTTGGGAGGGCGCCTGTTATCAGCGGCTGCGGCTCTTCAGCTACGCGCAGACCGACCTCGACGTCGACCTGACCCTCGCATTCGAGGCGGACTTCGCCGACATCTTCGAGGTCCGCGGTGTTGTTCGCTCGGAGCGGGGAACGATCCACGAACCCCGCGTTCAGGACGGTTCGGTCGTCGTGGCCTACGACGGACTCGACGGCGTTGAGCGCAGAGCCCGGGTCGTTCCGTCCTCTCCTGCAACACCGGACAACTCGGAGATCGATTACCGGGTCAACGTTCCGCCCCATTCGCCGCGCGAAATCTTCGCGACGATCGTGTGCGACCAGGGTCCGGAGATTCGTCGGGTGGATTCCTACGCAACGGCCATCGTGAGCCAGCGTGAGGCGCAGAAGCGTATGTCGGCCGGACAGACAACCGTTCGAACGTCAAACGAGCTCTTCAACTCTTGGGTGGCCCGATCTTTCTCCGACCTGCGGATGATGATCACGGAGACGCCGTACGGACCTTTCCCCTACGGCGGTGTCCCCTGGTTCAGCGCACCATTCGGGCGCGATTCGATCATCACGGCGCTGGAGCTGCTCTGGGTGGATCCGGCTCTGGCCCGGGGGGTCCTCGCCTACCTCGCCGCGACGCAAGCCACCGAAGCTGATCCGGTGCGCGAGGCGGAGCCGGGAAAGATCGTCCACGAGCAGCGCAACGGCGAGATGGCGGAGCTCGGTGAGGTTCCGTTCGGCAACTACTACGGCTCGGTCGACTCCACGCCGTTGTTCATCGCGTTGGCCGGCGAGTACTTCAAAGTGACGGGTGATCTGGACTTCATAAGGTCGATCTGGCCCAACATCGACGCCGCCCTCGAATGGATCGATCGCTATGGGGACGCCGACGGCGACGGATTCGTCGAGTATCGCGGATCGGAGCGCGGACTGGTCCAGCAGGGGTGGAAGGACTCGCACGACTCGGTGTTCCATGCCACGGGCGAGATCGCTCCGCCGCCGATCGCCCTCTGCGAGGTGCAGGGCTACGTGTACTGGGCCAAGCGTCGTGGTGCACAGGTCGCGGCCGCCCTTGGCTTCGAGGACCGGGCCGAGCTGCTGGCGAAGCAGGCCACTTCGTTGCGCGAGTCGTTCGACGTCGCCTTCTGGTCCGATGAGCTGAACACATACGTCTTGGCTCTGGACGGCGACAAGCGTCCGTGCGCAGTGCGGGCGTCGAATGCCGGACATTGCCTGCTGGCGGAGATCGCCTCCCCGGAGCGCGCGGCCAAAGTCGCTACAACCTTGCTGTCCGACGCGTTCTACTCCGGGTGGGGGATCCGGACGCTGGCCACGACCGAGCCGCGGTACGGACCGATCACCTATCACAACGGATCGGTGTGGCCGCACGACAACGCCATGATCGCTTACGGGCTCTCGCGCTACGGACACAAGGAGGCCGCGCAGCGCATCCTCGGCTCCCTGCTCGACGCGTCTACCATCCTCGAGTTTCAACGTCTGCCCGAGCTATATTGCGGATTCCCGAGACGACCGAGCCAGGGTCCGATCGAATACCCGCTGGCCTGCGCGCCTCAGTCGTGGGCCGCCGGTTCGGTTTTCCTTCTGCTCCGCGCGTGCATGGGCCTGACCATAGATGCCGCGACGAAGCAGATCTCGCTGATCCGACCGGTGCTCCCCGAGTTCTTGCGAGAGCTCGAGATAAACGGCTTACGCGTCGGTGATGCTTCCGTCGATCTCAGGTTGCATCGTCACGAAGAGGACGTCGGAGTCAACGTCCTGCGCCGGGAAGGCGACGTCGAGGTAGTGGTCATCAAGTAGCACTGCTCAGCCACTGCTCCCACGTTATGCGTCCGTCGGCGTGGGTGGGGGTGAGGTTGTAGCCCGCCCGAAAGCCGGCCATCGCCTTGCCCGGGATCGGAACCGATAACACGGCCCGGCGCTTTCCGACGGCCTGCAGGTAGGTGTCGACGATGTAACGCATGTCGAGGACCTTGGGGCCGCCCATGTCCGGCACGTGCTGCGACGGACCGGCGTCCACGATGGCCACCATCCGGTCGGCGACCTCGCCGGCGTCGAGCAACTGCGACTTGAAGCCCTTCGGCGCCATAACGATGGGAGCGGCGCTGAGCCGCCGGCAGAACTCGAAGGCCAGCGTGTGCCACTGCGTCGTGCGCAGGATCGAGTACGGCAATCCGCTGCGTTCAATCACACCCTCGGTCTCGAGCTTGGCCCGGTAGTACCCAAGGGGCACTCGATCTACGCCGACGATCGAGATGTAGACCACATGGGGCGTGCCCATCTCCGAGGCTTTGGCCACGAGACGCTCGGTCGGCTCGACGTCGGTCTTCCGAGGCAACTTGTAGCCCATGCCGCGCAGGCCCGAGTCGCCCGCCCCGCTCGCGCAGTGAACGATCGCGTCGACCGATGACAGGGCGGCGTCCAGACCTTCACCGGTGGTGAGGTCGCCCTGTACCGATTGAACTCCGGCGACCAGATCGGGGTTGGCGCGCCGGGAGAGAACCTTCACGTCGTAGCCCTTGGCCACGAGACGCGGGACGAGCTCGCGTCCGAGATTTCCGGTGCCGCCGGTGACGAGGACTTGGGTCACCGCTTCTTGTCCTTAGCGGTTCGCTGCGGAAGCGACGGCAGGGCCAGGCGGGGACGCTTGGTCATGTCCGGTTCCAGCGGACGGTGCTTGCGCAGCGCTTCGCGCATCAGGCGCAGCGCCGTGTCCATCTGGGGGTCACGGCCGGCGGCGTGATCTTGCGGTGAGATGTCGACATCGTGCGTTGGGTCCGTCCCGTAGTTCTCTACCCCCCACCCGACGTCGGTGAACCAGAAGGAGTACTCGGGCTGCGTCGTGATCCCGTTGTCGACGAGCACGTGGCGCATGTTGATGCCGACGACGCCTCCCCACGTTCGCTTCCCGACCACGGGGCCCATCTGCTTCATCTTGAAGACGTGAGAGAAGATGTCGCCGTCCGATCCGGCGAGCTCGTTGGTTATGCACACCAGCGGCCCGGCGGGTGAGTCTTCCCAGTACGGTTCCGGGTCGCCCCAGCGCGTGACCGCATAACCGACTCGTTCGCGCGCGAGCTTCTCGAGGATGATCGATGACACGTGGCCGCCCCCGTTGTAGCGGACGTCGATGATCAGGCCGTCGCGGTGCATCTCCGCGCTGTAGTACCGGTGGAACTCCGAGAACCCCTCGGGCCCCATGTCCGGGATGTGGATGTACCCGACCCTTCCTGCTGTTGCCTCGTGGACGAAGGCCCGGTTCGTCTCGACCCACTCGCGGTAAAGAGGGCCCGAATCGTCGGCCAAGGTCTTGACGACGACCGTGCGCGGGTTGCGTCCGCGCGTATCGCCCAGGACGAACTCGACGTCGACGCCGGCTTGGTGGACGAGAAGCAAGTGCGGCGGCCGGTCCTCTGAGACCGCCTGGCCGTTGACGGCGAGGATCGTGTCGCCCTCCCTGGCCTGAACCCCCGGTGCGGCGAAAGGCGAGTTGTGCTGTGGATCCCAGCTGTCTCCGCGCACGATGTGGGTGATCGTCCAGTGGCCACCGCGAAAGCTCACCCGGCTCGCGAGCAAGCCGACCCGGTACTGCGGCGGCGGCTTGATATCGCCGCCCATCTCGTAGGCGTGGGATGTCCCGAGCTCGCCGAGCATCTCCCACATGAGGTCGGAGAACTCCATACGGCTCGCAACCTTCTCGACGAGCGGGCGGTAGCGATCGTGGATCCGACGCCAGTCCACGCCGGACATGTCTGCGACCCAGAAGTGCTCTCGCTGGAAGCGCCAAGCCTCGCGGTACATCTGCCGGTATTCAGTCGCCGGGTCGACGGAGACGCGGACGCGTCCCAGATCGATCCATCCGCTGCGTCGTCCCGGCTCGTCTTCGGCCTTGGGATCCGGCTTCTCGCCGGCCTTGAGCGCTCGAAGCTTGGGTCCGGCCCGGTAGACCAGCGTCGATCCGTCGGCCGAGACCTGGAAGGCCGAGACGCCTTGCACGATGGTGTCGAGCTTCAGCTCGTTCAGGTCGTATACGTCGATCTTGCCTTTGGGCTTCTTGTCGTCGACCTCGAAGATGTCGTCGCCGAGCGTGCCAACTACGGGCCAGCTTGTGAACAGAACCTTTCCGCGTATGCCGCGCACCTGTGTGTAGCGGCCCTCGGGCATCGGGAAGGCGGCCACACGGTCATGGATGCCTTCCAGATCGACGGCGACCGGTTCGGGTGCAGACTTGGAGTCCTTTTTCTCGGCAGAGCGCTTGGCCTTCTTGTCGGCGCCGGCTTCGGGATTCTTCTTTTCGTTCGGCTGGGATCCGAAGCCGCGGGGCTTGGGAACGAAGGGCGAGGGGTCGGCGTCGCGCAGCGTGATCAGATGTGGGCGGACCGACCGGGGGAACCCGTAGGAGAAGAACAGAGTGTCGGAAACCGGATCGAAGATCCGGTGCGACAAGAAGTACAGGTATTTGCCTTCGGGGTCGAAGGCGGGCGAGTAATCGAAGAAGTCAGGGCGCGTCACGTCCTGCGTGGCTCCGGAGGACACTTCGCACAGCCGGATGGAGGCGTTGCGAGCCGTCGACGCATAGCTGTACGCGACGTATCGGCCATCGGGTGACCAGGCCGGCCCCGATATCACGCGATGAGGGCTCCGATCGAGCACGCGGCTTCGATCGCTCTTCAGATCGATCCAGATCAACTCGTTGCGATGATTGGTCAAGACGACCTGTTGGGCCGTGGGTGAGGTGACGAGCTCCATCGGCCGGCCGATGTCTACGCGGTCGAGTCGCTTCGTCCGGCTGGCGTCGGAGGCGGAATAGACCTCGATGGCTTCCTCGCCGCCTTCGTCGGAGACGCAGACGAGGGCCTCCCCGTCGCTCGTCCAGTGCGGAAGCCGGTAGCGCACGCCGTCGCGCTGGCCGTACTGACGTACGGCCAGCTCCCACAACGGCATCGTGAACAACTTTCCCCGAGTTGCGAGCGCGACGGCGTGCCCATCGCCGTGGACGCCCCAGCTGTGCAGGAAACGTTTGGCATCGACGAAGCGCCGGTTGCGTCCGATGCGCGGGCTCCGGAAGTCGACGTCCACCCTTTCCGAGATGTCGGTCGCCGGGTCGTAAGTCCAGATCTCCGCGGCCAGCTGATAGGCGATGCGTTGTCCGTCCGTCGATGCCCATCGCGCGTAGTACGTGTCGTGATCGGTGTGGCGGCGGACGTCCCGCCCCGCTGGGGTGCAGGAGTAGAGGTTGCCGATGCCTTCGTGGTCGGACAGGAAGTAGATACGACCTCCGACCCACAAGGGGGAGGCAAGGTTCCCCTCGACGTTGAGTAAACGCCTGAAACTTCCCCGACCTTGCGCGTCGATCCAGATGTCGCCTCGCGTTCCTCCGCGATACCGCTTCCAGCGGGCGGGGTCGATGGTGTGGCGGCCGAGGACGATTCCTTCCCCGTTCGGTGCGTAGGCCAGCTCGGTGGCCGGGCCGACGTTGATCTGCTCCGGGATCCCTCCATCGGGGTCGAGCGCGTACACGCGGTAGTCGCCGCGGTTGGCCAGGCCGGAGTCGCTCATGAAGAGGATGCGACCGTCGGGCGTCCAACCGCGCACGGCGGTGAGAGAGCCGAGATAGGTGCGGCGGCGAGCCTGGCCCCCGTCGGCAGGCATGACGTAGACCTCGGCGTGCGCCTCCTCGGTTCCCGTGAACGCGATCAACTCTCCGTCTCCCGAGACGATCGTGCGCCCGACCGGGCCGAGGTTGGATGTGAGCCGGCGGGCGACACCTCCAGAGCGAGGAACGGTCCACACGTCGTCCTCGCTTATGAAGACGATGCGATCGCCCGCGATGGACGGGGATCGGAAGTACCCGCTGTTGATCGTGTCGGTGTCCATCATGGCGGGGGTCAATATACGGCCGAGGACGCTTCAGCCGCGCCCGGCCGCGGCGACGAGCGGAACCAGCATCTCGTCGGACGTCAGGCTTCCATGGCCGCTTCGGAGAAGTCCTTCGCCGGGATTGTTCGGATCAACGAACCCGATGGGGGCGTACGCCGCGAGAACGACGTCGCCGATGCGGCGGCGAACTTCGGGGGACGGGGGACGGGTGCCGAGCCATCCCTCGTCGATCAACCGGTCGCGGGTGAAGCACCAGGCCCGATCGGAGAACAGCGCGCTGGCTGCCTCCAGCAGATCGGCCGCGGCTCCGTCGCGTGCGTGCAGATAGCGGAAGCGGCTCTCGCCCGATTGGGCAACGCACATATCGTCCAGAAGGCCACCGAGCTCGATGCGTTCGTCGAAATGTACGTGGCCGTGGTCGGCGGTCACCACTAGTGCCGTTGTCTTCGGCAACGCGTGCAGCAATTCGTCCACTAATCGATCGCAGAATCCGAGCTCGCGCTCGAAGAACCCGTCCCGCATGCCGTGCACGTGAGCGACGAGGTCTGGTCCGTCGTAGTACGCGTACACGAACCTGTTGCCCTGCCCGGTGAGCAGGCGGCAATGCTCGACCAGCCCGGACGTCGAGTGATAACCGTGGAACGCCGCGCCTCGGTACAGCATGGCGGTGAACTTCGAATCGCGGAACCCGGCACGAGACACGACTGGAAGAACCTGTCCGCCGAAGGCCTCGCGCGGCTGAATCTCATCCGGTTCGGGTGGGGTCTGTCCCTGCATCGCCCAGCGAATGACGTTCAGCACGTTGCGCCCGAGCCAGATCCGGTAGCCGACAACGCCGTGTGCGGCCGGCGACAACCCCGTCGATATCGAAGTGAGTGCGGTCGGAGTGGTCGATGGCACAACCGAAGTGATCGCACCACCGTCGAGAGCCGCGAGATTAGGCAATCGCTCGCGCCGCCGCTGGAGCTCGTTCCAGCCGAGTCCGTCGAGGATGAGCAGAACGACCGAATCGGCTTCGCGCGCGGGATCCGGCACCCACGCGGCCTTTGATTGCAGACCGCGCACGAGATTAGTGATGCCCGCGCCTTCGTATTCGGGACGAACCGGATCCACTAGCTTCCGACGGCGGCTTTTTGCGCGTTGGCCACGATCGCGTTCACGACCAGCGGCCACGCGTCCTTCGGAAGATCGTGGCCCATGCCTTCGATCGTCACGAGCCTGGCCCGCTCGATGACATCGGCCATCTTCCGACCGTTGGCCACCGGGACGAGCCGGTCGTCGGTGCCGTGGATCACGACGATAGGGATCGTGAGCTTGACCAGGGAGGCGCCGCGCCCGGGGGCGGCTCGGACCGCGAGCATCTGGCGCACTCGGCCTGCAGGTGCGTAGCTGCGGTCGTAGGTGCGTGCCGCGATGTCGCGCATAGCGTCCTCGTCGAAGGGGAAACCGCGACCGGCCATGATCCGGCGGTGACGCACGTCCTGCTCGATCGCCTCATCACGCTCGGTGGCCGCCGGCTCGGTGAAGATCGTGAGGACGTCCACGTCGTCGGTAAGAACGGGATCCTCTCCCATCGCGGACATGATCGAGGCGAGAGAAAGCACACGATCGGAATGACGGATCGCGAGGACCTGTCCGATCATCCCGCCCATCGACTGCCCGGCTATGTGGGCTTTGGTTATCCCCAGGCGATCCAGGAGCCCGGCGACGTCGTCGGCCATGTCGTCGACCGTGTAGGGAAGACCGGGCGATGCCTCGTCGATTGGCGCTTCCGCGGCGTCACGCCGGAGCGAAGCGGAGGGGCTATCGAACTTCGTGGTCAGTCCGACGTCCCGGTTGTCGAAGGTGATCACGTGGAAGCCTTCGTCCACCAGGAGGTCGCGGAAGCCTTCCGGCCACCGGATGAGCTGGGAGCCCAGCCCGTTTATCAGGACGAGGGCCGCGTCGTCCGGCGCCCCGAACGTCTCGTAGTAGATCTCGATGCCGTTGGCCTTGGCGATGGGCATGCACAGATGCTCCGCCAGTTGGCGCTTGCCTCGCAAGCGCTGCGGGTACGCTGCAATCAATGGCCGGGAGCATCCCCGCCTCTTCGCCTGCCTTTTCGCCCGCCTTTTCGCCCGCCTTTTCCAATGAGCCGTTCGCCGATCTTCGATCCGCGGAGGTTCGCGAAAAGTTCGGTGCTGCAGTATCGGCCGCCGCCCGCTCTGCCGCATTCGAGGCTCCGCTGATCATCGCCGGCGAACGCTTAGCCACCCAAGGAAGGATCGACTCGGTCGATCCTTCCGATCCGGGGCGCGTCGTTTGTCGGTCGGGGAGGGCCGGCCGGGCCGAGGTAGATCGCGCGGTCGAGGCCGCGGCCCGCGCGCAGGGCGCGTGGGCCGCCACCTCGCCGCGCTATCGGGCCGACGTGGTTCTTCGGGCGGCCGCGATCATGCGCGAGAAGCGATGTGAGCTGGCCGGCCTCGAAGTGATCGAGGCCGGCAAGCCGTGGACTCAGGCCGACGCCGATGTATGCGAGGCGATCGACTTCTGCGAGTACTACGCGCGAGAGGTCTTGCTTTTGGCCGAAGGCGCGCCGGTGCTGCAAGCCCCCGGAGAGTCCAACTCCTACGGCTACCAGTCGCGGGGGATCGTCGCCGCGATAGCTCCCTGGAACTTCCCGCTAGCGATCCCATGCGGGATGGTGACGGCGGGATTGGTTTGCGGCAATGCGGTGATGCTTAAACCGGCGGAGCAGACACCGGGTGTTGGGCTGCGACTGATCGAGATCCTTCTCGAAGCGGGCGTGCCGTCCGGCGCTTTGGCCTTCCTGCCCGGAGTCGGAGAAGAAGCGGGTGCGGCTCTCGTCGATCACCCGCAGATCTCCGTCATCGCCTTCACGGGCTCGAAGGACGTCGGACTGCAGATCATCGAGCGTGCCGCGGTCACCGGACGAGGACAGCGTCACGTGAAGAAAGTGATCGCAGAGATGGGCGGCAAGAACGCGGTTGTCGTGGACGCCGACGCGGACCTCGACTTGGCCGTACCGGCCATCGTCGACAGCGCGTTCGCGTACGCGGGCCAGAAGTGCTCGGCTGCTTCGCGCCTCATCGCCGTCGGCGACGTCTACGACGCGGTCGTCGATCGGCTCGTGGAGGCGACTAGATCGGTGCGGGTCGGCCCCGCATCAGATCCCGAGACCGTGGTCGGACCGGTCATCGACGAGATCGCCTTCCGGCGGATCGGCCGTTACCAGGAGATTGCTCGTGAAGAAGGCGAAGTTCTCGTTCAGCGCACCGACATCCCGGACACGGGTTGGTTCGTGGGGCCAACCGTGGCCGCCTGCGAAGATCCGGACGCACGCATCGCCACCGAAGAGATCTTCGGCCCCCTGATCGTCTGTTTGCGGGCGGACGACTTCGGGCGCGCGCTCGAGATCGCGAACTCCACCCCGTACGCACTCACCGGCGGCGTGTTCTCGCGTACGCCGGCGCATATCCGGCAGGCTTCCGAGCAGATGCGTGCGGGCAACATCTACATCAACCGGAAGATCACGGGAGCCCTGGTCGGACGCCAGCCCTTCGGCGGATACGGCTTGTCCGGTGTGGGCTCCAAGGCCGGTGGCCCCGACTACCTGCTGCAGTTCTGTGAGCCGCGTGTGATCACGGAGAACACGGCGCGGCCTTGACCGACACCACCATGCAAGACCGACAACGGGGCGCGACTCGTGTAGCGATCTCGGCGCTCGCGTGGACGGCGTTGCTCGCCGGAGCCAAGACGACGGTGGGCGTGCTCACCGGATCCGTTGCCGTTCTGGGCGACGGTTTGCACTCGATCCTCGACGTCGTCGTCGCGGGGGTGACGCTTTTCGCCGTGAGGCTGTCGGGAAAGCCTCCCGATCGGGAGCACCCCTACGGGCACGGACGCATCGAGAACCTCGCCGCGCTCGGCGAAGCCTTCGTCATGTTCATCGTCGGCGCCGGCGTGGGGGCCGAGGCCGTGCGCCGGATCGTGAACGATGCCGAGATAACGGCTCCGGTATACGCGATCGCCGTTACCGCGGCGGCGCTGGTCATCGGCGCGTGGCGCTCGCGCGTGCTTCGGCGCGCGGCCGCCCGTTTCTCCTCGCCCGCCCTGCAAGCCGATGCCCTCAACATGACGGCAGATGTCGGTGAGTCTCTTGCCGTTCTGATCGGACTCGGTGCATCGCGCCTTGGCTTCCCGGCCGGGGATCCCATCGCGGCCCTGGTCGTCGTGGCGACGATGTGGGTCATGGCGGGACGCATCGGATGGGCGGCGGTTAATGTCTTGATGGATCGGGTACCGGCCGGTCTGCAGGAGCGCGTCGCGGCGGCCGCCCGTGGCGTGAGCGGCGTCGCGGGCGTCGGCGATCTCCGCGTCCGGGAGTCGGGGCCGAACGTGCATGCCGAGGTCAACATCAGCGTCGGCCGCACGGCGTCGGTCGAACGATCTCACGAGATCACCGAAGCCGTGGAGGCTGCCGTTGCGAGCGCTGTGCCCGGGGCCACGGCAACCGTGCACGTCGAGCCGAGCACACGAGGAGAAGACTTCGTCGCGCGCACCTTCGCAGCAGCGAATCGTCTCGGGCTGGCCGATCAGGTGCACAACGTGCTGGCCATCCGTCATCCGGAAGGGCTCTGGCTGATGCTGCACGCGAAGGTTCCGGCCTCCACGCCGCTGGCCGACGCGCATGCCATAACCGACGAGCTCGAGCGCGAGATCCGCAAGGAGATACCGGCGCTCGCGCGGGTCGAGATCCACGTCGAACCGCACGAGCCACCCATGATGCGCGGGTCCGATGTAGGCACCGAGCGCGCGCGGCTGACCCGTGACGTTCAACGCGTCGCCGAGAGACACGATCCGATCACGCGGTGCCACGAGGTGGCCATCAGTGAGGCCGAGGATGGCCTGCACCTCGTTCTGCACTGCGAAGCGCCTGGAGGCACGACGATCGGCGAGATTCACGACGCGTCACTGTGGATCGAGGACGAGATCCACCGTCGCTACGACGAAGTGCGCAGCATTACCGTGCATTTCGAGCCGCAGCGGTTATCGTGATGCGATTCACGAAATGAACACCTACCGGCGCATACAGGCTGATCCGGCTGATTACTTCGCGGCCGAGGAAGTCAAGAAGGCAAAGGACTATCAGCGGCCGCTCACGGTGGCGCGCGCGATCTCGCTCGTGCTCAACGCCGGTCTTATCGTGGCCGTGATATCGACCGACGCAGCGCCGCGTCTGGCGGATGCTGCCGGCATCGATGCGTGGCCGCTGCGGCTGCTGTTCGTCCTTATCTTGTTGACGCTGGCTCTCACGATCATCGATCTGCCCATCTCGATCTGGACGACCTTCTCCCACGAACGCAAATGGGAGTTCTCAACCGAGACCCCGGGCGGATTCGTTGGGGACGAGGTCAAAGGCTTCGTGCTGGGGATAGTGCTTCAGGGAGCGCTCTTCCTGACGCTGTGGTGGCTCATCCAAACGACCGAACTTTGGTGGCTGGCCGGGTGGGCCGCGTTCTTCCTCTTCAGTGTGGTTCTGGCGTTCCTGTTCCCGATCGTCATCATGCCGATCTTCAACAAGTTCACGCCGCTGGAAGACGAAGGTCTTGCGACGAGGCTGCGCGCATTGGCCGAGGGAGTCGGGATGCGCATCAGCGGCGTTCAGGTAATGGATGCCTCCAAGCGGACGCGCAAGGACAACGCTTTCTTCGCCGGGCTCGGCGGTTCACGCCGCATCGTGATCTTCGACAACCTCTTGTCCCAGCCCGCCGACGTGATCGCGAGCATCGTCGCCCACGAGCTCGGTCACTGGCGCCGCCGCCACGTGGCGAAGGGGATCGTGCTGGGCACCGTCACGTCGCTCTCGTTGTTCGTGGTTCTGCGTTTCGTAGCGTCGTGGGATGCAGCGCTCGATTGGGCCGGTGTCTCGAGCGTCCGTGATCCGGCGGCTCTGCCTCTCGTCCTGCTCGTCTTCGCCCCCGTCAGCTCGGCTATCGGCATCGTGCAGGCTTGGATCTCTCGTGCGCACGAGCGACAGGCCGATATCGATGCGTTGGAGATCACCAACGACCGCGAGGCCTTCGCAGAGACCCACCGAGGACTTTCGACTCGAAACCTCATCGACCTCGCGCCCTCGTGGTGGCGATACGTCCGAGCGAGCCACCCGCCGCCGGCCGAGCGTCTTCGGCTGGCCGATGAATGGCGCCCCTCCGAGCGATCGAAAGTAAGCTGAGGCCCGTGGCCTACGCTCCGCCCGACACACGTCCTCCACACCGCTCGACGGCCGATCGCATCGTGCGCGTCATCGGCGTCCTCGGCCGGATCTTCGTGGCGGCCGGGCTGGTCCTGCTCTTCTTCACCGGCTATCTGCTGTGGGGCACCGGTGTCTACACCAAACAGCAGCAGGTGGATGCCAAGAAGGTGCTCGAAAGCAATCCGATAGTCGACCAAGCAGAGATATCAGAAGGCGATATTCCACCGGCCCGGCCCCCACAAGGCTTGAAGCTGGGGGACCCGCTGTTCTCGATCAAGATCCCGAAGATCGGTCTGGACACGGCGATCGTCCAAGGCGTGGGACGCGAGGAGCTCAAGAAGGGTCCGGGATTGTTCCCCGACTGCGACGAGTACGGCGGCAGGGACTGCGTGCCCGAGGCTAAGTATCCCGGCGAGAACGGCAATGTGGCCATCTCAGGCCACCGCACTACATACGGCGCTCCCTTCTACCGCATCCAGGAGCTGGCCCAGGGAGACATCATCGACTTCATCTCCGGCCGCGCGCGGTACCGCTACAAGGTGCGGGGCTCGGAGATCGTGGATCCGGTGGCCGGCTTCAACGTTGTGCTCCAGCACGGCAAAGACGAGCTCACGCTAACGACCTGTCACCCGCGGTTCTCGGCGGCGCAGCGGTTGATCATCAACGCAGATTACGTCGGTGCATCGTTGGTGGCAGCGCCGCAGGGTCCCACCGGCGGCGGCGCGCGGCCGAGCGCTCAGCCTGTCGTGGGCGCCGACGTTCTGATCCTCGCCAGCATCGCTCTCGCCAGCGCTTTAGCATCGCTCGGACTATCGAAGCGCTACAAGCATGTTGCCGCCTACATCGCGCTCGGCCTGGCAGGCGCAGCCGGCCTGTGGATAGGCGTGTTCCCGCGAGTGATCGCGCTTATGCCGGCGAACTACTGACCAACTAAGCCTTGCGACGAGTTCGCGTACGTGTCGGCGCGGCCGGCTTACTAGACTCGGCGGCGATCTCGGCCCTCAGCCGGACCGATTGCTGCCAGTGCCACCAGAAGATGGCCGCCGCGGCGAGGGCGAATATGCCGTTCTCGGCGAGTGACGCGATGCCGCGATCGCGTTCGGCGTCGCCGGTGTCGAAGCCGCCGCTCCTGATCAAGGGGGCGTCTTCATCTACGAGCGTGGGAAATGCGAATCCGGAGTCACCGCCTTGCGCTGTTGTTCCGGGTGCGGCGATGCGGATGAGCGCGTAGACCGCGCTCGCCGAAGAGAACAGGACGACGACGACGGTCACCAGGCAGACGGCGTACAGGTAGATCTGGAAGGCTCGGCGGCCCGGTCGTTCGTCAGGCATCGCGTTTCTCCTCTTCCAAGAGCCGTTGTCCGGCTCGCGCGTGGAACATCATGATTCCCAAAGCAACGATCAAGATCGTGCCGCTCTCCGCTGCCTGCCTTCCGGCACCGCTTCGAGCACCCGATGCCATGCAGGCGGGTGTGCGCACGTCGCCGAACTCGGGTCGCACCGGCTGAGGCGGCCTGACGGGCGAGATCTGTCCCGCGACAGGCGGTTCACTCGCAGCGCCCAGCCGCGCTGAGCTCTCCAGCTGTCTGCGGATCCCGGGCGGCAGTTGGTCGAGGAATTCCCCGGGGGGTGGGACATCGATGGTCTCTTCGTCCGTGAAGGCCGGCTCGGTACACGAGTAACCGAGGGGTTGATCGGCGATGGCCGCGGCGATGGACGACGTCAGGCCCCTCAGAGACGCGAACGCGGCAAGGAACGAAACGAACAGCACTATTCCGAGGTAAGCCGTGTAGGGATTTCGCAGGGGCGCTTCGTCGCGCCGGCCCAGCACCAGCCATACACCGAGGACGACGAAGGCCGCTATCCCGAGGACGAGAAGACCAGCGAGCAGGGGGAGCGCTCCGCCGAGCAGCATCGCTGGAAATCATACGCGTGAGGCCGAAATACACAACCCGACCCCGCGGGTTCCATTGGAAGTGCCGCTTCCGCGAGGTGCAGGTCGTGTCGGTAGGGTTGGAGCAACGGCCATGGAGAGCGGCAACGAGGTAGCCAAAAGCGACGAAGAACAGGTTCGGCGCTTCGAGGAGTTGATCGTTCCTGAGATGCCGTTCCTTGCACGGATCGCGCGAGCGATGTCCCACTCGCAGGCCGAGGCCGACGACCTCGCCCAGGAGACCTTGGTCAAGGCCTTTCGGGCCATCGAGCGGTTCGACGGACGCTATCCCCGCGCCTGGCTCACGCGGATCGCTCGCAACACGGCGATCAATCGAGACCAGAGAAACCGCGAGTTCCTGCTCGCCGACGAGGGCGTCGTGGAGCCGGAGCCCGCACCCGACGAGGTCACCGACCCCGAGGACATCGTCGTCGGACAACAGATGGACGAGACACTCCGGGCCGCTCTTGACGACCTGCCGCCGGACTTTCGGATCGTCGTCCAGCTCGTGGACGTCGAGGACATGACCTACCAGGAAGCTGCCGACGTGCTGGACATTCCCATCGGGACGGTAATGAGCCGGCTGCATCGGGCGCGAACGCGCCTGCGTCGCGCGCTTAGCGGCACATCCCTGGACCGTGGGGCGGCGCTATGAGCTTGATCGCCTACGTCCCGGGGACGCACGCCTGGCGAAAACGCCGGCATGACGAGCTGTGCCGTGACACCTACGAGCACATCCAGGAGATCGTCGACGGCGAGATGACCCCGAGCAAAGCCAAGCAACTCAAGGCCCACCTCGACGCTTGTGAGGGATGCGAGGTCGAGGCCGAGGTGATCCGCTCGCTTAAGGAAGCGATCGCGCGAGTTGGTCAGCAGACCGACCAGCAGTGCGTGCGGCGTCTGGACGACCTGGCCCGCCGGCTCTGCTCCGGCGAATAGCTCGCGACCGCCAACGCTTCGCTTGTGGTAGCCGCGGGCGCGGCGGCCTGCCCCGTAGGATTCCTCATCGTGGGAGATCTGGGGTTGCTGATGGCTTTGCGCGTCCAGGGGATCGCCTCGCCGGTGCGCGCATCTGTAGCGTCGGGCGACGAGCTTTCCGCTGTAACGGCTCGACTGACCGAACTCGTTTCGGAGGAGGTCGTGACCGAGCGCTCCGGACGGCACGTGGGCTTCACGCTCACGAACAAAGGCGCCGAGCTCCTCGGCCAGCTCCTGTCCGAGGAGGGACTACGCGCAAACGAGCGGCTTCAACATTGCTACAACAGGTTCCTCATGGTGAATGAGTCCGTTCTCCAGGCCTGCTCCGATTGGCAGGTTCGCCGCGATAGTGGCATGAACATCCCAAACGACCACTCCGATCCGTCCTACGACCATGCAGTGATCGACGCTCTCGTCGAGTTGCACGGCCGGACCAAACGCTTCTTGAAGCAGATGGCGGCGTGCTCCGCACGCTTCCTGCTGTACGAGGCGCGGTTGGACGACTGCGTCGAGCGCCTGCTTTGCGGCGATCGAACGGCGTTCAATGCGCTGTTGGTTGAGAGCTACCACACGGTGTGGTTCGAGCTTCACCAGGACCTGATGCTGACGCTCGGCTTGGAACGGGAGGGGTAATGGAACTCGTCCTCGTCCGACACGCTTTGCCGGTCCGCATAATCAACGCGGAGGGTGCCGCCGATCCTCCACTGACGGAGCTCGGACGTCGGCAAGCCCAGGCCGTCGCCACGTGGTTGGGGGCCGAGCGGTTCGATGCCTTGTACGCGAGCCCGTTGGTGCGCGCGCGAGAGACGGCCGAACCGCTCTCCTCATCCCTCGGTCTCGATGTTCAGATCGAGGACGGCATCGCGGAGTACGACCGCCGATCGGAGACCTATATCCCGATCGAAGAGGTGAAGAGCAGCGACGACCCTGAGATCCAGGCGCACTGGCGTGCGCTGGCTGAGGATCGGCTCGAGGATCTGATCGAAGACGCGCACACCTTCAGGCCGCGCGTGGTCGACGCCGTCACCCGCATCATCGCCAAGCATGCCGGCGAGCGTGTGCTCGCCGTGTGTCACGGCGGCGTTATCAACGTGGCGCTTGCGGAGGTCATCGGACTACAGCGAAGCTTGTGGTTCGAACCGGCGTACGCATCCATCCATCGTGTGGTTGCCTCGCGCGCCGGCATCCGTAGCATTGCGAGCATCAACGAAACAGGTCACTTGCGCGGTCTCGACTAAGCCCGTTCGAGCACCTTCACGAATCCGGCGGAGCCGTCCACCTCGACGGTGTCGCCGTCGTGCAGCACCGAACACGCTCCCGTCGCCGCAACCACGGCCGGGATCCCGAGCTCACGTGCGACGATGACGGCGTGCGACAACTCGCCGCCGACTTCGACGACGACGGCGGCAGCCGGGATGAACATCGGCGTCCACCCAGGGTCGGTTATCGGAGCCACGAGGACCTCGCCGGGCGATGGAGGCGTGCTGCGGTATGGATCGAGAACGACACGTACTCGTCCTTTCGCCGTCCCCGGGCTCCCGGCGACGCCGCGAAGCTCGTCGACCGGTCCGGCGTGGGCGGCTACGCCCACATGCAACCAGTCCTCGATCGGCGGAACCTCGCCGAACACGACGAGCGGTGCCGCCAGCTTGGAGAGCTCTTCGAAGCGTTTCGTTCTTGACGCCAGGTCGTGCGGCAGCTCGCCGTCGAGTGCTGCGGTGTAGAGCTCGGCAAAGGTCAGCATGAAGACCTGTCCGGGGTCGGTCAGGACCTTCCTATCGAGGAGCCTTTTGGTCAGCTCGTGCGCGTCCAGCCTGGCTTCGTTCAGCAGGACGATGCAGTTCGTCTTCGTTCGTTCTCGCCCTGGGATGTAGAACTTCGCCGCTTCGAGCCAGAAGCCGAGCTCGGGCCAATCCTTGCCGAGGGCTCCTTCGACCTCAACGAGCGCCGAGGTGCGGATGTCCTCGATCGGACGCTTGGGCTCTGCCCCCTTGGCCTTGTCGATCAGCGATCCAACGACGTCCGGAACGAGTTCCCACGACGGCGTTGCGAGCTCCCATTCGTTCGCGCCACGGAAGCCGTGATCGATGATGAAGTCGTTGAAGCGGATGTCGAAGTCGTGGCCCTCGAGCCTGGCCAGTTCGGCGATCTCCTTGGCCGGGCCGGCCGAGTCGACGTCCCCCAGGCCGCTGACGATGCGTCGCGCCAGGTCGTCTCCCCGTTCACCCAGAACCTGGCGCAGGCCTTGCTGAAGGCCGCCGAAAGCCACGCTGGAAAGACTGGACGTGAGGATGTGGTCGTAGAACAACGTTTCGACGCGATCGGCCATGTTCTCCATGTTGGTGAGTAAAGCGATGTCGGTTTGTCCCGACCGGCGGTCGCGCGAGATCCGGCGGAACGCAGCAGCCATCGCACGGTCGGCTTCCACGGCAGCCATGGGCGGGTTCTTGAGCAACGAGGAGACCCCGAGCTCACAACGCTTCCGTCGCTCTTCGTAGCCGGGCTCAGCCGGTGGTTCGTGGGACGGAAGCTTCACGCCGATGGCGAAGAATTGGTGGTCGATCTCCTCCGGTGATGTTCCGGGGGACAGATCCGCGGCGCGCCTGATGAGCGACAGGTTCAGGTATGCGTACGAGCCGAAGAACCCGAGGATGCGGAACTCGTGGTCGGACGGGTCGATGACGGGGAGGTCGCGGGTCCACAGGCGTCGCCAGCCGCGCTCTAGACGGGGGGTGAACAGCGTCCGTGTTAGCGGAGTGACGGCCGTCGGGAAGACCTCGCCGATGTTGCCCCTCGTGTACAGCGGGAACTGCTGGTCGGGCTCGGTGTCGAAAGGCCAGAGCGCCATGGTCGCTCCTTTTCGTATGCCCTAGGTTTACCGCGTGGGTGCCGCCTGCGACAACGGCGGTTGGTTGACGGCAGGCCAAAGTGGTGCTGGTATCAGCGGTCCAGAGCTGTGCGTTGAAAGGGTGGAATCCAAATGGCCATCGACGCACCGGATCGCGCAGCAACCGTCGGACCCACATTGCCCGAATGGACCCGCCCGGCGACGCCGGTCGGTCCGTTACTCGCCGCCGCCATCGTCATCGCCGCCGTCGCCTTCGACATCGCCGCGCGTTCGCAGGCCGTGGGTGTCGGTGCATCGATACTGATCGCGACCTTCGCCGGTGTATTGTTCGCAACCGGTCACCTGGAGAATGCGCAGAGCCGCGGACTTGCGTTGGTGGCCGTTGGCTTCGGCGCTCTGCTCTCGATCCGAACGAGCCCTTGGCTCGTACCCTTCGACGTCCTGGCCTCGATCGGGTGTCTGGTTGCTGCGGCTTCTCTCGCGCAAGGCGGGAGCCTCTTGGACATATCCGGACCGAAGGCGGTGCTCCGCGGTGTGCACGCCGGGGTCAACGGCCTGTTCGGGCTCGGCTACGTCACGCGCGGGCGTGGGACGAAGTTTGCGCCCGCGATGCGCGGTTTGGCGATCGCCATTCCCCTGGCCGTCGTTGTCGGGATCCTGCTCGCCTCGGGTGATGCCGTGTTCGCGTCCGCCTTCAAGTTCGACGCCGTCGATCTCGTCAGTCACATGCTCCTGCTCTTTTTCGGGCTGTGGCTGGCGGCGGGGCTGGCCCGAGTATGCGCAACGCCGAAGATAGACGAACCCGACGCGACGATGCCGCGGCTGGGCAAGGTGGAGTGGGCGATCGTTCTCGGCGCGCTCAATCTGGTGTATCTCGGCTTTGCCGTAGCACGCATCGTGGCCGTGTCCGAAGGTGGCGCTCGCGTTCTGAAGACGGCCGGCCTGACCTACGCTGAGTACGCGCGCTCAGGCTTCTTCGAGCTGCTGGCCGCCGCCGCCATCACTCTCGTCGCCCTGATCGTCCTGCGGGCTACTGCCGATGTATCGGAACCGAGATCGCGCGGGGTCTTCTCGGTCCTTGCGTGCTCGGTCATCGCGCTCAATCTGCTGGTCGTCGCTTCGGCGTTCCAGCGGCTTGCGCTCTACGAGCAGGCGTTCGGTCTTTCGATGCTCCGCTTTTACAGCATGGTCTTCTGTATCTGGCTCGCCATCGCGCTCGTGGCGCTGGCTCTGTGGATCGCCGGCGTCGCAGGCCGGCGCCCCTGGTTCTGGTCGATAGCTGCTGGTACCGCGCTCGCCTTGCTCCTTGCGCTGAACATCGCGAATCCGGAAGCGATCGTCGTTCGCCACAACGCGGGTGCGGATACCGTTGAGGGCTTCGACGCCGAGTACGCGAACGAGCTATCCGAGGACGCCGTTCCGGCCCTTAGCGATGCAGCTAAGGAAATGGACGAAGGAGCGAGGGGAGAGGTGGAGCGTCGACTTTGCCCGGCCCGTCCCCCTTCTGCCACCGGATGGAAGAGCTTCAATCTCAGCAGAGAGAACGCCGCTACGGCTCGCATCTTGTTTTGCTCTCGGTCCTCCGGGCGTTGAACTTGCGGGACGCCCTCGACACCGACCTTCCTTTTCTCATCTCCATGTGGTTCGAAGCCGCTTTCTGGGATCCAGCCACTCGGCGCCCCACGATCGAGCAGGCGCTGGCCGTGCCCGAGCTCGCCATCTACATCGACGGCTGGGGGAGGACGGGTGACGGCGCCGTGATCGCAACCGATGACGAACCGGTTGGAGCGGCCTGGTATCGCCTCTTCGCGGCCGAAAAGCCCGGCTACGGATTCGTCGACGAGCGCACGCCCGAGCTCGGGATCGGAGTAGTGGCCCACAGACGCCGCGAGGGCATCGGCGCCGCCCTTCTCGACGCGCTGTGCGAGCGCGCGACGTCGGACGGCTTCGAGCAGATCAGCCTCGCGGTGTCCGGCGGAAACAACGCGATACATCTCTACGAAAGGGCTGGATTCGTCGTCGTCTCGCCCGAGGGGACTGGCTGGAAGATGGTCAAGGCTCTAAGGGGTTCGTCCGGGGACGCATGATAGTTTCGCATTTCGAACGCTACGCCACAGCTGGAGGGGGGACAGGTTTGACGAGAGACATCACCGCCGAGGCGAAAGAGATCGACGCCGCCGTTGACGGCAAGACGGTATGCAACATCTTCCAGGACGCCGCTAAGAAGTTCGCCGACAGCGAAGCGCTCAGGTGGAAGGACGGAGACGAATGGAAATCCATGACCTGGGCCGAGTACGGCGAAGGCGTCCGTGATTTCGCCAAAGGTCTCATAGCGCTTGGTCTCAAGTCGGGCGAGTTCGTCAACCTGATCGGTTCCAACATCCCCGAGTACGTGATCTCCGACCTCGGTGTGCTTCATGCAGGCGGCGTTCCCGTGTCGCTGTACAACACGCTCGCGCCCGAGCAGATCGAGTACATCATCAACCACTGCGAGGCGCAGTACGTGATCTGCGAGAACCGCGATTACCTCGAACGACTCTTGAAGGTGCAAAACGAGATCCCGAACATCCGCAAGGTCATCTTGTGGCGCGACGCCGACGAGTTCGCCGACAACGACTGGATCGTTTCCTACGAAGACATCGTCTCCGAGGGCCGCAAGCAGGACGACACGGAGTACGAGAAACGCTGGAAAGCGATCGACCCCGAGGACCTGGTCACTCTTATCTACACGTCGGGAACCACCGGGCCCCCCAAGGGCGTCATGGTTTCGCACCGCAACGTGAATTGGACGGTGAATTCCTTCCTGAGGGTAATGCCGCTGCGCGCGGGCACGAAGCAGATCTCCTATCTGCCCATGGCCCACATCGCGGAGCGCATGATCGGCCACTACGGCCCGTTGCAGATCGGGTCTGTGATCTCCTTCTGCCCCGACGCGCGTCAGGTCGCCGCTTACCTCCGCGACGTAAAGCCGACGTGGTTCTTCGCCGTGCCGCGCATCTGGGAGAAGCTCTACCAAGGCATCCAGAACGCCATCGAGGGTTCGCCCGACGATCAGAAGCAGGCGGCCCACGATGCCATCGCGGTTCGCAAGCAGATCGTCGCGTTGCAGCATGCCGGTAAGGATGTGCCGGAGGATCTGACCAAAAAGGGCGAGGAGGCCGAGCCCGTCGTCGCGTTCATCCGAGCTCTGGTTGGTCTCGACGAGGTCGACGTTGCCGGTACGGGCGCCGCACCGATCGCACCCGAGATCATCGAGTTCTTCTGGGCCCTCGGCGTCGAGCTGTACGAGGTGTACGGGCAGTCGGAGGACACGGGGCCGACTTCGTGGAACCGTCCCGGCATGATCAAGATCGGCACGGTCGGTCCGTCCATCCCCGGCGTCGAGGTGAAGCTGGCCGACGACGGCGAGCTGCTCGTGCGCGGCGGAAACGTCACGACCGGCTACTACAAGGAGCCCGAGCTCACAGCTGAGACATTCGACGAGGAGGGCTGGCTGCACTCCGGTGACGTGGCTGAGATCGACGAACGGGGCTTCATCAAGATCGTCGATCGCAAGAAGGAGATCCTCATCACCGCTGGGGGCAAGAACATCGCGCCCTCGAACGTCGAGAACATGCTCAAGCAGCATCCTCTGATCGGTCAGGCGTGCATGATCGCGGACAAGAGACCGTATGCGACCGCACTGATCTCGTTGGATCCCGATGATGCGGCCGCGTGGGCAAAGAAGCAGGGCAAGCCTACGGATCTGCCCTCGCTCTCACAAGACCCGGATGTCGTCGCCGACATACAGGCCCACATCGACCAGATGAACACACGGCTTCACAACCAGGAGCAGATCAAGAAGTTCACGATCCTTCCCATGGACTGGTCGGTTGACTCCGGTGAGGTCACGCCGACGCTGAAGATGAAGCGCAAAGTTGTGAACCAGAAGTTCGAGGATGAGGTCGAGAGGATGTACGCCTAAGCGCGCGAGCATCCAGATACCGCCCGGCCGCGCGGACGAGCGGGAGATGGGTATCGGCCGGCTCGACGGGCTCATCACGCGAGAGCTCATCGACGGGTCCGTTGGCTGGAACCGCACCGACCGCGGTTAGCCGAGCGAGGCCTTAAGCTTGTCGTACTCGGGGAACCAGCCGGCCTTGTGCTTGGAGTGCACCATCTTCCCGTCCACTTCGACGTCGAATATGCCGTCCGAGGCCGGAACGAGCGTCAGATCCTCGATGTCGTCCTCGTAGTCGGCGAGGAGCTTGCCCACCAGATCGAGCGCTTGTTCGGTGTAGCCGCAGTCGTAGCAGTACGTGATCTTGATGTGCATGTGCTAATCACAGTACATGGCCGACTATGTCTGGCAGCCCTCCGACGAGGTGATCGATCGAGCCAACGTCACGCGGCTGGCGAGAAGCCACGGACTGACTGGATACTCCGAGCTCCTCCATCGATCGCGCGAAGAGATCGAGTGGTTCTGGGACGCAGTCGTCTCCGATCTGAACATCGAATTCAGGGTTCCGTACGGCCCGGTCCTCGACGTGTCTCGCGGTGTGCAGTGGCCGGAGTGGTTCGTCGGCGGAGGGATCAACATCGCAGAGAGCTGCGTCGACCGATGGCGCTCCAGCGGACGCGAAGCGATCGTCTGGGAAGGTGAAGAGGGAGCAACCCGGCGGCTGACCTACGACGAGCTGGGTGCCGAGGTGGCCCGCGTCGGTACCGGACTGCGTTCCCTCGGTGTGTCCAACGGCGATGCCGTCGGCTTGTTCCTGCCGATGGTCCCCGAGGCCGTCGTGACGTTCCTGGCGTGCTGCCGCATCGGAGCCGTCGTGGTGCCGATCTTCTCCGGGTTCGCGGCGTCGGCTGTGGCTGTGCGCCTAAACGACGCGCGCGCGAAGGTCCTTGTGTGCGCCGACGGATTCTTCCGTCGGGGTGTCCTCGTGGCGATGAAGGAAACGGCCGACGACGCGGCCGCGCAATGTGCATCCGTCGATCACGTGGTGGTCGTGCCACGGACGGGTCGAAGCGTGACGATGAGCGATCGGGACATCGGTTGGGGCGAGCTGTTTTCGTCGTCGGAAACGCCGATGGCGGACACCGGTTCCGAGGACCCGTTCATGATCGCCTACACCTCGGGGACCACGGGCAAGCCGAAAGGCTCCGTGCATGTTCACGGCGGATTCCTCGTGAAGATCGCAAGCGAGGTCGCGTACCAGACCGACTACCAACCCGGCGAGCTTCTCTTTTGGTTCACCGACCCCGGCTGGATCATGGGTCCGTGGGAGATCATCGGCACCCTCGCACTCGGCGGAACGATCTTCCTCTACGACGGAACCCCCGACCACCCGGCCCCCGATCGACTGTGGGCCATGGTCGAACGCCACGGCATCAACATCCTCGGCGTGTCGCCGACGCTCGTACGAGCCCTGGCTCCCCTCGGCGACGAGCACGTCGCCTCGCACGATCTGTCGACGCTGCGCATACTCGGCTCGACGGGAGAGCCGTGGAACACCGAGCCGTACCTGTGGTTCCACAACGTCGTCGGTGGTGGGCGCTGCCCGATCGTCAACTTCTCCGGGGGAACCGAGGTCGGCGCGTGCTTCCTGTCGCCAACTCCGGTGACACCGCTCAAGGCGTGCTCGCTCGGGGGCCCGGCCCTCGGCATGGCCGTCGACGTTTTCGACGCCGACGGCAAGCAGGTGCGCGGAGGCGTCGGCGAGCTGGTGTGCACCAAGCCGTGGCCCGGCATGACGCGCGGGATATGGGGCGATCCCGACCGCTACATCTCGACGTACTGGTCACGCTGGCCGGATGTCTGGGTTCACGGGGACTGGGCCTCGATCGACGACGACGGCGAGTGGTACCTGCACGGCCGTTCCGACGACACGCTCAACGTTGCCGGTAAACGCGTAGGTCCGGCTGAGATCGAATCGGTGCTCGTATCGCACGCCGCCGTCGTCGAAGCCGCCGTGATCGGTGTTCCGCACGATGTCAAGGGCGAAGAGATCTGGTGCTACGTGGTCGTCGGGGCCCGTGTGGATGCGGACGAAGCTCTTCGGGACGACCTGTCCAAGCTCGTGGAGCGCGATGTGGGCAAAGCCTTCCGCCCCGGCGCCGTCCGTTTCGTGACGCAGCTTCCGAAAACGCGTAACGCGAAGGTCCTCCGCCGCGCCGTCCGGGCCGCGGCCCTCGGCGCAGACCCCGGAGATCTTTCGAGCCTGGAGAATCCGTCCGCTCTGGAAGAGATCGCCGCCGTGGGTAAACAGTAAGTCATGGATGTCCGCATCACGCATCCCGACAAGGTCCTGTTTCCACGGGACGGCTATACCAAGGCCGACGTCGTCGGCTACTACGTTGAGGTCTCCGACGCGATGCTGCCGTTCATGCGTAACCATCCGCTGGCCATGCTCCGGTTCAACGACGGCATCGACCGCGAAAGGTTCTTCCACAAGCGCACGCCGAAGTACTTTCCGTCTTACATCGACCGCGTGCAGATAACGATCGGCGACGAGAAGGTGAACTACTCGGTCTGCAACAACCTCGAGGCGCTGGCCTACATCGCAAACCACAACTCCATCGAGCTCCATCTACTGACCGTCCGTGCCGACGACCTGGAGCACCCCGACAGGATGGTCTTCGACCTGGACCCGTCTATCGATGACTTCGAGATGGTGCGCGAAGCGACGCGCTGGTTGCACGAGCTTCTCGATGAGGTGGGCCTGCCCGCTTTCCTCATGACGAGCGGATCGCGCGGGCTGCACACCTGGGTCCCCCTGGACCGCAAGTCCGACACCGAGGAGGTCCACTCCTTCGCCGGCGAAGTCGCGAGAGTTCTCGTCGATCGCCATCCGGAAGTCCTCACCACCGAGTTCGCCAAGGCCGATCGCGGATCGAGGATCTATTTCGACGTCGCGCGCAACGCGCCGGGGCAGCACGCGGTCGCTCCGTACTCCCTGCGGGCGAAAGACGGCGCTCCGGTCGCCACTCCGATCACGTGGGACGAGCTGGACGATCCCAAGCTCACCCCGCAGCGCTGGACTATGAAGACGGTGACCGGGCGCATCGGCGACGATCCCTGGGCGGGCATGGCCAAGAAGGCTCGATCACTCAGCCGCGCTCGCAAAGCGCTCGACCGCTTGGCACGGCGGGGCTCTGTCTGAGTATCGTTCGGTTCCCATACGACACGTTCAGGATCCGCCGAAGGCGGCCCCTGCGATTGGAGGAACATGAGCCCTGCGCTTTCGTCCGACCTCGTCGGCCTCAAAGGAGACCCGGTTCCCTACTCGTGGGACTCCAAGGACGTCATGCTCTACAACTTCGGGATCGGCGCTCGTCCCTACGACGACCTCGATTTCCTGTTCGAGGGCAAGGGCCCCAAGGCCATCCCGACCTTCGCCGTCATCGGCGGAATGGCGGGTATGGGCGTCATGGGACAGATCGAGGGCATCAACCCGATGCTCATCCTCCACGGTTCGGAATCGATCACGCTCCACCGCGAGCTCCCGCCCGACGCCAAGGTCACGCTCGAAGGCGAGATCACAGAGATCTGGGACAAGGGTCAGGCCGCCGTCATCGGCATCGAGACAACCGCCAAGGACGACAAGGGTCCGCTGTTCACGGCCAAAGCGAGCATCTTCGCCCGCGGCGCTGGCGGGTTCGGCGGTGAGCGCGGTCCGTCGGCCAAAGGATTCAACGAGCCGCCGGAACGAGAGCCCGATCACGTCATCTCCGACGAGACGCGGTTCGAACAAGCGGCGATCTACCGTCTGTCCGGGGATCGCAACCCTCTGCACATCGACCCGGAGTTCGCGAAGGTCGGCGGCTTCGATACACCGATCCTGCACGGCCTGTGCACGTACGGCTTCGTGGGGCGCGCGATCCTCAAGGCTGTGTGCGGAAACGATCCGGCGAACTTCAAGTCGTTCGACGCGCGGTTCGCCGACGTCGTCTACCCGGGCGACACGATCACCACCAAGCTATGGGTGGACGGCCCAGAGGGAAAAAGTGCGATCGTCCAGGCAGAGACGCAAAGGGGCAACGTCGTCATCGCGAACGCGAAGGCGACTTTTGCGTGAGAAGCGTCTAGAGCTCGATCCCCAGCATCGAGCCCAACGCCCGGCCGATCCCGAACGAGATCGCGGCCACGCCAGCGCCGAGTGCCAGCATGACGCCGAAGCGACGGCGGAACGACACGCCCTGCATCACTGACGAGTAGTACGAGAAGGCCGCGATGATCAACACTGCGGCCGCCCACGAGATGAACAGCGCGGTGTGACGGTCGGACAGGAAGAAGAACGGCGCCACGAGTCCTAAGACGACGAAGATGTAGGTCACGCCGGTGTAGGCGGCGGCCTTACTCGGTCTCAGGGCCGTCGCCTCGCCGATGTCGACGGACAGGAAGTTGGACGCCGCCATCGACATCGACGCAGCGATCCCGACTACCAGGCTGGCGAAGCCGATCAGCTTCGGGTCGGAGATCGACGAAACCAGGCCCGTCAGGCCCCCCGTGAGCTCGACCAGTGCGTCGTTCAGTCCAAGCACGGCGGCGCCGAGATAGGCGCGCCGTTCGTCCTTCACTCCCTGCTCGAGCGCCTGCTCGTGCTCCTCCTCCTCGCGAAGCATCCGCGCGACACCCTCGCGCTGATCGGGTTCGAGCGAGTCTTCCTCGAGCAACTGCCGGTAGGTCGCGATGGCTTTGTCCTCGCCGCGCTCGAGCCAGCGGATCGTGAAAGCCGGGCCCAGCAGTCTGCTCGACGCGACGAGCAGCAGATGTTTGAGGCGTGATGCACGCAAGCGTTCTTCGGGGATCTGGCAGACGTTCAGCCAGAACCTTACGTGTCCGTCCTCCTGTTCGGCGAGCTGGTTGAGCATGGAGCGGCTCTTGGGATCGGGTGCTCGCTCCGCGAGGGCCCGATAGATGCGGCACGCGAAAAGTTCCTCGGTTGCCTGCTGCCGAGCCACGTGCTGCAGATCGCTCGCCACGATTGCAAGTCTCTCATGCGCGCCGAATGTGCCACATATGTGATAGACGCTTGTACACATGAACACCGATCTACTTCTGAAGGACGCCGAGGCGACGCTGGTCGCCGTCAACGAACGGTTCGGCTGGCAAGGCGACGAGGACGATCAGGCGTGGGACATCCTCACCCACGTTTTGCGACGCCAACCCGATCCCGACGAGGACCTGCCACTCGACGTCGCTTATCGATTCGACGAGCTCGTGAAGAGGCGGGCGACGGGGGAGCCGCTCGCGTTCATCCTCGGCTGGGTCGAGTTCCTCGACTTCAAGATGGCGATCGAACCCGGGGCGTTCATCCCTCGGCTGACCAGCGAGTTCCTCGCCAAGCAGGCGATCCGCCGGCTGCGAAAAAGAGCGAAGCCGATCCACATCGACCTGGCCTGCGGGATCGGACCCGTGGCCATCGGCTCGGCTCGGGCCGTTCCCAAGGCGAAGGTTTTCGGGGTCGACATCTCCAAGAAGGCGGTCAGGCAGGCTCAGGCCAATGCGACGAAGCTCGGTGCCGGCAACGCGACGTTCCTAAAGGGCGACATGTTCTCGCCGCTGCCCGAAGAGCTGCGCGGCAAGGTCGACGTCATATCCATCCACCCTCCTTACGTACCCAAGGCTGAGGTGGCCGACCTGCCGGAAGAGATCAAGGAGTACGAGCCCGCGCACACCCTCACCGACGCATCGTTGGACGGACTGGGGCTGACGCGCCGGGTGATCTCGGAGGGCCGGGAGTGGCTGGGGCCCAAGGGCTGGGTGCTCATCGAGATCGTCCCGACGGAGTCCATCCTGGTTCGCAGGATGTTCCGCGAGCACGGCTACTTGGAGGTGCGCAGCACACATGGTGAGCTCAAGCTGACGCGGGTCATCTGCGGACGGATGCCATAGCCGAAGACCTTCGCGCCGACGCAGTCGTGGTCGGCGCTGGACACAACTCGCTTGTTGCAGCCGCCTACCTCGCCAGGGCTGGCCTGAATGTTGTCGTCTGCGAGCGTCGCGACGTTCCCGGCGGTGCAACGGTCACCGAGGAGATCGCTCCGGGCTTTCGTGCATCGACGGCGAGCTACGCACTGTCGCTGCTTCGACCCGACGTCTATGCCGACCTCGATCTCGCGCGTCACGGGCTGAAAGCCGTCCCGAAAGATCCGCAGATGTTCGTGCCTCTTCCGGACGGCCGTTCGTTCTTCGTGTGGCGCGACCTCGAGCGCACGATCGCCGAGCTCGAGCGCATCCATCCCGGCGACGGCGAGGCCTACCGTTTTTGGTCTGCTTTTTGGGAGGACGTTGTGCGCATCATGCGGCCCGTTCTCGATTCGGCCGATCCGGTCGACATCGAGCGGTATCTCGGCTCCCTGGGCAAGCCCGATATCTACAGGTGGTGTGTCCGCGGCAGCGCATCCGACATCGTCGAGCGGTTCTTCTCGGCCCCGGAGGTGCAAGGTGCGTTCGCATCTCAAGGCATCGTCGGTACGTGGGCGAGCGTTAGGGATCCGGGAACGGCGTGGGTGATGACAAAGCACGCGCTCGGCGGCGATATCTACGGCTCGTCCGGCACATGGGGGTTCGCGATCGGCGGCATGGGAGCGGTGAGTGGAGCGATCGCGTCGGCCGCACACGAGGCCGGAGCCGACATCCGTTGCGATGCGAGCGTCACAGACATCCTCGTCGACGGGGGTCGAGCGGCCGGTGTTCGTCTGAGCGACGGGACCGTCGTTCGAGCCACCGCGGTGCTCTCGGGTGCCGATCCAAAGGCCACGTTCTTGCGCTTGTGTCCGTCCGGCTCACTCGACCCCGACTTCGGCGAGCGCGTCTCTTCCTGGCGGACGCCGGGGTGCGTGCTGAAAGTGAATCTGGCTCTCAGCGAGCTCCCCGATTTCATAGCGGCACCGGGAGCAGGACCCCAGCACCACGGGACGGTGGAGATCTCACCGTCGCTCGACTACCTCCACGACGCGCACGATGACGCCCTCAACGGCCGTCCGTCGGCCAGGCCGTGGATGGAGGTGTTCGTTGCCTCGGCCGTCGACCCGACCCTCGTGGACGGCGACGGCCACGTCGTTTCAGCTTTCACGCAATACGTTCCGCCGGTTGCCGACGATTGGGTCGCCATGCGTGAGAAGGCGGTGGGCAATGTGATCGACACGCTCGCGTCGTATGCGCCGAATGTGCCGGGAGCGATCGTCGCGTGCGAAGCGCTCGGCCCCCCCGAGCTGGAGGCGCGATTCGGCCTGGCGGGCGGCAACATCTTCCACGGCGAGATCCTGCCGGAGCAGTCGTTCGACAAGCGCTTCGATTACCGCACACCGGTTGACGGCCTCTACCTTTGTGGCTCCGGTGCGCGGCCCGGTGGTTGCGTCACCGGAGCGGCGGGTCGCAACGCCGCGCGAACGGTGCTAGCCGACTTGGGGAGGTAAGGCATGTGCTACGAGACGACGGCGCGACCGCCGGCCCCGCCCATCCAGGGTGGTGCGGCGACGGGGGAGTCGATAACGCTTAAAGCCTCGGACGGAAACGAGTTCGCCGCCTTCAGCGCGAAGGCGGCCGATGCGGGCGGCCCGGGGATTGTCGTGCTTCCCGACGTCCGCGGCTTGCACGCTTTCTACGAGGATCTTGCGCTTAGATTCGCCGAGCAGGGAGTGCATGCCGCGGCGTTCGACTACTTCGGACGAACGGCGGGCGTTGGGCGCCGATCCGACGATTTCGATTTCTGGCCCGAGGTCATGAAGACCAAGCCGGACACCGTTGCCCTTGACGTGGCCGCATCGGTCGATCACCTGCGGTCCCCAGCCGGCGGCGGCGCCACGTCGATCTTCACCGTCGGCTTCTGCTTCGGCGGCGGGAACTCCTTCAATCAAGCCGCGCGCGGGCACGGGCTGTCGGGAGTTGTCGGCTTCTACGGACGCGTAGTGCCGCGTGACGAGAGCGACTCGGACGCACCCATCGACAAGGCAGAGCGTTTCGAGTGCCCGGTGCTCGGGCTATTCGGCGGCACCGACCAGATGATCACAGCGGACGGCATCGAAGCCTTCGGCAAAGCTCTGGACGCCGCCGGTGTGGCCAAGGAGCTCAAGATCTACGACGGAGCGCCGCACTCGTTCTTCGACCGCGCCTTCGATCAGTTCAAAGCCGAATGCGACGACGCGTGGACGCGGATCCTGGGGTTCATAGAAGCCAACAGCAGCCGTTAGCCGGTTCGCGCGACTAGTCCGAAGAGCGACTCCCGCGGCACCAGACGCCGCGGTCGCTCGACGCTGAATCCGTTCCTGTCGAATAGCCCGACGGTTTCGTCGAGTGTGGGCAGGGCGGTGTTTCCTTGTGTATTTCGGAGAACGTTGTCGAAGTGTGTGGCGATTCGCGATCGGCCCTGGACGTAGCTGACAACGACGACCGAACCACCCGGCGCAAGAAGCTCGCGAAGAATGAATATCAGCTTCGTGCGCTGAGCATCCTCGAAGTAGTACAGGTTGTGAAAGAGAGTGATCATCTCGAAGAGTCCACCGAGTTCATGCGGCGGATCGAGGATGTTGGCTGTGACAACCCGCACGCCGCTGATGCCCCACTCCTTCAGATTTCGAACGGCCAGATCGGTTGCCGCTTCGTGCATGTCGACACCGACCGCTTGGACGTCCGACAGGGCTTTGGCCGCGCAGCGCAGGTAGATGCCGGAGCCGCACCCGATGTCGAGGAGAGATGCGGGACGCGAGTCCTTCAAGCAGCGATCAAGGAAAGCAAGGGTTGGGGCCTCGAGGATCCGCGACGACCTGGCAACGATGTCTCCGGTCTCGTCGAGGTAGTTGCCGAGAGGCGCACCCCGAAGTCTGTCGCGGACGGTTCCGTACGCCGCGCCGTGATAGCTGAAACACTCTTGGATCTGAGCGAAGTATGCGTCGCCGATGTCGCTGACGAGAGCCCGTGCCCGCCGTCCTCGAAGACGATATCGACCATCCTTGATTGCGATCTCGCGCCACGCGATGCCCTCAGCCAATAAGCCATCGAGCAACTCGGTTCTCGTTACGCCGAGGTCTGTGACGAGCTCTTTTCGCGTGCGTGGTGTGCGGAGCGCGTGTAGCAAGCCGCTGTCAGTCGCTCCGAGAAGGAACAACGCGCGCGAGGCCGGGTACAGATCGAGCATTACAAACGTTCGGCCGATCAGGTGGCCTCCTCTGATGAAGCGTCTCAGCGCTTGGAGCCACATGAGGCAAGGGTACGCTGGGGGCCGATCAGGGAATCGAGGTATTTGATGCGCTCCTTCCTCGTTGGTGGTCGGCATGAGACGGGCACCGACTCTCGTGCAGTGCGCAATCCGTACTCCGGCGAGCCTGTCGATGAGGTCGCCGTTGCGTCGTGGGACGACGTGGATCATGCCCTTAGCGTGGCGACCGACGTCTTCGAGTCGACGCGTAGGCAGAGCGCCTTCGATCGTTCGAAGGTGCTTCTGGCCGCCGCCGGCGCGATCCGCATGCGCGCGGAAGAGCTGACCCGACTGATCGTGGCCGAGGGAGGTAAGCCCTACAAGAACGCGAAGGTCGAGGTCGCCCGCGCTGCTTCGACGTTGACGTGGGCGGGTGAGGAGGCCAAGCGATACACCGGCGAGCTCGTCCGCCTCGACACCGAGGAGACGGCGCGCGGACGTCTCGGCCTGGTGCGGCGCTTCCCACTGGGAGTCGTGCTCGGGATCGCGCCGTTCAACTTCCCTCTCAACCTCGTTTGTCACAAGGTGGGACCCGCGTTGGCCGTAGGCAATCCGATCGTCGTGAAGCCTGCGTCGTCCACGCCGCTAACTGCCATCGCATTGGGCGAGATCCTCGTGGAAGCGGGAGCCGGCGAAGCTGTCTCGGTGATCACGTGCACGCCGGAGGACGCCGAGCGGGCGGCGCAGGACGATCGGGTAGCGAAGATCTCGTTCACAGGTTCGACGGACGTCGGTTGGAAGCTGAAGGGACTGGTGCCGCGCAAGAAGGTCACGTTGGAGCTCGGCGGGAACGCGGCGGTCATCATCGAGCCCGACGCCGACCTCGGTCATGCCGCCGAGCGCGTGGCTTACGGCGGCTTCTATCAAGCCGGGCAGTCGTGCATCTCCGTGCAGCGCGTGCTCGTGCACGAGGCGATCGCGGAAACCTTCTGCTCCAGGCTCGCGCCCTTGGTCGAGGCGCTTGTGGTCGGCGACCCGGCGAACGAGGACACCGATGTGGGTCCGTTGATCGACGAAGCGGCACTCGATCGGGTCGATGCCTGGGTGAAGGAGGCCCTGGATGCGGGCGCGCGCGCGCTGTGCGGCGCGAAGCGAGAAGACCCGTGCTACCTGCCGACCGTCCTCACCGACGTTCGTGAGGACATGAAGGTCTCGTGCATGGAGGTGTTCGGCCCGGTCGTGACCGTTCAGCCGTACAGGACTTTCGACGACGCACTACGGATGGCCAACGACTCCGATTACGGGTTGCAGGGTGGTGTTTTCACCAACGACATCGAGAAGGTCTTTCGCGCGCAGCGCGAATGGCGCGTAGGTGGCCTTATCCACAACGACGTATCGGCCTTCCGGGCCGATCAGATGCCCTACGGCGGCGTGAAAGCGTCTGGCTACGGCCGCGAAGGACTTCGCTACGCGATGGACGAGATGTCCGAGACGCGGATCCTGGTGTTGTCCGGTCTGGATCTCTAGGACTTCACGAGACGCGGACGGCGCGGCGGGAGCTCGACGTTCGGTGCCAACGCCTTGTACAGCAGCTGCTTGGCCCCCTCGACGAGTCGATCAAGGTCTTCGGGCTCCGAGTAGCAAAGGCAGGCTGCGATGTTGTCCCGGATCGCCGCCGTCACGAGTCGAGCGGTCATCTCCGGGTCCTCGGTATGCACGAGGCCGAATTCGGCTCCGGTGTTAAAGGCGCTTGTGATCAGCGCGAGGTAGTCACGCTCGAGCTCCAACGCTTCCCGAACCAGATCGGGGCTCGGGCTCTGACGAACGACAACCTCGACGGCGTCCCGGTGCTGGGTGTGGTAGTCGACGACGGCGTTGAAGATGTCGTCGATGATGTCGCGATAGTCGACCGGCTTCCCGGCCTCGAGGTTCTCGATCGCGTCGGCCACGATGTTGGCCACGGCGTCGGTCAATCCCTGCATGAAGTCGCGCTTCAGGGCGAGCAGCAGATGCTCTTTGGATTGGAAGTAGAGGTAGATCGTTCCCTTGGCGACCCCGGCCGCGTTGGCGACCTCCTCCATTGTCGTCTCGTGAAAGCTCTTCGAGCTGAACAGACCCAGAGCCGCCTCGAGGATCTCGGCGCGGCGTTGCTCGCTGGGCTTGACCACCCGGCGCTTCAATACGGACGAAACGGCGTCCCGTACCGACTCCACTTGCACCCCTGAAAGGAAGAAGTGACCTGAAGTCAGAATCGTAGCACCCCGTTCTCGAATGCACAAGGACATGTAAATGCCCTGTTCAGGGCGATTTGATGGTCCTTCACCGATCCCGAACCGGACGCTCTTGACCAATGACTAACGGTCGGTCATACTACTGACTGACCGTTAGTCATCGGACCTAGAGGGCGAGCCATCCGGCTGGCCCGAGAAAGGAGGCCGAAATGACGCGGGCAACCAGGACAGGACTACAGACCCCGGCCTCCCGGGTCGAAAAGGTGCTCCCCAGGCAGCTCGTGGTGGAGCCGGCAACCCTTGAGATCGGAGCGGCCATCGACGAGGGCGTCCCGCCCGACCGCAGCGTGCGCTACAACGCCCGCTGGTCACAGCGCGGAGCCGCGGGTTCAGCACGCGTCGAGATCCGACCGACTTCGAAGGTGACAACCGACATCGTCGTCGAGCTTTCGCGCGCCACCGGCCCGTGGGCTCTTCTGTGGAGCAAGCCACGCCGCTACCGGCTTGCCTCGCTCTTCGCCCAAGCACTCGGCTACCACGCCGAGACGCGATCCGGCGAGGACGCCCACGGATTCGAGGTCAGAAGGACGACGCCCGAGCTCGTGAGGGCCCGCAGCGCCTAAGTCCCCAAAGCCCCCTCCCCGCAACGAAAGAAGAGGCCCCACCCCGGGGCCTCTTCTTCTTTTCGGGTCTAGAGGTTTCCGACCTCGGCCTCGAAGCGCTTCTCGGCCCAGCGAAGCGCTTCCTCGCGCTTGGTCGGGATGTGCTGGCTCGGCCACAGGCCATCGTGCGGGGTGTAGTCCTTGAGGACTTCCTTGGCAACCGTGACCTTGTGGACTTCTGTCGGCCCATCGGCGATCCCCATCGTTGGGGCGCCCATCCACATCTGCGAGAACGGCATCTCGTTGGACACACCAAGGGCACCGTGCAGGTGCATCGCCGTGTGAACCGTGTCTATGAGCACCTTCGGCAGCCGCGCCTTCACCGCAGCGATGTCCTTGCGCACCTTGAGGTAGTCCTTGTAGCGGTCGATCTTCCAGGCCGACTGCAGGACGAGCAGACGGAACATCTGAATGTCGGTCCAGGTGTCGGCGATCTGCTCCTGCACGATCTGTTTGTTGGCCAACAGCTCACCCTTGGTCTCGCGCGAGAGCACCCGCTCGCACATCATGTCGAGGCATCTCCTGAGAGTGGCGATCGAGCGCATGGCGTGGTGGATGCGTCCTCCGGAAAGGCGCGTCTGCGCTGCCACGAACGCTTTGCCTTCCTTTCCCAGCAGATTGTCCGCCGGGATGCGCACGTCCTCGTACCGGATGTATGCGTGGTGTCCGCTTCCGAGTCGTTCGGTCCCGGTGCCGACGTTGCGCACCAGGTTCACGCCCGGCGTGTTGCGCGGAACGATGTACATCGACGTGCCGTCGTAGGGGCTGACGTCGGGGTTCGACACAGCCATCACGAGAAGGATGTCGGCGCGGTCGCCGGCCGAGGTGAACCACTTCTCGCCGTTGATCACCCATTCGTCACCGACCCTTTGAGCGCGCGTCTTGAACATCGTCGGGTCGGCGCCGGCGTGCGGTTCGGTCATCGAGTACGCCGAGTAGATCTCGCCGGCGAGCAGCGGCTTGAGCCACTTTTCCTTCTGTTCGTCGGTTCCGTAGTGAGCGATCGTCTCCGCATTGCCGGAGTCGGGAGCCTGCGCTCCGAACATGCGCGGCGCGAGGCCGGAGCGTCCGAGGATCTCGTTCATCAGGCCGAGCTTCACCTGGCCGTACCCCTTGCCGCCGAGATCTGGACCGAGGTGGCAGGCCCACAGGTCGTTGTCCTTCACCTTCTGCCGGTAGACGTCGATCTGAGGACGGATCTTCTCGCGCGGGATCCCGCCGGCCCACATCGCCGTCTCGAACGGCTCGATCTCTTCGGTGACGAAGGTGTCGATCCAGTCGAGCTTCTCCTGGAACTCGGGATCGGTTTCGAAGTCCCAACTCATCGCGCCCTCCTCGCTTAACCTCTTGACTCGCCAGTCTAGGGGACCGGTCTGGTCTCACCGCGACCCGTGATACGCAACAGCTCGCCGGGCTCGAGGTCAAGCAGATCGTCCAGCAGTCGATCCAGCGTGGCCTGGTCGATCGCGCCGATGTAGGAGCCGGCCACGTTTCCTCGAGGGTCAACGAACACCGTTTCGGGTACGCCGGTTACGCCGTAGCGTTTGGCGACGATGCCGCGCGCGTCACGCACGCTCCCGTACGGCACTTCGAACTCCTCGATGAACTCGAGAGCACTCTGACGCCCGTCGAGGATTGCTATGCCGAGAAATTCGATGTCCTTGCGGTGCTCACGCGCACCGCGCGCGAGCACGGCGGCTTCTGCCCGGCACGGCTCGCACCAGGACGCCCAGAAGTTCAGCACCGCCGGTTTACCGCGCAGATCGGCGAGCGACAACCGTTCGTCAGGATCTTCCAGGGTCGGCAGCGAGAACGAGGGGCCCGGACTTCCGAGCTCGGCCTGGGGCCGGGCCCGGAACAGTCCGATGCCGGCGATGACGAAGAGGAACACCACGGGGGTGAGCCACAGCAGCCTTCGCATGCGCCGTCCGGCTAGCGCCGCTCAGCGGGCCGAAGAAGCGGCTCGAGCCAGGGGTGCACATCGGCGGCGCGAACTAGTGGATCGCGTCGCCGGATACCGACGGTTGCCACTGCGGCCAGTGCCAGGCCGATCATCAAGAAACCCCACCATTCCTCGTCACGCGGGTCCCAGTCCGTCGGCAAAGCCGCCACGATTTCATCGGTCGAAGCAGCCGGCGGATCGGGCAGCCGCGAACCGGTGCCGGCGCTGCCGCCGCCCGGGGCAGTTCCGGCGGACAGTGTCCTACCGCGCGCAAGCAACGCAACCGAATCCTTGTAGTGATCCTGAGATCTCATGACCACCGCTAAGAAAGTCCCGGCTGCCGTCCGCGTTGCGGAGATGAGGCAGTTCCCGGCCTGAGCCGTGAAGCCATTCTTCACGCCGATGATGTTCGGGTCTCGTTCGATCAGTTTGTTGTGGTTCTTCAGATCCAGGGTCTCGCCGTTCTTCCACGGGATCTTGTAGTGGCTCGTGTCCACCATCGCGGCGAGCACGGGATCGACCAGCAGGTTTCGGGAGAAGATAGCCATGTCCCACGCCGAGGAGACATGTCCGATGGCGTCCAAGCCGTGTGGGTTGTGGAATCTCGAGTCGAACGCTCCAAGCGCGCGCGCCTTTTCGTTCATCAGTCTGATGAAGTGGTCGTAGCCGACCGGATGATGGGCGGCGATCGCGACGGCGACGTCGTTGGCCGATTCGAGGAGCAACGCGTAAAGGAGGTCGCGCACGGTCTCCTTCATCCCCGGCGCAAGGCCGAGGTCGCTTCCGTAGGGCTCCAGCACACGCGGCGATGCAGTAACAACCTCGTTCAGGTCGTACTGATCGCGCGCGACGAGGGCGGTGACGACCTTGGTGAGGCTCGCCGGCGCAAGGGGTGTTTGCGAGCTTCGCGCGAACAACACTCGATTCTCGTTCGAAAGGTCGACTAGGATCGCGGCTCCTGCGGTCACCGGTTGGAGCTCGGGCGGGGTCGGCGTCGGTGACTGCGCGATCGCGGCTGCCGGGATCATCACGACGACTACGCTCGTAACGAGTGCGGCGAGTACGCGACGGTGCACGCGCCGGGCTCCCGCGCGTCCCGGCCTACGCCCCGAGTGGAGCGGTCTTCTGTGCGAGACCTTCGGCGAAACTCTCAACGAGATCTCGGATCTCCGCCGCCACCCGGCGATACGCGGCTTCCCGCTCGCCGATGGGGTCGTCGATATCGGGCGACGCGACGCTTTCCGCCAAGTCTCGCATCGTCGCTGCCGCCTCGAGCCACGACACAGTGTCCGCGTAGGGCGGCAGCGAGGGAAGCATTTCCAGGAAGCCCTTCATCGTGTAGGTGCGGTAGCCGGCCCCAGGGAAGGCCCGGACGGTTTCGCGGACGTGCTCCCGCGACATCCCGATGATCAGATCGGCCCATTCGACCAGGTCGTGGTCGAGCTCGAGGGTGCGGTGGCTGTCGATCGAGACGCCGTGCTCGTTCATCACCCGGCGGCCTTCGATGGTGGCGGCGCGTCCCGTCCAGGCATGGGTCCCGGTGGAGCGCACGTCGATATCGAGTGATCGGCGCTCGGCTTCCCATCGCAAAAAGCCCTCGGCCATCGGACTACGGCAAACGTTACCGGTGCATACGAACAGAATCTTCACCCGCGGGGTCCCCTGCTCGAAAGAGAGCAGTCTAGCATCGGGACATGCGTGAACCCCTGAGGATCGAATCGCTGGCTCGGATAGCCGATATGCCGGCCGTGGAGCTAGAGCGCTACCGCGCGGCCAAGCTTCTGGACCCGGACGGTGACGGCGAGCTGGACGAGCTCGACATCCTTCGGCTGCGCATCCTCATGCACTACCGAAGCCTCGGACACTCCTTCGAGGACCTCGAAACAGCGATCCGGGCGACATCACCGCTGATCCTGTACGCCGACCTTCTCTGGGGTCCGGAAGAAGAAATGGTCACGCCGGAAGGGGCGGCGGAGCAGACCGGTCTGGATACGGAGACCATCGAGACCATGCTCCGCGCGACGGGACTCGGCGCGACCATCCCGCGCGATGACGTCAAGTTCCTCGAAGCAATCAAGGGCCTTGTCGACGGCGGGATCCCGCTGAAGATGGTGCTCGACGTAGCTCAGGTTTACGGCGACACGCTTCGGCGCCTCGCCCAGACCGAGGTGAAGATGATCCGCGAGTTCGTTAGCGAGCCCGGGCGCTCGTCGCTGCTAAAGGATCGCGAGCAGTCGCAACGTCTGGATGCTGTGCAGCAGCTCATCGGTCCCATCCTCGAACCACTATTGCTGACCATCCATCGCCGGCATCTGCTGCGCGCGTCGGTGCAGGAAGCGATCGCCGACCTCGAAGCCGCGGAGAAGGGGACCGAGCGCGATGACCTGGAGGCGACCATCACCTTCGTCGACCTCGCGTCCTTCACGTCTCTTGCACAAGTTCACGGGGACGAAGTCGCGGCCGACATCCTCGACAAGTTCGGTGAGCTCGTGCGCGGACTTCTCGACGAGCACAAGGGGACGATGGTCAAGCAGATCGGTGACGCGTTCATGCTGGTGTTCGCCGAGCCGTCGAACGCTGTGCGCTTCGCCGTCAAGCTGGACCGGGCCGCCGCACGGGAGCCGAACTTCCCGGCGTTGCGAACGGGCATCCACTCCGGGCCGGTCCTGTACCGCGTCGGCGACTACATCGGGAACACGGTGAACCTCGCGGCGCGCATAGCGGCGATGGCTTCGGCGAACGAGATCTTGCTGACGGAGCCGCTGGCGCACGCGGCGGCGGACGCAGGAGTGCAGGTGGCGTTCGCCGGCGAGCATGTGATCCCGGGGCTCGAGGAGCCGGTGAAGCTTTGGCGAGTGGAGCGTCTGTGGGGCGAGCACGAACCGGACCGCGATCCGGTATGCGGCATGGCGGTAGGAGAAGACGCGGCGGCGCGCCTGCGCCACAACGGCGTGATCTACGCCTTCTGCTCGCCGACGTGTCTGCGACGCTTCCTGGAAGACCCGGACCGGTACGTCGAACAGGACCGATCGACCAAGCCCGAGCTGTGACCGCCTAGCGATCTATCAGTCGGGCACGCATGACGCGTTGGGTGTCGTCCTTCTGCTCGAGCAGAAGGCGTCTCACCGGCGGCGGTAGGTCGTCTTTCGCGAGCAACGCGTCGGTCGCGTCCAGGACCTCTTGTTTGTAGACATCGGGATACATACCGCCGACGAAGGCCAGGCCGAGGTCGAGGTCGCGGCGCTCCCAGAATCCCAGCAACTCCTGGAAGTAGTTGTCGGCGTACGGCTCCAGCAGCTCATCCTGGAACGGGATCTGGAAGCCCCCGATCAGTGACCGGATCATCGCCAGCGTCAGCTCCGCGTCCTGTGTGATCCGCTCCCACGCTTCGGCCTTCGCCTCCGGTGTCGGACGCGCCGCTCGCGCCGAGACCGCGTGGCGTTCGCCTTGGTCGGTTGGATCGCGCTCGAACTCCGCGGCGATCAACTCCTCGTCGCCGTTTCCGGTCGCCGCCAGCGACGACACGATCGACCACCGAAGGTCGGTGTCCACCTCTAGGCGGTCGATCGAGCTCGAGCCGTCCAGCAGTCCTTTTAAGAAAGCGACGTCCTCGTTGCTCCGCGCTGCTCCGATGAACGCGCGGGCCCAGGTGAGCTGCACGTCCGATCCGGCTTCGGCTGCGTCGAGTTGTGTCTTTGCTTTGGTTGCGAGCTTCGCGCGAGCGGGGTCGCGGTTGGAGGGATCGCCGTAGACGTTCACGGCCGCACCCGATCGTCCGACCAGGTCCTGCACGACGCCGATGTCCGTCTCGCCGGACACGTTGTTGAGGACCAGATCCAAGTAATTGCGCGCCGGTAGCTCGGCGTCGCGGAGCATATCCCACGCGGCGTTCCAGCACAGCGTTCGCGCCAGCGGATCCGAGAGATCGCGCAGCCGGTCGGTAAGGGTCTGAAGAGAGCGGTCGTCGAAGCGGATCTTGGCGTAAGCGAGATCGAGGTGGTTGGGAAGGATCAGGTCTGGGACCTTCTCGCCTGCGAGATCTCCAACCTCGGTGCGCGGGCCGACCACGTCGAGCTCGATGCTCTTGCGCAGCTTCAGGCCATCGGTTTTGGTATCGAACAACCCGACGGCCATCCGATGCGAGCGGATGGCCGGATATTCGGGGATCGCTGTCTGCTCTATAGCGAAGGACGAGATCTTTTCACCGTCCGCCGAGTAGTCCACGCGCACCGAGTTGACGCCGGCCGTTTCCAGCCATTCCCTCGACCAGGAATCGAGATCGCGTCCGGATTCCTCCGCCAGCGGACCAAGGAAGTCGGGCAACTCGGTGTTCTTGTGCGCGTGCTTCTTGAAGTACGTACGCAGGCCCTTGAAGAACGCATCCTGTCCCACCCAGGCCACCAGCTGCTTCAGGACGGACGCGCCCTTGGCGTAGGTGATCCCGTCGAAGTTGAGGTGCGTGGCTTCTACGTCCGGGATGTCGGCGACGATCGGGTGTGTGGTGGGCAGCTGGTCCTGGCGGTAGGCCCACGTCTTCTCGTCCGAGGCGAAGGAAACCCACGAGTTCGTGAAGCGCGTCGCCTTCTCCTTGGCGAGGTAGGCCATGTATGTGGCGAAGCTCTCGTTAAGCCAGAGGTCGTTCCACCACTTCATCGTCACGAGATCGCCGAACCACATGTGCGACATCTCGTGCAGGATCACCTCGGCCCGCCTTTCGCGCTCGGCCTCCGTGACCTTGGATCGGAATATGAAGCGCTCGGTGTAGGTGACGCAGCCGAGGTTCTCCATCGCGCCGAACTTGTACTCAGGGCACATGACCTGGTCGTAACTGTCGAGCATGTAGCGGTAGTCGAACATCTCGTGGAAGAAGTCGAAGCCCTGCTTGGTGAACAAAAAGAGCTCCTCGGGGTCGAGGTACTGCTTGAGGGACTGGCGGCACCACCACGCCAGCTCGAGGTCCTCGTGGTTGTCGAACACGCCGTGGAACGGGCCGACGCAGAGCGCCGCCAGATAGGTCGACATCACCGGCGTCGCTTCGAAAACCCAATGCCCGGCCTTCCCTTCTTCGGGACGCGTCATCGGCCGCATGTTGGAGATGACCACCCATTCCTCGGGCACCTCGACGTCGTAGGCGAACGTTCCCTTGATGTCCGGCTGGTCGAAACACGCGATGACCCTGTGTGCGTCGAACGGCTCGAACTGTGTGTAGGCGTACACGCGCTTGTCGACCGGGTCCACGAACCGATGAAGGCCGGTTCCCGTACGCGCGTACTCGCACGTCGCCTTGATGCGCAGCCCGTTGGTGGCAGCGAGGTTATCGAGGCGCACTCGCCCGTCGGCGAAGTTCGACGTGGGTAGGGACTGGCCGTTGAGCTCGATCTCATGCACCTCCACGGCGTCGAGGTCGATGAAGGTCGATGAGCCCGGCTCGCTACACGCGAAGGCGACTGTCGTCTCGGAGTCGAACGTGACGTCGCCAACTCGCAGCCCGAGCTTCACGGCGTAGGCGACGTCGGACGAGATGAGCCGCGCGCGCCCTTGGGCCTCGGCCCGGGTGAGATTGTCCTTGCCCGCCGTCGTCACCTACCCAAGCCCCCACGCGTCATCCACTCGACGTCGAGGACCTTGTCCAGCTCGTCTGGGGGAAGGATCTCGTGAGCCAGAGCGACCTCGCGGATCGTCTTCCCCGTCTGGCGCGCTTCCTTGACGAGCTCGGCCACCTTCTCGTAGCCGATGATCGGGTTGAGGGCCGTCGAGATGATGTCAGTTCCCTCCACCAGCGCGCGGGTGCGTTCGGCGTCGGCTTCGATGCGGTCGATGCACTTGTCAACCAGTGCCTGCGAAGTCGTGGTCATGAGTTGGATGGACTCGAGAAGGTTCTTCGCGATGAGGGGGAGTGCGACGTTCAGCTCGAAGATGCCAGTCGAGGCGGCGAAGGTGACGGCAGCGTCGTTGCCAATGACCTGTCCCGCCACCTGGACGGCCACCTCGGGGATGACGGGGTTGACCTTGCCCGGCATGATCGAGCTGCCGGGCTGGAGGTCGGGCAGGCGGATCTCCGCCAGGCCGGCGCGGGGGCCGGAGTTCATCAAGCGCAGATCGTTGGCGATCTTCACGAAGGACACGGCGACGGTCTTGATGGCGCCGGACATCTCGACCGTGGCGTCCATGGCGCCCTGCGACGCGAAGTGATCGGCCGCCTCCTTGAGGTCGAGCTTGGTGGTGGTGGCGACCTTGGCGATGACCTTGGCGGCGAAGGCCTTGTCGGTGTTCAGTCCCGTGCCGACGGCCGTCCCGCCCAGGGCAAGCTCGCCCAAACGCGGGGCCGCGGCCTCTATCCGTTCGATGCCGAGCTCGATCTGGCGTGCGTAGCCGCCGAACTCCTGGCCAAGAGTGACGGGTGTTGCGTCCATCAAGTGCGTACGGCCGGGCTTCACGATCGAGGCGAATTCCTCGGCCTTGGCGGCCAGCGTTGCCTGCAGGCGTTTCAACGCCGGGACCAAGTCGTGCACGACGCCTTCGAGGGCCGCGACGTAGATCGTCGAGGGGATCACGTCGTTGGACGACTGCCCGAAGTTCACGTGGTCGTTGGGGTGCACGGGCGACTTCGACGCGAGCTCGGAGTTGGCGGCGAGGTTGGCTACGTTGGCGATCACCTCGTTGGCGTTGGTGTTCGTCGACGTTCCCGACCCGGTCTGGAAGATGTCGATGGGGAAGTGGGCGTCGAACTCCCCTGCCGCTACGCGCTCGGCGGCGTCGGCGATAAGCGAAGCGATCTGGCCGTCGAGGTGACCGAGCTCGGCGTTGACCTCGGCCGCCGCCCCTTTGATGAGCGCAAGGGCGCGGATGAAACGTGAGGGAAACGTCTGGCCGGAGATGGGAAAGTTCTCGACGGCGCGCTGCGTTGACGCTCCCCAGTAGGCGTCGGCGGGCACGCGAACCTCGCCCATCGTGTCCTTCTCGGTTCGGAATTCACTCAACGTCTTGTCCCTTTGTTTGAACTCGGCGGCATGAGCCTAACGGTCCGGCAGGGCCGGTGACCGAGCGTCGCTAGACTGGTTCCTCTTCTGGGTAAAGGAGAGGTGTGGCGGAGGCCGGAAGCTACGACGTCGTCGTTCTCGGTGGAGGGCCCGCCGGCTATGCCTTTGCTTTCCGGGCCGCTCTGCTCGGTCAAAAGGTCGCTTTAGTCGAGCGGGACAAGGTCGGCGGTACCTGCCTTCATCGCGGCTGCATCCCGACCAAGGCGCTCCTGCACGCGGCCGAGGTGATGGACACCATCAAGGACGCCGGCCCGCTCGGCATCGAAGTCGGCGAACCCACCTTCGACTGGGCCGCCGTTCAGAAGTCGAAGTCGGAACCGATCAAGAAGCTCTACGCCGGTCTTCAGGGAGTGGTCAAGGCCCGCAAGGTCGATCTGATCGAAGGCAACGGCACGCTCGGCGATCGAGGAACGGTCGTCGTCGACAGCAAGGAGGGCTCGAAGCAGGTCTCGGCCCCCAACGTCGTGCTCGCGCCCGGATCCTTCGCGCGATCGATCCCCGGCATGGACCCGGACGGCGAGCGCATCATCACCTCCGACGAAGCTCTGACCTCCGATCGGTTCCCGGCCAGGATCGCCATCATCGGTGCGGGAGCGGTGGGTGTGGAGTTCGCGTCCGTCTACCGGTCCTTCGGCGCGGAGGTCACGGTGATCGAGGCCCTCGATCGCGCTATCCCCATGGAGGACGCCGACCTGTCCAAGGAGCTCGCCGCGAACTTCAAGCGCCGCGGAATCACCCTGCATGTGGGAGCCAAGTTGGAGGACGTCGACAAATCGAACGACGGAGTGAAGCTGACCGTCACCAAGGGAAACAAGACGCAAGATGTCGACGCCGATGTCGTGCTAGTTGCCGTCGGCCGCGGGCCGGCCACCGAAGGGCTCGACCTCGAGCGGTGGAAGGTCGGGACCGACCGCGGCTTCATCGTGATCGACGGCGACAACAAGGCCGGCGACGGCGTGTGGGCCATCGGTGATGCCACGGCGGGTACACCGCAGCTCGCCCACGTCGCGTTCGGCATGGGCTTTGCCACAGCCGAGCGCATCGTGGGCGGCTCACCGATCCCCGTCGACTTCGAGCGCGGTGTTCCTCGCGCCATCTACTGCGTGCCCGAGGTGGCGGCTGTCGGTCTGACGGAGGCGCAAGCGAAGGAGCAGGGTTACGACGTCCAAGTGACCAAGCACAATTTCGCCGGGATCGCGAAGGCTCAGATGATGCACCAGGCTCGCGGTTTCTCGAAGCTCGTGACCGAGAAGGACGGTGCGATCCTCGGCATACACATGATCGGTCCGCGCGTCACCGAGCTGCTCGCCGAGGCGCTGGTCACGGTTGGGTGGGAAGCGAGGCCGGCCGAGGTGGCGGCCTTCGTGCACCCGCACCCGACGCTGTCCGAAGTCATCGGGGAAGCAGCGCTCGAAGCGATCGGTCGTCCGCTTCATGGATAGGAGGCTCTGAGTGGCTACGAAGGTCGAGATGCCGCAGATGGGCGAATCGGTCGTCGAGGGCACGATCCTCACCTGGCTGAAGAAGGAAGGCGACACCGTCGAGGTGGACGAGCCCCTGGTCGAGGTGTCCACGGACAAGGTCGACACGGAGATCCCGTCGCCGATCGCGGGAACGCTCGTGAAGATCCTCGTTCAGGAAGGGGACACGGTCGAGGTCGGGTCGGCGCTGGCCGAGATCGACGAGGCCGGCTCGGGCGCGGCTCCGCCTGAGAAGAAGGAAGAAGAGCCTCAGCAACAGGAGGAGGAGGAAACCAAAGCCGAGGCCGAAGAAACATCAACACCTTCATCTGGGTCCTCGCGTCCTGCTGCTGCGACCACGACAGAGGCCGCCCCTTCTTCTCAAGTGGTTTCGCCTCTCGTGCGGCGATTGGCCCGCGAGCACAACCTCGACCTCGCGCAGGTGCGCGGAACGGGGGCCGGTGGACGCGTCACCCGGGAGGACGTCCTGGCCTTCATCGAGCGCGGAGGAGCCGCACCGGCCGCTGCGCCAACGGACGGTCAACGAGCGCCGGCACGCGTCGCTCCGCCCGCGGCCCGCGAAGCCACCGGCGAGCGGACGGAAGTTCAGCCCGTCACGCACATCCGCAAGCGCATCGCCGAGCACATGACGGCCTCGCTTGCCACGTCGGCCCGGGCGTGGAATGCCATCGAGGTCGACATGGAGAACATCGAGAGGCTGCGCGCCTCCGTCCGTGAGGAGTTCCGCGCTCGCGAGGGTTTTTCACTCACATATCTGCCTTTCATCTCGCGCGCCGTGTGTGACGCGCTCCAGGCCCATCGCGTCGTCAACGCCAGCATCTCCAACGACCTCAGCGAAGCCACATTTCACAACTACGTGAACCTCGGCATCGCCGTGGCCACCGACTACGGCCTGATCGTGCCGGTCATAAAGGGGGCCGAGGCGTTGACTATCGTCGGCCTGGCTCGCGCCATCCGGGATCTCGGCGAGCGTGCCCGGGCCAAGAAGCTCAACCCAGACGAGGTCGGCGGCTCGACGTTCTCCATCACCAATCCCGGTCCCTTCGGCTCCTATCTCTCCGTGCCCGTCATAAATCAGCCGAACGTCGCGATCATCGGAACCGAAGTCGTCGAGAAGCGCGTCGTCGTCATCGACGACATGATCGCCATCCGGCATCGAACATTCCTGTCCATGTCGTGGGACCACCGGCTGCTCGACGGCGCGGATGCGATGCAATTCCTTCAGCGCCTCAAGGAGAACGTGGAGACGTGGGACTTCTCGCACGAGATCTAGCCGTCCTCAGGCCCGGGATCGTCGGATTCCAGGAAGCACTGGCTATGCAGACGCGTCTGCACGAGCAACGTTCGGCCCGCGAGATCACAGACACGCTTGTTCTGCTCGAGCATCCTCACGTGTACACGATCGGGCGGCGCGGCAGTCGCGACGACGTTCTGTGGGACACCGATGCCATGCGTGCGCGTGGCATCGAGGTGGTGGAAGCCGACCGCGGCGGACAGGTGACCTATCACGGGCCCGGACAGATAGTCGGCTATCCGATCGTCGACCTCGGTGGTGGCGCCGACCTCGGTGCTTACGTCCGTCGCTTGGAAGAGGTCTTGATCCGGTCGCTCGCACGCTTCGGCGTCGACGCGCAGCGTGATCCCGGCAACACCGGTGTCTGGGTGGACCAATCACAAGGGGCGCCTGGCGGCGCGTCCTGCAGCAAGATTGCGGCTATCGGCGTCCGGGTCACGCGCGGAGTCACGAAGCACGGCTTCGCACTCAACGTCTCCACGGATCTTTCGTATTTCGCCGGGATCGTTCCGTGCGGCATCACCGACAAGGGCGTGACGTCCATGAGCTCTAAGCTCGGCCACGCACCACCCATCGATGGAGTGAACGATGCACTCGAGGCCGAGTTCGCATCCGTCTTCGGCTACGCCAACGTCATGGAGCCCGTGTCGTGAGGCGACTTCCCATTTCCGGACAAGCATCCACCGTCGGAGGCGGGATGGGCTGCGCGTCCGGCGCCGGGCGTATGTCCGGCACCAGAGCCCGGCTGCGCGACGGCCGGGCCGAAGGTCCCCAGCCCAAGCCGCCGTGGCTGAAGGTCAAAGTGCGATACGGGGAGAACTTCCTCGAGCTTCGCCGGCTGATGCGCGAGCACGGACTGCACACCGTGTGCGAGGAGTCCGGACCGTGCCCCAACATCTACGAGTGCTGGGAGCAACGGACGGCGACGTTTCTGATCCTGGGGAACGTTTGCACCCGGCGATGCACGTTCTGCGACGTGATCACCGGGCGCCCTCCGACCCTCGATATCGAAGAACCCGAGCGTGTTGCGAAGGCCGTGGCGGCGGTCGGTCTCGAGTACGCGGTGGTGACCGGAGTGGCTAGGGACGACATCCGCTCCGACGGTGGTGCTTCGATCTGGGCCCAAACCGTCCGCGCCATCCGCCGGCACAACCCGGGCTGCGGCGTCGAGGTCTTGGTTCCCGACTTCCGCGCGCAACCGCACGCCGTCGAGGCCGTCGTAGAGGCCGCCCCCGATGTCTTCGCGCACAACCTCGAGACCGTCCGCAGGCTGCACGGTGCGGTGCGCAAGGGCTTCTCCTACGACCGATCGCTCGAGGTTCTGCGGCTGGCCAAGACCTTCCGCCCGGATCAGGTAACCAAGGCCGGGCTCATCCTCGGGATGGGGGAGACGAGCGATGAGGTGAGGGACGCGATGGACGACCTGCGCAGGGTCGATGTCGACTTGCTCACCCTGGGTCAATACCTGTCACCCTCGCGCGCTCACCCCGTGGTCGATCGTTACGTTCCACCGGACGAGTTCGACGAGCTCGGAGAGTTCGCGCGCACGCTCGGCTTCAAACACGTCACGTCGGGTCCGCTCGTGCGGTCCTCGTATCATGCGAAGGACCAGCAGGCGGCGGGCTGCGTCCGCTAGAAACCGCGGAGCAAGGGAGCAGATGAAGCGAACCATCCTGATCGTCGCCATCGTGTGCGCCCTTGCTGCGGCCGGGTGTGGATCGGAGAACGGCCCTAACGCGACGATCCGTCCGAGCCCGTTCGCGTCGGATTCGCCGGGCCCAACGGTCTCTCCGGCGGCTACAACCGACGTCGTCACGGCGAGTCCGTCGGCGACGGGAGCGGGATCGACTGCGTCGCCGCAAGCGGCGTCCACGGCGACGCCGCTAGCCGGTGCGCCGGCTACGCGGGAATCGACAAGCGTGGCCTGCAACGACGATCCGCAGTTCTGCTCGAGGGAAGTGACGATGCGCGTTTCGGGCGATAACCTCGCTGCCGCTCCGGTCAGGAACGTGACGCGTGGTGGTTCGACCACCCCAAACATCACGATGGTGTCGACGGCCGTCGCTCCCGGGGGAGACGAGGCGGCTATCGGAGACGAGGTGAGCAAGATCCACGTCGAGGTTGCGGTGAGGAACACGACGAACCGGACCTTCGTTTTCGCCAAGCGCGACGTTTCGCTGCGGGTAGAGCGCAACGGTGAGGAGTACGAGGTTCTGGAGACGACAGGGGACGGGTTCGAGATGACACCGGACTCGAAGATGCTCGCGAAGTTCGACCTGCCGATCATCCACAACGGCAGCTACGAGTGGGCCGCTCGGACCTGGTTCTACGAGAAGACGTGAAAAAGCGAACGGCCCCCGAAGGGGCCGTTCGAGATCGCGCTTGGAACTTGGTCGCTTTAGGCCGCAGTGACCTTGCGCGCCGGCTTCGAAGAGCCGACGAGCTTGCTGGTGATGGGCTCGAGAGCGGAGAGCAGGCTCTTCACGTACGACTTCTGGGAGCCGAGGAGCTGCTCGACGAGTGAGAAGTTGGCGTCCACGACCTCTTCGGGGGTGGGGACGGCGACCTTCACTTCGGGAAGGATGTCGCCGACGGTCTTGGCGACCGAGGTGACGACGTCGACCGACAGGTCCTGCAACGGCTTGACCACGGACTCGACCTGGTCGCCGACGTCCTTTGCGAGCTGCGAGTAACCGGCCATCTCATCTCCTTTTTCTGGGAGCCGGTGAAGCTGACCTGCTAAATATACCAAGCAGACGCTAGGTCTGTCAAGCCCCAGTCTGGGATTGGGCGTCTTCCGAGCCCAGGAACCCGCGGTAGACGCGGAGGAGCGTTTCCTTCTGCTCTGTTTTCAGCTGCGGGTCCAGGCGGATCGCTTCTTCTACGTGGCTCTGAGCTGGGGACTGCGAGGGGTCGAGCAGGCCGGCCTGGGTGTACAGGACCTCGCTCGAGATCCCCAGGGCGCCACCGATGGCCCTAAGGATGTCGGCCGAGGGTTTGTACAAGCCGCGCTCGATCTGGCTCAGGTAGGGGTTGGAGACCTTGGCCTTCTCGGCCAGCTGCCGCAGCGAGAGCTCGGCCAGCTGGCGCTGGGACTTGATGAAATCACCGAGCTTACCGAGTCGCTCCTCGGGCATTTGGGAAGCATAGCAAGCGCTTGGGGAGCCAAGCAAGAGTAGTGACTTGGTGCTTTGGCATGCCGATAGGCAGACCGCGGAAATTCCGTGATCACACAGAACGCCGTATCGCTCGGCAACTGGAGAGGATTGGCCCCCTTTCTTGGCGCCCAAAGCTCTCCGGTGGGACGGTCTTGTCCCTTAGAGCGCTACATTGCTCCTCTGATTGCAGCCGCGAGTCGGTCTCGCTCCTCGAGTGGCACCCAATCGCTCTCGGGATGCTTCAGGAAGGTGAAGACGTTGGGCCCCCGTTGCTCATCGGTGAAGTTCTCCATCCGAGGGACGAGATGGAAGTGCACGTGCTGGAAGCCTTCGCTTTCGGCGAAGAACATCACGTAGACCTTCAGGCAGCCCGTCACCTTCCGCAACGCGAGCGAGGCTTTATAGATCAATTCGCCCAGCGGCGCTGCCTCCTCTGGTGTTAGGTCCTCGAGCGCGGTCACGTGGCGGATGGGCACGGCGACGAGCCATCCCGGCAGCGCCGAATTGAATGAGTGGGCCAGGCGCCAATGATCGCTGACGACGATCCGTTCGCAATCTGGGAGTTCACTCAGGCGAGCGTTCTGCTCGCAGCTGAAGCAGGCGTCGGTAGTCAGGCGTCGTCGGTCCCCGTGCGAGCTGCGGCCTTGTCCCGGATCTCTTCGACCACGGTCTCGTTGGCCAGCGTCGTCACGTCGCCGAGAGGACGCCCTTCGGCCACGTCGCGCAACAATCGGCGCATGATCTTGCCCGAACGGGTTTTGGGCAGGTCGTCTGTGAAGATGATCATCGCCGGACGTGCGATCTTGCCGATCTTCGTCCCGACGTGCTCGCGCAGCTCGGAAAGCAGGCTCTCGTTCCCCTCGATCCCGGACTTGAGCGTCACGAAGGCCACGATGTTCTCGGCCTTGTCCTCGCCGACCCGTCCAACGACCGCCGATTCGGCGACGTTCTGGTGGTCTACGAGCGCCGACTCGACCTCGTAGGTCGAAATCCGGTGTCCGGCGACGTTCATCACGTCGTCGACGCGTCCCAGTAACCAGAAGTAGCCGTCCTCGTCGCGCTTGCACCCGTCGCCGGCGAAGTACCTGCCGGGGAACTTCGACCAGTACGTCTCCTTATAGCGTTCGTCGTCGCCCCAGATCGTTCGCAGCATCGCCGGCCACGGCTGGGTGATCACGATGTAACCGGCGCCGCCGAGGGGGACCGATTCGCCCTTGTCGTTGACGATGTCGGCTTGGACCCCGGGGAAAGGATGCGTTGCGGAGCCCGGCTTCAACGTCGTGATACCAGGCAAGGGGGTGAGCAGGATCATCCCCGTCTCCGTCTGCCACCACGTGTCGACGATGGGGCATCGCCCTCCACCGATGTAGGTGTGGTACCAAACCCACGCTTCCGGATTTATCGGTTCCCCGACCGTGCCCAGCAATCGCAGCGACGACAGATCGTGTGCCTCGGGGAATTGCGTTCCCCATTTCATGAACGCGCGAATGGCCGTCGGCGCCGTGTACAGGATCGTCGCTTTGTATCGCTCGGCGATCGCCCACAGGCGGTCCTTCTCGGGCCAGTCGGGTGCGCCCTCGTACATGATCGACGTCGCGCCGTTACACAGGGGCCCGTACACGATGTAGCTGTGTCCGGTCACCCAGCCCACGTCGGCTGCGCACCAGAAGACGTCCGAGCTGCGCTTGAGATCGAAGATCAGGTGATGCGTTGTCGACACGCCGACGAGGTAGCCGCCCGTGGTGTGCAGGATGCCTTTGGGCTTGGCCGTGGTCCCGGACGTGTAAAGGAGATACAGCGGGTGCTCCGCGTCGAGGGGCGCCGGTGCGCACTCGGTGGATTGGCCGGGAACGATGTCGTGGTACCAGACGTCGCGGCCTTCGGTCATCGAGACGTCTTGTTCGGTCCGCCGCAGGACGAGCGCTTTGGAGATGGTCGGTGTGTCCTTGAGCGCCGCGTCGGAATTCTCTTTCAACGGGACGATCTGTCCGCGCCGCCATCCGCCGTCGGCCGTGACGAGGACCTTGGCTCCCGCGTCGTTGATCCGCCCGGACAATGAGTCTGCGGAGAAGCCGGCGAAGACGACCGTGTGCGGCGCTCCGATTCGTGCGCAAGCGAGCATGACGGCGGCGAGCTCCGGGACCATCGGGAGATAAATCGCAACCCGGTCACCCTCGCCCACGCCGAGCTCTTTGAGGGCGTTGGCTACGCGGCACGTCTCGTCGAGCAGCCACTTGTAGGTGACGGTCTTCGTGTCGCCCGGCTCCCCTTCCCAGTGGTAGGCGACCTTGTCCCCGAAGCCGGCTTCAACATGGCGATCGAGGCAGTTGTAGGAGATGTTCAGCGTGCCGCCGACGAACCATTTCGCGAAGGGCTCGTTCCATTCCAGGACGGTGTCCCACTTCCTGAACCACGAGACGTGTTCCTCGGCCTGGCGGGCCCAGAAGGCTTCGAAGTCCTTTTCGGCTTCGTCGTAGATGTCCTTGGACTGGACCACCGCCTGCTTTCGGAACTCTTCGGGCGGTTCGAAGGTTCGGAGCTCCTCCAGAAGATTCTCGATATCGCGTTGATCGGTCACGGTTCCCCCTGGTCGCGAGCGGTTGTAAGGCTAGGGGGTTGACTTTCGTAGGTCTCTCGATATAGTTACGTAAGAGATTCGTAAGAGGGCCAACTTGAGATTCGGACATGGAGAGCTACATCTAGTGCTGCTCGCGCTTCTGTCGACCCGACCGATGCACGGCTACGACCTGATGGGTGAGTTGAACAACCGATTGGGTCGCCGGTACAAAGCGTCACCCGGCAGCATCTACCCGGCCGTGCAAGCTCTCGAGGCCGAAGGACTGATCGCTGCGAGCGAGGACGCCGACCGCCGCACCTATGCCTTGACCCCCGACGGCACGGACGCGCTCACACAGCGAATCGGCAAGCTGACAGCACTCGAGGAACGCATCGGAGTGCGTTTCGTCGAGGGGATCGAGGCTGAGCTCTCGCGGTTCGCCGAACGCGTTCGCGCGGTGGCCGCCGGTATAGAGGACGAGGCACTGATCAGCGAGCTCCACGAAGCGATTTCGAAGATCGAAGCATTGGCGAGACAAGGAGGGCAGGCGTGATGGATCCGTTCGAGCGAGCAGCCGAGCGTGAGCGAGTCGACTATCAGAAGCTCGGATTCCGTGTGCACCTCGGCGTCTATCTGTCCGTCAACGCCTTGCTGTTCGTTACCTGGCTGTTGACGTCCGGCCTGGGGGAGGAAGGCGGGATGGGGTTTCCCTGGTTCCTGTTCCCCCTGCTCGGCTGGGGGATAGGGCTCGTGGCGCACTTCGCCGTCTACTCGGTGGTCAGTCGCGACTTCCGGGCCAGACAGGAGCGGCGGCGCGCCGCCGCCGAGGATCAGGACAAACGCGATATATCTTGACTTTGCCGGAAACGCGATATAACGTGACTTTCTTGCCAAGGCTGCGCCGGAAACTCCAGGAAGGGGGCCCGAGATGAGAGACCTCAAGCAGGAGTCGATTTCCAGGGTCGAGCTGTTCCGAAGCTGCTCGCCGGCCCAGATCAGAGCCATCTCCAAGCTCGGCGACTGGGTGGATGTGCCCGAGGGCACCGTCGTCGCGCGCGAGGGCGAACGAGCCGGTGAGTTCGTGGTGGTTCTCACGGGAACGGCCGCCGCCACCGACTCGCAAGGGTGGACGACTCTGGAGGTGGGCTCGTTCTTCGGACAGGCCGAGATCGCGGGCGACACACCGCATCCCTGCTCCGTCCATGCCCTCACGGACATGAGGGTGTTGGTCTTTGAGGTCCGGGCCTTCCGCATGCTCATCGAATCGACGCCGAGCGTTGCGTGGAAGTTGCTGACCGACCTCGCCTGGCGCGCCGCCGGCTAAGTCTTGCCGGACGCGAGGCGTGCGAGAGCGGCCGGAAACTCTTCGTAGGAAGCGATCACCTCGTCGGCGTCGGCGAAGGGCGGTGTGAGCGCTGTCTGCGACTTCGCCAGTGAGGACACCGAGCTGACCGCGCCGATATCCCAGGACACGCCCTGCCTTATGTCATCGGTCACGGCTGTGATGCGGATCGTCCGCATGCCGAACGCCCGCGCGCCGTCGACGTCCGTTCTGAGCAGGTCGCCGACATGGACGGCCTCGTCGGCCTTCACATCGATCGCGCTCAGCGCCGTCTCGAACATCGTTGGGCTCGGCTTGGGGACCCCGACCTCGTCGGAGAATGCGCAGAACTCCAGATGCTCGAGAACGCCGACGCCGTCCAGCAGGTCGCGGACGACCCTCCCCGGCGTCATCCCCGCGTCGCACACGAGGGCCGTTCGGATGCCTTGGTCTCGCAACGTCGCAAGAGTATGGGCTGCGCCGGGGATCTCGTAGATCGCACCGTGACGGCCGGCATCTTCGAAGGTCTCCTGCAGCAACCCGAAGATGGCTTGATCGCCGAGCTCCGAGGCGATGATCTTTGCGATGCCCGGGGAGCCGAACTGGACGCCGTCGAGCCAGTGCCGGTGATGCTCGCGCCACGCCCGGTCGAGCAGCTCACGCGCGTCCTCGGGCGACATCCCCCCGGCGGAGGCTTCCGCGATGGCTCGCACCCGGATGGCCGTCGCGGCCGCAAAGTCGCGGTCGTTGATCAGCGTTCCCCAGCAATCGAACGTGACCGCTTTTAGGTCGCCGGTCATAGCGACGTGATGGCCCGCACGGCCACGATCCCGATGAACAGCGACGCGACGGAGAACACCAGGAGTCTGGTTCGGGGCCGTTCGCTACGCACGGGAAGCACGCACAACGTGATGATCGCAAAGAGGAACCCATAGAAGTGGTGCTTGAACGGCGGCTTGTCCTTTTCGAACAACGCTAGGCCCAAAGCTCCCTGAACGTAGATCGTGGACCACGCCAGGGCCACCGCGATCCAGAAGGTTCTCGTCGGTGTCGCCCTTCGGCGCCAGAGCACCAATCCAGCCACTCCGACCGCGAGATTCGTGGCGAGCACGATGTAGGCCCAATAGGAATGGAACGCTCGCACGTCGGCAGTCTAGTTATCCCAGAACCACGCCAAGCCCAGAAGACCCGGCCCCGTGTGGGCTCCCATCGACGCTGGAACTTCGACGACCTCTGTCTCCGCGTCGCCCACCCGGTCGATCACACGCTGGCGTAAGTCTCGTGCTTCTGCTTCGCGAGCCGAATGGAACGCCAGCAGGTGCAGTCGCGTGCCGCGATCGCGCGAGCGTTCCCAAGCGCTGAACACCCGCTCGGTACCGCGCATCGCATTGCGCGTGACGCCGGCGAGCGAAGGTGTGCCGCCCGAGTAACGGACGATCGGTTGTAGACGCAGGGCCTCGGCCCCGATGGCTGCGATGGCCGGAACGCGTCCCGACCGGCGCAGATACTCGAGCTGCTCCAGCGTCGCCCATATCTGAACACGAGACGCCACCGACGAGGCGCGGGCCAGAACCGCGTCGAGGCTGTCGCCCTCCGCCGCAGATCGCGCTGCCTCGATCGCAACCAGTCCCTGTCCGCCGGCCGCCGTCCGACCATCGAGTACTCGGACCCGATCGGCGAAATCGCGCGCGGCGAGGGTCGCGCTCGAAAACGTCATCGACAGCTCGGCCGGGGGGCAGACCACGAGGAGTGCGTCGTTGGTTGCCAGCAGCTGTGCATACAGCTCCAGGTACTGGCCGGGTGAGGGGGCCGAGGTCTTGGGTGGTGGACGTCCTCGGGCCAGGCGAGCCGTCAGGCCCGCGAAATCGAGGTCACCTTCGACGACCTCGCCGTCCTCCCACGCCACCTGAAGAGGCAGGACGTGAACGCCGGAGCTCTCCGCCCATGCGCGAGGCATAACGGCAGAGGAGTCCGTGATGACGCGGACGTTGCTTGATCCCATCGCTTGACCCCTGAGCCAGATGTTAGCTGCCACCGCCGTCGCTGCCGGCCAGATAGGAGACGCCCTCCGCCCCCACGACGCCTCGATGGATCTCCAAGGGGTCGAGATCGATGCGGTCGCCGGGACCGAGCTCGTAGGACCGGCCGCTCGCTACGATCGTCATCCTTCCCGTTAGGACGATCCGGGCTTCGCGACCCGCGTGCTGGTGCTCGGGATAGGTCGTACTCGGATCGTCCGTCCATTCCGTGACGCGAAGTCCTTCGCCGGAAAGCGCGTCGATCGCGCTCCGGCGATCAACGGGACCCGAAACCGGTACGAAGCGCGCCACACCTTAGGATAGGCGCGATGTCGCCGCGCTCCTCGCCAGCCAGACCGCCGCTCGCACCGCTGGTTGCCGCTCCTCAGAAGGCGCTCAAGGAGTGGGCCGTCGTGTGTCGTGCTCTCGAGATCGGTCGCCAGTCGGTCCTGCTGCGCAAGGGCGGAATCATCGAGGAGACGCGCGACTTCTCACTCGTCGAGCGCAGGTTCCTGCTCTTCCCGACCTACGAGCATCAAGAAGAGGCGAGCGTGCAGGGGCCCTTCCGGGCGTGGTTCCAACAGACTCTGGATGACCGGCCGGCCGAAAACATCGTGCGGATCAGCTCGTGGGCCGAGGTCACCGATCTGTTCCTCACGCACGACCTCGATGCGGTGCTCGAACTTGCCGGGCTCTACGCGTGGAGCGAGGACTACATACGCATGCGCATGGCGTACAAGTCGCGCAAGCCGATGAACATCGTCGTAGTGAGGGCGTCGACGCTTCCCGAACCGGTGGATCTTCCCGTGCTCGAGCATTTCGCGGGGTGCAAGTCCTGGGTGCCGCTGGAGCAAGCGGTCGCCCTGGACGGCTCGACTCCTGTGATCGGAGGGCAGGAGCACGCTCGCCGCGTTTCGGCCATCGAACAGGGCCTGGGGGAATCGGCGTCCAGGGTCGCCGTCTAAAGCAGCTTGTGTCCGGCGGGGCAGTCGGAGTAAATAAGACCAGGCAGCAAGCAAACGAGGAGGTCGGTCGGGAAGATGAGGTCGCGCCTAGCCGTTTTCGTTCTTGTCGGTGTCGTTGCCGGTCTCGTGTGGGTGTCGCCTACATCTGCCCAAGACTCCGAAGAGTCCGCACGCTACATCGTGACCCTGGAGAGGACGACGAAGGATGTCGGCCGTAAGGCCTCGAACCTGAAGGCCGAGGCCGACACCGGCGCCGTCCTCGATACCTACACGCACGCGATCAAGGGGTTCCTCGTCAAAGCGACCTCGTCGGAAGCCGACGATCTGCGCTCGCAGCCGGGAGTCAAAGCCGTCGAACGCGACGGCGTGGTCTTCCTGAGCGCAACGCAGAGCAATCCGCCGTGGGGCCTGGACCGCATCGACCAGCGGAACCGTCCGTTATCCGCCACCTACACCTACGACCAGACGGGCGCGGGTGTGGACGCCTACATGATCGATACAGGGATCCACGCGACGCATCAGGAGTTCAGCGGACGTGTTGAAGCCGGGGCGAACACCGTCGATTCATCACCGAGCACGACGGACTGCAACGGGCACGGTACGCACACGGCCGGCACCGTAGGCGGCGAGACCTACGGTGTAGCCAAGGACGTGACCCTGATCGCTGTGCGCGTGTTCGGCTGCGGGAACTCGACGGCCACATCGGCCATCATCGCTGGCGTCGACTGGGTTGTCGCGAAGCACAACCCCGGCGAACCCGCCGTCGCGAACATGAGCCTCGGCGGTGCCGCCAGCGCGGCCCTCGACAATGCCGTGTCGGCGATGGTGAACGACGGTGTTGCCACCGCGGTGGCGTCGGGCAACGAGAGCGCCAACGCGTGCAACTCGTCGCCCGGCCGAGTCGCGGCGGTGTTGACCACCGGTGCGACCGACATCAACGACGCCCGGGCGTCGTTCTCGAACTTCGGAACGTGCGTCGACCTGCACGGGCCGGGCGTCGGTGTGGTGTCGGCGAGCCCGGCTTCGGACACAGCGACGGCGACGCTGAACGGGACGTCCATGGCTACGCCACATGTGGCCGGGGCCTCGGCGCTATACCTGCAAGCCAACCCGGGTGCCTCACCGTCGGCCGTTCACAACGCGATCGTCAACAACGCGACGACGGGTGTCATCAGCGGGATCGCGGCGAGCTGCGGCTTCCTCGACAACCTCTTGGGGACGTGCACGGCGGGAACGCCCAACCGGTTGCTGTTCATGGGGTCCGCACAGCAACCGCCACCACCGCCTCCGCCACCGCCGCCTCCCCCTTGCGACGTTTTGTCGCGCCTGCTGGGGCTCTGCTAGCCGGACCCGGTCAGCAGTAGGGCAGCTCTTCGAAGTAGGACAGCGGGACGATGACTTGATCTTCGGCGACGGTGTAGGCCGAGGCGCAATGCTCGGCGCTGTAGAACGAGGACGATGACAACGATTCCTCCTCGGTGCGCAAGTGGTCGGAGGACTCGCTCGACGCGACCGGCGGCTCCTCGAACGACACCGCGACGGCCCGTTCTTCGAGCACTTCCGGTTCCCCGGAACCGACGGGTGCAGTCTCTTCCTCGTCTGCTCGTATGATCGCGAACACCTGGGCGACGTAGACCCGACCGTTGTTCGATAGGGCAACGCCGGTGCCTATCGCGGTGAAGCCGGAATCGAGGATATTCGCCTTGTGGGTCGAGCTGTTCATAAAGCCGGCGTGGACGTCCTGGACGCTTGGTCCAACGCCGACGTTCTCGCCCCAGCGCGACCAGTCGACACCCATAGCGTCCAGCTCCGTGCTCACGTTGGGGTTGTGGTAGATGCGGCCCTGGTCCCGCATCCGAGCCGCATGTTTCTTCGCGATGTCGGCGACGCGGGGATCTATCGGGAGGGCCGCAAGCTCAGCGCTTCCCCGAGCGTCGTTCACGAGCTCGCGGACGGTTTCCGCAGATTGGGAGGTCGCCCCTCGCGCGGATAGAGCCGGCAGGAACGCGACAGTGACGATCGCGCAGGTCAGAAGGGCGATCCTTCTCATGGGGGAACCATGGCGTTCAGACGTTGTTCGGTCTGTGTCCGAATGCGCATCCGGACTGTTACCTCGGCATGTCGCCGGGAGACTGTTTCCCCCTTTTAGGGGGCCTCTAGCCGGTTAGGGGGCCTCTAGCCGGCCAGGGCTTCCTCGTCGGCCGCGAAATCGGTGGCCGGCTGCTCGGGCGGGTTCGCCAGGTGCCAGGCGACCGACGTCCGCAATGCTTCGGCGTGCTCGGTGTCCCGCCAGCCGAGAGCGGCTCGTGCCTTCGCGGAGTCGACAAGCAGGTGCTGGTGGATCGTGCCGGTGATGCCGAGATCGGGGGGGAGCTTGCTCGACGGCACGCGCACGAGCTGGGCTGATGAACCCGCGGCATCCAGGATCATCTGGGCCCATTGCGCCATCGGGTAGGTGCGTGACTCGCCGAGGTTGAAGATCTCGGAGTCGATGCCCTCGGCTTCGACGGCCAGACAGATCCCGCGCGCGACGTCGTCCACGAACCCTCGGGTACCGAGCCACGTGCCGGCACCGATTGGGATCCGTTCGCGTCCGGCCCGCACGCGCGACAGGATGAACTCCTCACGTCGCTGTCCGTCGTGCGGACCGTAGACCATGGGAAGGCGCAACACGGTGGCGCTGTTGGCTAGGTACACCTCTTCCACATCGAGCTTCTCGTAGTCGTCCATCCCCGGGATCTGTCCGCGATACGGATACCGCTCGGCCCGGACGGGCGAGTCCTCGTCGATCGGTACGGGGTCTGTCGCGCTTCCCGCGTGCAATGCGCCGTACGCGCGATACACGTCCATCGATGAAGTGAGGACGTAACGCCGTTGACCCAGGCCCTCGACCACGGCCTGTGCGTGGGAGCCGAAGAGCGCGATGTTGTCGCATACGACGTCGGGTGCGAAGGCGTCTATCTCACCGAGCTTATCGGCGATGTCGGCGCGGTCCACGTGGATGTGCTGAACGTTCGGGAGATCGGCCGGCTCGTGTGATCCCCGATGAACGACGCAGACCTCGTGGCCGCGCGTGATGAGCTCGAAGACGAGCGCGCGTCCGATGAAGACGGTTCCCCCGATGACGAGGACGCGCATCTAGAGCTGGGAGAGCACGTCGGAGCCGATGCGTCCGATCAAATCGAGCTGCTGAGCCGAGGGCAGGCCGGGGAAATCTGAGCGGAAGATGAAGTGGATGTCGTCACCGAGGGCGTCTCGGAACGCTCCGATCTCGGCAGCCACCTCGGCGGGCGACCCGCAGATGATCGTTTGGCGCAGCTGCGCTTCCTGCTCGGCTCCCAGCGGCGGAGGGCCCGTAGCGGTTGCGCTGCCTCGCGCACCGGCCATGTCGCCGTACTTCCACCTGAGGTAGGCGTAGTGCGGCTTCACCTCCTCCCAGGGATCGGTGGTCGTCGAGGTGTAGACGGGAACGTGCAAGGCGAAGGTGAAGCCGGCCCGATCTCGTCCACTCTGCTCGAGGCCGGCTAGGGCGAGCTCCTTGGCCTGCGCGAACGCCGCCAACCCGGACGTGCCCGTCGACGAGCCCAGGAATCCGTCGGCGATACGCCCCGCGCGGCGAATGGCCGGTGGAGCGAAGCCGCCGAGCCAGATCGGCACGGGCCTCGCCGGTTTCGGCGTCACGTTGAGGTTGTCGACGCTGTAATGCTTCCCCGCGAAGGTGAACGGACCGGGGCCCCAGGCTCCACGCAGGACGCTCACCGTCTCGCGCACGCGCGAAGCCCGCTCGTCCATGCCGACGCCGGACGCCTCAAACTCTTCCGAACGCCAGCCCGCACCGAGGCCGAGGATGAGCCGGCCGTTCGAGATGAGGTCGACCGTGGCCGCATCCTCTGCTACGCGCAACGGGTCGTGCAACGGAGCAAGCAAGATCCCGGTGCCGATCTCGACGCGTGACGTTGCCTGGGCGATGGCGGCGGCCGTCACCAACAGCGACGGCATGTAACCGTCGTCCACGAAGTGGTGCTCCGACACCCACACCGAATCGAATCCAGCCCCCTCGGCGGCCACGCAGCGTTCCACCGCGTCGTGGTACAGGTCAGCGCCGGAGCGTGGGTCGTCCGGGGGCCGTTGACAGGTGATCAGGCCATAGCCGAAGTGCATCGCCCGAGTTTACGGCCGCTGTAACGCGGAGAACTACGCGGGCGCGAGCACACGCCGCGCTCGCACGGCCAGATCGGACAGCAGCCCGATCTGACGAAGCTCCGTCGGACGGAAGCGCATCCCGGCCCAACGCCCGACGATGACGAACTCGAAGGGATCGGACAACGGCGCAGCGGCCAGCTCGAAGCGGTGCATCCGCCAGTTGGTGGGAGCCCAGTGGCCGAGCGGAAGCTTCCGGGGCCCGGTGATCGGCAGCCACGGCGTTTCCATCACGCCGTGCGGGGGTGAATCGGCCGATGTGGCGATCGCCACCGGTCCGTCACCCGTTACTTTCATGGCCAGGGCCCACGTCGCGCCGAGCGCCTCGGGCAGTCCCTCGCACAGGCTCTCGTAGGGCTCGGCCTCGATCCGTGCGAGCTTGTCCGCGAGCTGAAGGGCGCCGAGGGGGTCGAGGACACGCGCGATGCGACGGACGATCTCGACGACGACACCCGGTGCGCTCTCCACGGCGGTGCGTATGCGCTCGGGGCTGATACCGGTGCCGGCGACGCAGATCTCGTCAACGGCGTTGAAGCTGTCCCGGTCGATGACGCGGAGGGAGACGATGTCGGCACCGATGCCTCCCAGAGCGGCGCAAACTTCGCCGAGGCTCCCCGGTTGGTCGGGAAGCGATACGCGCAAGACGTAAAGCATGGCGAACCTCCTCGGGTCGAAAGGGGACGAGGCCAACCTAGCCGTCTGTGTGTTTCGGTTTGGTTTACGGCGGTTTCCAGTGCGTAAGCACCTGGATGAGTCGCGCCGGCTCCAGCGAGCGGGGTTTAGCGCGGTTCGAGGATGACGAGCGGGATGTCGCGGGTCGTCCTCTTCTGGTAACCCGCGTATCCCTTATACGACGATGTGACTTTCGGCCAGAGCCCTTGCTTCTCCTCTGGTGTGGCGACGCGAGCGCGCATGGGCTTGCGTTTGCCTCTCATCACGATCTCGACGTCAGGGTTCGCCTTGATGTTGTGGTACCAGCCCGGATGCGTGGGGTCTCCACCCTTTGAAGCGACGATGACGATCTTGTCGCCTTCCTGCACAGGCGAAGTCAGCATCGAGGAACGAGGCAGACCAGATTTCGCGCCGGTCGTGATGAGATCGAGAACCGGCATGCCTTGGAGCTTCCAGCCGAATCGGCCGCCGCTGGCCTTGAGCAATACACGATGAACGATGTTCATCGTCTTGAGTAGTGAGTCACTTGGCATGAGGCAAGCCTAAGCGTTCTCGATGTAGCCGCGCCTTGGCCGCCCTTACCTTGAGGCGTGCAAACGCCGCCACCATTCGCGAACGGCAGGCAGGTCTTGTTCTTCGCCCAGCGCGACCATGAGAGCGAGGGCCGCCTTCTCGGCGGTAAGGTCTCCGGCCCGCAGGAAAGGATCGTGAGTGTCCGAGGCACGGTCGACGTCTCGCGCGCGGCTCGCGAGGGCAACCGGCACTCCGCTCGATAGGAGCTCGTTGAGGGCGGCGTGGTAGCTGCTCGGCACATGGCTCGCACCCGTCCCTTCCAGCACCAAGCCGTGCACGCCTTCGGGGATGGGAGGTGCATACACCGAACCGACCTTGAGAAGCGCGACGGCAGAGTCGAGTACTCCTGTTGACGGTGGAGGAGGCGAAGCGGTGGGCGGACGACCGTTGCTGTCGAAGGCGTCAAGTGCGCCCGCATCGGTCTTGACCGCCCACCGTGCCGCATGAAGCCGGCCCGCGAACGCGATTTGGACTCCCAACCCTCGTCCGACACTCTTCCGGCATGCGTCTACTGCCTGCGCCAGGTTTCCCGGTCCATCGGCTCCTGGATGGCCCGCGAATCGCATAGCTCCCGTGAACAGCACGGCAGCCGCGTCCCGACGCTCGGCACCGAGGATCAGTTCGGTCAACCACGCCGACTCCTCGAGTGTGTCGGTCCCGTGAAGCACCACGACGCCGTCCGCGCCCTCGTCGATGGCCGAGCAAGCCCGCCGTGCGATCGCTTCGAGATCGGTGAGCGAGAGGTCCCAGGACGGCTTCGCTTCGAGATCGATGACTTCGTCGAAGGAGACTTGTGCGCGAGCCGCGAGGTCGGCTCCCGTGAGCGTCCGTCCGTTCTCATCGTCCCAAGCGACGGTGCCGCCGGTCGCGATGAGTGCGGTTTTCATTGCCGTGACACTCTGCCATCGAGGCGACAGCAGTGGACGCCCGCGTACCCCCAGCGGGATTCGAACCCGCGTTACCGCCGTGAAAGGGCGGCGTGCTGGGCCGCTGCACTATGGGGGCCCGCCGAAATCGTAGCGGCTCCGACGACGAGCCGAGAGCGCTATTCCGGCTTGGCCCTCACGCCTATCGGTGGTGTCAGCAGTCCGGCATCCGGATCGAGGCCGATGTCGATGAGCGGCGATGGAAGCACGCGCTTCTTCAGGTCGTCCAGTGGATCGCTCGGCGCCATCGGTGCGCTCGAATCGGCCACATCGCACCTGCACACCCCCATGACGCCCCAGGAACCGGCGGCCGGCAGCGCGATCATCGCGTCGGCCGTGCGCTGCGCGCCCGGCTGCAACACGAACGTCTCGGTCCCGCTCTTAGGTTCTCGAGCGTCCCCGTCCGAACCGGCGCACTCCCACTCGATGCCGCTCTGGTTGCGGTGCTCGGCGTAGTACTCCTCGGGCGTCTGGTCGGGTGAGCTCGAACTCATCGGGAATGCCATCGCCTGCAGGAAGCAGTTCCGGTAGCCGGTTATCGCGAGTGGCGCGCGGTTTGTGTTCTTGATCCGAAGAGTGACGCGATGTGGCACTCCCGTCGTGAACACATTCGTGTATGTATCCGTCTCCAGAAGCAATCCCGTAGTCGGATCGACGACGGAGATCGTGTGTCGCGTCCCTTCGATCGCCGACCTAGCTTCCTGGGACGCGGCCGGAGTGGATTCGGATCTGGTTCCCGACACGTTTGGATCGGATGCCCTCGGTTGCGAAGTCACGCTCACACTCGATCGAGGAGAACCGCCCGATCCGTCGTCGGGATCCGGCCTCAAGACCTGGGTTCCCACGAGAGCGGCCACCGCACCGCCGGTCAACACGACCGCCGCGACCGTTGCCGCGAAGAGCGGACGGCGTAGAGCGATCAGCCGCGACCGAGGTTCCGGGAGTTGCTCGATGTCGCGCATGACCCTCGCGACGAAACCATCGTCGAGGGGTTCGGGCTCCCGGGCCTGCGCGAGCAGCAGATCGACGCTGTTGCTCACGCTTCACCCCCTAGGATCGGACGGAGAGTGACGGCGAGCCGCCTCCGCGCTTCGTGGAGGCGGGATCGCACCGTTCCCACCGGGCAGGAAAGCGCTTCGGCGACCTCGTCGTAGGCCAAACCCGTTTCGCGCAGAAGGATCGTCGATCGGTAAGGCTCATCGAGCGCGGCCACGGCGTCGTTGACGATGCGTCGAAGATCGTGTGCGTCCGACGGATCGTGGGAGCCCAGCTGCATTATCTCGATAGGCGTCGGTGTGCGGGCTTCCTTCCGCAAGAGCTCGATGCACGTGTTGCGCGCGATCGTGAACGCCCATGCTACGAACCGCCCCCGTGGTTCGTGCCGGCGTAATCCCTTCCACATCCGCAAGAAAGTCTCCTGTGCCGCGTCGTCACCGAGGTGCGTGTCGCGCATGATCCGACGCGCGAAAGCGCGTAGGGGTCCCTGCATCGTTTGCACGATCTCCTCGAACGCGCGTGCATCGCCCGTCCGCGCTTGCTCGACGAGCGGCGTCAGTCTGGCCTCGTCGAGACGCGCAGGCGCGATCGGATCGACCACCGCGCGCAGCCCGCTTGATCCCGATCGCTTGGGGTAGACGAGCTGGCGCGACTGGAAGTTCGCGATACGCCTAGCGCCCATGGGCTCCCTTCGCGTCCCTGCGGGCACCTTCTCCAGGGAGGCCCGCGGCACTCATCATGGGCGATGGGGCGGTGGCGCGCCGGAAAACGGCTATCCGGGGGGCGATTAGATCGGGGGAGACCCCCGAGGCCCCCGGGCCGACGCGCGCTCCTTGAGCCCGGCCGTCCCGGCAGGAGAGACGACGGCCGAAGGCCGGAGCGCCCGAAGGGGCTTCGTGAGCGCCTCCCGCAGCACCTCGTCCATGTGCTCGGCGAAGACGAACCGCAGGTCCCGGCGCACGAATTCCGGCACCTCGGTCAGGTCGCGCTCGTTGTCCCGGGGCAAGATCACGGTCTTGCAGCCGGCGCGGTGGGCGGCGATCACCTTCTCCTTGATGCCGCCAACGGGCAGGACCTTGCCCCTCAGGGTGATCTCTCCGGTCATCGCCGTCGTCCGGCGCACGGGGATCTTGGCCACGGCGGACACGACGGCGGAGGCCAGCGCTATGCCGGCCGACGGTCCGTCTTTCGGAATGGCTCCGGACGGCACGTGCACGTGCAGGTCGTTGTTCTCGTACCAGTCGCGGGACACCCGGAGGGCTTCGGTACGGGATCGTGCGTACGTCAGCGCGGCCTGAGCCGATTCCTTCATGACGTCGCCGAGGCTCCCGGTGAGGGTGAGGCGCCCCTTGCCCTCGACGATGCTGGCTTCGATGAAGAGCACGTCCCCGCCGACCGGCGTCCACGCGAGCCCGGTGGCGACCCCTATCTCGTCGCCACTCTCGAGCACGTCTCGGCGCACCTTCGGGGCGCCGAGATAGTCCTCGAGGTCGGTGGCCGTCACCATGACCTTCTTCTTGGACTTGCCCATCGCAACCTGCGTGGCGATCTTCCGGAAGACGCTTCCGACCTCGCGTTCGAGGTTCCGCACGCCGGCTTCGTACGTGTATTCGCGGATGATCCGCCGCAGCGCGTCCATCGAGATCGCGGCCTGCGTGGACTTCAGGCCGTTCTCCCGGCGCTGCCGTGGGATGAGGTACTGCTTGGCGATCGCAACCTTCTCGGGCTCGGTGTAGCCCCGCAGCTCGATGATCTCCATGCGATCGCGCAACGGGGAGGGGATCGGGTCGAGGATGTTGGCCGTGCAGATGAACAGCACATGGGTGAGATCTACGGGCACCTCTATGTAATGGTCAGAGAAGGCATGGTTCTGCTCCGGGTCGAGGACTTCGAGCAGCGCCGACGACGGATCGCCGCGGAAATCGATGCCGAGCTTGTCGACCTCGTCCAGCATCATCACCGGGTTGTTGGTTCCGGCCCGCCGCAGCCCCTGGACGATGCGTCCGGGAAGCGCGCCGATGTACGTCCGGCGGTGTCCTCGGATCTCGGCTTCGTCGCGCACGCCCCCAAGCGACATGCGGACGAACTTGCGACCAAGCGCCCGCGCGATTGACTGACCAAGCGACGTCTTCCCGACGCCGGGCGGACCGACGAAGCACAATATGGGGCTGCGTCCCTCGGGATGCAGCTTCTGCACCGCGAGGTATTCGATGATCCGATCCTTGATGCGTTCGAGCCCGTAGTGATCCTCGTCGAGAACCTGCCTGGCGTGGGCGAGATCGTCGTTGTCGGTGGTCTGCTTGTCCCACGGGACCTCGAGTAGCCACTCCAGGTAGTTGCGCGAGACCGACCACTCGGGTGACTGCGGAGATATGCGCTCCAGGCGCGCGAGCTCGCGCTCCGCTGCTTTCTTTGCCTCCTCCGGCATGTGCGCCTCATCGACCTGACGCCGGAGCTCGACGAGCTCCTCCGAGTCTCCCTCGCCGAGCTCTTTGCGGATGACATCGAGTTGACGACGCAAGAACTGGTCGCGCTGCATCTTGCGCATCTCGTCCGTCATCTCTTCCTGCGCTTGCGAGGAGATGCGCAGGAGTTCGCGCTCGGCGGTGAGGTACTCCTGGATGGCAGTCAGACGCCGGTCGACATCGAGCTCGGAGAGAAGCTGTTGCTTGAGCTCGGTTTCGATGTTCAGGTTCGCGGCGAGGAAGTCGGCAAGATCTCCGGGGTCGCCGATGTTCATTGCGGCGATCGCGAACTGCGGCGGTATGTAGGGTGCCAGCTCGGCGACCTCACCGAACAGCCTGAGGACGGTACGCATGCGCGCTTGGGCTTCGGTCGTCGCCGGAATCGGCGATATCACCTCTATGCGCGCTTGGAGATAGGGCTCACCCGCTATCCACTCAACGAAGCGCACGCGGGCATTGCCCTGCAGCGCGAGTTGTATGCCACCCTGCGGCAGACGAAGGAGCTCGGCGACTCGTCCGACCGTTCCGATCTCGTAAAGATCGGCCGGCGTTGGGTGCTCCTCTTTCGTCGGATCGCGAAGAGTGGCCGTTGCCAGGATGCGGTCGCCGCTCACGACGCGCTCGATGAGCTTGAGCGACTCCTCTCGCCCGACGAGAACTGGAAGAGCGAGGTTCGGGAAGAGCACGCTGTCGCGAAGAGGAAGCACTCCCACGACCTCCGGGAAGGAAGCGCGCTCGGGCTTGGCCTCACCCCGCCGATCGATCACGTGGGGACCTCGGCGCCCGGCCGTATCGGACTGCTTCTGGTCGCTCACTCGGCCCGCTGGACCTCGACCTGCACGCGCGTGGGGCCTCGTCGAAGCTTGGGCAGGCGGACGCGAAGCATCCCATCGGTGAACTCCGCCTTCGCCTGCGAGGCGTCTACGGTCGCGGGCAGCACCATCCGGCATTCGAACGCGCCGAACGGGATCTCGAGTTGCAGACATTCGGCTCCCTCGGGCGGTTTGGAGGGTGCCCGCTGGCCGGTGATCGAAACCTGCTCACCTTCGATCTCGATCGTCACACCGCCGGGATCGACTTCGGCTAGCTCGACGACGGCAATGAATTCCTCTTCCGTTTCGTAGACGTCGGTGCGCGGCGACCACGCTCGTTGGTAGGAAGCCGGAGTGGTACGGCGAAGAAGCCGAGCGACGAGATCGTCCATCTGACGCTCGAGACGGTCGAACATCGGGTCGTTTGTCAGGTAACGGCCCACATTCGTTGCCATGGGCACGACTATACTGACGGTGCGGCCGGGGCAACGGGGTCCCGTGCCGCATTCGTACGCAGGGGCGTAAGCAGTGGCAAAGTCGGTCCAGGAGATCGAGCAGGTCGTCATCCGCTTCGCGGGTGACTCAGGCGACGGGATGCAAGTCACCGGCGACCGATTCACCAACGCCACCGCGATCCTCGGCAACGATCTAGCCACGCTTCCCGACTTTCCGGCCGAGATCCGGGCCCCCGCGGGCTCGCTGGCCGGTGTCTCGGGTTTCCAGCTCCACTTCGCCAACTTCGACATCCTCACGCCGGGCGACGCGCCGAACGTCCTGGTCGCCATGAATCCGGCGGCGCTCAAGACCAACGTCGGAGATCTGGCACCCGGGGGCACTCTCATCGTCAACGAAGACGCATTCGACGAGCGAAATCTCGCGAAGGCCGGCTACGAGGCGAACCCTTTGTCCGACGGGAGCCTGTCCGGATATCAGGTGTTCCAGGTCCCTTTGAACAAGCTCACTCTGGGAGCGGTCGACGGCGTCGAGGGACTCAACACCAAAGAGCTCCTGAGGTCCCGAAACATGTTTGCACTCGGGCTGCTGTCGTGGATGTTCTCGCGACCAACCGAGGGCAGCGCGGATTGGATCCAGGCCAAGTTCGGCAAGAACCCGGCCGTTGCCGAGGCAAACCTGAAAGCGTTCCGCGCCGGCGTCGCTTTCGGAGAGACGACCGAGGTATTCACTCAGAGCTTCGTCGTCAAGCCGGCCACGCTCGCTCCCGGCACCTACCGCAACGTTACGGGCAACACCGCGATCTCGCTCGGGCTGGTAGCGGCGAGCGTGCGCTCGGGACTGCAGCTCGTTCTGGCTGGTTATCCGATCACGCCGGCCTCCGACGTCCTTCAGGAACTCGCGCAGCACAAAGCCTTCGGGATCAAGACGATGCAATGCGAGGACGAGATCGCATCGGCCGGAGCCGCGCTCGGAGCATCCTTTGCCGGCAGCCTCGGTGTGACGGTGACGTCGGGCCCCGGGTTGGACCTCAAATCGGAGACCATCGGCCTCGCCATCTCCGTCGAGCTCCCGTTGCTCGTCCTCGATATCCAGCGCGCGGGGCCGTCGACGGGGATGCCGACCAAGACCGAGCAAGCCGATCTCCTGCATGCGATGTTCGGGCGCCACGGTGAAGCACCGTTGCCCATCGTCGCTGCGTCGACGCCGGCCGACTGCTTCGACATGGTGCTCGAGGCCGCGCGTATCGCACTGAAGTACCGGACCCCGGTGATAGTGCTCTCCGACGCTTTTCTGGCCACCGGATCGGAGCCGTGGAAGATCCCGGACGCCGCATCGCTTCCGGATCTCAGCACGGCCTTCTCTTTCGCGACGGAAACCAACGCCGACGGCGAGTTCTGGCCCTTCCTCCGCGATCCGGAAACCCTCGCGCGTCCGTGGGCCATCCCCGGCACGCCGGGCTTGGAGCACCGCATCGGCGGGCTCGAGAAGTCGGACGGCAAGGGTGAAGTCGCCTACGACCCGGAGAACCATCACAAGATGACGCTGTTGCGGGCGCAGAAGATCGCGGGTATCGCGAAGGACATCCCGCCCCTCGAGGTCGACGATCCTTCCGGTGAGGCGAAGCTGCTCGTCTTGGGTTGGGGATCGACGTTCGGACCGATCCGTGCGGCGTGCCGCCGGCTGCGCAAGCACGAAAAGTCGGTAGCGCACGTGCACCTGCGACACCTGAACCCTTTCCCGTCCAATCTGGGTGATGTTCTCCGTTCCTATGAGCGCGTGGTCATACCGGAGAACAACCTCGGTCAGCTGCTCAAGCTTGTGCGCGCAGAGTTTCTCGTCGATGCGCGCGGCTACCACAGAGTCGCCGGCGTCCCGTTCAAGCGGGCCGAGCTCGAGGAATTGCTGGAAACGCACCTCGGAGAGATCTCATGACCGATGGCAACGGACAAGGCAACGGTCGAAGCGGGGAGACCCCGCACACCGGGCGCGGCGTCGAGGTCCAGCTGACCAAGAAGGACTTCGAATCCGATCAGGACGTCCGCTGGTGCCCGGGCTGCGGCGACTACGCCATCCTTGCAACGGTGCAGAGCTTCATGCCCGAGCTGGCGATCGAACGGTCGAACATCGTGTTCATCTCCGGCATCGGCTGCGCGGCGCGCTTCCCCTATTACATGGAGACGTACGGCTTCCACTCGATCCACGGACGCGCACCGTCCCTCGCCAGCGGGCTTGCCGTTGCCCGGCCGGAGCTGGACGTGTGGGTTGTCACCGGAGACGGCGATTCGTTGTCGATCGGCGGCAACCACCTGATCCACGCCATGCGGCGCAACGTGAACATGACCGTCCTGATGTTCAACAACCAGATCTACGGACTGACGAAGGGGCAGTACTCACCGACCTCGGAGATCGGCAAGGTGACCAAATCGACGCCGTTCGGGTCGACCGACTACCCCTTCAACCCCGTTTCGCTGGCCCTGGGGGCCGAGTGCACGTTCGTCGCTCGCACGATCGACAACGACCGCAAGCACCTGACCGACATCCTGCGCAAGGCCGTCGCCCACCGCGGGACTAAGTTCATCGAGGTCTACCAGAACTGCAACATCTTCAACGACGGTGCGTTCGACGCCGTGCGCGATCCGCGCTCGGGCCGGGGCAACCGCATCTATCTCGAGGATGGACAGCCGATCCAGTTCGGACCCAGCCAGGAGAAGGGCGTAGTGGCGACTACCGACGGAACGCTACGCATCGTCGATGTCGAAGAGGTCGGCGCCCAGCGCTTGCTCGTCCACGACGAGAACGCGCTCGACGCCACGCGCGCGTTCGCGTTGAGCCGCCTCTCCCACACGCCAACCGGACCGACGCCGATCGGCGTCTTCCGTTCGGTCGAGCGTCCGGTCTACGAGGATCTCGTCACGCAGCAGATCGAAACGGCGCGCGAGCATTCGAGCCCGGATCTCGACAAGCTGCTGCGCTCCGGCGAGACCTGGACCGTCAACTAGTCACCAAAACCTGGTAAGCGCGGTTGTCGCGCGCGGCTGTTGCCGCCGACCCCTCCCGGGAAGCCACCGATCGTGGACGGGTCGACCGTCGGTGCCGGCGGTGCGCCTTCGGGAAGGCAGAAGCCCGCGCGCTCGTCCATCTTCGCGCTCTCGACGCAGGGCAGGGGAGTGTGGTCTACGAAGATGCACTGCCCCGTGTCGGGATCGCAGGTTTCATCGATGCCGCACACGACACATTCGCTGGGCCCGGAGGTTGGCTCGGCCGTCTGTTCGGCTTGTTCCTCCCGTCCCGATCCCGGGTCGGGTGTGACGGCGAACACCAAGAGGAGGGCGACGAAGGCAAGCGCCAGTGTGAAGGGGATCCGGTAGGTGCGCGTCCAGGCAGACACGTGTACTCGCTATCGACGCTTACGGGGCACGACTTCGCGAACGCACACGTCTTGCCCGCCGGCGATCGACGTGTGCCCGCGAACCTGTCGCGGCCCGCAGCCGAAACCCTCGAGAACCCCGGAGATGATCGCCCGATCGAGCCGGCACACCTCTCCCTCCGGTGCCTCCATCGCTACCCAGCCGAACGGACAGTTCTGCGTGGTGATCCACATCTTTCCGTCCTCGTCGGTTTCAACCGTCGGACGGAACCCGAGTCCGTCGAGCACAGCTCGTACACCGGCGGCGGCGTCGTCGGCTTCACCCGTCCGCGCTTTCGTCTCGTCGGCCAGCTGGTGGCCGAATCGTGACCCGACGGTTTCCAGGTCGTCGCCGCGCGTGAGGGCTTGGAGTAACAGGTGGGCGAGCAGATCGTAATGACGCTCGGGAACCGAGAAGGAGACCTCGACCCCCGTCGCCGAGTACAGCTTCGACGGGCGTCCGGCTCCCGGTCCGCGCCGCCCGTTGACGCGTTTGAACTCCGCCCGCAGCAGGCCGGCCTCCAGGAGCCGGTCCAGGTGGTGCTTGGCCGCGTTGCGATGGATCGAGAACTCCTCGGCGACCTCGTTAACCGTGACGGGGTTGTGAGCGCGCGAGACGTACAGGTAGACGGCCCGGCGGCGCTCGTCGGTCAGGACCTGGGCGTCGGCCGAGGAGGGAAGGGTGATCGGTGCCGGATCTTTCGTTTGAGCCACCTCGAAGGGCAGTCTACCTGCGGTGTTGATGGGTGTAAATCAAACCCTCGTTGGCTCTAGATTTGCCACGGGTCGTACTCTAGACGTAGGAAAACCGGCGCCCAGGACCGCGAGGCGGGGCCGAAAGGGCCCACGGGAGCGCCGCCCCCGTCAGCACATACGGGGTTTTGCTTCCCCTGGGACCTGCCGATAAGAGGGATATGACGATGCGAACTAGCTCACTGGCCAGGCTTTTTACCACGGAAGCCGAGAACGACTGGCGGCAGGATGCCGCCTGCAGCGGCATGGACCCGGAGTACTTCTTCTCCTCCGAGGAGATCGCCGACAAGCGCGAGCGCCAGGAGCGGGAAGCCGGGGCCAAGGCCATCTGCGCCCGGTGCGAGGTGCGCGACGAGTGCCTCGCCTACGCCATCGAGGCCGGGGAGCGCTACGGCATCTGGGGCGGACTCAACCCTGCTGAGCGCCGGGCCTTCGTTCGATCGTCGTTGAACGACGCCAGGTCGACGGAGCGAGTTTCCTAGCGGGCAGTAAGCCTTTGCGCTTCGGTCCGGAAACGATCGACCGTCTCCGAGGCGCCCTTCCCCAGCCGGTCGTCACCGACCCCGACCCCGAGCACCGCCGCGCGGCCGCCGTCCTGATCCCGTTGTTCGTGGCCGACGGAGACGTGCACGTCGTCCTGACGAAGAGGACGGAGCACCTGCGCCGTCATTCGGGCGAAGTCTCGTTTCCCGGCGGCGGACGTGAGGATGCGGATCGAACACTGCTCGACACCGCCTTGCGCGAGACGCAAGAAGAGATCGGGTTGGACAGGGGAGTCGTCGAGATCCTCGGCTCCCTCGAGGATCTACCGACGTTCGGATCCAATTACCTGATCCGTCCCTACGTGGCGAAAATCCCGCATCCGTACGATTTCGTGCGGGACGCACACGAGGTAGAACGCATGCTGACGCCGAAGCTCGAGCTCTTCACCGATCCGTCTGTTCGCCGCGTGGAGATCCGTCAGCGCGACGGTGTTTCCTACGAGGTCCACTTCTTCGATGTCGGCGGCGACAACGTCTGGGGCGCTACGGCGCGGATGCTCGTGCGCTTGATCGAGCACCTCGATTCCTGAACAGAGCCTCGGCGCTTTGAAGGGCGAAGGCCAGGACGAAGGACGCTATCGATGCACTCAGCCACGGCACCGATGCCGTAGCCGGGAACGGCGCGCCCAGCATGGTGTCGAAGACCCAGCGCATCGCCGAAACCCACCACGAGACGGTCCCCGGATTGAGCCAGTTGTAGACGGCGAATCCGGCAACCCAGGCAACGCAACCCCATACGCGAATCGAAGGGCCCGCGCCGTATAGGTCTGCTTCCGAGTAGCTTCCGAGACGAACCACCGCGTAATGCGCGGCCAGCACACCGAAGAGCGGGACGAAGACGGCGCCGATCAGGAGCAAGAAGTTCTCGTACTGCACGAGGGGGACGACGACGGCGATCAGTGTGCACAGCGCACCTATCCCGACCGACAACGCTCGCTGCCCGACACGCGGAAATGCGTTCTGCACGGAAACGGAGGCCGAGTAGATGTTGGCGAAAGCCTCGTCTGATTCGTCCACGGCAAGGATGGCCAGCGCAAGGACGCCGAAGGGGATAGCGAGCATGGCGTCGACGACGAAGCCCGTGGGGTCGGCGGGATTGGACGCGATGTTCGACAGAACAAGCAGTAGCCCGAGGAAGTAGAACCACGCGTGAGCGATGCCGTAGCCGATGGCCGTACCGGCGAAGCCTGCGCGGCGGGTGCGCGCGAAGCGTGTGTAGTCGGCGGCAAGCGGGATCCACGAGATCGGCATCGCGACGACGAGGTCGACGCCTTGCCAGAACGGCATGGAGCCGTCCCCCGCGGCACCGGTGAAGGTCGTGAGAGGCTCGCTGACCAAAACGTAGACCGTGAGATAGATCGCGGAAGCACCGACCAACCAGATGGCGTAGCGGCTGATCCACCGGCGCACCACGACCAGCGGTCCGCCCACGGCCATCAGGGTCACGATCAAACCGAACAAGATCGCCCACGCCGGCTGGGCGGAAACGCCGAAGGCACGAGCGGTTATAGCCGCAGCCGCCGTCGAGATGATGATGAGCTCGAAGGCCCCCCAGCCGATGTTCTGCAGGACGTTGAGCACGGTTGGCGCGTAGGAACCATGACGCCCCAGAGCGGGGCGGTAGAGAACCATCGCGGGCGCGCCGGTATCGGTGCCGATCCGTCCGGCATAGCCGAGCATGAGGTTGCCGATAACGACGCCGACGACGATGGCGAGGGCAGCTTGGCCGAAAGACAGACCGGGGACTAGGAAGGCGGCCACGATCGGCAGCAGCAGGGAGATGCCGAGGTTGCCCCACAGCGCGCCGGTGTCGAAGAGCCCGAGCTGCCTGAGGTGGGCCGGAACGGGATCGATTCCCCACGCAGGAACGTCGAGGAGCCGCTGTTTGGTCACGGGACTTGGGGACGAGGTGCTCGTTGCCAATCTGGGCCTCCCTTCGCCGGTGTTATCCGGATCAGGTTCAAGGGGTCGGCGGCCCTAGCCGCCCTCTCAGCCCGGTTGCGTCCGAGCTCCCCCGCCTAACGCCCGAATCCTAGCTCGCCGCAGGATCGGCCGCGTTCGCCCCGTTACTGGCCGGGCCCGGGCGGCACGGGCACTGCCGTCGGCGAAGGACTGGGACCGGGCGACGGCGCGCCCGACGGCGTGGGGCTGGGTCCCGGCGAGTGCTCGATGATTCGCGGCTCGGGCTTGTATCGGGTGAAGAAGCGGCGGCGCGTCTCGTTTCCGTTCTGGTTGATTATGCGGAACACCGAGATGTCGAAGCCCTTCTCTCCCGGCTGTACGACCTTCTCCTCGCCCGGCCTGAGCGCGGGGTTGGCGACGCGCTTCTCCTCGAAATCTTTGAAGTTGGTGCGCTCGCCGGATTCGGCGGTGACCACTTTGCCTTCCTTGGCTCCGTAGAAGCTGACGGTGATCGACGTGCTCGAGTAAGAGGTCCGCACCAGGATCCCGGACTTCGAGTTGTTGGTAAAGGCAAGGTCGGGATGAGGGTACGAGACGGTCGCTTCCCGTCCGGCCGGATAGCGCGAGATGTAGTAGGAGTGGGCCTTGTAGGTGTCGAGCTGGTAACCGCCGAAGAAGATCGCGTTGAACATCGTCGTAGCGAACTGCGAGACGCCACCGCCAACGGCGTCGCGGAACTCGCCGTCGAAGATCATCGGCGCAAGCAGGTAACCCTTGTCCGTCGTGCGTTCGCCGACGTGACCGTTCAGTGAGAAGCGCGCGCCCGGCTGGATGATGACGCCGTTTACGCGATCGGCGATCTTGTGGATGTTCGATACCCGAGGCGCGCAGCACGGGTGGTTGGTCGTGAAGCTGGAAACGAGCTCGTGGATGTTCAGGCCGCGGGCTTCCTCCGTCGTTAGCTCGGGCTCGAGGTCGGAGAAGGCCGCGCGCGCCACCCGGTTGTCGGACTCATCCGCGGCCTCGGCGAGGCTGCGCGCCGTAGTTTTGGTGTCGAAGGTTCGGCCGGCTTGACCCGCAACGACACTCACAGCAGCGCCGCTCACGGCGAACGACGCGCTTCGGGCTTCCGTCTCGAACGGCTTCATCTCCATGCCGAGCGAACTTGCCACCCGTTCCGGTGAGAACCGCACGTCCAGCTTCCAATCCAGCCCCCGGCGGCGGGGAACGGCGTCGAGCATCGCGGCGATCCGTTCACGTGAGATGAGACGCCGGGATCCGTCGGGAGCGACCAGATTTATCGGCTTCGACGCCCAGCGGTTCGCGATCTCCGCCGCTTCTCGCGCATCGTCGATGTCGGTGCGGCGATCCTTTACGGAGATCGGAAGCTCGAGTGACCGACGGGGCCAGGTCTCCAGGCCCTCGACGATCCTCTGCACGGATCCATCGTGATCGAGCCGTCGTCCCGGAACGGCCCCAACGGGGACGATGATGGCCCCACGCGCCTCGATGCCGGCTTCGTGTCCCTCCGTATCGATTTGGGACGCGAAGTCACTGACCAGCTGATTGGCGGCGTCGGCGTCGTGGGTGCTGTCCCACCCGACGTCGGTCCGCGCGAACAGAGCGCGTACGCGGTGCCAGAGCCGGACGATGAAGTTCCCGCGGCGCCCCACGCCGATGGCATCCTCCAGGGTCGGCTCCACGCTTGGGGAGAAACCGATCTCAGCCGGGCCGACCGACAGCCTGTTCGTGTCGGCGAATAGATCGACCGGTTGGGAGAGCAGCAATTGCGCGCGTTCGTTAAGCACTCTGCGCGCCTCGTCCCGGTTGGTGCCGCCGAGCTCCAGCGAACCGGCCGTGACGCCGGACCGAATGCGGTTGATCGCAGCCACGCTGTCGGCCGTGTAGGACGACACGGCGAGCGCGCACAACGCGAGGATCGTCCACCCTCGCCTGGTCGGACGGAATCTAAGCTTGCCGATCTTCATTTGCGTATGGCCGCGGCGCCTTTAGAAGTAGTGAACGCCCGTCGAAGCCGAAAGGGTATCACCGACCAGAGGCGCTTTCGGTGCTTTCCCGGCGCTGCGACCTACCCATTCGGCTCCCTGACGACGGCGGACTGGCCTCTATTCTGCGAGTAGGTTCTCCGGTCCGACTTCGTGTGCGTACCCGATGGTTCGTTTGATTATCGAGTCGATGTCGTGGGCGGGCGCCCAGCCCAGGAGCTTTCTGATCTTGCGCGTGTCGGGCACACGCCGAACGATGTCTTCGAACGTCGGTCCGTACACCTGCTCGAAGGGTACGGACCTCATTGTCGACGCCGACCCGGTTGCATCGAGGACGCGATCGGCCAGTCCCGCCACGGAGATCTCCTCTTCCGACCCGACGTTGAAGGCTTCGCCTACGGCTTGGTCGCTATCGAGCAGGCCCACCAATGCCCGGACGACATCCTCGACATCGCAGAAGCAGCGGGTCTGCGTGCCGTCGCCGTAGATCGTCAGATCGCGGCCGAGAAGGGCTTGAGCGACGAGTCTCGGCAGCACGCCGCCGTAAGCACCCGATTGCCGCGGACCGACCGTGTTGAAGAAGCGTGCGATGACCGTCGGAAGGTTCTCCTCGCGCCAATAAGCGAAGGCCATGTGCTCGTCCAGTGCTTTGGCGGCCGAATACGCCCACCTCTCGACCACGGTGGGGCCGAGGATGCGATCGGCCAGCTCGTGCATCGTGTCGGTCGTCTTCCCATAGACCTCAGAAGTCGATGCCACGAGGACCTTCCTTCGATGCCGATGCGCGGCCTCCAGCACGATCTCGGTGCCTCGGATGTTTGTACGCATCGAGCGCAGGGGTTGATCGACGATGAGCCGAACCCCGACGGCGGCGGCGAGGTGGACGACGACGTCGCAGTCGCGCATGAGCTCGTCGACGAGCTCGTCGTCAAGGATGCTGCCCAGCACGAACCGAAAGTCGGGCAGCGAACGAATCGCGCCGAGGTTGCGCACGTCGCCCGTCGCGAGGTTGTCGAGTGCCAGCACCGAATCACCGCGCGCGAGCAATGCTCCACTCAGGTGGCTCCCGATGAAGCCGGCGCCGCCCGTGACGAAATAGCGCATGCGGCCCAGGATATTGCTCGCCTTTACCCCGGAGTACGATTGCCGCAGCTATAGGCCTTATTTCTTCGAAGCTGATGAGAGCTCCTCGGGGAACCACCGCGTGGCGGTCGGCGTTGTTCGGGCGAGTCCTAATGGGACATAGCCTCGCCCTTCTCGACGATGCTCCCGGCGGAGGAGAGTCGGACCCCGCTGGGCCCGACTGGGCCGACGTCGTCGCTAGGTATGCCGACGTCGTATACACGATGGCGTACCGCCTGACGGGAGACGACGAAGATGCGCGAGACTTGGCGCAGGACGTCCTGATCCGGTTGCACCGTGGCCTCGCGCGCTACCGGGAGGGCAACTTCGAAGGCTGGCTGTACCGGACGACGGTAAACGCGTTCCGCGACCGGCTACGCAAGCGAAAGCGGTTACGTGAGGACGCTCTTGGTGACGAACCGCCCGGTCATACGACAAGCGAGGTCGTCGAGCGGGCCGTCCAGCTCAAAGAGCTGCACGAGATGGTCCAGCGCGCGCTCGTAAAGCTCCCGTCCGAGTATCGCGAAGCCGTAGTCCTGCGCGACCTCGAGGGCCGGTCGTACGACGAGATCGCGGCGATCCTCGAGGTACCGGCGGGCACCGTGCGGTCGCGGATCCACCGAGGACGAGAGGCATTACGCCAATTGCTCGAGCCGTACGTCTCGGAGCAGGGCGAGATTCCCAGACCGGAGCAGTCGACGTGAGCTTCTATCCGCGGCACGTCGAGCGCGAGATCTTGTCCGCCCTTATCGACGGCGAGCTCGACCCGTCGCAGCGCCGAGAAGTGTACGAGCACCTTCAAGAATGCGCGGCCTGCCGGGAGACCGTCGAGGAGTTCTCGAACATCCACGGATTGGTCGGCGACCTTCCGCGGCTCATCGCTCCCGAGGCGTTCGTCTCCGAGGCGCTGCGACCCCGCGATCCGTCTCGCGTCCAAGCCGCAACCTCAACCATTTTCGGTGGTCGCCGCAAGTGGATCGCCGCGGGGATGGCCGCGGCCGGCTTTGCGATAACGATCGGCGGCCTCGCCGCTCCGGCGCCGGCCAACGAACCCCCTGTCGACGTCTTCATCGAACGCCACGTGACGGTGCACGCGGGTGTGGAAACCGGGGGACAGGTACTGTTCGCCGTCAACGGGCGATAAGTGGTGCGGATACTCGATGTCTCGCGCAAGGAGCTCTACCTCATGGGGAGCTCCATCGCGCTCATCGGAGCGGCCCTGGTCGCACTCGTCCCATCATCTGTCCTGGCTGCCGGCATCGCCCAAGACGACCGGTCCCGCGCGGTCACCTACCTGCGTCGCGTCGCACGAGCACAGGAGGCTACGTACAGCTGCCGCCAGCTGGTCGCCTATTTCGGTGATCCGCAGTCGGCGGCGGCGATGCTCGACGTTCGATCGTCGGGGGATGGGCAGTTCGTTCGTGCCGAATCCGGCCCGGCCACCAAACGCTTGTGGCTCGATGAGAGCGCGAGCGTGCTTGCCAGCCGCTCGTCGCATCTTCGAGAGGCGACACCGACCGCGGTGCCGTTGCGTCCGGAGGAGGTGCTCGCGAAGTATGAAGTCGACGTCGGCTCGAGGCAACGGCTCTTCGGCGTCGAAGTGGTTCCGCTGACGCTCGTGCGCCGTCGCGACCGGGCGATGATCGAGCAATGGCTCGTCCAGCCTCGGTCGGGGATCGTCTACCAGCGAGAGCTCTACGACGAACAGGGCAAGCTCGTCGGTATGTCGACGATCACCGACATGAAGTGGGGTGCGAGCGCGGCAGCTAAGCCCGAGCCCATCGAGGAACAAGCCCGGGCGCCATCGACGGTGCGATCTTCGGCCACCGACAACGCTCCCGAGATGCTGCCGCTGGGCTACCGGCTACTCCGTGGCTACCGACTGGAGGCCGACGGACGTCCGGCCGAGCAGTGGGTGTACTCCGACGGTTTGCATGCACTCTCCGTCTTCTCGACCAGCGGACGGCTGCAGTCACCGGAAGGGTTCACGGCGGCCCAGGGCGCCGACGGCCTGTGGGTTGGACCGGGGCCGGGCACGTGGGCCTGGGAGGGCGGGGGTCGGAGCTGGATGGTGGTGGCCGAGGAATCCGCGCTCGACCCGGTTGAGCTGACCGAGGCCTTCCCCCGGGGCGGCCCCTCCTTCTGGGCGCGCTTGGGGTCTTTGTGGTCTCGGCTTTTCGGCGCCATCGGCGGCCTGTTCAGCTGATTCTTACTTTCACGAGGACACAAGCGGAACCTTCCGGGGGGCTACGGCGTTTACTCACTGATGCAGCAACTAGCGATCGAGCCGGGCATGTGGCTGCTCGCCGCCAATTGCCGTGGCCGAACCGACCTTTTCTTCGCTCCGGACGAGACCGAGTCACGCCGAGAACGCCGCCGCCGTGAGGCTCAGGCGAAAGCCGTGTGCGAAGAATGCGTCGTCCGCCAAGCGTGCCTCGACGAGGCCCTGGCCGCCGACGAGAGATTCGGGATCTGGGGCGGTCTCACCGAGCGCGAGCGCCGCGCCGCCAAACGCTCCGGATCTGGCTCAACCCAACAAGACATCGCCGGCCCTGGGCGACTCGCACGCCTGCCCGCCGTCGTTGTTCAGGGCCGGCTGATGTCTTCTTCGCGCGACGAGTAGTTCGCAGCGGACAAATCCGGCCGGAGTCGGCCGAAGGGGCGGGGGCGCACCAGCCGGGTTGAAACCGGCGACGTCAGTCGTCGAGGAAACGGGCGAAGCGCGTGATACGCACGCTCGCGGTCAGCTCGTCGAAGTTGGCCACTTCTTGTTCCAACGGTGATCCTCCGACCTTACGGAGTTCGGTACTGGACGGATGTACCGGCAGGCCGAGCAGCTTGCAGACCGCTTCGACGGTGGCGTGCTGACGTTCGGGGTCCGCCAAGTCGTCCTCGTACCAGAACGTCGCGTGCGGGACCGCCTCATAGATCGTGGCCAGGCCGGCATCGTGAACTTCGAAACGAGTCATGAGACCGAGCACCGTTGGTACGTCGATCTCCAGCCTTTTGGTTGGAATCTCGTCCGAGGTGCGGTAATGGAACCGGCCTTCCTCGGCCCGGAGAGCCGAGATCGCTTGGCGTAGCAGATTCCGTCTGCGCAGATGAATGAACGCGAACCCATCCGCCGCGAGATGGCGAAGCAATCTGACCGGTCCGCCCTTCGGGCTCGTGCTGAGGAACTGCTCGGCAAGACCCAGCGTGTTGAGCTTGAATCCGTAGGCCTGGTATCCGCGGTAGCGAGCCCCGTGCAGGCGACCTCGCACGTACAAACGCGGCATGTCGCGCCAGACGGAGAAGAGCTCTTCGTCGCACCAGATCCGCGGCTGAGAGTCGAGCAGATCCACGAGCAGCGAGCTTCCGCTCCGTCCGTTGGTGACGATGCAGAACGGGACTACGCGCGCCGGAAGGACATTCGCAGCGTAAGAGCGGGCGTCGCGGCGAAGGCGGTGAAGTAGCCCCGGCTCAGTTGCGCGCATCTCTGGGGTTTGGCGGGTTTACGGCTTCGCCCCATATGTCTGCGACACCGAACCTCGTGAGCCCGGGGATGTTGGCCAGCCAGTGGTACAGCCGCTTGTACCGTTCCTCGGGCACGAACTCCGTGTGGATCCATCGTCCGAGGCTGACGTTCACTTGTGCGAAGCCCGACCGGCGCAGCGAGCGCCGCAGCATGGCGGGTGTCTGCTCGTTCACGTGCATGCTTCGCTCGTAGGGGAGCCGTGGGTCGGCCGGCCAGCTCCGCCATCTCGAGGGGCGGCTGAGCCTCTGCAACCGGTACGTAACCCCGTACACCGTTCGCGTTGGGAACGTGTGTATGAAGACGCGCCCCCCCGGTTTCAGGATCCGGCGAGCTTCCATCAGAGTCAGAGCCAGCTCTCGGGGACCCAGGTGTTCGACGACGTCGAGCATCGTGACCAGGTCGGCGGTGTCGTCGGCAACGGGGATCGCTCGCGCGTCGGCCTGCAAGACGGCGGCGCGATCGCGCACTCCGTGAGATTCCAGGGTCTTGAGAGCCAGAGGCAAGACGGCCGGTGCGTATTCGAGCCCGATCGCTCGCGCGGCCCCGTGCTGGGCGGCAACGGCGAGGAGCTCGCCGCGTCCACATCCGATGTCGACGAGGACATCACCTGCTTGCAAGTGCGCGCGTTCGAGTGAGCCTGGGTACAGGCCGGCTACTTCGGCGCCCTCGGATTGGCTCCACTCGACGGCACCGCCGCAGGCATGACGGTAGTACTCGTCGTCGTAAGCCTCCGGGGCAACCAGCGGCGCGGGTAGGTCGGCCGCTTGGTTCTCGCCGTCGCGGGCTGGGGTCAAGGTGCAAACAGCGTACCGGCTGCACTCACGAGTACGATGACCCGCGTGACACGCGGGCTAGGTCGTTTCCGGCGTTTGTCCGACCGCTTCATGGGCAAGCGGGCGGATGTATCGCCCGTGCTCCAACCGCTCAAGACGGGACTGATAGACCGCGCGTTCGTCGATCTCGGCCTCAAGTCGTTCGCCGACCTCGGTGGTGTGTGGGCGGTCGAGGCCGGTTACACCTTCTACGCCCTTGAGCGCTTCCAAGTGGATCGAGGTGTGCTCGTCGATTCTGGGATCACGCCCACCGTGCGTGCGAAGGCCCGCCGCTTCCCGCAGCTCGAGCTGGTCGACGGAAACTTCGGCGATCCGAGCGTGCCCGCGCGTGTCGGCAATGTCGACGCCGTTCTTCTTTTCGATGTCCTGCTCCATCAGGTGGCACCGGATTGGGACGAGATCCTGGCGGCGTACGCGCCGTTCACGCGGGCCTTCCTGGTGGTCAACCCCCAATACGTCCAGGGAGCCGAAACCGTGCGTCTGTTGGATCTTGGTCGCGAACGCTACCTCGAGCTCGTACCGAAGTTGCCCTTGCACGACGAGGCTTTCGACCGTCTCGACGAGGTCCATCCCGGCTACGGCCGGCCTTTCCGCGACATACACGAGATCTGGCAGTGGGGGATCGTCGACTCCGACCTCGATCGCGTTCTGGCCAATCTGGGATTCCGGCGCGTTTACCGCGAGAACGGCGGAACGTGGTTCGGCCTCGACGCCTTCGAGGCCCACTCCTTCCTTTACGCAAAGGACTAAAGGCCCCCGGGGCCAGGGGAGCCTCGTCAGCGCGCGGAGGGCAGCAGACGGCCGGCTCGGCGCGCGAGCTCCGAGCGCAGACGCGACCGCTGAGGTCCCGAATCCGATCCCCGGTAAGCGACGAGATGGACGCGCCCGCCGTAGTAGCGGCGGTAGTGGAACAACCCCCTTGCCGCGGCGCGCTTCAGGAGAGCGGGGATGGCCAGGTCGTGGTGCGGGTGAGGATCGCCGGGCTCGGACTCCACGAGGTTGACGACGACGATCCGCGCGCGACGCTCGAGTTGCTCGAGGCTGGCGAGGGGATCGTCGACGTGCTCGAGTACGTCGAATGAGTACGCGGCATCGAACCCGCCGGGTATGTCGTCGGTGTCCAAGTCGTATACGGGGGCCGAGATGCCGCGCCGCTCGAGACGCCAGCGAAGGTATTTGGTCGAGGGGTTGTCGAAGTCGGTGAATGTGACGTCGTAGCCATCGTCGATCAAGCGCAGACCGTCACTTCCGATGCCGCAACCCCAGTCGAGGAGCCGGCCCTCCGGCGGTACCAAGCCGCGCAGCACGTTGCGATACGGCACCTTCGTGGCCGACATCGCGAAGACGGTCAGATCGTAGAGATAGGCCTCGCTGCTCCTATAGAACGCACTCTCGTCCCCGACGTGCTGGAGCTCGCGCATGACCTCGCCCATGTGATCGCGCAGTCGCATGAGGTTGAAGGAAGGGCCGAGATACTCCTTGAGCTCTTCGAGATCCCGCTCGCCCTCCCAGGCATCGAAGAAATACGGAGCGAGACGGCGGTAGTACAAAGCGTCGGCCCGCCGCTCACCGGCCGCACGCAGCTTTGCGAAGCGCGGAGGTACGAGGTCGACCAGGGTCGGCCACCACCAACCGAAGCGCTCCCCGCCGGCCAACGCCCGCGCTCGAGCTGCGAACCAGGGAGTGAACCAGTCGTGCTTGGCCGCCATCAGTCGCTCCCCGCGCGCGATGCCCTGGAATCGACGAACCACACCGGGCCAATCGAGGGGATGGAGATGCTTCGCAACGGCTCTCGGCTGGTACAGCAGCGTCATGGCTTTGGAGTGGAGGCGCCACCCCATGTCGAGGTCCTCGTAGTAGTAGACGAAGTCTTCGTCGAACCCGCCGACGGCTTCGAACTGGTGGCGCTTGAGGGACACGTTCGATGAGTAGAAGCGTCCGAACCCAGCTTCGGAGCCCGTGATCCCTTGGTAATCGAACTGTGTTCCCGACCACATCATCCAGCGGTTGAGCCGCCCTCGTGCCTGCGGGTGCGGATCGATGCGACCGAGCACAGCCGTTTCGTCCTCGGGATGGAGATCGTGAGCATCGACGTGTCGTTCTACGAGGTCGGTTTGGGGCACCATGTCGTCGCCGAGGAAAAGAACGAGACGCCTATCGGAAGCTGCCACACCGGCGTTCCGGGCCGCTCCGGGTCCGCCGTGCTCCTTGACTATGGTCCGGGCGCCGATGTCGGCCGGCACGGTCTGGTCGGTTCCATCCACCACGACGAGGACTTCGAAACCCGAAACGGTTTGGTTCCGGAGTGCCCTCAGTGTGCGACGTAATACATCCCAGCGGTCGCGCGTTGGGATGATGATGCTCAGGTCGCTCGGGTTGAATCCGGCCATACAGCTTTGGTTTATGCGACGCGGAAGGTGGTCGACGACGGTCACTATACTCGTGCAGGTCCGAGCACTGCCGTCGTATCTGTACGCAACCAAAGAGGCACTTTGAGCGACACGATCGAAAGCCTGCGGGCGCAAGTAGCCGAGCTCGAGTGGTATCACACGCTGGAGCTGGCTCCGGGCATCGTGACTCCGGGTTGGTTCGACACTCGCCCGGTCGTGGCCCGCCTACCTTTCCCCGACTCTCTGACCGGCAAGCGTTGTCTGGATATAGGAACGTTCGATGGTTTCTGGGCCTACGAGATGGAGCGCCGTGGTGCCGCCGAGGTAATGGCTATCGATCTTCTTGGTCCCAACGACTGGGACTGGCCCGCCGGGACATCGGCTGAGGTGATCGCCGCTATAGATTCGCGCAAGAACGCGGGCCGGGGGTTCGAGGTGGCGCGAGAGGCTCTCGGCTCTGCCGTCCGGCGCGTGGAGAAGAGCATCTACGCACTCGACCCGGCCGTCGACGGGCTCTTCGACTTCGTCTATCTCGGAAGTCTCCTGTTGCACCTTCGGGACCCGGTGGGTGCGTTGATGCGCGTTAGGTCGGTCTGCACGGAGCAGCTGCTTTCGGTTGATGCGATCGATCTCGGGCTCACGCTGGCGCATCCGCGTAAACCGATCGCGATGCTAGAGGCGATCGGCCGGCCCTGGTGGTGGAAACCAAACCTCGCTGCCGTCGTTCGGATGATCCAAGCCGCGGGCTTCCGGCCCGAGCGTCGAGGCCGGATCTACATGCCCGCCGGACGGGGCCAATCACGAACGAGGCCCAGCGGACGCGCGCTTTCCTCGCGCATCGGCCGCGAAAACCTGTTCAGAGAACGGGTGGGGGATCCGCATGCGTTCGTTCTAGCCCGACCCGTTTAAGGGGATAAGCGCGGCGTCTGATCCGTGATGTCGTGCACCGCGCGCTGCGCAAGCCGTACGCCTTCGTCCATGCCGCGGTCCTCGGGATAGATCTGGGCCGTTGTCGCGACGTACAAACCATCGATGTGGCTCGTGATCGGTGGGATCGCGGACTGATAGCCGAGGGTGACGAGCGGGGCCGCATATGGCGTCCGGAAAGGGTTGATCCCGAGTACTTGGCTGGACGAGAAACCCGGCAACCAGGCTTCGAGTGCGGAGATCCAATCGGCGGCCAGGTCATTGGGGTCGGCTGTAGCCACCGGATCGTCCGCCGTGAAGTACCGGCCGAGATAGGCGACGTGCCGCCCTCCATACTCAGAGGCCGGCACCAGGTTGGTGTGTTCGATGAGCGCTCCGAAGGGGATCTCTTCGTCGCAGCAGTTGGTCCAGTAATAACGACTGATCGGCTTGCTCATCTCAATGATGATGCAGATGGCGCCGAGCCGTCCGATCTCGGACCATTGCGGATCCCGCTGACCCTCAGGTATCAGGGACGCAACGTTCGGTAGCTGTCCTGCATAAAGGACGGCATCCGCGTCGAGCGATTCCTCGGAAGTCCCGCCGGACTTCACGTTCACTCCGGTAACACGCCCACCATCGACAGCGACGGCCTCCACCGCTGTCTGCGTCCTGACCTTGGCTCCCAGCCGCGCGAGTTCTCTTTCCAAACCGTCGAACATCTGTCGGAAGCCTCCGCGCAGGTAGCCGAGTCTCTCTCCGCGGAGCCCGCGTGCTGCAGCGCGTTGACGCAGGCGCGCGCGCATCCACGAAGCCGGCACGTTCCCAGCCGCTGTGCCGAACTTGAAGCGGAGCAGCGGGTCCCAAACAGCTTCCATCGCACGGCGCCCCGCGTTGGCCGTCAGCCAGTCGCGCGCCGGCACATCGTCGAGGGCTTGGGCGTCGCGTTTGCCCGCCAGACGCAACGTCGCGATGCCGAGCCGGAGCCGGTCGAGCACGGGCAATGGTTTGAAGCGCAGCAACTCGATCGGGGACGTGAACCCCCAGAACTTTCCACGCGTGAGCACGCTTACGCTCGACGGATACCACTGGAGACGGTCGCTTAGCCCCAGCTCGTCGATGAGTCGGATGATGCGGGTCTCGTTCGGGAAGATGTGATGGTAGAAGCACTCGAGCGGTGTTCCGCCCACGGAGAAGCTGACGACGAGGCCGCCCAGGTTCTCGCTTCGCTCGAGGACGATCACTTCGTGACCGGCGCGCGCGAGATCGAGCGCAGCGGCGCAACCGCAGATACCGCCGCCGATAACGACGACTCTCTTGCTCACCGTGCCCCCAAGATCCCCAGAAACCGCCGACCGCGCGCCGACTCTATACGCTGCTGAGAGCTTCGGTCCGGCCTCATCACTATCCGTCAGGCACACATGAAACGACGCTCAGCTTCGTCGCCTCCCCCATCCTCTATTTACACGAAGGAGTACTTCCTCTCGGAGGCGTGCGAAGGCTTCGACGCCTACAAGGAAGGCAAACTCTCGACCGTCAGGCGGCGCGAGCTCGACCTCCTCGAGTCGCATCCGGGAATGGTCGTGCTCGACGTCGGGTGCGGCCGCGGAGACTTGGCGGACGAACTCGTGCGGCGAGGTGTGTCGGTGGTCGCCGTGGACTACGCGGTGGCCGCCGTTCAGCTCACTGCTGATCGTTTGGCACGCCGGGCACCTGTTGTTCACGCCGATGCCGCCCGGCTTCCCTTCCGCGACGCCGTCTTCGACAGGGTCCTTCTCGGCGACGTGATCGAGCACCTGGTTTGGCCCTCGGCCGTCGCAGCTCTAGCCGAAAGCCGGCGCGTGATCCGTGAGCCGGGGTTCCTTCTCGTGCATACCGCGCCGAACCGATGGTTCGCGGACGGCGTACTCCGCTTCCTTCGGCCGCTGCTCCCCTTGCTCGGTTGGCGTGCCGCGATCGAGCGGCTGAGTCGGTACGACGATCTCCGTGTGGATATGCACCCGAACGAGCTGAGTCCGCTGGGCCTGCGCAGATTGGTTCGGGAGGCAGGTCTCTCCGGGCGGGTGTGGATCGATCGCGACGTCCTGCGCGGTGGTGAAAGCGAATGGGCACGCGACATCCAAGGCTCCCCGTTCTGGCGGGGGATCGCCTCGCTTGCGGGGAACTGGCCTTTCCGCCTCGTGTTCGGGAACGATCTGTATGCGCGAGTATCACGACAGTGACCGATCCCAAGAACCCAGAACACGACCCCGCCGCCGACGCCCTGGGCGAAGCGCTGGCCGAACACAGGGCGCGCGTCGACCAAGTCCTGCCCTCGGGAGATCCGGGAGCGATAAAGCAGCTCTACGTCGAGCTCGGCCAGCTTCTCGAGGACGCGGTCGGCTCCGATCCCGGAGCCATCCCGGCCCTGTCCTTTCCCGAGATCGCTCCCGTTCTTGGCGGGTTGGCCGCCGACCTCGGACCGCGCGTGCTCGACGCCGGATGCGGACCGAATCCGATCTTCTCGATCATGCTTGCGCCGTCGCGATTCATGGTGAGCCTCGACATCAGCTGGAGCATCGTGCGTTTGGCCGTCTCACGCGCTGAAGCCGCCGGGGTGAAGGTCCACGGCGTCGTGGGTGACCTGGAAGCGCTCCCCTTCCGGGAAGGCGTCTTCGACGGTTCGGTATGCGAGGACACCATCGAGCACCTGCCCGACGACCGCAGCGGAGCGTCCGAGCTTGCTCGCGTGCTTGCACCCGGCGGCCGCGTGATCCTAGGGACACCCAACCGCGTGCGGCTGGACGTCCTGATCGCGCGTTGGCGCCACCGCCGTTCGGGCGAGCGCCGGCCGGCTTCCTCCTATTACGCAGCGACGAGCCATCTTCGCGAATACACATGGAGAAGCCTCGAGCGGCTTGTGCGGCCGTGGTTCAACGTCCGTCAGCGCGCGAGCGTGGGCTGGACTCACGAACGATACGCACGCACGGCCTCACGATTGGTTCGTCATTGGCCGTTCCGACAGTTCGGGCGCATGGTCCTTCTGGATCTGGAGAAGCGGACGGGCTAATCGCGGGCGGCGATCATCGCCATGCGGTCTCGGAAATTCGGTGAGACCAACCGGCGGGGCCCCCCGAACGCTTTCATGGCCAGCCGCAGCCCGCGCGCGAGCGTTGGGCTGTAGCCGACGAAACGTCCGGCGTAGTAGTCGAGCGAGAAGGTCTTGGGATGCCGGCCGGAGGCGAGAACGCGGAAGCCCGACATCTCGAGCACGCGGGCCAGGGTTGCCGGAGAGAAGTAGAACAAGTGGCCCGGCAGCACCGACCACCACCACCGCCGCAACGTGCGGGCGACGACGCTGCTCACGTCGGGCGTGCAGAGGTAGACGACGCCTCCGGGTACGAGCAGCTCGTGCAGCCCCTTTCCGAAGGCCACCGGATCCGGCACGTGCTCGACGACGTCGTTGGCCACGATGACGTCGAACGATGCCGGTTCCAGCTCGGCCGTTTCCGTCGTTCCGTGTCGGACGTCGAGACCTCGTCGCCGGCCCTCTGCGACGGCCCAGGCCGACGGCTCGAGGCCGACGGCCGTCCAGCCCAGCGCGCCCGCTTCCCCCAGCAGCAGTCCCGGCCCGCACCCCACGTCCAACAGGCGGCCGGGCGGCGGCCGGTGGCGCCCGATCTCGATCAGGTTCCTACGAAATGTGTCGCGAAGCCCTTGTTCCTCGATGAGGTATTCCGGGTCTTCGGCTTCTTCGTAGGGAGCGTCGATAGGCACGTCCTGGCGAACGAGAGAGCATTCCTTGCAACGAACGAGACGGCCGACCCGGCCGTAGAGCGCTTCGGTCGGACGCCCGGAAGCCGAAAGCTGCTTGGGGCGGAAAAGCCGGAAGACCTCCCGGCTGGACGACGAATCGCAAAGTGGGCAGCTGAGGCTCATGAGTTCTTGTCGGTGTCCGATCGCGTTCGCGGTTAGCGCATCAGCGCTCCCTATACTGTGGCATCCAAACGGCAGGCGTAGATCTCACAGGCGCGGGCTATCTGCTGGCAGCGCTGGCGTGTATCGTCATCGTCGCCTGGTACTCGTCGCGCTGGCCGACCGACACGGGTTCGCGGACGCTTGTTGCCGTCGTATCGGGAGTCTCGGTCCCGGTAGGTCTGGCCCTGATCCTCGGGATGCTCGATTTGCTGTCGCGCGGGCCGTTTCTGACCGCGCACGTCATGACCGCCGTTGTGTTCTTTCTTTTGCGCCGTCGGTTCGGACCTGGGACGGTCACGCTTACCCCTTCGGAAGGGCGCCGTACCTTCGAAGGACTTGCGGCGACGTTCATCGGGTCTGGTGTGGCCGCCTACGCCGCGATCCAAACGGTGCGCGGACGGGTGACGGGCGAGGCCGACTCTCGCAGCTACCACCTCGCCAATCTCGTCGAGTGGTACCGATCGCACAGCATCTGGCATCTGCCATTCCAGAACGCGGGGTACTTCACAGCGACGCACCCCGGAAACGGAGAGCTGCTCGGTGTGTCTGCGCTAGCGGCAACCGGCAGCGAACAGCTCGCCTACCTGGTCACGATCCCGTTCGGCGTGCTCGTGGTGCTCGCCTGCGCCTCCATGGCTCGCGACCTCGGCGGAGACTGGGGGACGGGAGCACTCGCCGCCGTCGCGGTCGTTGCGGCTCCCGTGTCCTTTGCGACGCAAGCCAACAGTCTGGCCACGGATCTGGCCGCGGCCGCCGGGCTGCTGACTTCGGTCGCCTGTCTACTGTGCTTCCGTCGCGAAGCCGATAACCGCTGGCTGCTCCTTGCCGGCGTCGCCCTCGGGTTGGGCCTGGGCAGCAAGTACACGGTCTTCGTGCCCGTGGCCGTCGTGGCCCTCGCCGCGCTCGCGTTGCATCGATTGCGAGCGCTGTGGCTGGTCCCGGGATTGGCGCTTTTCGCGGGACCTTGGTTCATACGGAACGCAGTCACGACTGGTAATCCGATCTTCCCCCAGGGCGTGACGATCGGCGGTCGTGAGCTCCTGCCGGCCGGAGACAGCCCACTTCTCGCGCTGTCCACGTCCATGGCCGATCACGTGCTGAACGCCAGAACGGAAGTGCTCGGCCGGTGGGCCGATCTGGCCGCACGGCTGTACGGGCCGGTCATCCTCATCGCGCTACTCGGACTGCTCGCAGCGATCGTGCGCCGTCCCAGGCGAGCGCCGGTTCTGGCCGTGGCCGTACTCGCCGCTGTCGCGGTTGCCGGCTACTTGATGACGCCATTCACGGGGGCCGGGGTGACCGGGCTCGAGTTCCTTATGGGCTCGAACCTTAGGTACGCGCTGCCGGCGACCTTGCTCGGCGTAGTGCTGGCGGCGGCGACGCTTCCACGTCGAGTCGTGCTCGTGTTGTCCGGCATCGCCGTCGCATACGACGGCTGGAAGATCTTGCGTGGTGCCGGTTTCCGAAGCGATCTCGATGTCGACGCGACCGGGATCGCCCTTGCTGGGATCGCCGCGGTCGTCTGCCTCGTCGTCGCGCTTCGCTGGCCTTCCGTGCAACGCATCGTCGCGGGGCACAAAGTCCTTGTCGCCGGGCTTGGTGCTGCGGTCGCGGTCTTGGTGCTCGTCGCGGCCGTTTGGTCGGTCGAGCGATCACGGGAGTCGACGGAGCTCGAGATGGCTCTGCAGACGCTGGACCCGCGTGAAGTGATCGTGCTCGGCGTCGAGGATCTCAGGAGCGTGCTGGGGGCCGATCTCGACGCCCGGATGCGCGTTGTTTCCGCCGGGGGCAAGGCCGGCGAGCGTCCGTACTCCGACGGCGCTCGCTTGGACGCCGCACTTCCGAGATCCTCTGGAGCCGTGCTCGTACTGCTCCCCGACGCTCCGGCCGTGCCGGGTGGGTGGGAGCCGGCCCGTCCGTGGCGGCTTGTCGAGAGAACGGACCAGGGCGAGATCTACGTTCGCTCGTGACGGTTGGATGCCCTTCGCGCCACGTTTTCTCCGTGCTGATCGGGCTGTTGCTACGGTGATGCTTTCCTGGGAGTTAAGGGAGGGACGGTGTCTCGCCGCAAAGAACAGGAGATGCGCTCGTACTGGAATGAGCGCGCGAAGGAGAACGCTCCCTGGTACGTCGATACCTCGCTGGCCTTCGACCAACCGGACATGGAGAAGTTCTTCGCGGAGGGAAGACGCATCGTCGCGTATGCCTTCGACGATGCCGCCTTCTCCGTGCCGAGCAACCGATTCGCACTCGAGATCGGGTGCGGCCTCGGTCGCGTGTGTCTGGCTCTCGCCGATCGCTTCGACCATGTGCTCGGTATCGACATAGCGCCCGATATGGGAGCACAGGCCCGGCGCCTGGTAACGGATCCGAGGGTGTCGTTCGTCCTCGGCGATGGATCCTCTCTGGGGATGGTGCGCACGGGCTCGGTCGACGCCGTGTTCTCGTTCACCGTTTTCCAACACATCCCTTCCATCAAAGTGATCTCCAAATACATCGAGGAAACCGGCCGGACCCTCGCGCCCGGCGGGATGTTCGTCTTCCAGTGGAACAACAGCGGCGGGACGATCTGGTGGGCGATCCGGCGGCGTTTGATCGGCTTGCTGCGGCGTGTCGGTCTCTCCCGCGACGTACACGGGCGGGACGACCCAGCCTTCCTCGGTAGCCGCGTCTCGCTGCGCCGGATCAAGGCGGCACTGGAGCGGGGAGGCATGCAGCTCAACGAGGCCAAGAACCTCGGGACCCTGTACGCATTCGCGTGGGCAGTACGCCGGCCGTGACGACGCCCCGTGTGTCGGTGATCGTGCCCGTGCGCGATCGCGCCGGATTGCTCGCCGAGACTCTTCGTGGCCTGGCCGACCAGACGTATGTCGACTTCGAGGTCGTCGTCATCGACGACGGATCGAAGGACGCTTCGGCCGACGTTGCCCGGCGCGCCCGATCCGGGGGGCTCAACCTGCGCCTCGTTCAGACGGACGGGGTCGGTTCGGTTGCGGCCCGCTGCGCTGGAATCGCGGAAGCGGCCGGAGACGTTCTTGCGTTTACCGACAGCGACTGCGTTCCGGAACCCGGCTGGCTGGCGGCGGGGATCACCGCGATGGACAAAGGCGCCGACGTCGTGCAGGGACACACGATCCCGGCCCGGCCGGCCGGGCCCCTCGAGCGGTCGATCACACACGATGCGGGCGACGGTCTCTTCCCAACCTGCAACGTGTTCTATACCCGGGCCGCTTACGACCGGGCCGGCGGGTTCGATCGCCAGGCCGGCACTCGTCTGGGGTTCCGGACGACGTCCGGACGAGCGCTCGGTTTCGGTGAGGACACCCTTCTCGGCTGGCGTGTCGCCCGCGAAGGCGAGCGCGGCACGGCGCACGAGGCCGTCGTGCGCCACGCGGTCCTGCAACCGTCCATCCGGGAGCTCCTGTGGCGAGCGTGGCTCATAGGGGGTTTTCCCGAGCTCATCCGCGAGTGTCCCGAGCTTCGAGGGTCCGATCTTTACCAAGCCATCTTCTTCGGCCGACGGCGGCTCCCGTTGTACACGGCCATCGTCCTGTTGGCTGCTCGACAGCGTCTGCTCGCCGGCGTGGCAACGGTGGGGTGGGCCGCGGGTCACGGGCGTCGCACTCTCAGACTTCCGGGGCCGATGAGGCGCCGGATCGTCGCCGTGCCCGTCGAAATGGCCATCGACGTGTTCTCGATCGTCGCATTGATCGTGGGCAGCATACGTGCGCGATCGATTCGTAGATGAAGGCGCACGTGAGCGGGCTGGCGCGTGGTGGGCTGCTTCACGCCGTACCCGTTGGGGCGATCGCGGTTGCCGTTTGGCCCGGGCTTGGGTGGCCGGTGCGCGTCGTGGCCATCACCGTCCTTCTCTGTTTCTGGACGTGGACCTACATACGTTACCGGCGCGCCGGACGCGCACAAACGGCGCTCGAGTTCGAGCAGTTGCGGAGCGTTCGCTGGGAGGCGTTCTGGCGGCACTACAACGAACGAGTCCCAACCATCGAACAGGAGTTCGAGATTTGGGGTCCCTACCATCAGCACCGACACGAGATGCGGTACGACCTCGTCGCCGACGAAGCGCGCCGGGCGCTCCCGGAGGGGGGCCGGCTCCTCGACGTCGGTTGTGGTTCGGCGCTCGTGGCCGATCGCATCGCCGACCTCGACGTGCACTACGTCGGACTGGATTTCGGCGGACCGCACATCGAATATGCTGCGAAGAAGTACGCGGGCTTCAAGGGGCCGCTGCGGCCGTCCTTCGTGCGCTCCGACGCCGCAGCTATGCCATTCGCGGACGAAAGCTTCGACGTCGTCGTCATGAGCGAAGTGATCGAGCATCTGATTCGCCCCGAACTAGCTGTTTGGGAGGTCGCCCGGATACTCCGACCAGGCGGCGTCTTCGTGATGACGACCAACAACGCGTCCGAGGTGCCGCTGAGGTCGCCGCTCACACATCCGTTCGCTTGGATCGAGAAGGCACTCGGCGCAACTTCGCCAGGTCTAATTTCCCTTCGGCCGTGGGTCTGGCCGGAGAAGGTTCACACCAGCCTGTTGCCCGAGGGATCACCGGACGTGTACTTGCCCCATACGCATCACATCGCTGCGCAGACGGCCGCGATGTTCGCTGCGGCCGGGCTGAATACTGCCGAGTGGTCGACGTTCGAGTTCCCGCCCCCGCACAGCTTGACCGCAAAGGTGCTGGAGCGGATGAATGGCCCGGGACGACGACTGGTCGATGTGCTCGAGGCGATAGCCAGATCCGTCCCTTTGGTGCGCCGGCTGGGAACGCATCTGTTCATCGTGGCGCGAAAGACAGGCGAGGCGAACGCGCTGTCGCCACCGCCTGGGGTGTGGCCGGGCCCGCTGTCTGACTGAAATCAGTCCTTAGAATCGCGCAGCGGCGCGAGCAGCTCACCGATCGGTCGCCGGGCCGGCGGTTCTCCCTGCCGGTACCGGTCCGCGGCGGCGCGGTGCCACGCTTCGAGCACGTGTGCGTACTCGTCGACGCCGAGAGCTTCGGCCGTCGTCAGACCGGCCAAGACGATGCGGTTGCGCAGATCCGGGTCGTTCGCCAGCCGGTGCGCGGCGGCGGCGAGCCCCCCAGCATCGCCGGGCTTGGCGATGAGGCAATTCACCTCGCCCAAGAGGAACTCGCCCGAGCCGCCGGTGCCGGTGGCGATCACGGGCGTGGCGCAAGCCATGGCCTCCAGAGGAACGAGCCCGAACGGCTCTTCCCACAACACAGGGAAGAGGACGGCATCAGCCGCGGCGTAGAGCCCTTGAAGCTCGGCGCGAGCACTGAGCTGGAACGTGACGCGATCGCGCACGTCGAGCTCGTCGATACGTGCGCGCAAGCGCGGCATGAAAGAATCGTCGACCGGGCCATCGATGGTGAGCGTCGCTTGCTGCGGAAGATTTGCGAGAGCTTCGACCGCCACGCCGATGCCCTTGCGTTCTTCCACTCGACCGACGTAAAGCAGGCTCCAGCGCCAATCGCGTTGTTCGGGTGTTCGCAGAGGAAAGTCGGCGGTGTCTATCCCGTTGTAGGCGATCATCGTTCGCGCCGGCGCCCAGCGTGCGTTGCCGATCGCGCGTGCGCGTACCGTCTCGGAGATGAAGCAGCCGGTCGTGATCGATTGTTCGGGACGGAAATGCGTCGGGACGCCCAACAGCTTCTTTCCCAAGCTCGGCCCGATGGGCCATCTGCGGAAACCGCGCGTCCAGGCATCGATCAAGGGTGCGTAGATGAGCCAGTCGTCGCAGATGACCAGCACCAGCGGAAGGCCGATATGGCCGACGGACGTGAGCAGTCCGAGCGACATCGCGCCCATGTTCCACGCCGAGACGACGTCCGGCTTGGCCTCGTCAATGGCGCGTTCGAGTTGGGTTTGATTCGATCGCTCCATCGCGAGTCGCTCGCGGAAGGGTGGCTTGAGAATCTCGAAGTTGTCCCAGTAGAACCGCAGGGTCCTCCGAACGTCCGGGTCGTCGTCTTGACCCTTGCCTAGATCCAGATCGGATGTGAGCACGGTCACGTGGTGCCCGCGCGATCGCCAGCGTTGCACGACGTCGCGGCAGGACAACTCGTAGCCACCCAGGTGATGCGGCGGGTACATGTTGGACAACACGAGGATGCGCAGCGGCGAATCGCTCAGATCAGTCAAGCCTCGTACGCAGAGCCGTTCCGGTTGAGCTCGGCGCGGTACCACTCGATCGTGCGCTCGAGGCCGTCGCGCAGCGAATACTTCGGGTTCCAACCCAAGCGCTCGCGCGCCTTGGTCGAGTCGCAGAACATTCGCCAGATCTCGGTAGGCCGGTCGGGGAGCGCGCCGATCTCCGGAGTGATGGGGTTCCCCATGACGTCGAGGACGGTGGTGACGACATCGCGGATGGCGATCTCCTCGCCGCCACCGAGATTGAACAGGTCCCCCTCGATCCCCGGGGTGGTCGCGGCCAGGATGAAGCCTTCGGCGAGATCCTCGACGTAGTTGAACTCACGCGTCTGCTTGCCGCTCGTCGTCTTGAGCTCCTGCTTGCGCAAGGCCCGCACGATCGTCTCCGGGATGATCCGGTCGGGACTCTGAGCCGGACCGTATGCGTTGAAGGGCCGCACGAGGACGATCGGCCATCCATGACCTTGCCGGAACATCCGGCAGAAACGCTCGGCGGCGTATTTGCTCACGGAGTACGGAGAGTTCGGGTTGACGTTTGCGTCCTCCCGGAACGGAACGTCGATGTCTCCATAGATCTCGCTTGTTCCCGTGTTTATGAACCGGTCGTAGCCGATCGGGTCGAGGGCTTGGAGGAGATTGACCGTGCCCTGGACGTTGGTCTGCACGCATTCGTCGACGCGATGCCACGACTTGCCCACGTGGGTGTAAGCGGCGAGGTGGAAGATGGTGGAGGGACGAACACCTTTGGCAAGAGCATCCATCGCGCTTCGGTCGGTGATGTTGGCCTCGTGGAGGACGATGTCATTCCGCATGTCGAGGAGCCGCTCCGGATAGACCGACGAGACGGCCGGGGTCAGGGCGTGCACCTCGGCTCCCTCGGCGACGAGGCGTCGAGTGAGGTGGGAGCCGATGAAGCCGGACGCACCCGTCACGAGCACTCGAGATTCGCTCAGAGCAGCCATGGTGGTTTCCCCTTTTGGGTGGTGGTGGTTTCGGCGAGCTCGGAGAGTTCCAGGGCTTCCTTGAACGTGTCCATCCATTTCCAGAAGCCGTCGTGCTCGTAGGCGAACAGCTCCTCGGCTTTCGCCAGAGCCGGGCAAACGTCTCGCTCGAGGTCGTCTCCTTCCCAGTGTTCGAAGACCCTCTCATCCATGACGAAGAAGCCGGCGTTGATCCAATGACCTTCGATCCGTGGCTTCTCTTCGAAACTCACGACGCGACCGTCGACGGCGAAGGTGAGCGTCCCGAACTGTGAGGGCAGCGGAACGACGGTGACGGTCGCGGCGCCACCGCGATCCTTGTGGCAAGAGATAAGGCGTCCGAGATCGATGTTGCCGACGCCGTCGCCGTACGTGACGAAGAAGCGCTCCCCGAGGTGCTCGCGGCATCTGACGATCCGCTCGCCCTTGTTGGTGTCGAGACCGGTGTCGACGACGGTCACGTCCCAAGCCGTCGGGAGCTGCGAAGCGAATTGTTCGATCAGCTCCGCCTTGTAACCGGCGGCGAGTACGAATCTTTCGTATCCCTGACTCGCATAGATCTCCATTACGTGGTGCAGGATCGGGCGGCCGGCCACGTCCAGAAGGGGTTTGGGCAGCTCGAGGGTGTGCGGGTACGCACGCGTCCCGCGGCCTCCGCACAGGATGAGCGTTTGTGTTTGCGACATCGTGTCAGTGTCCCTGGCTCCGAATGAGGATGGTCCCGGCGGCCCGGCTGCCCGGCGATTGTACGCGACGGCTCGGGCCGTTAGATGACTGGGTTGTGGAGCGCAACGGGGTCCACCCGATACTCTTGGCCCGGCATGGGGACGCCCTCTTGGTACCACACGATCGAATTCCCGGACGGCACGATAACTCCCGGGTACTACGACACACGCGACGTACCGAATCACGTGCCGTGGCCGGGTCCGCTGACGGGCCTGCGTTGCATGGACGTCGGCACCTTCGACGGATTCTGGGCTTTCGAGATGGAGAAACGGGGGGCCGCCGAGGTTGTTGCAGTAGATATCGACGATCCCGATGCGCTGGACTGGCCCTACGACTTCCGGCGCAGCGGCCCGGCCGAGATCCGAAAGTGGCGTTCGGAGCGTGGGCCGGGGTTCCAGACGGCGTCGAGCGCTTTGGGGTCGAAGGTCGTTCGCGTCAACTGTTCCGTCTACGATCTCGACCCGGCCAAGCACGGCACGTTCGACGTCGTCTTGTGCGGTGCTCTGCTGCTCCACCTCCGCGATCCCGTTCGAGCTCTCGAGGCGATGCGCGAGGTCTGCAGCGGGTCGTTGCTCCTCGTCGAAGCATTGGATCCGGCGCTCGAACTTCTTGCTCCCCGCGTTCCTGCTGCACGCTTGGTGCGCGCCATCGATCAATGGTGGAGGGTCAACAGCGCCGGGTTGATCGAACTGGCGCAGAAGTCCGGATTTCGCGTCGAGCAGGTCAGCCCACGGTTCCTAGTTCCTTTCGGCGTCGGGGGCGCTTACGTCAAGCCGTCGAGGATGCATTCACTGGCCGCGCGTAAGCCGCTGAGCAGAGGCTCGGTGCACCGCGCGCTGAGGGCTGTTCCCCGGCCCCCCAACGACGCCGATACGGTCTAACCGAGTCGCCGGAGAGCGTCGATCCGCGCACCCACGAGGTCGCGGGCGTAAGACCTCCAATGTTGCGCTTGTTCGCGGTTCCCCTTCAGCAAGGCGCCGGCGAGCCGGACTCCTGATCCGGCGAGATTGATCGCCCACCAAGCGACCCCGCGCGCTCGTCCGTGCTCCCGGCGGTAGAAGCGGATCTCGTTGATGAAGAACGTGCGCCGGCGCAGGGTCCCGTAGCGTTTCTCACCGCTGACGTTGCCGACGTGGGTTACCACGGCGCTCGGCTCGAACCAGACCTCCCAGCCCAGTTTGTGCGCGCGCCAACACCACTCGAGGTCCTCTACGTACATGAAGAACGACTCGTCGAATCCACCGATCCGCTCCAGCGCACTTCTCCGAAGAAGGAGGGATGCGCCGACGGCCCAGTCGACCTCACGCTCGCGATCGTGTGCCCAGCTGCCCTCGAGCATCATGTCGTCGGCCTGCTTCCAGGACATGCGTTCCCACCTGAAGGCGACGTTGGCCGCGACCCGCAGCGAAGGGAACGGGTGCGTTGAGTGCTGGAGCGTTCCGTCCGCCCCCTCCAGTCGTGGTGCGACGGCTGCAGCCCGCGGGTGCCGCTCGGCCGACTCCACCAGTCGGCCGATCGCGCCGGGCGTTGGCCAAGCGTCGGGGTTCAGCAGGAAGATCCACGGTGCGGAGGATCTGCGAAAGATCGTGTTCATGCCGGCTCCAAAGCCGATGTTGTCTCCGACGTCGACTTCGGCCTCGGAGACCGCCGCACGCACCGCCTCCACCGTGCCATCGGATGATGCGTTGTCGCGGACGTAGAGGCGGATCCGGCACCCCTGTTCGCTGTCGAGGAGCGCGCGCAAAGCGGCCGGAGTGTGATCGGCCGTGTTCCACGTCACGATCGCCACATCGACTTCGGGACGGGGGTCGCTCAAGGTTCGACGATTCTGCCACTACCTCGCGTTTAGCGGCCGTTCTTCAGGCGCGTCATCCCTAGAATGTGCCGATGGGGCTGCGGATCGCTCTTACACACGCGCATTGCTGGCCTGAGGTTCGCCGAGGCGGCGAAAGACTATTGCACGAACTCGCCTCCGCCCTTGCTCGTCGTGGGAACCGAGTGACGATAATCGCCGGCGCATCGCGGTGGTCAATCGCCCGCGAGGACGGGGTTCGGATCATTCGAGTTCAACGGTCGGCTCGCAACGGCGCCTTCGGAGCGGAGCGCCGGTTCGGCGCCGAGGTCGTGCCTCTTCTTGCTGCCGGGCGTTTCGATGTCGTGCATGCCTTGGGTGCGCGTGATGCCTTCGGTGCTTTGTCGGCACGGCGTGTGGCGCGCCATAGAACCGTCTACACCTGCCTTGGTCTTCCGGCTTTCGACTATCACGATCGGCCCGATGCCGACGCGCACCGTCGTGTTGCCGCCGAGATCGACGTGTATGGATGTCTTTCTCTCTACGCAATGTCGTGCTTGCAACGGGACTTTGAGCGTTGTGGGGTATTGACGCCTGGCGGCGTGCGTCTCGACCGCTTCACGCCCGCGGGCCGGAGCGATGCGCCGACCCTTCTCTACTCTGGAGCTCTGGACGAGCCGCGTAAGGGAGTAGCGGTGCTGCTGCAGGCCCTGGCTATCATTGCGAAGTCTGAGCCCGGGGTGAGGTTGTGGCTTACGGGGAGCGGGGACCCAAGCGTCGTCCTCGCGGCCGCACCGCCCGCCGCCCGTGAAAGGACCGAGTATCTAGGGGTCGGCGGAATCGAAGAGCTCCCGCACCGATATGCGTCTGCTTGGGCAACCGTGCTCCCATCGATCAACGAGGCCTTTGGACTTGTTCTCGTCGAGTCGCTTGCTGCGGGAACTCCCATCGTTGCATCCGACCACGGCAGCCTTCCCGAGCTGGTGGAGCCGGGGATCGGATTCCTCGCTCGGCCGGACGACCCCGACGCGCTGGCGCAAGCTTGTCGCGAAGTGCTGGAGCTGGCTCGCGAGCCATCCGTCGAAGACAGATGCCGCGAAGCCGCGCGCCGTCACGATTGGGACAGCTCCGTAGCTCCAGCAGTCGAGGCTTTCTACTTAGGCGCGGATCGCGACGATTCAGGCTGATGCCGGTGGGGCACGAAATGACCCGATACGATTCGGCGGGGATACGCCCGGAAGATACCGACGACCAAGCCTGCGACCCGTGTGCTCCGCAGAAGTGTCCAGCGAAGGGCCCGCCGTCTGATCATCACGAACACTTGCTTGATGCCGTCTTCGATGAACGTCCATCGAGCAACGGAGCGCCAACGCGCTCGATCGGTCCGCGCGATCTTGACGAGGCGAGCACCTAGCCCGATCCCGTACGACCATTGCAGAACGAACATCTCCCGTGTACCGCGCCAGCTTTCGTGGTAGCTGGACGCCGCGGGCTCGTATCGCCCTCGGAAGCCTCCGGCGATCAATCGCTCGAAGAGATCGAGGTCCTCGGCCGCTCTTAGAGGAGTGCCTGGTCCCAGTGACTCGTCGAAGCCGTCGACGCACTCGAGCGCACGCCGGCGCACGCCTATGTTCGCGCTGTGGCCTTCGTTGATCTCGCCGGTTAGCCAGACAGCGTGGTCATCTGTCTTCTGCGCCACGACGTACCTAACGGGCCCGGGCGGAGGTCCGATGCGGCATGTGACATATGCCGCGTCCGGGAAGCTTCGAAATGCCTCGGCTAAGGCGGTAGCCCAACCGGGGTCCACTCTTACGTCGTCGTCGATAAAGGCGATGAGGTCGTGACGCGCTGCGCGCCAACCGGCATTGCGTGCTCTGGACGTGCCGGGAAGATCGCAGCGTAAGAGCGTCGCGCCCTGGCCACGGGCAACGTCGGCAACCGACTGATCTTTCGACGCTGAATCCACGACTATCAGCTCGTCCTGGGGACCGAGAGACCGGCGGAGCGACGCGAGACACGGGTCCAAGAGCGCGGCTCGGTCGCGCGTCGGGACCACAACACTGATCGGCGGACGCCCCGGCTCGCTCGTCATGCCTCCGGCGAACGTGCTTCTGCCTCGATACGCCAATCGAGCATCGGGCGCACGATCCCCGGCCAGTCCATCACCATCGGACCCCGGACGCCCTCGCCGCTCGTGGCGTCCTGTACGTGGAAGGCGACGACGTCTGACTCCATCCAATGGATCGCTGCAGGGTTGGTGGAAGCCAGGATGAGCTCGACGAATACCTGTCCCTCGGCCAGGAGATTTCCGGGGATTCGACAGGTCGAACGGATGACCCCGGGCATCCGGGGCTTGGAGTACCAGTCGGTGCGAACCATGTCGGTCGAGGCGAACACGACGGTGCCCTCGTCGTTCGTGAACTTCAGCGTGACCGTCGGGCTCGTCCCGGTCGCGGGCGTGAACAACCTGTACGTCACCTCGATGTCCACCGGGCGATGGATGTCGAGGTCTTCAGCGACCGCACCCGAATCGTCGAGCACTCGTACGGACAGAAGGCGCGCGACCTCGTCCCCCGGAGCGGTTTCCGCGGACCATTCGCGATGAGCGGAGGTGCCGAAGCCGGAGTCGAGGTAGGTCTTGACGACATTGGCGGCCTTCCCGTCCTCGACGATCCCGCCGCGGTCGAGCAGTATCACGCGGGGGCAGAGCCTGAGGATCGACGCAACGCTATGCGACACGAACAAGACCGTTCGCCCCATCGAGCTCGCCTCTTCCATGCGCCCCATGCACTTGCGCTGGAACTCCAGGTCACCGACGGCCAGCACTTCGTCAACGAGAAGGATGTCGGACTCTAGGTGGGCGGCCACGGCGAAGGCGAGGCGTACCTGCATCCCGGTTGAATACCGCTTGATGGGCGTGTCGATGAAGCGCGCGACGCCGGCGAATTCGACGATTTCGTCGAACTTGCGTTTGATCTGCGACCTGCCCATGCCGAGTATCGCTCCGTTCAGTTGGACGTTCTCGCGTCCCGTCAGCTCGGGATGGAAGCCCGTCCCCACCTCGAGCAGCGAGCTGAGCGTTCCGCGCACCTGAGCCTGCCCCTCGGTCGGCTCCGTTATCTCGGACAAGAGCTTGAGCAGCGTGGTCTTGCCGGCGCCGTTGCGTCCGATTAGTCCTACGACCTCTCCCTCCTTGATCTCGAAGGAGGCGTCACGAACCGCCCACACGTGCATGTCCGCGCCGATCTTGTTTGGTGATCGCTCGCGGCGCATCCATCGCAGCGGTGCCATTACACCCTTCATGAGACTCTCGCGCAGCGTTCCGTAGGGATCGCTCTCGCCGATGCGGAAGCGCTTGCCGAGGTGGTCCGCCCTTATCGCGGTCAGTTCCGACATCAAACGAGGTCCGCGATGAGTCCCTCGGTCCGCCGGAAGAACATCATCCCGGTCAGGAGGAGGACCAAGGACACGGCGATCGACAGGAGCAGCGGCGCCCCCGGCGCGCGCCCGGTTCCGGTGAGCGCCCACCGGAAGCCGTCGATGACTGCTGCCATCGGGTTGAGGTAGTACAGCGTCTGCCACTTCGCGGGGATCCGGCTGCTCGGATAGATGACCGGGGAGACGAACATGCCGAACTGCAGCAGGAAAGGAACCGCGTATCTGACATCCCGGTAGATCGCGTTGAGAGCCGAGGCCCACAGCCCGGCACCCATCGCCGTGACGGCGGCGAGGGCGACGAAGGCGGGGATTAGTGCCAGGGTTATGGTCGGTGTGACGCCGAAATAGATCATCAGGACCACGAGCATCAAGAAAGCAATCAGGTGGTCGAACAGCGACGACAGGGCAAAGGACATCGGGAGCATCATGCGGGGGAAGTAAACCTTCGTGATGAGAGCCTGGCTGGCCGCGATCGACTCGGAGGAGGTGCTCACGGTCGTCGAGAAGTACGTCCAGGGCAGCAGAGCGGCGTAGTAGAAGATCGGGCGCGGCACACCGCCCGTCGGTATCTCCGCGATACGTCCGAAGAGGAACGTGAACGCGATCATCATGAAGAACGGCTGGAGAACGGCCCACCCGGCTCCGATGAGCGTTTGCTTGTAGCGGATCTTGATGTTGCGCCAGGTGAAGAAGTAGAGAAGCTCCCGGTAATTCCAGATCTGGGACAGACCGAAGCCCGTCCATCCCTTCCGCGCCCGGAGTGTCCTCAGCGTGCGCGGAGAGGCGGGTTGGGGCCTGCGGTCCCGGCCGCGCTCTTCGGCTCCGGGTGCGTCAGCAGAGACAGGTGTTCGCATCGTCGACCCAGGGTAGCGTCGCGTGAGCTACCAGGCCCTCAACGACGTATCCGCAGCCAGAGGACGAAACCGCGTGAGTCCACGCCCTCCATCCGTTCGTCCGACCACAAGGGCGCAAGGATGTGGCCCAGATCGGGATGCTCGCCCACGTAGTTGCACGCGAGCAGCGGCTCGATCCAATCGCATCCGGCTAGCAAGAATGCGGCCAAGACGTACTGTTCGGACCAGAACTGACCGCTCCACTCCGGAAGGTAGTCGTTTGGCAGTAGTACGTCGTGGATGCCCACGACAACGCCGTCTTGCAGCTCGGGAAGGATGTCCAAGAAGAAGGTGGTCGCATCCGAGTTCATGAACACCTGGTGCGAATCGTCGACGAACAGGATGTCGTTCCGCTCCAGGCTCCCAAACAGCGACAGATCGCAATCTTCCAGTGGTGTTCTGATGAACGTGTCGCACAGCGTGTCGATGTCGCTGCGCGGCTTGGGATCGATGGACGTGAGAGTGGTGGCTAGCGCCCCGTCCGAGCGAGCGCGGGCGGCGAACATGGTCGAAACGCCGGAGCCGATCTCGACGTAGTTCATGGGTTTGAGCCGTCGCATGTAGGCATAGATCGATGCGCCGTCCAGACCGAGCAACCACTTGCTTCGCCAGTAGTGCGGATTGATGGAAAGCAGCTCATCGCGGAATTCGAGGAGCGCCTCTAGTTCTTCGCGAAATCTCGAGTCGAACGAAGCGAACAGCCGGGCGAGCGACCGGTGGGGCGGTTTTCCGTAACCCCAGCGCGGTCGATGCTGCGAGCTGTTCGGATAGTCCACCGTGACGTAGCGGCTTCGGTTTGCCTTTTGTGCCAGCCGCAATGCGCTGTCGCCGAGGTATCGCCGGGCGTGGTTGAAGATAGACGTACGCCGGATCCACTTGGGTATGGGGTAGGGCTCGCCTGTGTCGAGCCGTCGAGGACGCACCGGCTCCTGCGACCCGCTCACTGGGTCGAGCTCAATTCGTTTCCGAGCAACGGGCGCCCGTTGACGCCCACATACTCCCAGCTCTTCCAGTGTTCGACGGGCTTGACGATCGTTCTTCGCAGCTCGAGGCACGCGTCGACTGCCGCGAAAATCGGGGCTCCCGTCCCCGTTACTGCACGCGGATGGCGCTCGAAGAAGTCGAGCGTGCGCTCTGGGAGCCAGCCCATCCGGCGCAACCACGTGTATGCACGGTAGGCTCGCGATCGCCAAGCGGGCCTTGTTTGGGTGAAGTCGAACCACTCGGGTTTGAATTCGAACAACCGCCGCAACATCGGATCGAGCTGCTCATCACGTATCCGATCGATGAGCCATCTTCCCTCGTAATGGACGCCGTACTCGTAACACTTCGCCAGGTGTTCCACCGAACGGTCGCGAGAATTGTCGAACCCCGGATCGATATACGAAGCGAACTTTCTACTCAGACTCTCAACACCGCCGAGACAGGAAAGGTGCCGTCCGGCGGCCGGCAGAACGTGCTCGTGGTAGTCACGTTCGTACGGCATGGGGTCGCCGAGGAATGACTGCACGCCTCGATGCCAGACGTCCTTGCTCCGAAAGGCGAACGGTCCCTCCAGGAACCTTCGGGGAAGGATCCAGTTCGCATAGTAGACGCCCCAGGCCATCTCCAGCCGCAACGGGACATCGATGTCGTCACGCAGACGCTCGACGACCCCGCGGTACGGGATCTCATCTACGTCACCGAGCAGCACGACATCGCGAGGGTCCAGGTTCTCGATGACCGGGAGCAAGGCGCGGTGCTGCTCGTTCTCACGGTCATAGCGATCCACGCCGTCCACAGACAGCGGTACGACGACGTGATCGATCTTGTCCTCGAACTCGGCGAATCGAGCGCGGTGCTGGTTGAATACCGACGGTTTTTCGATGCCGCTGTACGTGCGGTCGCCCTCGACGACAACGAAGCGGTCAACGACGGGCGCAAGTTCACGTACGCGGAACTCGAGCATTTCGACCTCGTCTCCGAAGAAGAAGCAATCCCAGACCATCTTTCGATCACCGCCGGTCAACGGTGCCTGCCGATCTCGGTCCCGGTATCGTGTGCATATGCAAGTCGCCTTGCCGCGACCACCGGTCTGGCGACGACTCCGTCACAGTCTTTCTTCATCGGCTCGGGTCGTTGTCATCCTCGGCGCATTCGTCTTGGTTGGCGCTATCGCCGGATTCGCCGCCGTGCTCCCTCCGCAGCTGGGCGTCGCTGTCCCAATAGCAATCGTCCTCGGTGTCGCGGTCTCCAGACTTGTCTGGCGCCGGCCGGAGATTGGTCTGGTGATCCTCGTTGCGGGCATGCCTTTCCAGCAACTCATCCTGGCTCGCTTTTTCGCATGGGGCGTCCCTACGCAGATCCTCGGCTTAGTGCGGTTCTGGAAGGAGGCGCTCCTCGTCCTTCTGCTCGCTAAGGCTCTTTCCGGCGAAGTCAAGCTGTCGAGGGTCGATCGGCTGGCCGTACTCTACATGGCCGTGACCGCAACGTATCTCGCGTTGCCCCTCGGTCCGAACAGCCTCTACATACGCACGATAGCCGCACGGGAGCTGGCTTCCTTCGTGCTGGTGTTTATGGTCGCGAGGCACATCCCGCTTCCAGAGCGAACCTCCGAAGTGGTTGAGCGGGCTCTTCTGGTGGCCGGCGTGGTGATTGCCGCGCTCGCGTTCTGGAATCACCTGGCGCCTGCCAGCTGGGCGCAATGGCTCAATTCGACGTACCTGAACCAATACCGGACCACGATCATTGGCGGGGAGGCGGCAACATCGTTCGTAACCTACACCAGCGTCGGCGGACGATCTCTCGTGCGGGCAGACTCCCTGTTCACGTTCCTCACACTGCCGTACTATCTCGCGATCCCAGTCGGCGTTGCGCTTGGGCGGGGCGTCGCCGGGCGCGCGGGCCGCCTGGTGGTTCTGGCTGGGTTGATCTGTACGGGAGGCATCTTGGTCAGCGTCTCCCGCAGTGCTATCGGGATAGCGCCGATCATCGCCCTGCTGGCGTTGTGGCTGAATCGTCAAAAGGTGCGAATGATCTTGATCGTTGGCGTGATGGCAGCCATCCTGATTCCCGTAGCTGCTTCACTCAACGTCACGAGCGCAGTGAGCTCAGGGTTCGATCAGAGCAACCCGAGCACATCGGTGCACATCGATCGCCTGGATGAGAGTAACGAACGCCTCTGGGAGAACCCCGGCGGAACAGGTCTCGGAACGTCGGCCCAGGTAGCTCAGCGGTTTAGCGTTCAGGACAGCATCACGAACGAGAGCTGGTACTTCCAGGTCGGGACCGACATGGGGCTTCCCGGCGTGCTCGCCTATATCGCGTTCTTGCTGGCCGTTCTTGGGAGCTTGATCCGGCGTGCCCGTGCCGGGTCACTAAGCGCACTCGGCGCGGTTTGCGGTTTGATGTGGATCGCTCTCGGCGGTGTCGTGCTGCACACGCTCGCTGACCAGTCGACCGCCTGGTCGATCTTCATCCTCGTCGGACTAGCTCTCAGAAGAGGGACGCAGGACGACGAGCTTGCGGACGACGCACGGGTGAGCAGCGAACACGACAGAGTTCAGGCCGCGTTCGAAGCGCGCGTGTAGACGCGCAGCAGACGCTCGGCGGCCTTGTCCCATGTCCAGTGCGCGGCTAGCTGTTGCCCCGATTGTGCGTAGGCAGCGCGGCTGTCGGTGCCTCTCAAGAGCCGGATCGCCGCGCTCGACAGGGCTTCGGTGTTGCGCTCACACCAGACTGCCGCGTTTCCGAGGATCTCCGGCAGCGCACCAACCCGCGGACATAGCGGCGGAGTGCCGCATGCGGCCGCCTCCAGGGCGGGCATACCGAAACTCTCGGTCTCGGTTGGATAGAGCAGGAGGTCGGCCCCGGCGAGTGTCAGCTGCAGCTCACGCTGCGACGGTCGGGGGACCCAGGTGACGCCAGGCTCAGGCGGTCCTTCATCGTCCAGAGCGACGAATGAGTGAGGCAGCCCGTCTTCTCTCATTAGCCGCCAGGCGCCAAGAGCGATGTCTAGCCCGCGCCGCGCTGCCCCGCCAATGGCCACGACGTACGGCTCCGTTATCTTGCGGACGCGCCGAACCCTTGCCCAGGGCTCTGCGTCCTCGGGGGTCAAGGGATGGAATTCGGGCTCGACACCGTTTGGGACGACTTGTACGCGTTCTTCGTCGATCCGATACCGATCCAGGATCTGTTCGCGCGCCCATTGCGACACCGTTGTGACGCACCCTGATCGGCGCGCGGCCCAGCGAGCGTTGAGGGAGAAAGCTCTCGCCTTGCCGGTTGGGAAAAGGTGCGGATGCGTCTCGAAGGAGATGTCATGGATGGTGACCACCGAAGGGATGGGCATCCACAACGGAAGGAGATTGAACGGGCTATGGAAGATCCCCGGGAAATCGCGCAGCGCGAACGGGAGACGCAGGTGCAGCCAGACCATCGCCCGTGATGTTAGGGGCATGGTCAGGGGAACGGTCGGTACGTCGAGGTCGAGCGGACCCCAGCGGGGATCGATCAAGGCAAGGAAGTCGACCTTGCCGGCGAGGCGGGGGACCAAGCTGCGAATGCCGCGGGCCACTCCACCGTTTTGCGGCTTTTGAGCCCATCGGGCGTCGAGCGCTACGCGGATGGGGTGGACCATGTGTTCCAGGTGAGCGACGAGATCAACGACCGGCGGCCATGTGGTAGGCGAGCACGGTTTGGTCCGCCGTGTGCGCCCACGTGTATCGCTTGGCTCGGTCCCTGCCCAGGGTTGCGAGCCGCTCGCGTTCTGCATCGTCGGCGAGGAGGGAGGCGATGGCCGCGGCCATGGCCTCGTGGTCGCCGGCCGGTACCAGCGAAACGCAACCCTCGCCCATCTCTCGTATGGACGGGATGTCGGCGGCCACGACGGCGGCGCCGGCGCCCATCGCTTCCAGGCACACCATCCCGAAACCTTCGGCCAGGCTCGGGTGAACGACGAGGGTCGCCTGCCGGTACAGCGCATTCATCCCGCCGTACCTTTCGCCTAGGAGGATGCAGCGATCGGGTCCGATCGCATCGAAGATTTGTGTGCGAACATCGTCGGCGCGATACCCGTCCGGCCCGGCGATGACCAACGTAGGAGCATCGTCGCCGAGCTCGCGCATCGCTTTGGCAAGGACATCGAATCCCTTACGGGGCGTCAGCGCGCCCGCGGCGAGAATGAAGGGACCTTCTACCGGCGGCGGTCCAGCGTCGTTCGTGTCTACGATGTCGTAGCCCGAAGGCGCCAGGACGATCCGTTCTCGAGGGTAGCCCGTCGCCGCGACGAGCTCGTCGGCCGTTGCTTCACAGTAGGTGAGGACAACCGATGCCTTGTCCAACGCGGCCAGCCGTTTTCCTCTGAGCTCGAGGTTGCGCGGATCGTGATATTCGGGTCCGGGATAGCGGAACGTGTCGTGCCACGTGACGACCAAAGGAAGGCGCGTGGGAGGTGGAACCATATCGACGCAGTGGACAACATCTATATCGCCGAACAGCGTCTCGGCCTTGGGGCCGCCCAATCGCCAGAGAGAGTGCAGCGCACGGATCGGCATGTGCAGGCGCAGGACGCTCGCCGTTTCCATGCGTGGCACACGCCCCGCCATGAATCCACGTGCGGCGATATCCGTGCGTTCGGATAGCTGATCCCACAGCATTTGTGAGTAGCGTGCGATCCCCGTGATGGCGATCGCACCGGGTGTGAGGTCGATGCCAACGCGCAAGAGAGGTTGCACTGGTCTGCGCCGGACGTCGGCCGGACGGTCTCGATCGGTTTTCGAGCCTGGGCGAAGCGGGGCGGTGTCCCACAGGCTGTCCGGATCATGACTGGTTGTGAGGGTTCCGCGGCGTGGAACGAAATGTCCGTTTCGCACCGGCACGGCGATGGTGCGACCCAAGCCGAGCACGCTGCCGACGAAGCGCACGAAAGCCGTGAGCGCAAGGAAGAACCTCCGTCGCCTGAGGTTGTAGAGAGATTCCAGCAGACCCCACTGAAGGTAAACGCCGACTCCGTACTTGATCCCGTGAACGCGATTGGCCTTCAACAACTTTGAGATCCGGGCGCCGGCGCCGAAGCCGTAGATGTAGTCGAGCCTGAGCAGCTCGCGGTGGGAGCGCCATTGCTCGTGCCAGCCGAGGATCTCCGGCTCGTAGCGTCCCGTGCGGCCGAGTGCATAGAGTCGGTCGTACAAGTCACCTTCCTCGGAACACTTAAAGTCGGTTCCCGGGCCCATGCGCTCGTCGAAACCGGCGACGAGTTCAAGCGCCTCACGACGAACGCCGAGGCTCGCGCTATGCCCGGGCCATTCCCTCGAGCCAGCGTTGAACATCTTGGCGTCAGTGTGTACAAGCGTGGCCACAGGTCGGATGGCCTGCTCCTGGTTCTCCGGGATGAGGATGCGCCCCGTGACGAAAGTGACATCCGGATATCGGGTGAAGGTGGCACGCATGGTGTCGACCCAGGACTCGGAGACGCGCACGTCATCGTCGATGAAAGCGACGATCTCGTTCGAAGCGTTCTGCCAGCCGAGGTTACGAGCACGCGAAGCGCCGGGGATATCCGTGCGGACGTAACGGACGCCGTGCTGCTCCGCGACCAACCGGACGCCCGCATTTCGAGACGCGGAGTCGACCACGATCACTTCGTCGGTGTCGCGCACGGCTTTCCGTAAAGACGTCAGGCACCCGTCGAGCAGCTCCGGGCGGTCACGCGTCGGGATGACGACCGTGAGCGGAGGAGAGGAGATCTCGTCACTCAATAGAACAGCCTACATCGACTCGCGCCTGCGGTACCTGTGATTCCGTGCCACAGAGAGCTTGCACGACGAACTTGTGGGGCGCGCGCGCCGAAGATGTGCGGACTCATGGGCGTCACATGTATTGCCTAATACGCGCCGTGCTTAGCGAAGACCGCCGGGATCGTGCGGATGATGATGTAGATGTCGAGCAGCAGGCTCCAGTTGCGGACGTAAGTCAGATCGAGGCGTGCCCGATCCTCCGGCGTCAACGCGTGCCTTCCGCTCACCTGCCACAGGCCGGTGATGCCGGGCGGCATCAGGAATCGTCCGGCCAGAACGCTCTCGGAGAAGGCGCCCTCGCGCAGCGTTACGGGCCGGGGACCGACCAGGCTCATGTCGCCCCGGAAGACGTTCACGAACTGCGGGAGCTCTTCAAGGGAGAGCCGGCGCAGCCATCGACCGACGCTCGTCACGCGTGGGTCGTCCGGCGCCTTCACGGTGAACCCCCAGCCGTCGTCCTGCTCCACGTGCAGCTCGGCGTCCTCGTCCGAGCCGTCGGTCATGGTGCGGAACTTCCAGACGGTGAAGACCCTGCCTCCCTGGCCCAGCCTCGGCTGCTTGAATAGCGCCGGACCGGGCGAGTCCAGGCGGACGAGCACCCCAATCATCAGCATCGCCGGCCAAGTGAACGCCAGAGCCAAAGCGGAAAGAACGATGTCCATCGTGCGCTTCATCAAGCGCTGGTAAGAGCGAAGCGACGCCGGCTCCAGAGAGAGTCCAGGCTCGTACCCGACGGGAACGATCGTGAGATTATGCGCCAGCGTGTAGTCGAGTCCCGGGAGGATGAGGATCTGCGCGGTCAGCTGGTCGGCGATGGCAACGACGTGGTTGACCTCGTCGCGTTCCATGTCCGTGGCCACGATGACGACCGTTCCAGCCTGCGAACTACGTACGAGTCGGTCGAGCTCGCTCAGTGTCCCCTCCGGAAGACCGTCCCAGTTGAACCCGCATGTAGCCACGGGCTGCATTCCGCGGACCGGGTTCATGACCAAGTCCTCGAGCAATCCCTTGGCCTCGCGCCGGCCGACCACGACGACCGGTGTTTGCCACCGGCCCTTCTGGCGCTGACGCGAAACGAACGCCTGGAGCGCGCGGCGCTCGAGGACGATGATCGGGATGACGAGCAATGTGCTCAGGGCGATCCACAGGCGGCTGGGTTCCTGGCGAAGAGCGAAGGAGATGCTCACCAAAGCGATGGGGGCGGCCATGCCCGCGGCCACCAGGCGCCGGCCCTGCTCGACGGCGTTAATGTTGCGGACCGGGCTGTAGAGGCTGAAAGCTGCGAGCGCGACGATCCAAACGGGCAGTGCCAATGCAACGTGGCCGGCGAGCATTTCGGAGGTCAGGCCCGAGCTTGTGTATTCAACGCCTTGAAGGGGGCCGAGCCGAAGGAGGCCCGCACCGCCCAAAGCCAGGGCTACGGAGGCTGTGTCCAGCCCTACCGCAGCTGTCCGCCACCAGACGTGCCACGCCGGTTTCATAGTCCCCCTAGGCCCATTCGGAGCAGCTCAAGTCGGCATCGGCCTTGAGACCGGCGACCACGGGGGCGAACAGCTCGCGATCATCCGTCCGAACCAAACTTACCCCCGTACGTCAACGGAGTCGTTACGGCAGGGGCGCCGACAAGTTAACGCAGCGAGGGGTTTACTACTTTAGAGGATGATCCGGTCCTGTCAAAAGGCTCGGCGTTCACGAGTCTTCGTTGTGACCGAGCGGGCGATACACTCGGTCCCCGTGGATCGAGACCTCCGCGACTACCTTCGCGTCCTTCGCAAGCGGAAGTGGTACCTCGTACTTACGCTCGCCGCCGCCGTTGGGTTTGCTGCCTTCATCACTGCCCAGACCAAGCCCGTCTACCAGGCCGGCGCCACCCTGTTCGTTGGGCAGCGACAGATCCCCAGGGAAGACTTCGAGCAGGACGCGCGCATCGCCGTCGCCGTCTCCGACCTCTCGTTTCGGCTACTAGCAAGCTATTCGGAGATGCTGGGCTCGCGTAGCATCGCCGAGAGCGCCATAGCAGAATTCTCCATAGACATCTCGCCCAGAGAGCTGCGCGAGAACATCCAGGCCGAGCCCATCCCAGGCACGCAGATCATCCAGCTCGTATATGCGTCGTCGGACCCCACGCTCGCTCAGCGGGTGGCGAACGGCATCGCGGATATGTTCGTCCGCGAGGTCAGCCGCCTCGATCCCGCAGCCGGGGGCGGGGATCCGGTGGTCAAGGTTTCGATCTTGGATCGGGCCACGGTTCCGACCGACCCCGTTTCGCCTCAACCGCTCCGAAACGTGCTCATCGCTGTTGCATTAGGGTTCGCAGCCGGCATGGGACTGGTTTTCCTGGCCGATCGTCTCGATGTAACGGTCAAGCACTCGAGCGAGATCGAAAAGATGGGTATGGCGGTTCTCGGTAGCGTCCCCACGCTCGATATCCCACGCGGTGTCTTGCATCTCGAGCAAGACCCACAAGGCCTCGGCGGCGAAGCCTTTCGAAAGTTGCGGACGTCCCTGGGTTTCCTCGGCGTTGAGCTACCCCTCAGGACGATCCTCGTAACTTCGCCCGGGCCGACCGAGGGTAAGACGACCATCGCACTAAATCTGGCCGCGGCGTTTGCCCTAGGCGGCCTGCGGACGCTTCTTTTGGAGGCCGACCTTCGGCGACCGTCCTTGCACCTGATGTTCGGGATGCGGGGAACACGGGGGCTCACCACTGCGATCGTCGGCCAGGTCACTCCCCAGGAGGCCGTGGCCTCAACGGATGTCCCGAACCTGTCGGTCATGCTGGCCGGAGCCATTCCGCCGAACCCCGTTGAGCTGCTTGGCTCCGAGCAGATGAGCGAGTTGCTCGGGCGGCTCAAGCAGATGTACGACGTTGTGATCCTCGATTCGCCTCCACTCATCCCTGTCGCGGACCCAGCCGTGCTGGCGAGTCGTTGTGACGGCGTCATTCTCGTTGTGCGAGCGGGCAAGACCGATCGTCGGCGGCTGGGTGACAGCGCCCAGATCTTGGAAAGGGTTGGCGGGCGGCTGCTGGGCGTTGTGGCGAACTTCCTTCGCCGCGGGGAAGAAGACCTCGACTACGGCTACTACCAGTACGCCACCCCCGAGCCGGAAAGCTCGCCGAAGCCCGAGCGAGCTTCGCGCGGCTAGGGGCTGCGAAGCGCACTAGAGCGCACGCGATTGTCCGAGCCAACAACCGAGGGACCGCCGAAGGTGGGATCCTCTGGCCGGATACGCGTCGGCCGGCGCCGGCGCCCGTGGTGGCGATCGAAGCGTAGGCGGACTCAGGCGCTACAACACGCCCGGCGGGTTCTGCTGTGGGCGGGCGCGGTCATCGGCGGGAGCTGTGCGATCTCACTTGCTCTTTGCCTGCCTTCGATATGGCGTGCCGCCACCGAGGGTCGCGACACCCTTCTGGACGGCAGCGATGCGGTCCTCGCGCGCAACGACAAGCTCGCATTGGATTCGTTCCGACGCTCACGAGATGTCCTTGAAGGCACCGAGGAGCGACTGTCGTCTGCCTTCGCCTGGCCGTTGAAGGTCGTGCCTTTCGCGTCGGCTCACGTCCGCGCCGCAGAATCTCTCTCGCGCGCGGCCGCACGTGTTGCCGATCTCGGTGTCGTCGTGGCGGAGGTCATCACCGAGCTGCCGGAACACGAACTCCAGCTAATCGACGGTCAAGTCGACCTCGGCGTCGTTCAGCGAGTCTCACGACTACTCGGGTCCCGCCTGGCGGGCATCTCCGAGATCCCCGACATCGTTGATGGGATCCCCAGCGGCTGGCTTCTCGGACCACTCCGTTACGCCCGGCAACAAGCGCGGGACCTATTGCCCGATGCCGTCGAGGCGATCGAGAAGGCCAGCATCTCGCTCGACGCGCTACCGAACCTCTTAGGTGCCGATCGACCGAAGCGGTACATCGTCGCGTTTTCAAGCCTTGCCGAGCTACGTGGGACCGGCGGTCTCTACGGATACGTAACCGAGCTCGACGCAGCGGACGGGGACCTAGATCTTGCCGACACTTCCGGCGAACCCCTCGATCTTTTTCCACCACCCGCTGCGGTTGGGCTCACCTATCCGGACTGGTTCTCAGACGACTTTCGTGTTAACAGCGGGATCTTTCTCAACATCAACCTGACTACGGACTTTCCTACGGTCGGCAAGTTCATCGTCGAAACGGCGTCGGCCGTTCTCGGGAACGTGGACGGCGTGATCGCCGTCGACCCACTTGCGATCAGCTCGCTCTTGCGCGTTACCGGGCCGATAACTGTGCCCACGTGGAACGGCGAGATCACCGCAGAGAACGTTTCCGAGATCGCCCACAACGACGTGTACGTGCAGATCAGCGACAGGGAGGGGCGTGACGATTTCTACGAGCAGCTCGTGCGTACGACGTTTGACCGCCTGACCTCGGGCGACATAAGGATTTCGCCGCGTTCGGCGGGTGCGATAGACGCTGCCGTCCGAGGCGGCCATCTACGGATGTACTCCGAGCATGCCGCGGATCAGGCGATGATCTCCCGGCTCGGACTTTCCGGGTCCGTCGACCACGATCGGGCCACCGACGTGCTGTCGTTGGTTTCCGAGAACGCTTCGGGGAACAAGATCGACTGGTACTTGCGACGCGACGTCCAATATCGCGTTCGCCTGGACCCTGAGAGCGGGGTAGGGAAGGCCGATCTGGTGGCGACCTTTCGCAATACTGCGCCGGCTTCAGGACTCCCCGACTATGTGATCGGATCTTTGGCCGGCGGGCTCGCGCGGGGATCGAACCGATCACTCCTCCTGCTGATTCGCGCGCCGCCCGAAAAGTTGGATTCCCTTCAGATCGGTGATGACGACGATCCAACAGCCGTGCGGGAGCGCGAAGGACGGTTAAGGTCGTACCGGTCTTCATTGGAGATCCCGGCCATGTCGGGCATCACCCTCAAAGCCAGCTCCACGACCCCCGGCGCACTCATTGGGGACGGAACGCGACGGACCTATCGGCTAGAGGTGCTTCCGCAGGCGCTGGCGCATCCGGATCACTGCGAGGTCGTGATAGAAGTCCCGCGCGGGTGGTCCGCGCGAGGCCGGACGCGTTTCTCCGGTGACCTCACGCGCCCCTTGAGCTTCGACGTGGAGTTCACGAGGACCCGGCGTGCCACGTTCGTCGATGAGGTGATCCTCGACCCGGCTCGCGCCATCGGCCGGTTTCTTGGGGGACTGTTCTAGTACCAAACTGGACCCCCAGTCGTTGGAATAGACGAGGCAACCGAATAAACTTGGCCACCCAGTCGCCGGCGGTAGAAAAGCGCAGGTCGGGGCACCGATTGAACCGGACTCTCATGAGCTCACCTCGATGAATCACCACAGAACCCTCGCCCTCGTCGGCGTCGTGGTCTTTACAGCGGCGGCCGTGCTCGTGCTTTCGCGCGGCATAGGCGAGAAACCCGGAAGGGGGTCGAGCGCATCCGAAATCTCGGCGACCGCAGCACCACCCCGGGTCGAACTCGTACAAGGGACGAGCGAGGTCCACATCACGCCGGCTACGCCGGGCCGAACCGAGGCGACGGTCCGGGAGCCGGTTTCGGGCGCTCGGTTGCCCGCCGTCGGCCTGCCGGGCGCCCCGTCAGGCAAATACGAGCTCGCCGGGCCCGGCGACCGGAATCCGGTCCCCCCTCCAGATTTCTTGCGGACCTTGAGCGGCTCATTCGACGATTCCAAAGGGATGCCCCTCTTTGCCAGCTTCTGCTCGTACAGCCACAGTCGTTCCGACGATCCGATGGTGTTCCCGCGTCGACCGGGTGATTCTCATCTGCACGACTTCTTCGGAAACCTCGCTACCGACGCATACTCCACCGACGACTCGTTGCGCCGCGCGGGCCGCACGACGTGCAACTTTCCCGGAGACTCGGCGGCGTACTGGGTGCCGGCCCTGTACGAAAACGGGCAGCGCATCAAGCCGGATTTCGTCGGCGCCTACTACATGCCGGGCGCCAAAGACCACCGGACCATTGAACCCTTCCCTCGTGGCTTGAAACTGCTGGTAAAGGACGCCAAGGCGGCCATGTGGTATTGCGTGGGAAACGCCATGGGTGAGTTCTCGAAGGAGCCGCGGCGTTGCCCGATGGATCAGCACCTGGGGCTGCAGATCGTCTTTCCCGATTGTTGGGATGGCAAATATCTGGACGTACCGGACCATCGAAAGCACATGGCGTACGCCGAAGGGACGAAATGCCCGGCCTCGCACCCGGTTCCCGTGCCCCTCCTGACCCTGTTTGTCGACTACAAGTGGGCCCAGGGGGTCGACACCATCCTGGCGCCGGTCGACGCCCCGTCCTCCCCGCATGCCGATTTCGTAAACTCATGGGACCAAGCGAAGCTGACCAAGTTCGTTCGTGACTGCATAAACGCTGGTGTGCACTGCGGCAGTACTCCGCCCCCTTAGCCGCCCCGAAGGACCGGTTCAAGGAGGCTGGAGCGATGCCGATGCTGGAAGTGTGTGCGTTACTTTGCGTGTCTTTTACAAGCTCTCCGGGTAATTGCCGGCCGACGCTTTCCCTCTTGACAGGAGCCTGTGAATGAGAAAGTACGGAACGCTCGCCCTAGTCTTCGTCGTTGTCGCCTCCGCTGCCGGAGCGCTGCTGTCCTCACGTCGGGCCGACGACCAGCCCTACGGCTCGGTTGAGTTGGGCTCCGGCGAGGCGCGGCCCGCGGGTCTGATCGAGGATCTGTTCGCTGCGCTGACTCCCGGGGCTCCAGCAACTCCAACCCCGACCTCGCCGCCGCCTGGTTACGAGCCGGTCGAGCCGGGGGATCGCATCGCGGCCGGGGAGCCCGATACGGTGCGCCTGCTTATGGGGACCTTCGATGGCGGACAGCAGGGGCTCTTCGCGAGCTACTGCTCTTACACCCATAGCCTTCCGGACGATCCGATCGTGTTCCCGAGCCAGCCGGGAGGCTCGCACCTCCACGACTTCTTCGGAGCTACCGGGACCGACGCCTATTCGACCGACGATTCGTTGCGCAACACCGAGAGCACGTGCAACTACCCCGGAGATTCCGCCTCGTATTGGGTGCCGGCCCTCTACGAAGATGGGCAGCGCACCACGCCGAATTTCGTCGGCGCCTACTACACCGCCGGCGGGAAGAACCACAGAACGATCGAGCCGTTCCCGAAGGGGCTCAAACTCGTCGTTCGCGATACGGAGAACTGGACTTGGTACTGCCTGTCGGGAGCAACAATGGCTCATTCATTTTCGAAGGGCTCGCCCTCATGCCCGTCCGGAGAACATCTTGGGCTCGAGATCCGTTTCCCCGACTGCTGGGACGGTATGTATCTCGACGTACCCGACCATCGAAGCCACGTGGTGTTCGCCGATAAAGCCGTGTGTCCGGCGTCGCATCCGGTTCCGTTGCCGCAGCTGTCTTTCTTCGTGACTTATCCTGAGAGTCGAGGAACCGGCCAGCTCCTGTTGGCGCCGCTGGCAAGCCCTTCGCCCGTTCACGCCGACTTCCTGAATTCCTGGAACCAGGAGCAGCAGGCGAGATTCGTGCGGGATTGCATCAGGGCCAACGTCTTCTGCGGTAGCAACCCGCCGATGTGACGCTCCAATCGCCCGTCAAGGGAACCGTCCGGCACCCAATCGACCACGCGCGACGGCGCTCAAGACGCCGAGGCGAAAGAACACCATGAGCAGCCCGCCGAAGCACCTGCGACGAACGGCGTGCGCCAGCGATATGAAGAGGTGACGAACCTCCGGCCACACGGGCACCAGCTTGTTCGTCTCCCTCGCGTATATCGGATAGCAGGTTCCCCAGCGGAACCGGTTCTTCAGTAGGCGTCCGCGTTTCAGGTCCGCCTCCACTCGGCGGTGCCAAACGCGGGCCATCGGCAGGTAGACGATCTGTCCTCCCCTCGCATGCAGGCGGTCCTGCCACTCGTATTCGTCCCACTGCCACCAGAGGGCCTCGTTGAACGGTCCTACGTCCTTGAAGGCTTGCTTGCGGATCGCCATGTTGGCGCCGACTGCGCGGTCGACCACACGCTCCTCGTTGCCCTCGTCGAGAGATGCCGCGAGATACTCTCGGTCGCACGTTCGCGGAGCTTTCCCTTCAAGGCGAACGATAACGCGTCCCGCGAAGCACGACGCCTCCGGATTGCGACTCGCGCCGGCGACTACTGCTTCGAGCCATGAAGGTTCCACCTCGACGTCGTCGTCGACGTAACAGATCAATTCGCCTGAGGCTTCTCGTGCGCAGCGATTCCTGGCGGCGCTCGAGCCGGAGTGGTCTTGCCGCAGATACTTGATCGCCGGAATGGCTTGGCCGCTGACGGCGCGAACGACCGCCTCTGTTCGGTCGGTGGATCCGTCGTCCACGACTACGATCTCGTATGCGGTTTCGTCCAGGCTCTGAGCCAGCAGGCTTCGGAGCGTTGTATCGAGCTTGTCTGCGCGGTTCCGCGTGCATACGGCGACGGTCAGGTTCGGCATCGATGTTCGAAGGTACTATCGATCGGTGGGCCCCTCGGTCACCGTCCTCACTGCCGTCCGCGATGGCGCCGGCTACCTTGCCGAAACAATAGAAAGCATCAGAGCTCAGAGCTATGAGGATTGGGAACACGTCATAGTCGACGACGCTTCGACCGACGGCACGGCCGACATCGTGGCCGCCGTGGCTCGTGACGATCCGCGCATATGTCTTATCCGAAGGACGACGTCCGGGGGGCCGTACATCGCGGCAAACGAGGGGCTCAGCCGAGCGCTCGGTCGTTACGTTGTATTGATCGATGCGGACGACCTGGCTCCGGTCGACCGAATCGGGCTCCAGGTGTCCTATCTCGAGCGGAATCCACAACTTCGGGCCTGCACCGGATCGTGGCGAAGCATCGACGAAACGGGCCGGGTAGTCGGTGACAAGCGTTCACCGCCGTCGCACTCGTCGCGCGTGCTTTGTTGGGCGTTGCCCGTCGTCGCCGGCATCGTGCACAGCTCCCTCTGCGCGGAGCGTTCGGCTCTAGTGGATCTAGGAGGGTACGCAGAACTTTCCATATCGGCCGACTATTCGATGTGGCTCTCACTCGCACGACGCGGCTGGCTCGGCGTGCTGGAGGACGTCGTCGTGGATTACCGCAAACACGACGCCGGGATAAGCACAAACACAGAACTCCTAAGAACCGAGTCTCTGGGCATCCTCGCCGATCATATGGCCGAGATGACGTGCTCCAGATGGGCTCCCAACGATGTCGGTGATCTGTGGGACATCGGTCGCTGGTTCCCGACTCCTCTCGCCCGCGGTTTCGACAGTCTCGATCGCTGGGAGCGAAGTTGGCGTGCAGACCGTCAACTGTCGCTCGAGGAACGTCGCGAGCTACGACGGCTCGCTTTTCGCCTTCGCCTTCGGCACATCAGGTGGAATCACGGCAGAGAGTTTGCTCGAGTCGCTTCCGGGATGCTGCGGTGGCTTCCCCTGCAGGTGGAACCACGGTGGCGGAAGCCGCCGCTCGTCGGTGATTCACCTCCCCGCGACTGATGGTTAGACATCTCGCCTTCCACTATCTCGGTTGTGCCGCCGCGCTCGACGACGGCGTGGCCGTACCTAGTCGCGTGGGTCCCCTTCTCGAATGTCTCGCTGCGATGGTCGACCGTCTCACGGTGATCGCCTACGATCTGCCGGCCGACCCAGTGCCGGTCGAGGATGGCATCGAATACGTCGTACGTTCCCCACGTCGCAATGTCGACGTACTCTCGCTCGGTCAGAAAGGGACGTTACGGACCTACATCAGCCGGCGGCGACGCGTCAGGCGAATCGTCGAAGGCGCCAGCCCGGAATGGGACGCCCTCGTGCTCCAGCTCGCGAATCGGCGGGCAAACCTCGTCTTCGCCGCGTCACGCAGCGACCGGATCGCGGCCATGATCGTCGGTCGAAGCGCGACGCACGTAGCACGAGCACCCTGGCCCCTGCGCCGCAAGCTCGTCGGACGCCTGCGGACCTCGGTCGAGGAGCGACACGTTCGTCGCATCGTGCGTGGTGCCGATGTAGTGGTCACCAATAGCGAGGAGCTCTCACGTCAGTACGGTAGGGAATCGAGGATCGACGTGATCCCGATGTCTACGAGGGCCGCCCGTTACGAGCATCGCGCGGACGATCGGATGATCGACACCCTAGACCTCATGATCTCTGGCCGGATCGCCGCGGAGAAGGGAGTGTTCGAGGCGATGACCGCTTTCGCTTCGGTACACTCGGACTTCCCGAGGGCGCGACTGCACCTCGTTGGAGACGGACCGGCGCTGGCGCAATTGCTCGACAGAGCGCAAGAGCTCGGCGTGTCCGGCGACGTCGTCGCGCATGGGTGGGTTCCGGCCACTAAGAAGCTGTTCGACATCTACGCGTCGATGGATGTATTACTTCTGCCGTCGTACGCCGAGGGCCTGCCTTATTCGGTCTGGGAAGCACTCGCGCACAGCGTGCTGGTCATCTGTACGCCTGTTGATGGGGTTCGAGACGCGTTCGGGGACGAAGAGGAGGTGATGTTCGTGCCTCCGCGCGACGACGCCGCGATCGCTCGCGCGATCCGCCGCCTGGCCGGAGATGCGGTTCTGCGACGGCGCCTCCTTCGAGCGGGATACGACCGAGCGCGAAACGTCACGGCCGAGTCGGTGGCAAGCCGGCTGGTACAGGAGATCGCGTCGACGCGGGGTCCCGAATGGGAGCCGAGCAACGGCCCCGGGTCGGAGGCGCATCGGCGACGACGGCGGTGAATCTCGGTTACTACTCCCACGTCGATGCGGTCGTCCTGCCCGATGGGAGCGCGCGGCTCCCATCGGCGGTTGGCAACCTCGTCCGGACTCTGGCCCGTGCGTCCGGGGGGATGATGACGCTTTACCTCCACGGCTCCTCGGGTCGGGTCGGCATCGAGGACATGCAGCTTGCACCACCACTCGTCCGAGCCGTGGACATCGGGCCTCGACGATCGGCCCCGGCGCGGTTCTTCTCGCCCGGACGATCGCTGCGGGGATTTCAGCCGGGGAGCGACGGCGCAGAGGCGGTGATCGTGCAAGGTCCGTCGCCACTGCTGCCGCACATCGTGCGCGCCTGCCATGACGTTCCCGTGATCCTGTTCATCTGGGGCGACTACGCCGGCTGGCGATCCCAGACGCAGTTCCCGGCGTGGCGCAACGCAGCGATCCGATCGTGGGCGATGCTCTACGGGATGCGGCAGCGCCGGGCGTCGCGCGGTCACCTCGCGTTCGTGAACAACCCGCAACTCATCTCGTCGGTGCCGCACGCCACGGTCAAGACGGTCACCTTCACTACAGTCTCGCAAGCGTCGATCGCCGCGCTCGAACCGGTGTCGACGGACTGGGGGCCGGACAAGGCACGCACCGACCCCCTGCGGCTGCTGTACTCCGGAAGGATCGTGCGCGACAAGGGCGTGCTCGAAGCGGTGCGTTGCCTCGACGCGCTGCGAGCGCGTGGCTACACGGCGACCCTCGACCTCGTCGGATGGACGCAAGACTCCGATCCTGTTCTCGACGATGTGCGTCGGCTGGCCCGATCTCTCGACGTCGAAGCACTGGTTCACATCGGTGGCTATATCCCGTCCGGACCCGAGCTTTTTCGTGCATACGCTCGCGCGGATGTCTTCGTCATCCCCACGTACTGGGACAGCTTGCCGCGCTCGATGCTGGAGGCGATGGCTATCGGCCTTCCCGTTGTCGCCAGCAACGTGGGAGGCATCGGTCATTTCTTCCGCGACCGCGACACCGCGCTCCTCATCGAGCCACGACGGGTGGATCAGCTCGCGGATGCCATCGAGCAGCTGATCCTCGACCCCGAGCTGCGAAAGAGGGTTTCCGGGAACGGACGAGTGTGGTCGCTCGAGCACACGCAAGAGGTCGAGACCGAAGAGATCGTCTCGGAGGTTCGAAAGCACGTCGCATCGGCAAAGGTTGGCCCGTGAGCTTGTCGGTGTTGGTCGTGACCAGCGGCTGGCCGAGCGACGAACACCCGGACCAGAGCGTCTTCGTCGCCCACGAGGTCGAGGCCTTACGTGCGGCCGGAGTCGTTGTCGACGTCATCCATTACCGGGGCCGCGCCGATCCGTCGAACTATCTGAAAGCGCGCAGGAAGGTCCGGCGCCGGCTTCGCGATCGGGACGTGGATCTCGTCCACGCGCACTTCGGGCAGACTTTGCTCGTGGTCCTTCCGTCAAGCGTTCCGGTCGTGGCGACCTTTCACGGCAGTGACCTGATTGGCGTCGTCTCGGCTTCGGGTCGCTACGGCATCCGCGGCGGACTTCTCCGGCGGCTCACGCGCATGCTCGCGCGGTGGGTCGACGCCGTCGTCGTGCCGTCTCGCGCTCTGCAGGCCAAGCTCCCGGAGCACGTCCGGTCCACGGTGATACCGGGGGCGGTGGATACGGAGGTCTTCCGTCCGGCCGACAAAGCCGAAGCGCGCCGCACGCTGGGTCTGCCGGCCGATCGCAAGCTCGTACTCTTCGGCGGCCGGCGCAGCGTCCCCGTGAAGAGGTTCGAGCTGGCTCGCGCCGCCGTCGACCTACTGCCGGGCGAGGGGGCCGACCTGGTAGATGTCGACGGGGTTCCCAGGGGCGCGATGGCTCTGTACATGTCGGCCTGCGACGCCATGGTGGTGACCTCACGTCACGAGTCCGGACCTCTCGTCGTGAAGGAGGCACTTGCGTGCAACCTTCCCGTGGTATCAGTCGACGTAGGTGATGTGTCGGAGTGGATCGGTTCGCTGCCCGGATGTGCGATCTGTCTAGACGACAAGCCGGAGACCATCGCTCGGGCGCTTCGGGACGTGCTCGCTTCGGACATTCCGTTCACGGGTGCCGAAGTGATAGCTCCTCTCGATCCGAGCATGCTCGTGCGCAGCACGATCGACGTCTATCGGACGGTGCTTGCGGCGCGGAGGGATTGATGGCCGGCTCGGAGTCCGATCTCCCGTTCGTCTCGGTTGTGATGCCCGTCCGAAATGAGGCGGACCACATAGGCAGCAGTCTCGGCGCAGTGCTCGAACAGGACTACCCGGTCGACAAGATCGAGGTCATCGTCGTCGACGGAGTTTCCGAAGACGCGACGAGCGAGACCGTCAGACGTTTGGCCGAGACCGCCCGGACCGAGGCGCGCCCGGCGGTCACGCTCATTTCCAACCCCTCGAAGGTGGTGCCCGTCGCGCTGAACCGGGCGTTGACTCGCGCCCGGGGCGAAGTCATCGTGCGCGTCGACGGCCACGCCGAGATCGCATCCGACTACGTCAGGCGCTGTGTCGAAACCCTCGAGCGCACCGGCGCCAGCAACGTGGGGGGCGTGCAGCGTGCAGTCGGCCGCACTTTGATCGGACGGGCGATCGCGATCGCGACCTCCTCACGGTTCGGTGCCGGCGATGCGAGATTCCGATACGCCAAGAAAGAAGGTTGGGTGGACACCGTTTACCTCGGTGCCTTTCCGAAGAGCATCTTCGATCAGGTCGGGGTTTTCGACGAGGATCTGACCCGCAATCAGGACGACGAGTTCAACCTGCGCGTACGCCGGGCGGGCGGCCGTATCTTCCTCGACCCTGCGATCCGAAGCGTCTACCGGCCCCGCGAGGCACTCGGTGACGTGTGGCGTCAGTACTTCGAATACGGGCTCTACAAGTTGCTCGTAATGCGCAAGCATCGCCGCGTTGCTTCCTGGCGCCACCTCGTCCCGTCCGCGTTCGTGGTGGCCCTTCTGGCGTCTTTGGTCGCATCGATCGCTACGAGGCGTCCGATCCTGTCGCTGATCGTGGCCGGACCGTACCTGGCCGCGGACGTCATCGCGAGCGTAGTGGCGGGCAGGCGCGAGCCCGCGTGCCTCCCGGCCTTACTTCTGGTCTTCCCGATCGTCCATCTTGCGTACGGGCTTGGACTCATCGCGGGCCTGTGGCGGTGGCGGCACCTCCCGCGACAACAGACGGGTGGCGGATGATCCACGAAGTGCGCGCCATCGCGGGATCGGATCTCGAGGATGTGGCGCGCGTGCACATTGCCGCTTTCCCGTCGAGCGACCTGACGCGTGCCGGCCGGGCAGTGGTTCGGCTCTACTACCAGACCCAATGGGAACGTCCCACCGGCGAGCGGTTGTTCTCCGGGCTCTGGGTCGAAGGTCGTCTCGCGGCCTTTATCTGCGCGGGTTTTCTGGGCGATGCGCTCCCGCTGTTTGTCCGGCGCCATCGCATGTTCCTCATTCGCCATCTGGTGACCCGGCCGTGGTTGTTGATCCGTCTAACCACGTTCGCGCGTGCCCGCCTGGCGGTCGGTGCCGATGCCTCCGGGTCGTCCGAGGGAACTGCTTCGCCGCCGGCGTACCGGGTTCTGTCCGTTGGGACGCACCCGGCGTTTCGCGACCGGGGCTTTGCCGGCGAGCTCCTGACGGCTGCCGAGGAAGCAGCCCGAGCGGCCGGACAGCGGGAGATCGGGCTTACGGTAGAGCCCACCAATGAGGCGGCCGTGAGTCTTTACCTCGGCCGGGGTTGGCAAAGAGCCGACGATCAACCGACGTGGAGCGGCGCGATGCGCAAGGTCTTGGGCTAGATGAAACGAAGCGAATTCCTTCAGTTCTCACCGCCCGACATCGGCCCCGAAGAGATCGCCGCGGTGGTCGAGTGCCTCAGGTCGGGATGGATCACATCCGGCCCCCGCGCCGCGAAGTTCGAGGAAGAGTTCTCGGCGTACGTCGGCGCGCCCGCCGCCCTCGCGCTGAGCTCGGGCACGGCCGCTCTCCATTGCGCGCTCGTGGCCCTCGGTGTGGGGCCGGGGGACGCGGTGATCGTTCCGACCATGACCTTTGCCTCGGCGGCACACGTCGTCGAGCACGTTGGTGCGCGGCCCGTGCTCGTGGACAGCGAAGCGAGGACGCTGAACATCGATCCCGACGCCGTCGAGCGGGCGCTGGACGACCCCGCGGTGCGGTGCATAGCCCCCGTCCACCTCCACGGGCATCCGTGTGACATGACGCGCATCGTCCAAATGGCCGAAGCGCGCGGCCTGGCGATCGTCGAAGACGCGGCGCATGCGCTCCCTGCTTCCGTCGACGGCGTTCTCGTCGGCGGCGCGCGGCGGAACGTCCCATCCCTTGCCGCCTTCTCCTTCTATGCGACGAAGAACCTGACAACGGGTGAGGGCGGGATGCTGAGCGGGCCCAGCGAGCTCGTTTCCGAAGCGCGCTCCTGGAGCCTCCACGGGATGACCCGGGATGCCTGGCGACGAAACGAGGCCGGTGGCTCGTTCGCATATGACGTGACACGCGCCGGCTTCAAATACAACATGGCCGACCTTCAAGCAGCGATCGGCCTCGTTCAGCTTGGCCGACTCGACGCCATGCATACCCGCCGGCGTGAGATCGCAGCCCGGTACTCGGAGGCCTTGGGCTCGTCGGAGGCCATCGAGGTGCCCGTTCGGCACGCCGGGTACTCGCACGCTTGGCACATCTACTCGGTCCGACTTCGGCTCGAGCAGCTGACTATCGACCGCGCCCGGTTCGTTTCGGAGCTGGAGAGCCTCGGGATCGGAACGAGCGTCCATTTTCTGCCCGTCCATCTGTTCTCCTACTACGAGAACCGGTACGGCTACACTCCCGCGGACCTTCCGGTGGCTACGCGCGAGTACCAGCGTCTGGTCTCCCTGCCCATGCACAGCCGGATGACCGATCAGGACGTGGACGACGTAGTCGAGGCAGTCTCCGCGGTCCTCGGACGCCACCGTCGGTGAGCCTGAAGCGAGCCTTCGATCTGACCGCATCGCTCGTCGGTCTCGCGCTGTCGAGCCCGCTGTTGGTTCTGGCCGCACTGGCGATCAAGCTCACATCGACCGGACCAGTGTTGCACCGCGCCGACCGGGTCGGACGGAACGGGAGGCTGTTCACTCTCTACAAGTTCCGGTCGATGCGGCCCGATGCTCATCGGGGGCCGAGCCTTACCACGTCGGGCGATCCGCGGGTAACGCGCGTCGGCGCCCTTCTGCGCAGGTTCAAGATCGATGAGCTTCCCCAGCTGGTCAATGTGGTGCGCGGGGAGATGAGTCTGGTTGGCCCCAGGCCGGAAGATCCCCGTTACGTCGCCACGTACACACCCGAACAAAGTCGTGTGCTCGAGGTCCGTCCCGGGATCACGAGTCCGGCTTCTCTGGTGTATCGCGACGAGTCGCAGCTGCTGCCGGACTCCTCGAAGGAAGCCGAGCTCGTCTACCGCAGCGAGATAATGCCGGCCAAGCTCGCGCTCGAGCTGGATTACCTCGAGAACCGGACGTTCTGGAGCGATCTCCGCGTCCTCGCCCGCACCGGACGGGCCGTTCTAGAGCCTTCGCGGCGGCGGTGACGGGCATCTTTCAAGACGCGTGGGATGAGAGATCTGTTGCGCTATGGTGACGCTGTTAGCGATGGGGCGCCGCCCCGGATGGGGGCCGCACTCGACTGACCCAGGGCATGAGTAGCCGACGAGCTGACACCTTATTGAGGATCCGCCGACCGTTGATCGTGGCGGCTCATGCCGTGCTGTTCGCGATGGCTTATGCGCTCGCCTTCGGCTTCCGCTTCGACTTCGCGCCGCCGTCGGGAGAGATCCGACGGATGCTGGCCACCCTTCCGGTGTTGCTCGTCCTGCGTAGCGCCGTCTTCTGGGCGTTCCATCTCTACGAGGGTCTGTGGCGGTACGTGAGCATCCGCGACGTCGTCGAGCTCATCAAAGCCGTGACGCTCAGCTCGGCGATCTTCATCGTCGGGGTTCAGATGTCCGGGGGCCGCAGCTTCGGCTTCCCGCGATCCGTGCTTGTCCTGGACGCCTTCTTCTGTCTGGGCCTGACCGCGGGCTTGCGGATCTCGGCGCGATTGCTTCTCGAGCACCGACTTGCGCTGGCCGCCGGCGCGAACGGTGAAAGAAAGCGCGCCATCGTGGTCGGCGTGGGAGACGTCGCGGAGGCGTTGCTTCGCGAGATCGGTCGCGGCAGCCTGCCTTACACCGTCGTCGGTCTGGCCAGCGAGGACCCGACCATCCATGGGCGTCGCCTTCACGGCATCCCCGTGCTCGGAGGCCTGGAGGACATCTCGCAGATGTGCGCGACGCAACACGCATCCGAAGTCCTCATCGCAACGGAAGGCACTTCAACGGTCGACCGGCGTGTGATCCTCGAAGGTCTCAAGGACACTGGCATAGAAGTGCGTACCGTTCCGGCTCTCACCGATCTTCTCATCGGCCGGGCCGTCGTCGGCGAGCTCCGAAAGGTTCAGAACGAAGAGCTTCTCGGCCGCGCGACTATCGGTACCAACGTCGAGCGCCTGCGTGAAGCTCTTTCGGGACGCCGCGTGCTGGTGACCGGGGGAGCGGGATCGATCGGTTCCGAGCTGGCCCGACAGATCGCCGCGTTCGACCCTGAGACGCTCGTCCTCTTCGACCGCGCAGAAAGCGACTTGTACTTGACGCACGCGTCACTTTGCGAGCAGTTCGAGGGCATCAAGATCGAAGCCGCCGTGGGGGACATCCTCGACGAACAGCGCGTAGGGAAGATCTTCGGCGAATATTCACCCCAGCTCGTCTATCACGCTGCGGCCTACAAGCACGTGCCGCTCATGGAGGCGCACCCGCTGGAGGCCATCAAGAACAACGTTCTGGGAACCGACATAGTCGCCACGGCTTCCGTTTCCAACGGAGTCGGCGAATTTGTGCTCATCTCCACGGATAAGGCCGTTCGTCCCGTCGGTGTGATGGGAATGACGAAGCGGGCGGCCGAGTTCGTAGTGCGGGCCCGGGCGAACCAAGGCACGACGTTCGTTGCGGTGCGCTTTGGGAACGTACTGGGCAGCAACGGGAGTGTGCTTTCGCTCTTCCACCAGCAGTTGCGCTCGGGGTCGGCGGTAACCGTCACCGATCCGGACGCTCTCAGGTACTTCATGATGACGTCGGAGGCCGTCGAGCTCGTGCTCCAGGCAGGAGCTCTCGGTCGCGACGGCGAGGTGTACGTGCTGAACACGGGTGAGCCCATACGGATGGGTGATCTCGCGGAGAACTTCGTTCGATTGTCGGGACTAGAGCCCGGCGTCGACGTCCCGATCAAGGTGACGGGCCTTCGTCCGGGCGAGAGGTTGGCTGAGGAGCTGATCGACGATGGCGAGGAGGTCATGGCCGGGCCCCACGAGAAAGTGCTCGTCGTTCAAGAGCCCGGCTTCGACCGCGACGCTTTCCTGGCCGAGCTCGAGGCCCTCAAGGGGCTGGTGGCCGCCGACCGGGCCGAAGGGGCCGTTTCCCACCTTCGGGCACTCGTCGGGAAAACCGAACAGATGCGCCCACCCCTGGTGGGCTAGGGACAGAACTCAGGCCTCGTACTACTATCTACAGACGCCACGGTGTGTTTCTTCGCCGGTAAGCCAAGGGGGCAAGGGCGTGCGTCAACGACTCATAGGTGGCTCTCTTCTCGTGACGATGGTGCTCGCGGCCGCCGTTGTTACAGGAGTTGCCGTGGCTCAGGAATACCCTCCGCCGCCCCCCGCGGCCGGATCGGCCGAGGTGGAGACATGTATCGCCATCGAGGGAGAGGTCGGCAACGGCTTCGTCGCTGGGCGAGCCGAGGAACAAGGGGAAGTGCACGTGTCCGGCACCGAAGGCGCAGCGGGCGATGAGGAAGACGTGGACATCTTCGCCGAGCCCGGGCACGTCCCTCTCGGCTCGGTTCCCCCGCTGGAGGACGGGAGCTTCTCAGGGATCCTCACGCTTCCTTCCAGCCTCGAGCCCGGTTCCTACGAGATCGCCACCGACGTCGCCGGCTGCACCGAGACAGCCGCCCTGCTAGTGCTCGCGGCATCCGGCGAGGCACTCACCGATGTGCTCGGCACGGGTGCGACCAACGACGACGGGACGGACGTGCTTGGAGCAGCCCAAGAGAGCGCCGACGGCAATCTTCCTGTCACGGGTTCCGACATCCTCGACCTCGTTCTTCTCGCGTTGATCCTCCTAGTCGTGGGAACCGGGGTGAGGCGCTGGGCCAAGCGACGCGGGAAGCGCGCCGTCAGATTTGGTGTGTTGAAGTCGCGTCAGCTGGCTCTCCCCGCACCGTCGGTACCGCACCTCGATACACGCGACTTCAAATTGTCGGTGGCCGTCGATCGCAGGCCCGTTGCGGCAACGGTGTCATCGCAACGCGTAGAGGAGCCGCCGGCAGCGGGTTCAGCGCCGGCTCCGGTCAAGCCGACCCGTAAGCGCTCGACTGTGGCGCGGACGAAGAGCTCGAGTGAGAAGAGGAAGGCGACGAGTCGCAGGCCGAGGTCGGGACCGAACGCTAAGGCTTAGCCGAAGATCTGCTGGCGGCGCTTGCGCCGCAGGCCCCAGGACGCGCGGCCGGCCAGGCCGCCGACGATCAGCCCGACGATGAACCCGAAGATCCAGCTCGACGCGCTTGCGGACGGCTCGGTCTCGAAGTTCTCGTCCCCGGGGTCGATGGCGTCGACGAGGATCTCGGGTGTTCCGAGCGGTCCGGTGTCGCCGGCCGGAACCTCTACTTCCTGCTGGACGGGAGCCGCCGTCGTGGCCGAAACCGGTCGCCTAGTTGCAGCGGGAGCGGGCGCCGACGTTGGAGCCGGTGTCGGTGCCGGACTGGGTGTGGCCTTCGGAGTCGCCGTCGGCTTCGGCGTGTGACAGTACGTCGTGTTCTGGCCCTCGAGAGGTGGCGGGTTATCGATCGGCTTGCAATGATCGGCCCGCGCGGTACCGGCGGCGACCGGAAGCGCGGCAAGCGCGAAGAGCAGCACGGCGCCCACGCGCCTGAGGCGGGTCATTTCGTTACCGAGCGTACGTCGGGTGTTTGCATCGGGCAAATGGTAGCCCCTGGTCAGGCCCGGTAGAGCCGGCCCGCCGCGGCGGCCACGCCGGTGGTCACGCCCCGCGTGTCGTACACGCAGGGCGCGAGCTCGACGACGCGGGCGTAGTCGATGCCGGGATGATCGGTGAGCACGATCACCAGGTCCGAAGAGGTGATGAGATCGTCGGTGAGCGGCTGTGAGTCGTACACGACCCCGTTGATCGTGGCGTGAGCAACCAGCGGATCGTGGTACGTGAGCTCGGCTCCCGAACGCGCAAGACGGTCGGCGACGCGCAACGCGGGAGACTCGCGTGCGTCGGCCGAACCACCCTTGAACGATGCGCCGAGCAGCAGGACGCGTGCTTCGCGCAGGGCCCGCCCGCGCTCGTTCATGATCTCGCCGGCGCGTTGCGCCACGTGAGCCGGCATCCGGTCGTTGATGTCGCTTGCCGTCTCGAGCAAGCGGAAGTGACGGCCGGCCTGGACCCGAACCCTCCACGCGAGGTACTGCGGGTCCACCGGGACGCATTCCCCGCCAACGCCGGGCCCCGGGAAGAACGGAGTGAAGCCGTACGGCTTGGTCGAAGCGGCGGAGATGACCTCCCAGGGGTCGATCCCGAAGTCGTTGCAGACGATCGACATCTCGTTTGCCAGCGCGATGTTCACGACGCGATAGCTGTTCTCCAGCAATTTCGTGATCTCGGCCGTGCGGGGTGACGAGACGGGCACGACGGTGTCGCATATCCGCTGATAGAACGCCACTGCGAGCTCGGTGCTCTCCGGCGTTAGTCCCCCCACCACCTTGGCCGTGTTGCGGTGGTTCCATGCGCTGTCGCCGGGATTGATGCGCTCGGGTGAGTGCGCCAGCGCGAAATCCTCACCGGCCCGCAGCCCCGATCCGGCTTCGAGTATCGGCCGAAGCAGCTCCTCGGTCGTTCCGGGATAGGTCGTTGACTCGAGCACGACGAGCGCGCCCGTCGCAAGCACGGCGGCGACCGTTTCGCCGGCCGACTCGATGTACCGGAGATCCGGCGAACCGTCGCGCAACGGCGTGTTTACGCAGATGACGTAGACGTCCGCCGGCGTCTCGAGCGCCGTGGAGAATGTCAGCCGGCCCTCGTCGCGAAGCCCCAATAGCTCGTCGTCGGTGACGAACACGTCGGGTATGGGATTGGCCCCGGCTCGAAGGTCCTTGGCGCGCAGATCGTTGGTCTCGATGCCGATCACTGCAGAGCCGGCCCGTGCGTGTTCCACCGCCAGCGTCAGTCCGACGTACCCGCAGCCCATTACGGCGGTGCTGGCAGTCCCGGACCGGATCGCGTCGGCTGCGGCGTCGAACCACGACGAAGCTGAAGTCATGGCAGGTAGCCTACCTGCGCTGCTGCCCGTTGAAGGATTTTCTGAGAGCCTGAAGATTGTGCATCGGGTGATCTTTGTAGGCTGGAGCGTTGCCGCGGCGATGAGCTGGGCGCCCGCCGTCATCGCACAAGCGGAGCCGTCGATCCCGTCGCGAGATGTGGATCTGGCCTTCATGGGCACGATCGGTGCGGCGTTGCTCCTGACCGGGCTGGGTATGTTGCTGCTCGTACGCCGCCGGCGCAAGCCCACCAACGGTGAGCAGAGCGAGGAGTTGGGAGCCGATGGGCATGGTTGAAGTTCTCACACGGGTCGTCCGATCCAAGTGTTGATGCTCAAACGCGCCACCGTCACCACCGTGCTCGTGATCGCCGCCCTCGGCGGCCTCGTCTCGGTTGCCCGGGCCGAGCCCACGTGTACGACGTTCGACGATCGCAACCAGCCCGCGAAGACTTTCCGGGGCGGAGACGGCATCATCGTCCGGGGCACCGGATTTGGAACGCAGTCGACGGCCGTGGTCTCGTTCCGGCAGGGGGTTCGCACGGCCGAGCTGGCCAGGGTTAACACCACCGATCTCGGCGCCTTCTCTACGCTCGACTCGACGAAGATCCCGGCGACTACGGAACGTGGACCGGGATCCATCGTGGTCGTGGACGGACCGCTGTCAGCCACGTGCGACATCACGCTCGCGGGCAGCGCTGCTCCCGACGAGGACTCATCGAGCCCGACCGCGCTGTACATCGTGTGGGGGCTCGTGCTGGCGGTTGTCGCCGGGTTTCTGGTGTTCGTGACCTTGCGACGTTGGCAGGCCGCCCGGCTGAAGAGGGCTATGGCCGAGCTCGCCGCTAAACCAGAGTCCGATTGGCTCGAGGTGGCACGAGTACCGGCGGACGCCGAGCGACAACGCTCACCCCGGGTGCCCTGGCTCGAGCTCGACGATGTGGAGATCGTGGAGGTGGAGAGCCCTGACCTCGAGCCCAAGAGGCGCCGGCGCAAGAAGGATGCGCCGGAGGATTTCTTACTCGAGGACGACGAGGTTGACGATGCTCCGTTGGACGATGAATCGGATGACGATTTCGACCTGGATGACGATTTCGAACTGGATGAATCCCCAGAGACGCCGGCACCGCGATCCAAGCGAAAGGGGCCCGTCACTCCACCTCGACTGAGCGCTGAAGAGCTGAAGACGCCTCCAAAACGATCGTCAGCGTGGGAGCGCGGTCGGGTACGCCCCAAACGCAGCACGTCGCGCAGCGTGGATCGCTTGCGTGACGAAGTGAAGGGTTGGAGAACCGACTGACGGCCGCCTGCAGCTGGGGTAGGGCCACAACCCTTGCGCGGCAAGGGCTGCGCAGCACGCGCATTTGCGCACGAAGTCACGTTGCAGGTCAGGCCGCTGCGGTTGACCTCCGCGAGGCGTCGTGGAAAGCATGACCGATCGTGGGGGATTTCTACGTCGGCACCTCGGGCTTCGCTTCGCCGGTCATGCGCGACGCTGTTCCGGCGGCGACGGCATCGGCCCCCGATCTTCTTGCCGGGTACGGAACGCTGTTCGGTGCCGTTGAGCTCGACTCGGTCTTCTACCGGCGTCCGTCACTGGAGACGGTCGTCAGCTGGCGAGAGGCGACGCCCGAGGACTTCCGTTTCGCGGTCCGCGCTCCCCGCGAGATCACCCATGTAGAGCGTCTAGGGTTGCCGCTTCAGACCGAGCAATTCGTACGATCGCTCGGCTCGCTCGGTCCGCGGCTCGGCGTTGTCCTGTTCACAACTCCGCCGACCTTTGATTGCGATGTTGGACGCTTACGCGCCTTGCTCGAGTCGATCCCGTTGGGGATCCGTACCGCTTGGGAGTTCCGCCACCCATCTTGGATGTGCCCGGATGTTCTGGAGCTGCTCGCCTCGCGCGATGCCTGTCCGGTGATCGTCGAAGCATCCGAGGCGATGGCCTCGAGCGAGCTCCTTCCCGGAGGGGCGCTCGCGGAGCGTTGGGAGTTCCCGTTCGTGTACTCACGCTTCCGTCGCGAGAGCTACACGTATGCGGATCTCGTGGTGTGGGGCGACATGCTCGGAGACGTGGTTGGTGAGGGAAGGGACGTCTACGCCTTTTTCCGTCAGTCGCCGGAGGCCACGTGTTACGCGACGGCGCTCGGAGAGCTCCTAGCGGAAGCCAAGACGGCGACGTTCGCTGCGCCCTTCAATGGCGAGCCAGCGCAGATAGCGAGCCGGTAAAAGCGGCGACGAAGCACAGCAAGATCGCCAGGTACAGGATCCCCGTAGCCGACATGATGGATCTCGTTCGCACGAGGTGATGCACCATGGCGGTCAACACGCCGGTGAATACCGCGAATGCGATCGACGTCCACGCGCCCAGTAGCCCCACACCAGTTGCACCCGCCAGAAGCAGCGCAGACGCTGCGATGAAGACCGCGATGGCCACCCAGAGCAACCAGACGAGACGCGCGATGGGCTTCGTTCCGAGGCGAGGTTGGTTGAGGTGCCAGTGTCCGAGCAGCATGGCGTTCGTCACGGATCCGAGCAAGGCCGCGGCCGCGAAGGCTTCGAGTTCGAGATCCGAGCCCGTGGCGAGGGCGAATACGCCGACGCCGGCCGCGGCCATACCCACGACGAGATCGATCCCGAATCGCCGCCGGTCCTTGCCCTCCAGATACACGGCTCCGAAGGCCGCGAGTGAGAGCGCCGTGATGGCCCAGGCGGGCCGATAGCCGAAACCGGCGGCGGCGGATAATCCCGCTCCAACCAGCCACGTGACCTTGAAGTGGCCCGATTGCACCTCGCTCCACCAGCGAGTGAGTGCGGCGAACGCGATGGCACCCGCCGCCCAGGAAAGGAAGACGAGCGTCAGTACCTCGGTCGGTGGTGGTGCGTCGAGCGGTGACGTCAGGACGAAGCCGCCTCGACCAGATCGGTGAACAGCAGCGTGACGATGCGGTGGCTCATCTGTCTTGCCTCACGAGTCGAGTCTTGAGGCAGAGCGGGGGTCTGTCCAGGGATAACGGCACCCATGGCGCTTTAGTTCGGGAGCCCGAAGGCCCAGCTGACGGATTTGAACTAACCCGCTGCTCATGATGTGTCGATCGTTGACTACCACTAGAGGAGGATGATGCTGCCGACGAATCAGCCGGGCGAAGGGCATTGCCGTGGGTGGATCCGGCCACGTCCTGATCTCCGTGTGAGCGTCACCCGATCGCGACGGGCTCGAACTGGCGGTGGCCTCGAACCAGTCGCATCGTCTTGAACCCGATTGAGTGGAGCATCTCTATCGCGTCCTCGAACCCACCACCCACGTCGTCGGGTCCGTGAGAGTCGTCGCCGAGCGTGACGGGGACGTCGAGTTCTCGCGCCTCTTCCATGATCCACCGAGCGGGGTAGGGTTCGCCGAGCTTTCTGACACCTCCGGTGTTGACGTCGAGGGCTGCACCGGCGTCACGTATCGACGCGAGCACCTCTCGCACGCGAGCGCGAATCCGTTCCGTCGGTTCACGTTCCTCCTCGAGCAAGCACTTCTTGAAGACATCGAGGTGCGCGACGATCGAGACGTACTCCCACTCGAGCATCTCGGTCACATGGTCGTAGTAGGCGAGCTGCATGGCCTCCACAGAGCCGGTCAGGCGCAGAACATCTTCCATGCGCCCACGATCACACTCGATGCAGATGTCGCGGTCACCGACGCGGATGTGATGAACCGAACCGACGAAGTAGTCGAACGGCGCGTTCGACACCGCGACGCGCGTCGACTCGCGTGCCCCTCGGATGAACTCGAGCTCGGCGCCGAGAAGGACCTCCATCGATCCTCCGCATGCACTTTGGGCTTCCCGCACCTCGTTCACGTACTCGTTGAGCCAAGAAGGATCGCGGTCGGCCAGCCAGTCGCCACACTTGCGCTCGGGCGGCATGTCGAAGTGCTCGGTGAACCCGAAAGCGACGAAGCCGCGATCCTCCGCGGATCGCGCGATCGCGACAGGTCCTTCGACGCCGTCGCCAAACTTCGAGTGACCGCCGTGGAAGGACGCGAGAGCCATTGCGTCAGGGTAGTGGCGGCGAGCTGGCCGCCTGGTTTGCTTCCAGGACTACTGACCGAGTGTCGTCGGTGTAGGGGAACCTCGACGCTCAGCGAACGTCGGCCCTGACGATCCCACGCCCCTATGGAGATTGCCCGCTGCTCGGCCTCCGGCCCGACTCTGGCCCACACCGATACTCCGCGACGTCCATGATCGTCCAGGTATGCCTCGGGCCGGCGCCGTAGGCCTCGAAGAAGCCGTCAGCGCAGTCCCACGGAATGAGCACCGGCTCCAAGCGGGCTCCGATCGCGCGGGCCTGCTCGGTCGGCGAAGGCCTGCCGACTAGGAGGTCAGCGACCTCGGGCAGGTAGTCGCGAGTGAGCCAGAACCGGCGACGCCATCCGGTGTCACTGCTGTCGAACGTGAACACCACCACGCGGCGAGCCACGCGGCGCATGCGGCACGCTGCGCCCGCATGAGCGCCGACGGTTCCACCACTGCGCGCTGGACATGTCGCTGCCTCCCCAGCTGTCATCGGCAACGGTACCCTTCCCGCATGTCTGACTACTTGGTCACGGCGCACGATGAGATCGATCTGGCCGTCCGCGATTACGGCGGTGAGGGTCCGGACGTCCTCTTCGTCCACGGCGCGCAGCGCACGCTCGAGGATTGGACACTCGTGCTTCAGCACGTCTCGGGGATCCGGGCCGTTGCGTTCGATCTACGTATGCACGGCAGATCCGGAGTACCCGCGGCGACGACCTTGGACGACTTCGTCCGGGATATCGACACGGTTGTGCGCGAGGTCGGTCTGTCGCGACCGCTGGTGATCGGACACTCCTTCGGAGGCGTGCTCGCACTGCAAGACGTGAGCGCGCACCACGATCGCGCCGGCGTGGTGGACATCGACGGCTTCGACTTCCGACAAAGCGAGCTCTACGACCAGATCGATGCGGCCGAGGTCGACACATTCCTCGACGGCTTCCGCTTCGAAAGCGGAGACGACAATGGCGACGAGGCTTGGCTCGAGCAGCAACGAGAGATGATGAGCGGCCTCAACGCGGCATGGCAGGTTCCGGACGACGTCGCGACCGCGACGTTCGAACGGATCTTCGTCCGCGAGGGGTCTGGATGGGTGCGCCGTCCACCGAACACCTTCTTCGATCTGGTCAATGCGCCTGACGGGATCGGTGACCCGCTCGGGCCCCTGCGCCAGACGCAAGTGCCTGCCGTTCTCATCGTGTGCCGTCCGCCAGGCGAGAGTGGGATGTTTGCAGAGGGGCGCAAGGGGCTCGAGCGCCACGTGCGGACCATCGCCTCGGAGCGACCCCAAATCCGGCTGGAGACAATCGATGCAACCCACGGCGTGATCTTCGAACAGCCGGACGAGATCGCACGGATCGTCGCATCGTTGCTCTAGGAATCGGCCCAGCTGCTCGAAACCGACGTCGAACATACGCTGACCCCAAATCCGGCTGGAGACCATCGATGCAACCCACGGTGTGATCTTGCCCATCACAAGCCCTCCTCATCGCATCGGTCTTTGAAGAGTTGGACAACTCCCGGATTCAGAATTCATCGTCCGTCGCTTCTCCGGTCACCCTCGCCGAAGGAGGATAGGGGCTCTAAGCTGTGCCGGTGGAGGAGCCGTGACGGCGTGACCGACTACGGACGGTTGGTGACGGAGATCGTCGAGGGTCTCGAGCGCGGCGAGAAGGGCGAAGCCGTCGTCACGCTGCTCTTCAACGAAGCGGGAAAGATCACGGACATCGGCGTGACCGACTGGCCGCTCGTCCTCGGGATCGGCAACATCCAGATCGATTGTCCGGACGGAAGTGTTCCGACGATCGCGAAGCTCTACTCCGAGCTGCTCGGGATGTGGCTCCCGCCGGATCACGGGCCGAATTGGGTGGTGATCGCCAAGGACAGGCACACGAGGCCGATGCTCCCGTTCGCCGGACAGGCCCCCAATTGGAGGGCGCCGGCGTGGGGTGACCCGGACCGTCCTCAGCAGGTGCACCTCGAGCTCTTCGTCCGCGACATCCCCGATGCAGCGGGGATCGCCGAGCTGCACGGCGCAACGCAAGCCGATGAGGACGTGTGGGCGGACCAGGCGGGCCATGCGATCCGCTTCTGTCCCGGGGAATCCGGCGACGCGCATGCCGTCATCGGCCGCGTGGTGTTCGACTGCTTCAGCCCGCGGTCGCTCGCTCCGTTCTACGAGGAGCTGCTCGGCATGAACGCGCGTCTGGAGGACACGCCGGAGCGTGTCGTGATCTCGCACGGGGACGGCCGGCTCCCGATGCTGGCGTTCCGGCATGTGCCGGGACACACCGCGCCGCGCTACCCAGACCCCGAGTACCCGCAGCAGATGCACATGGACATCAAGTTCGAGGACTACTACTGGTCCCAACACTTGGCCGAGCGACTCGGCGCGATCCGGCTACCCAGCCTCGGCGGGCACGCAACGGTGTACGCGGATCCGGCGGGACACCCGTTCTGCCTGTGCTTCCCGGGTCAGTGAACGCGACGTGGCAGAATCTCGCCGGTGACTAGCAGTACCGCTGCTGCGCAGCGCCTGCGCGACCTCGCGCGGCTACGCCGCGTTCGCGACCGGATCGACCGGGAGTACGCGCAGCCGCTGGACGTCGAGGCGCTCGCACGCGGCGCGCACATGTCGGCCGGGCACGTCAGCCGCGAGTTCCGGACTGCCTACGGCGAGTCGCCGTACGGCTACCTGATGACGCGGCGCATCGAGCGCGCGATGGCATTGCTGCGCCGTGGCGACCTCAGCGTCACCGAGGTCTGTTTCGCGGTCGGCTGCTCCTCGCTCGGCACCTTCAGCACGCGCTTCACCGAGCTGGTCGGTGTGCCGCCCAGCGTCTTCCGGCGCGACGGGGCACGACCGACGGCCGGGATGCCGGCGTGCGTGGCGAAACAAGTGACCAGACCGATCAGGAATCGAGAAGCACGGGCCCCGAGTCGCACCTAGAGTGACGTCGACGGACATCACCGATCACAAGGAGCGGCTGACACGATCCGCATCAACCAGCTGCGCTGAGCCGCTCGGCGATCAGTCCTAGTAAGAGGAGGCATCGATGACCGCAAAGAGGACAACGCGAAAGTCCGCCGGATTCACGGCCGATGAACGAGCCGCGATGAAGGCGCGCGCCCAAGAGCTGAAGGCTGAAGCCAATAGGGCGAACGGCGAAAAGGCGCTGCTCGCAGCCATCGCCTCGATGCCGGAACCGGATCGTGCCATGGCCAAGCGGCTCAACACGATCGTCAAAGCGAGCGCGCCGACCCTCATGCCGAAAACTTGGTACGGGATGCCCGCCTATGCCGATCTGGACGGCAAAGTCGTCTGCTACTTCAAGGGCGCACACAAGTTCCAGTCCAGGTACGCGCAGTTCGGCTTCGAAGACGCCGCGAACCTCGACGAAGGAGCCATGTGGCCGACCGTCTTCGCGCTGAAGAAGTTGACGGCGGCCGACGAGAAGAAGATCGGCGCGCTCGTGAAGAAAGCCGCGAGCTGAACGAGCTCAACGCCCTCCCGAGCCTCGAGACACGATGAGTGCAACCAAGAGGACAACGAAAGCTGCAACCGGTCGTAAAACCACAAAGACGAACGGACAGGTAGCCGACAGCCACGATCGGATCCGCGTGCACGGCGTCCGCGTGAACAACCTCAAGGACGTCAGCGTCGAGATCCCAAAGCGCCGGCTGACCGTGTTCACCGGCATCTCCGGCTCGGGCAAGAGCTCGCTGGTGTTCGACACGATCGCCGCGGAGTCTCAGCGGCTGATCAACGAGACCTACAGCGCCTTCCTGCAGGGCTTCATGCCGGCGATGGCGCGTCCCGAGGTCGACGTACTCGACGGTCTGACGACCGCGATCATCATCGACCAGGAGCGGATGGGCGCCAACCCGCGTTCGACGGTCGGCACCGCCACCGATGCAAACGCGATGCTGCGCATCCTCTTCAGCCGGCTGGGGAAGCCGCAGATCGGCCCGCCCAACGCGTACGCGTTCAACGTGCCCTCCGTGAAGGCCAGCGGTGCGATCACCGTCGAGCGCGGCGCAAAGACGAAGACCGAGAAGGCGACCTTCACCCGTCTCGGTGGCATGTGTTCGCGCTGCGAGGGGATGGGCTCGGTCAGCGACTTCGACCTGACTGCGCTGTACGACGACACCAAGTCGCTCAACGAGGGTGCGCTCACGATCCCCGGCTACAGCATGGAGGGCTGGTACGG
>JBBDRJ010000019.1:0-28825 GCA_040905525.1 Actinomycetota bacterium
CGGCGGCGTCGGCGGCGGCGGCGGCGGCGTCTTCAACTCGGGCACGCTCCACATCGCCTCCTCCACCCTGTCCGGCAACAGCGCGGGGAACGGCGGCGGCGGCTTCGGCGGCGTCGGCGGCGGCGGCGGCGGCGGCGGCGTCTTCAACTCGGGCACGCTCCACATCACATCCTCCACCCTGTCCGGCAACAGCGCGGGGAACGGCGGTAGCGGCGACGGCTTCGGCGGCAGCATCGGCGGCGTCGGCGGCGGCGGCGGCGGCGTCTTCAACTCGGGCACGCTCCACATCGCCTCCTCCACCCTGTCCGGCAACAGCGCGGGGAACGGCGGCGGCGGCGGCGGCAGCGGCGACGCCGGCGTCGGTGGCATCGGTGGCGCCGTACTCAACGCCGGATCCGAGGACAGCACCATCCTCGCCTCCACCATCGCGGGCAACACCGCCGGCCGGCTCGGGGGCGCCATCCACATGCCCGACATCGACGGCTCCCTCACCCTCACCAACACCCTGGTGGCCGAAAACACTGCTGATGACGACACCGGCAACTGCTTCGTCGACGACGCCGGCGACCTCATCGACGACGGCGGCAACCTCGACGATGCGACCACGTGCGACTTCGGAGCGAGCTCGCTCTCCGATGCCGCGCCGGGCCTCGATCCCGCGGGCCTGTCCGACAACGGCGGGCCCACCCAGACCATCGCCATCACCTCCTCGAGCGATGCCCTGGACGAGGAGCTGGCCGACCCCGGGTGCCAGGACACCGATCAGCGCGGGATAAGCCGGCCGCAGGGCGGGGTCTGTGACATAGGCGCCTACGAGTTCGCCTCCAACACCCTCCTGGTCCAAACGGCTGGCGCGGGCTCGGCCGCCGTAGCGGCCGAGGGTGTGGTGACCTCATCCCCCGGAGACATCTCCTGTGAACGCACCGGCGGTGACGACACCCAGGGGATCTGCGGCGACGGTTTCGAAGACATGATCGAGGTCACGCTCACCGCCACCCCCACCTCGCCACAGACCACCGCCCGCATCGAGGGCGCCTGCACGGCCGAGGAAGGAGCGTCCGGCGAGGCCGTGGACTGTTCCTACGTCACCGACACCGACGATCCACACCAGCAGGCGACTGCCACCTTCACCACTCTCGACTGCACCATCACCGGCTCGGGATCGATCAAGGGCACTTCCGGTGACGACATCATCTGCGGCTCGGACGGCCTCGACATCATCTACTGCAACGGCGGCGACGACGTGATCATCGCCGGCGACGGCAACGACCGCATCTACGGCGGCGCCGGCAACGACCAGATCTTCGGCGGAGCCGGCAACGACTACATCTACGGACAGGACGGAGAAGACGCCCTTTTTGGTGAAAGTGGCAACGACCGCCTCTACGGGGGCGATCACGACGACAGCTTGAACGGAGGAGCCGGCACCGACACCTGCCACGGCCAGTCCGGGAACGACGAGCGGGAGTCCTGCGAGGCGGGGAGCGGCTAGACAGGCTTCTCCTCGTCATCGGTTTGGCCCTCGGATCGACCTCGATCGGCGTCGCCGTCTTGGCTCAGAACAATCAGACAGGCGACAACGAGTCCGGAACCCGTCGGTGGCCAAGTCATCGGAGTCGTCACATCGGCCGGCGGTTCGGCGTATGTCGTAGCCGCGAACACGAGCGAGGACGTCGACATCACGACCGGCGACGCGGTTGCAACGAACGACGCCAGCGCGCTGGTCGGCCAACTCTCGAGCGATATTTCGCCCGGAGGGATCCTCGCCGGCGACGGCGAGCGATTGCAGTAGTCGACTACGGACGACTTCGCGTCGCAGCCCTCCTAAGGTTCGTACGGATCGCCTGAAAGGGGTGCCCGTGAAGCTCACAAGTTCGAAGCGACGCAAGCGACTGATCTCCGCCCTGGTGGCTATCGCCGCGGGAATGTCGGGCTTGGTGAACACGCCCGCCCTAGCCGCCGACTTTAGCCCCACTACAACCTCCGAGCTCGAGGAAGCGGTTGCGTTAGCGAACTCGAACGGCGCAGATGACACCATCAACCTGAACGGCACCGACTTCGTCCTGGTCGAATCCTTGACTATCGGACCCGACGGAGGTCACAGCATCACCTTCCAGGGCCCCGGCACCCTCAATGGTAACGAGAGCGTCCGGGTGCTCTTCATCGAGGACGGGGCAAACCTGACTCTGGAAGGCGTAACCGTTCAGAACGGGCTGGCCGACGACGGCAGCAGCGACGACGACGGCGGCGGCATCTACAACGACGGCGGAACCCTCAACATCACCTCGTCGACCGTCAAGAACAACGTGGCCGACGACCTAGGCGGCGGCATCTACAACGACGGCGGAACCCTCAACATCACTTCGTCGACCATCACCGAGAACGGTGCCAGCGAGGACGGCGGCGGCATCTATGCGGTCGACACCGAAAGCACGATCACGATCGAGATGTCCACCGTCTCGTCCAACGACTCGGACTCTCGCGGCGGCGGCATCTACCTCGATGAAGGCAAGCTCGACCTCATCTCATCTGCCGTCTGGGACAACACGGGCCTAGCGGTTGGCGGTATCACGAACGCGAGTGGCATGCTCGACATCACCTCTTCCACCATCTCGGGCAACGAGGGCGTGGGAAACGGCAGTGTAGTCGGCGCGATTTCCAACCTCGAAGGCACAGTTACCGTCACCTCTTCCACCATCTCGGCGAACGAAGGAGACGCCGGCTATGTCGGAGGTCTCGCGAACATCGGGGGATCCGTTTCGATCAAGGCCTCCATCGTGGCCGGCAACGTAGGCGGAGGCAACGCGGATTGCTTGTCCGTCGTATCGAACGACTACAACGTGGTCGGAATCGGATGCCCGGCCAACCACCCGAATGACACAACGGACGACCCCATGCTCGGCGACCTCGCCGACAACGGCGGTTCGACCCTGACCCACGCGATCACCACCGACTCGCCGGCCTTCGACCGGCACTCCGTAAGCGACGTCGTTTGCCCGGGCACCACCGACCAGATCGGAACGGCTCGGCCCCAGGGAGAACACTGTGACTCCGGCGCCTTCGAAGTGGTCACTCAGCCGCTGTCCATAACCAAATCGCCCGAATCCCAGACGGTGGTCTCCGGCGACGATGCGAGCTTCGAAATAATGGTGACCAACGAGGGTGACGAGACCGTCGAGGCGGTTACCGTCACCGACGAGACCGTGCCTGCCTGCGCGGTCTCTGTCGGCAACCTGACGAGCGGCGCCGATCACACCTACACATGCACGGCCGCGGGCGTAACCGAAGACTTCACGAACACGGCGACGGTAAGCGGGACGCTCGACGAGGAACAGGTCACGGCCACGAGCAACGAGGCCGTGGTCGAAGTGCTAAACCCGTCGCTATCCATCGCGAAGACACCACCCTCGCAGACCATCGTGTCCGGCGGCGACGCCGAGTTCACCATCACCGTGACCAACACCGGGGACACTGCCCTCGATGACGTGACGGTCGAGGACGCCACCGTTCCGGCTTGCGACGCGGAGATCGGCACGCTGGCCGCAGCCGACGGGGAGGCCAGTGACGACGACGTGAACACCTACATGTGCACGGCCGAAGACCTGGAGAGCGACATCGTCAACACGGCCGGCGTGAGCGGGACCGAGCCGGTCACCGGCACCGAGGTCACGGCCTCGAGCGGCCAGGCGACCGTAAACGTGCTCCACCCCTCCGTGTCCATCACCAAGTCGCCCGAGACCCAGGAGGTGATCTCCGGCGGTGACGCCGAGTTCACGATCACCGTGACCAACACAGGAGACGCGGCCCTCGATAATGTTGCCGTAACCGATGCAACAGTCCCCGACTGCGACCGGATCATCGATGAGCTGGCCGCATCCGGCAACACCGCCTACACGTGCACGGCCTCAGACATCACGGAAGACTTCACGAACACCGCCACCGTGAGCGGCGTCGAGCCGGTCACCCAGACCGAAGTGTCTGCCATCAGCAACCAGGTCGTGGTCGAAGTGACCGAGTGCACCATCACCGGATCGGGATCGATCAAGGGCACTTCCGGCGACGACATCATCTGCGGCTCGGACGGCCTCGACATCATCTACGGCAACGGCGGCGACGACGTGATCATCGCCGGCGACGGCAACGACCGCATCTACGGCGGCGCCGGCAACGACCAGATCTTCGGCGGAGCCGGCAACGACTACATCTACGGACAGGACGGAGAAGACGCCCTTTTTGGTGAAAGTGGCAACGACCGCCTCTACGGGGGCGATCACGACGACAGCTTGAACGGAGGAGCCGGCACCGACACCTGCCACGGCCAGTCCGGGAACGACGAGCGGGAGTCCTGCGAGGCGGGAAGCGGTTAGTTGGAAAGGGTCCATCGTCACGGGTTTGTCACGAAATCGACACGATACTTGCATCTGCCACGGGGGCCTGGTAAACAGGAACAGACCCATCTCGCGCGCCGCTCGCCCCGGTTGGAGGTCGACAATTGAGCAGAATCCTCAGGCTTCTCCTCGTCATCGGATTGGCCCTCGGATCGACGTCGATCGGCAGCGCCGTCCTGGCTCAGAACAACCAGACCGGCGACAACTCCTCAGAAACCGACCAGAGCGGCAGCGCAACCTCCGGCGATGCAGTGGGCGGGCAGGTCGTGGGCGTCGTTTCCGCAGGTGACTCATCGGTTGACGCGACCAATCGCTCCGAAGACGTCGATATCGAAACGGGTGACACGACCGGCTCGAACGCCGTCGACAACTTCACCGGCCAGTTGTCCGTCGACACGATCGTTGCGGAGGTGATAGACGACGGCGGCGAGATAACGGGCGCGACGGGCGCCAACATCCAGGACGGGGACAACACCACCGACATCGTCCAGGCCGCCGATGCAACCTCCGGAGACGGAGTGGGCGGACAAGTCATCGGTGTGGTCACGTCCGCAGGCGGATCGGCCGATGTCGTGGCCGCCAACACGAGTGAAGACGTCGACATCGAAACGGGCGACGCAGATGCAGACAACTTCTTAGAGGCCTTCGTAGGACAGCTGGCCGACAACGCCGTCATCACCCAGACGATCGCCGGCGCGGGCGTAATCTCCGGCGACACTGCCGCCAACCTCCAGACCGGTGACAACGAACTGAGCTCCGACCAGTCGGCAACGGCCGCCTCCGGCGACGGCGTGGGCGGCCAGGTGCTGGGCATCGTCTCGGCCGGCGACGCTTCCGTGGACGCCACTAACTCGTCGACGGATGTCGACATCGACACCGGTGATGCGGATGCCGACAACGACGTGTTCGATGCCTTCGTGGGTCAGCTGAGTGAGGGATCCTCCGTCATCGATCAAGATCCCGGCGACGGCGAGATCTCGGGCGACACCGCCCATAACCTCCAGGACGGGGACAACTCTGCAGACCTCGTGCAAGCTGCCGACGCGACCTCCGGCGACGGCGTGGGCGGACAGGTCATCGGTGTCGTGACGTCGGCCGGAGGGTCGGCCGACGTCGTGGCCGCCAACACGAGCGAGGACGTCGACATCGACACCGGCGACGCCGATGCCGACAACGACATCGTTCCCTTCGTGGGGCAACTGGCCGACAACGCCGTGATCGTTCAGGTCGTCGCCGGCGAGGGCGTCATCTCCGGCGACACGGCCGCCAACCTCCAGACCGGAGACAACGAGCTGGACGCCGACCAAGCGGCAACGGCCACCACGGGCGACGGTGTGGGCGGTCAGGTCCTTGGCATCGTCTCGGCAGGTGAGGCTTCGGTGGATGCCACCAACTCGTCAACCGATGTCGACATCGACACAGGTGATGCCGATGCGGACAACTTCCTGGACACCTTCGTGGGCCAGCTGAGTGAGGCCGCCGTCATCGAACAGCTCATCGAGGGAGATGCAGAGATCACGGGCGATACGGCCGCCAACATCATGGATGGTGACATCACGAGTGATGTTGCTCAATCCGCGAACGCCGTGTCTGGCGACGCCGTCGCCGGGCAGGTGGCCGGAGTCGTGACGTCGGCCGGCGGCTCGGCCGACCTCGTTCTGGCAAACACAAGCGAGGACGTCGACGCGGAGTCCGGCGAGTCGGACTTCGACAACGACTCCTCGGAGTTCGTCGGGCAGCAGATCGTCGGCCCCGACGTCTAAGTCACTCGCTCGGCCGCCGTCACGCTGGCGTGCATGACGGTGCTCCCCACCGCCGACATCATGCGCCGAGCGGCGTTCTACGATGCCGCCGACGACGGGACGGCGAAGCTGGGGATCCTGCCGATCGAATGGAACGCCGTTGGCTGGCCCGAGGTGGACTGGTCCGACCTTCGACCGGCGAGGTTCGTCGCGCAGAACGAAACCGCCGCCCGTCGCGTCGTCCGGTGACGACGCCGGACACGCCGTTAAGAGCCTCTCAGAAGGACGGCGATCATCGTGCCCCACGTGCCGGCCCACATGGGGACGGAGAAGGCGAGGATCCAACGGATCGTCCGGCTGTTGAGCGCGTGCATCTCGGTGCGGAGGTTCGCGAACCCTCTCGCATCTCGCCGCGGAGCTCGGCGACCTCATGGCTCAGCTCCGAGAGGTCCTCCGTCACATCCGACCGACGCGCGATCTCAGCTGTAGAGCTCCACATAGACATGGACATTCTTGCACCACCTCGAAATCGGGGGAAGGCGTGCGGGAAGGAGCCCGACCATAGCTTGCCGTGCCGACGCTGCTTTCTACGAGTCGCCGGCCAGGCCCGGCGGTAGCTCGCCGGCCCACGGAGGATCTTCGACGTCGCGCTCGATGACGACGCGGCGTCCGTCGATGCGGAAGGAGCCTTCGGCGAAGAGCTTCAGCGCCTTGGGGTACAGCGCGTACTCGAGGAGGTGGATGCGTCGCTCGAGGTCTTCCACCGTCGAGCTGGCGTCGACGTCGAGTGCGCGCTGGTAGACGACGGGCCCGGAGTCGAGGTCCTCGGTCATGAGATGGACGGTGACGCCGGTGACCTTGGCGCCCCAGTTCCAGGCCTCTTCGATGACGTGGGTGCCGGGGAAGGCCGGCAGAAGGCTGGGGTGGACGTTCAGGAGGTTGTCGCGATAGGCGCCGATGAACACGGGAGAGAAGATGCGCATGAAGCCCGAGCCGCAGACGAGGTCGGCCTTGAATGGCTCGAGGGCGTCGAGGAGCTCGTTGTCGTAGGCCTCGCGGGATGCGATCCCCTTGGAAGCCACGACCACACCGTCGACGCCTGCGGCGGCAGCACGCTCGAGGACGCCGGCCTGAGGGCGGTTGGTGGCGACGCAGACGATCTCGGCGTCGGCGTAGCCGGTGGTGCAGGCGTCGTGAAGTGCCTGGAAGTTGGTCCCTCGACCGGAGGCGAGCACGGCAACTCGGAGCATGGGAGCCGAGCGTAACAACCGGTACCGATGACGTTGGAGCGGCTACGCGCTCCTCAGAAGGATCGCGGCCATCATCCCCCAGGTCCCGATCCACAGCGGGATCGTGACGCCGAGGATCCACTGGATCGTCCTGGTGTTCGACGCGCGTACCTCCACCCTGACATCGGCGATCTCCCGCGAGAGGGTCGCTACCGCTTCCGCGACGTGCTGCTTGCGCGCGACGTCCGCGGCCACTGGAACGATCTCGGCGATCATACGCGCCGCCTTCTCGCCGACCGGACCTTTGAGGGCCTCATAGAGCTCCACATTATGGCGCCTTCGCCCACGGCGGCTTGCCGGCGACGAGCGGACGAACCAGATGGTCGGCCGGCGACAGTCCCTCGGCCCGGAGATCGGACTGGAGCATGATCTGTACCAGGCCCTCGAAGTCTGTCTGCGGCTGCCAGCCGATCTTCTCGCGCGCCTTCGTGGCGTCGCCGATGAGGTTGGAGACCTCGATGGGACGCAGGTAGCGGTCGTCGGTGGCGACGTGGTCCTGCCAGTCTCGGCCGACGAGCGCGAAGGCGGTTTGGCATAGGTCGCGGACGCTGTGGGCGCTGCCGGTGGCCAGGACGTAGTCGTCGGGCTCGGAGGCTTGAAGCATCTGCCACATGGCCTCGACGTACTCGGCCGCATACCCCCAGTCCCGGCGGCTGTCGAGATTGCCCAGGAACAGCTGCTGCTGCCGTCCGGCGCAGATGCGGGCGACGGCCATGGTCACCTTGCGGGTGACGAAGGTGGGGCCGCGGCGCGGTGACTCGTGGTTGAAGAGGATGCCGCGGGCGATGAAGAAGTCGTGGCCGGTGCGATAGATGCCGGCCATCTGATGAGCGAAGAGCTTGGCGGCGGCGTAGGGGGACACGGGATCGAACGGCGAGGTCTCGCTTTGTGGCGGCGGGACGTTGCCGTACATCTCCGAGGACGAGGCCTGGTAGATGCGCGGGCGCACGTGGGCTTCGCGAACGCTCTCGAAGAGGCGAAGGGAGCCGATGGCGGTGACGTCGGCGGTGTACTCGGGCATCTCGAAGGAGACGGCGACGTGCGACTGGGCGCCGAGGTTGTAGATCTCGTCGGGACGGATCTCGGCCAGCAGGCGGGCGAGGGTCGATCCGTCGGTGAGGTCGCCGTGGTGCAGGAAGAGTCTGCGGTCGGGGTCGTGGGGGTCCTGGTAGAAGTGGTCGATGCGGCCGGTGTTGAAAGTGGAGCTGCGCCGGATGAGGCCGTGCACCTCATAACCCTTTGCCAATAGGAGCTCGGCGAGATATGAGCCGTCCTGCCCGGTGATGCCGGTGACGAAGGCCGAGGTCATAGCTCCAAAGATGCCACCGGGTGGTCAGGGCGCGCGAAAGGACGTATGCTCGGTTGTGAACATGACGGTCTCGAGTTTCGAGGCTCGTGAGGTGCGAATCGCGGGGAAGCACCTCAGGTGCCAAGTCTGTGACTACACGCGGTTCTTCGGGCGTGAGGCAAGCCTGTCGACCGGTGCCTCGACGACCTTCGGCCAGGACTGGGCCAACGCCACGGCCAACTGCCTGATCTGCGAGCAGTGCGGCTTCGTCCACTGGTTCGTCCGGACCCATTCCACGGGCGTGGCGGCCGAGGATACGACCCTGGCGGCCGAGATCGAGGGCCTCCGCCAGCGCCTAGAAGCGGAATACGGCGAGAGCCTGGAGAAAACCCGCAGTTAACGGGGGTGAATGTTGCCTTTCCCCAGGTCGCCGGGTACCTTGATTAAGCATATGAGGCGCGCCCTGCTGTCCCTCGGAATGGCTGCCCTGCTGGCCGGGCCCTTCGCCCTCCCCACGCTGGCCCAGCAGGACGACGAGTACCCCCCTGAGGGCACCGGCCTCACGCTCCACGACTCCGACGGCAACGTCACGGGCACCTTCTTCGCAGGCGAGACCGGCACGATCGACGCCACCGGTCTGCTAGCCGACACGACCTACGACTCGAAGTTCGACCAGAGCCCCGGAGTGGTCATAGGGACCGGCGAAAGCAACGATGACGGCGAGCTGCACGACACGTTCAGGATCCCGACGGGCGCCGACAACGGCCCAGCGACATTCTGCCTAGACCCGCGCGGAACCAGCGAAGGCGACGTGTGCGTGGGCATCCAGATCGTGTCGGAGGCTGCAGCGCAAGGCGACGTGACCCTTCCGAAGACAGGTAGCAGCATCAGCCAGTACCTGTGGATCGGCGCCGGGCTCGTGGCCTTCGGAACCGTCCTGGTCGCGATGGTGCGCCGCCGCCGCGGGGGCAAGGCCAGCAGCGAGGCCGAACTCCAGAACGTCTAAGTCGCACTGAGCCTTACGACTCAGCCCGGCGTCCAACCAGCACCCCTTCGCGAACCACCCACGACCTATCGACGCATCCTTCGCGTTGTCCTACTCACAGTCGGCGCCGTCGCCGTGTTCTTCATCTTCGTCCTGGGACTGGCGGCCCCGGCGACCATAGATGCGGTCGGCAAGGCCCGAGCCGGACAACGGGCCCTCGAGAACGCAGCCGATGCAGTTCGCGTTAGCGACGCGGATCTGGCAGAGCGTGAGCTGACCACGGCGCTCCAAGAGCTCCGGGGCGCGTCGAACGCGCTCGACTCGTGGCTGACGTGGCCGGCGCGGACGGTGCCCGGGACGAGCCGTCAGTACAAAGCGGCGTCGGCGATCGTCCGCTCCGCGGAGCTGTTGGCGAACGCGGGTTCAGGACCCCTGGGTGTGCTCCGCGCACAACCGGGCGGATTCGCGTTACGCAACGGAGCCTTCGATCTTGGAGCCCTAACTCGTGCGGGCGAAGCGCTAACGGCCGCGACTCCGGCAGCACAGGAAGCACGCAGAGCGATCGAAAACGCGCCGAGCGGCTGGCTCTTGCCTCCGCTCGAGAGCGCGCGTGCCGAAGCCGCCGATGAAGTCACCGGCGCAGCGGACGCGATCGTGAAGGGAGCGGCGGGCCTACGCGCGGCACCAACGCTTCTTGGTTCAGACGGGCCGAAGCGCTACATCGTTCTGCACTCGAACCTGGCGGAGTTGCGCGGAACCGGAGGGATACTCAGTTACTACACCTTGATCGAGGCAGACGCCGGCCAGCTGCGGCTCCTACCGGAGTCGGGCCGTACGGCCCGAGACTTGCCAAGGCCGTCCGAGGTCGGCGTGAAACCGCCGCAGTGGTACATGGATACCTGGGGCCGCTACAACCCACTGAACACCTGGCAGAACATCAACATGACGACCGATTTCCCCACGGCGGCAGATATCTTCGTGCAGACCGCCTCGGCGAAATTCGGTCCGATCGACGGTGCGATCCAGATCGATCCCTATGGGCTCTCCGCCTTGCTCAAGCTATCGGGTCCTGTATCGGTACCGGGGTGGCCGGAGCCCATAACGTCTTCGAACATCCCCAAGATTGCGCAACACGACATGTATGTGCGATTCGAGGAAATTGAGCCACGCGACGCATTCGGTGAGAACCTAATATCGGCGGTATTCGGCAAATTCATCACGAGCAACCTTCAGCCGCGACTCAGCAGCCTTCAGGGATTGGGAGACGCGGTTGGACAAGGGCATTTGAAGGTCTACTCGACCAACGATGCGGTGCAGCAAGAACTCGCGCGGGCGGAGATCGACGGAGGTTTGCACACAGACGGAGCGACCGATGTGCTGGGCGTCTTCAATCAGAACGCGGGAGCCAACAAGCTCGATTGGTTTCTGCGTCGCTCCATCCGATACGAGGTCCGACCGGGGCCTAACGACACGGCCTTCGGAATCCTCACCGTCACGCTCCGCAACGAAGCCCCGAGCAGCGGATTGCCCCAATACATCCTGGGGCCTAACACGAACGGCATCGCGGCGGGTGAGAATAGGACAATCCTTACCGTAATCAGGCCGAGGGGATCGAGGTTGCTCGCTGCTAACACCGGTGGCAAGTCATCACTCGCGACAATCGATCAGGACAAGGACCTGCTAGCGCACCAGATCAGACTTAGTGTGCCGCCGGGTGAGTCGGAAACCGTCGAGATGATCTTCATCCTTGATCCCGCGGTGCTAAACCACTATCGACTCACGCTCGTGACTCAGCCAACGGTCGCGGTAGACGATTGCCGCCTGTTAATCGAACGCATTCCTGCAAGCAGGCTGCCACGCGCTTGTCTTTAGGCTGAATCGGGCGCTCCAGGCCGCATCGAGAGCAGCTAACTAACGAGCTCCTGGACTCCTACCGACTTCCGCCTAGACGACCCAGACACGAACCACCAAGCGCAGGGAGAGGGAAGAATCGACAACACATAGCCCGCCAACCCTCGCTTTCCCACAGTCTGGCTCGGCTGTGGACCCTTCCGATGCGGAATGAGCAAGGGCCATGGTCTGGAACCCGCGAAGGGTTTGGCCGTGTCCGAAGCAGAAGCTCCGCCGCGTCGTAGTCCACCCACCTGAACCCGTTCCCGTACTCTGTCTGTAAACCAACCTCATAACGGTTCACATTGTCCACAAGCATTGCAATAGCTTTTGGCCAAAGTAGGTTGTCCGGGCTCAGGTCGCCATCGCGCCGAGCACGGCAACCAAGCAGCTGTCGGAGGGATAGTGCCTGAGAGGGAAGTTGACGACCGGCCGGATCTCCCTTATGGCACGTCCGACCGCTATCTTGGTGCTCAAGGGCTCGCTTACCACCGCCAAAAATTCGCTGACGAAGCATCCGGCACATTCTTCGCTTCGAGTAAGTTCAACGCCCTGGTCTGCTCAGAAGACACCGTTCTGGACTTCGGAGCGGGAGTCGGTGACGCGCTAGCTGGTCTCAGTTGTCGCCGGCGTATCGCAGTCGAAATCAACCCAGCGAGCCGGACCCGCTGCGCAGAACGAGGCCTTGAAACCTACGCCGATCTTAGCGAGGTTCCGGTGGGCCTCATCGACCTCATCATTACCAACCACTGCCTTGAACACGTCCCCTATCCAATCGAAGCGCTTCGTCAGCTGCGGCTAAGGCTCAAGCCGGAAGGAAGACTTGCCGTATGTGTTCCGATAAACGACTGGCGCATGCAGCGTCGATACGACCCGAGGGATCAGAATCACCACCTGCATACTTGGACGCCACAGCTGCTCGGAAACACTCTTCGTGAAGCAGGGTTTCTCGTCGACCCGAAAGCCATCTCGATCATGAATCGAACAAGGCCGGGCCGGTTCTCAAGAAGCCTGTATCGGCTCTTGCCGCCGCGTCTGTTCATGGCCGTGTGCCGACTGTGGGCTGTCATGGTTCGGCGCCGCGAACTATTCGCGGTGGTTTCAGTCCGACCCGACTCTTCCTCCTGAGGCGAACCTAAACCCCATTCCCGCGGGATCAACCTGCGCCGCACGGAAGACGCTGTCAAGCCTCGGCTTTCGGGCGCCGCATGCCGTATCCGTAGCGCGCTCGCAAGGGCGTTGTCACCAGTGTCGCGATCGCCCAGTCGCGAGACGACAAGGCTGTCTTCCATTCCGCATCGACGCGTAACGTCTGTGGTCTAGATTGAAATCGTGACGGATTGCCTTCGATTTGGTGGTGGTGGTCCGACTCTCGGCAAACCACAAGAGCGGAGTCGCTGGCAGGAAGAAACGCACGCAACTCATCGACTACCCGGCTGGTGTCGCTCACGAGACTCTCGTAACGGACACGAAGGTAACGTCCTCCACTTCTTCCGAGCCTACCGGCAGCGAGGTTCCCGGTGTACCACTTGAGCGAAGTCACGAGGGCATCCCTTCGCGGCATCATCTCACCCGGCACCGCAAGAGAGGGCAAGATCCGCTTCTTCGAGTACACGACGGCGCGCGGATCGCGTACAAGGTGCACGAGCCAAAAATCAATCTTCGTTTGGCTCTGAAGAAACGCAGCGAATCCGGGTCTCTTTGATGAGTCGATGATCGGGCGCCCCGAACTTGCTTCTTGGAGAGCGCGGTATAGAGCTCGAATCGGCCTTTCGAACTCAGGAGCTCGTGGGCGCTCAAGTCCCACGGAAATGGCCAGCCCATGCTTGACATCGAACCGTGAGGTCAATCCGACCTCGAGAGCAGCGATCTCCCGGTCGTTCAGAACCTCGGCCATTCGTGCCGCGACAGGCCCCCAAAACGGGCAGGACTCCATTGATACGCCACAAGAGCAACGTCGATTGCCTGCACGGAGCGCGTGAAAGAAGGACATGACCTCTCCAGCGGCGACTCCGAACCCTTTGCTGGCTAGCAGGTCGGAGAAGAATGTGGAGCCACACCGCGCGACGCCAGCTACATAGATGACCTGAACAGGACGGCTCATCGAAGGTTGGCAATCGCTTCGAGACCGTCCGCGAAGCGGGAAGCGGTCATTGCAGTCGAGAAGGCCTCCTGGTGACGCTCTCGAGACGCACAACCCATTTCAAACAAGTCACTATGGTCATGACTCAGCATTGCTTCTATCGCGTGCTTCACCGACGACGGATTGCCAGGATCAAACGCGTGACCGTTTACGCCCTCGATAAGTACATCCCACACGTTGCCAACGCGCGTGGACATCAACAATGGCAGACCCGCAGCCACGGCCTCGACCGCAGCAAGAGGCGATGGGTCACGTATGCTCGGCAAAACGAAACAGTCCGCTGCGGCAAGCAGTTCGACGATCTCGTCTTCCGTCTTGTGGCCAAGAAAGCGCACAGGCAGCCGCGCCTCTCGGGAGGCCCTGATCAGCGCGTCATACAAGCTTCCCGTTCCCGCTACTAAGCAGACAACCCCCTCGACATTCTTAAGCTCGTCAATGAACCCGCGAACACCCTTCTCCCTTTCGAGCCTGCATACCATCAGCCACAGCTGGAGGTCAGGTGATACGGCAAGAGATTCCCGAATCTCATCACGGCGAGAGCCCGTCATCTTCACAGACTCGACAAACCGCTTTTCGTCAATCACGTTGGGAACGACTATCGTCCTGTCCTCATGCACCCGGATTCCGGCATCCCGCAGGGAGGCCAGCGCGCCATCGCCAGGCACAACAACCCCATCGAATCCTCGCATAAGCAACCTTCGCGTCAATCGACTGGCGACCCCGCGATGCCTGCTGGAGAGCGGATTTGATTCATGCCAGAGCAGGCTGGGAACCCCTCGGCGATGACACCAACGCTTGGCCATCTGCGATGTCGGCTGGAGATAGTTACCGACGACCACGGCGTCAGGCGCGGCGGCGTCAAGCCTCGCCCCTACAAAGCGGTTGACGCGCAGATTGACGCCACCGACTCGGAAATACCAGCCCGGTAAGACCTCGAACGTGAAGTGCGCCTTTGAGAGATCAACCTCCCAATATCTGCCGTACTCGGAGGTGCCGCTGTAGATCACATGAAGTTGATGGCCACGACTAGCGAGCTCGCGCGCGAGAGCGTCGTAGAGGTGAAGCCTATAGGGCGCAGGGATTCTGGCGATGATCACACAACGCATGTACCAGTGTCCTCAGCCTCTCCTGAACTCGGCGCCCCGGGGATCGAACTTGACCCACCATGGCCTCGGTGCACGCGCCTCTAATGGAGTGCTCTCCGGCCCCAGATACCATGGACGCCATCGCTAATCTTAAAGCCAACGAAAGATGGTCCCGGAGGGGTCCGGTGGACCGGAATTTGCGCAAGTCAGCCGCGCGGCTTCTCGGCAATCACCTGCTGCCGAGGCTTGACCGGATTCGCCCACTTCATCGAGGAGTGGCATCGCTGGTGACAGCCACGCAATTCCGAACGGAACGGAGGTCGGCGCGAGGCGTGCACAGGCCTCGGGTCGACCGGCCTAGTGTGATCCACTTCTCGATCAACAAGTCCGCAACCCAATTCGTGAAGCGTATTCTGTTTGCCGCGGCACATGACACTGGACTCATTCCGGTGAATTTCAGTTCATATGCCGCATGGTCGAGCACACCCTATTTGGATGCTGACAACGATGCCGCAGTCGAGCTCGCACACCGAGCCTTCTGTCCAATTGGCCATGTATACAGTCCTTTTGGTGGGCTCGTTAGGGGAATCAACCAGATCGACTCCTATCGCGTGTTACTCCTCGTCCGTGATCCGCGCGATGTTCTAACGTCGGAGTACTTCTCCACCGCTTTCAGCCACCCGCTTCCAGGGTCGCCGTTGAAAAGGAAACTTCTACTTGAGCGACGTGCCATTGCGAAGTCGGTTGGCATCGATCACTACGTTCAGCTGCGTGCCGAGGCGCTTCTCCGAACGTACCGGAGCTACAAGAGCCTTTTGACCATGGATAACGTCTTGGTGACCAACTACGAGGGCATGATTGCTGACTTCCAAGGATGGCTCGACGCTATCCTCGCCTTCACTGGTCTCACTCTTGCCCCAGCACGACGTGTCGAGATAGTCAACGAGTCGCGGCAGCGTGCTAACGGAAACGTCCGAAGCAAGCGGAGACAGGTTCTCCCAGGTGACCATGTCCGCCAACTCAAGCCAGCTACAGTCAGAGAGTTGACCTCTCGACTCGAGGAAGCTCTCGGCTCTTTCGGCTATCCGCCATTCATCTAAGCACCCCGTGACCCTTGGACCGCGGCCGCACTCATTTGAGTCCGGAGACGACTCAGCAATACCCTCAATTCGCGCTCGTGTCGCGCGTGGCTCTGGCTGGCTTACTCTCGACTCGATCTTCGGGCGGGTAGCCAGCGGCATCGCACAACTCGTGCTCGCGGCTTATCTAACCCCGCAGGACTTTGGCGTATACGCCCTGGCCCTTTCGACGACAATGTTCGCCCGCGTGTTTCAGGACGCTGGAGCACGGGACGTAGTCGTCTCCATGACCGACGTAGAAGTCAAGAGACTTCTGGGTGCCGCCTTCTGGACGGGCTTCGCTACAAACGCTGTGATTGCCCTACTGTTGGGCTTGGCCGCGCTACCCCTCTCCTCACTGTATTCGGAGCCACTCCTTCAGGACCTGGTCTGGTTAGTTGGCTTGTCGATACTTGCCTCCACGGGTTGGTCGATAGGTTCATCGATCTTGCGTCGGCAACTACGGTTCAAGGCACTGGCGGCGGTTGACATCACTACAAGCGGGGTGCAATTCGGTGGTTCCGTGCTGCTCGCGACCCTCGGCTTCGGCGTTTATAGCCTCCTTTGGCCACTTGTAGCTGCTGGCATCACTAGGTCGGCACTTTCACTGTGGCTTGCACATCAAGCGCCCTGGCGGTTGCCACCAGACTTCAGCAACTGGCGGACCGTCATGGCGCGCTCGAAGTGGCTAGTGCTATCCGGAATGGCAATGGGATTCGTAGCTCAGGGCGATTACTTCATTCTTGGCGCGTTTCTGAGCACCGCCAATCTTGGCGTCTACTTCTTCGGCTATCAACTCTCCAACCAGGTGTTCGCTCTAGTCGCGACCAATGCTCAAACCGTCCTACTGCCTGCGCTCGTGGCCCGACGAGAGGAAGGACGGTCCCACTCGGCAATTCTTGCTCCTGCAGGAGGATTGCTGACCAGCGCATCGATAGCCATCAGCGGGGCTCTGGTCGCTGCATACGGACCAATAAACGAACTCATCTGGAACGGAAGATGGGCTCAGGCGACGGGACCAATCGTGGCCTTCGCTTGGGGTCTCCCCCTGTTGATGGTCTACATACTGCTTCGTCTGGTCCTCATCACCGCCGGCCGATACCGAAGCTGGACGGCAGCATCTTGGATGATGGCTGGCGGTCTGGCTTGCGTGGCAGCGATTGGCGGCTTGGTTAGCAACGAGCCCGGCTACATCGCTCCCGCCATTGCTTCTTACCTCGCAATCGCGGGCGTCACAAGTGGGACTGCAGCGGTGCTTTTCGACGGCGGTTCGGCAGCTCAATTTCTCGCGACCGTTCTCAAACCGTGGGCTATCGGCGTGACGACGTCTGGTTTGGTATTCCTGGGATCGAGGCAGTTGACCGAAAGCTTGGGACAGGGTCTGCTGTTGGCAATAGCTCCGCTTGTGCAGATGTCGGCCTTCCTCCTACTCCTGCGGATGATCTGCATCAGCGAACTCAAGGGGATGATTGGTTTGCTCCCACATTCCTTACACGCGCCGTGTCGCCGTGTCCTACTGATCCCGAGTCAATGAAGACACGGAAATCAGCGCCGACCTTACACCTGAAGAGTCTCGCCATCGCCACGAACCTGCGCATCCAGTTGGGATTCATTGTCGCGTTCATAGTCCTGGGGGTGGCTATACCACTGACCATTTCAAGCTCGGTCCGCACGCTTGACATCGAAGGTCCTGAGTGGTGGCTGCTAGTCATCGTTATATGGTCGGCGGCTCGCTTGTCCCAACTCATAGCCAAAGCGAAAGTTCGGCCCCTCGTTTTTTCGTTCCACACGTTCGTCTATGTGTGGCTCGGTCTTGCGCCCCTCGCTCAGTACGACGCCAACTACTTGCCCTTGCTCACGCCACTCCTCGGCATACGGCCGCGCAACAGTGGATACGACGATCTCGTGCCTCTTGTAATTCTTGCTGGGATCGTCGCCTTCGAGCTTGGGCATTCCTGGAAGACGGAAGCACCGCTGAAGTGGCGGGGTGAACTGCGACGCATCCGCCTAGAGCTCCTCTGCCTGACGGCTATTCCCTTGGCCGGCATCGCAGTAATGCTTCGGGGGGGACTCATAACGCTTTTCTCCGCGCGGCAGATCTCCCGCGAGCTCGCTGGGGCCACCGAAGGCGCTGAGTCTCTTGTCGGCTACGGGCTAGCTAGGGCTGCTCTCGGGTTCCCATTGCTGGTCGCGGTCTTGGGCCTAATTGTCTGGCGTCGTTCGGGTCGGAGTCCCGGGCATAGGGGAATCGTCAGTAGTCCCGCCTGGATGGTGGCGCTCGTCCTCGCCCTTGCTGTCGTCAGCCTCCCAATCTCTAGCACTAGAGTCTGGACGGGCACGGTCGTCCTTGCTATCGGTTTCGCACTAGCCACAACGGGATCACGAGCTCGGCGACGCCTGACGATGGTGTTGGCCCTCGCAGCCGTACTACTCGTCTTCCCATATGCGGATCTCTTCCGCCGAGATCTATCGACTAGCCTCGAGATAACTTCCGCGAGGAATCAGCTGGCAACCAACAGTTCGTACTCAATGTATGCGCAGATCGCGATGGGGGTCTCCTACGTTGATCGCTCCGGCTTCTCATTCGGTCAACAATCGATCGGGTCGCTGTTCTTCTTTGTTCCTCGCAGCCTTTGGAGCGGTAAGCCAATAGACACGGGCGACCTCGTCGCCCTAGCCGAAGGGCTGCCTTCTCGCCTCAACCCGTCAAGCCCATTGTGGGAGGAAGGCTTTGTCGAAGGGGGTTGGGGGGGTGTGGTGATCCTGTTCTTCCTCCTTGGATTTGTGTCTGCCCGACTAGAGCGCCATGGCGATAACGATCTCCGATACGCAAGAAAGGGGAGGGCCTCACTTCTAGTGCCCCTGCTCGGTGGCTACCTGATCTTCATTCTCAGGGGCTCCTTGCTTGCGGCAACCCCCACGCTCGCAGGACTTCTTGTGATTGTGTGGGCCATAACTGCACGGCGACGGCGCTCGGTACTCCACCACCACGATCAAATTGGCGCCACTAATCAACCATCCTTCGATACACGGTTACACGCCCGCGTCGATCGCGAATCGTGAGCCCTGCCGCCTCAAATCCTGCTTGAGCATCGACCCATGTCTTCGTTGAGGTCGGAGAGTCATGGCACTCAACAATTGCGACCCGACATCTCTCAAGTAGCTGGCCCTCCTCCTTGAGGAGATGATGCTCTGCTCCCTCGATGTCGCAAATCAAGCAAAACTCTCTCGGATCACCAACTGCACGCAGTGCTTGCGCAAGCGAGACCCGAGCAACAGCAATCTGTGGAGCCGCTAATCCTACGGCCGACCCGACATTGCCTTCAGTGATTCCGAGCGCTACGTCGCCAAGGCCGTATGCGACCGCACCGCTGATGACCTCGACATTTTGGCGGCCACGTCGATGCGCTCGAAGCGTGCTCCAAAGGGTTGAAATCAATAATGGGTTGGCTTCCACACAAACAAGCTCCGCATCCACTCTAGCCACTGCGAGCGCAAAGGACCCGGTAATTCCGAGGCTCGCACCAAGATCAACGACGCATTGCGCATCCCGAAGCTCACGGCTAATAAATCGAATCTCAGCGCCTTCGTAGAGGCCAAAGAATAGGCGAGCCACCGTCACTGAAGTGAATCCTGGAAGCCGAACGTAAAAGTGAAGACCACGACAGGGGACATTTCCTCGATACGCCCAAGCAATCGCGCGACCGATCGAAGGGCGACTGACCAACCGCGACATCAACCGCTTCGGTTTCTGGAACCTCACCGAACCTTCCACACCCAGGAGGCCGACACTAGTTATCGCTGCCAGTAATGCCTGGTGCCTCCGTCATCATAAGCTGCCTCGTTGAAGATCGACGTCCGAACGCCGGATACTGCATGAGGATCGAACTAACATCGGTGTGCCCCGAATAGGTGCTGCATGATTAGTGAACAAACATCCGTTAAGGCGGAGCGACGAGGCAGGCTAGAGATCGCCTACCAATGCCGGGGCACGTTGCCTGGAAGACGAAAGGCTTCGAACTCATGCGCAACCTGCCACTAACGTTCGCGATCGTTGGTGCACCCAAGGCGGGTACGACTTCGTTGGCAACCTATCTCTCGATGCATCCACAGGTATTCATGTGCCATCCAAAAGAACCGTTCATCTTTGGGGAAGACTTGCGCCCGCTGAGAAAACGCTTGGGGCTTGAGACTGCGACTGCCTTGGTACGACTCTTCCGTGGCGTCGACCCCCGCCGCCACGTCCAAGTGGGCGAAGCGTCCACGCTCTATCTCAGCTCATCAAGCGCAATCGACGAGATTCTGCGAGAACTACCACACTTGCGCGCAATTGTGATGCTCCGACATCCGATCGATCTCGCGTACTCCTTTCACGGTGAGATGGTCAGCCAGGGTTTCGAACCAGAGAGCGACTTCGAGCGTGCGTGGGACCTGCAAGACTCTCGGCTGGCGACGCCCGAGCCGGCATGCCCTGTTCCCCGCTTGCTCCAATACAGAGATATTGCTTCGATTGGCACGCAGGTTTCACAGCTTGTACGGCGAGCGCCCCGTGGCTCCGTTTGCTGTGTGACCTTTGATGACTTCGTCGCGGATCCAGAAGCCATATATGCACATGTCTGCACATTCCTGGGTCTTGCGGATGAGAGGCTGACCGATTATCCGGTGATGCGGCAGGCATCGGTTCCGCGTATCAGACTCCTATCACGAGCTCTTGTGAGCCCTTTGGGCATCAGGGTCACCGGAAGCGTTCAGAGAGTCGTGGGCCCACGCTTAACAAAAAAGCTACGTCGCCACACGGATGTCGTAAAAAGGAGGCGGATACGTCGACCTCCGCTGAGTGAGGACTTTCGCAACCAGCTCCGGCGGGTCTTCGATCCAGAACTTCTCCTTCTCAAGACTGAGCTCAACGTGAACCTCTCGCAGAGAGAATAGGGTCACTTGGCGTCGACAGCTGCATCGCCGTTCATATCGCGTTCCCAAGGAACTCGACTTCCTGTGCCAACTCACTATCGAGATGCTCGCGCGGCACTTTTACAGGTCGCATTTGCACATCGGCTGCTCCGACACGCGCGAAGAGGGCACTTCTTCCGGATCGATTCATCAGCATCGTCGGCTGCCCGTAAGCAAGCGTGGCCACAGCAGCATGGACGCGGTCAGTAATGGTAAGCGCTGAACTCGAGTAAATCGAGCAGTATGTGAATGGCTCATCTGAGATCATGCTGTTCGGGCGCTTGAACGCCTTCCACTTGACGTAAGGCTGGAACCGATGCTCGCACCGCATGATTCGGTAGCCATTCACCTGATGACGGAGCCGCCGGAAGTCTAGAGCGGCCCCCACGTAGGACTGGCCTATCCCACGGGCCGACAGAAATGACTGAAGCCTCGGAGTCGAGAGTTCCCAACGACTGCCCGCGAAGTCGAACTCTCCACCAATTCCAGCGAAGGCTCGCCGCCACCAGCCCTCCGGTCGACTAACGCGCTCATCATCCGACCCTCTGATTCGCGGCTCGGGATGGTGGTCAAACGTCAACACGACGTACGGCTCGCTCAGCGCCATCGGCAAAGGGGCATACGCATGACTTAGAGCGAATGCGCTGTCCAGCCCCAGGTACGAGGCGGAGACCAGGTCTCGAATGCGCTCATATGTTGGGGCATCCCGTGCTACAAGCACACTCGGCGGATAACTCTCAAGGAACTCTCTGACTCGGTGGACCTCCACACGCGTGTACGTCGAAAAGCTGACACCCAACAACACCACCTTGACCCTGCGCTCGCGCAGCGCATCGAAGCTCTTCCTCCAGAGGTTTGGAAACCCTCTGGTCAATAGCGCTCCCTGCAGAACCAGAACGTCAGCATCCACATTCGCCAGCCAATCGAACGCGTTGGTGGGATTTCCCTTCCTCTGATTGTTGAATGTCTTGTAGCCAGGCTGGTCCTGAACAAAACCCACACGGGCCGAAGGAAAGGCCTTCTCCACGATCCACCTGCCGCCAAGATTGATGAAGGCGTTACCGATGTTCTGCCCCCAGAAGCCAGCCGCCAGGACTATCGATGTCACATACACACTCCTGCTGGCCGAGGAAGTGAGGACCCACACCAACATTCGTTCCGGTGCAGAAGAGCCCGTCGGTGATCCTCAAACTCAGGAATCAAGGATCAGATCCCGCACGCGGCCTCGCCATCCCCGCAGTCTTGATTCAGAATCATCGTGGATCCTCGGTACCGATCCAATAATCGTCGGCGCCTCTAACAGCGACCGCCATCCCTCCCCAAGGTCGTTCGCTGTTTCGACCACCCAACCGAACTCCCGCACTCGCTCTGCGATGCAGCCTCTTCTGAGTGCCAACACAGGCACCCCAAATAGCAACGCCTCTTGAACGACCAATGGATCGGCTTCATGCGCATAAGAAGAGGGAAAGACAAGAACGTCAATCGAATCGAGGAACCTCCATTTCTCATCGCCAATCACCGGGCCTAGATAATGGGCGCGTTCCGGAAGGCAGCTAGTAACACGAGCAACTATGCCTTCCGATTCTCGGTTCGTACACGGCCCGGCAATCAAGACTTGGAACTCGTAACCCTCCGCCGTGAGTCTGAATGCCCAGTCACAGAAAACATCGATGCCCTTTTCCACCGAGATGTTCCCCAGAAATCCGAATATGGGTGGATCGTTCGGTGCCTTTCGACGCCGGCTAAAGGCCTCACGGACCTCTACGACGTTGGGCAACACCTCCACATCCTCAGCTCCATAAAGGCCCACCAACGCATCGCGCATCGACTCGCAGAGAACAAGATGACGCAGTCTCTTCCCGCCAACGGTCACGGTAAGCGCGAGTAGCCGAGACGTTGCGTTCAGGTAACCAAACACGTGGTGATGGATCACCATTCGGTACCCAAGGACTCTCCCAATCAACACATGTATCAGCGTTCGGCACAACCCCCATCCTGACTCTGCCACCAGATACATCCGCCGCACCCCGCGCAACCGCAGAAGGATCACACGGGTGGTTGCCGACAAGAGCAGTAGGGTCTTTCGCAATCGCCAGAGCCTCGGAGACTCCAGACCTTTTGAAAGGGTCACGCGGTAAACATCGCCTACATCCTCAAGGGCATTCAGCACAGCGAGAGTCATCGCAGTCATGCCGGTTAGCGGGGGCGGGACGACCCCGAGGGCAATCAACCGCTCAGGTTGTGAAGCCTGGTCCTCCAAGTCCTGCTCGCCCCCCGCGCCTAGCGTTAGGCAATGATGTCTCATTGAAGATGGTCCCGTTCAGCTGGAGACGGACTGATGGGCGAGTCTTGGTGGCCTCGGCCGGACAATCGCCCGACTCCCCGTCCCGACTGGCCTAGCAGCCATTCGCAGCTATCGTATGCCGACGACCGGTCTAAGGCATGAGGTGGTTCACGTAAACGCGTTCCGAGCAGCGCTCGTCGCCCAGTTCTACTGGCCCGAGCCCCTCGGGACCGCTACGTACACGACCGATCTCGCAAGAGGGATGGTGAACACTCAAGATTGGGCACTCAGCGTCATTACGGGCGAACCGTACTATCCAAACTTCGAGAAGCATCCACACTACCTCCAGCGCGTGCCCAAAGAGATAGTCGACGGAGTCGAGGTGAACCGCGTTTGGACGCACGTACCGCGGCCAACCTCTGCTGTTTCGAGGCTAGTCTCGGAGGTCAACTTCGTCGTCCAATCAATCATTGCTCTACTTCGTCGACGAATTCGACGCTACCCCTTGGTCGTAAGCTTTGCCCCCGGGGTTGCTGCCATAATTGTGGGTCACCTCGTGAGAGCTCGCAATGGGCGCCACATGTCAATAGTTCACGACATTTCGTCCGCGTTGGCGGGGAGTACCGGCCTTGCACCAGGCAAGCGAATGCAAGCACTGCTCCAGAGAATAGAGGCTGGTGCCCTCAACCGGAGCGACGTAGTGGTCGCGTTAAGCCCGCAAATGGCGAAAGTACTTCGGAGCATGGGAGTGACGACCCCGATTGAGATCGTGCCACTATGGATCCGCCAACCGGTCCTCGATGGTCCCTTACCTCTCCCCCAAGGACCACCGAGAGTTCTCTACAGCGGAAGTCTTGCTCGAAAGCACGGGCTGCACCGCCTAGTGAGCTTGGCACAGAGGCTCGAGCAGTCAATGCCAGAAGCCCGTCTTCGAATCCAAGGAGAGGGCCCGCTCCTCCAAGAACTCGAGCGCCTAGTGGTGTCGCGCGGCGTCGGCACCGTTGAGTTCCGAGCCCTCACTCCCGAAGGCGAACTCAGGCAAAGCCTTGCCGCCGGCCGCGTTCATGTGGTTCCCCAAGAACCCGGATCCGCAGACTTTGCGGTTCCCTCAAAGGTCCTAACTTCTTTAGCGTGTGGAAGGCCCGTCGTGACAACTGCTCGCCCGGGTTCACCTCTTCACGATCTCTCCATTCGCTGCAGCGCTGTAACTTGCGTCGACCCTGAAGACTCTGACGCGCTCCATCGTGCCGTGCTGGACCGGTTAATCGATGACGAACTCTACTCGCGCGAAGCGCGTGTAGCATGCACGTTCGTTCGTGACCACCATCAGCGTCGCCCTCTAATCGAGGCGCTGCTTGAGCTGCTCGTCGACAAGCCAGCCTCCCTAAAAGCCGATCCCACTAACAATCCGGCATAGCCCACACAGCACCACTCAACGAGGACCTGGGTGTCCGTGCCACTGAGAGATCCCAGACCCGCAAGGCCCTTAAAGCCCCATCACTGAATGGCCTATGCGCTTACTCCACGAACTCCCAACACACCGGGACCGCACCGGCGAGCCGAACACTCCAACAGGCCCGTCAGGCGGCGCCGCGCCCTGAGAGAACGGCCGGGATGGTCCGGGCGATGATGTAAAGATCCACCAGCAAGCTCCAGTTCTGCACATAGGTCAGGTCGAACCGAACGCGCTCTTCCGGCGGGACCTCGCTCCTCCCGTTCACCTGCCAGAGACCGGTTATGCCGGGTCGCATGTGCAATCGACGGACGATGGCATCCGATTCCATTCCCTCGCCTGGCCGCAAGGGTCGGGGTCCGACGAGACTCATCTCACCTCGAAGAACGTTGAGTAGCTGCGGTAGCTCGTCAAGCGATGTCCTCCGGAGCAGACGGCCCACCCTCGTTATGCGCGGGTCGGTCACTCGCTTTGCGAGGAATCCCCAATCGCGGTCTGTTACGAGATGCGTTTCATCAAGCTCCTCAGCTCCCTTGACCATCGTCCTGAACTTCAAGCACCGGAACATTCGGCCGTCGCGGCCCACGCGCTTCTGATTGAACAGTATCGGTCCCGGTGAATCGAGCTTCACTCCCATCGCGATCAACGTCGCGACGGGTAACGCCAGGAGCAATCCGACAGTTGAGAGACTCAGGTCGAGCCCCCGCTTCAGCACACGCTGGTACGAATGCAAAGCAGGCGACTCGAGCGCAAGACCTGGCTCCTCCGCCACAGGGACCACATGCAGACTGTGTGCCAGGGTGAAGTCGAGACCCGGGAGAACAACCACGGACACTGGGTTCTTATCTGCCACCGCAATCGCCCGACTCACCTCGTCTCGGCGCATATCTTCCGACACAACCAGGACTGCGCTAGCCCTGGAATCACGCAGTATTGTCTCGACTTCGTCGAATTCACCGCTCGGCAGTTCGTTCCACTGGAACCCACAGGTAGCCACGGGCGTGTAGCCTGCCGCCGGGTTGTCCACGAGCGCGTCGACAAGTCGCTTCGCTTCTTGACGACCGACAATCACGACTCGGGTCGACCAGCGTCCGTGCCTACGGTGCCACGCCCCAAGCTGGCGCAATATGCGGCGCCCGACCCCGACCGCTACCAGGGCGAGAAGCGTCGATGCTCCGATCCAAAGGCGGCTAGGCTCCTGCTGCTTTGCGAGGAACGCAAGCAGAACGAAGCCAACCGGTGCCGCAAAGCTGGCGCCCATCAGCTGCCGTGCCTCCTCCACTGCGTTCGCACAACGTGTCTGACTGTAGAGGCCGAAGGCGGCCATCGCCCCGATCCAAATGGGAGCCGCGAATGGCCAGGGCGCCGAGAATCTTGGCTCGGCTACGTCAAGGGCTCCTTCCAGGCCGAAGCGCAGAACAGCGGCGGCAGCCAATGCGAGCACCACCGCACAGGTGTCTATTACGAGCGCATTTGCCAGCCAGCTACGGTGCCACGAGGGTCTCATTCGACTGTGCACCACCATCAGGCGGCAAGGGCTACCCTCGCGGGACCCTTCTCCGCTCTCACAGGCCACACCTGACGCACCAGTCTAAGACGACGCCTGTGAGGGTTCACCCATCCTTGCCACATCTTGGCGGGTTGGCCCTTTGGTCCAGCGCTAAACGGCAACGCCCGCTCCTGAGGAGTGCAAAGGGTACCTCGGTATGCGAATCTGAGGCGACAGTTCCATTTCCGCCGGGCAAGGGAGAGGCCTCATCGTCACGCCAAAGAGTGACTACCGCCTAGACTTAGACGAGCCCGAACTTCGGGACTACATCCGCGTCCTCTCCAAGCGCCTCTGGTGGGTAGTCATCGGTCTGGTCGCCTCCGTGGCCGCCGCCGGAGTCCTTACCTTCACTGTCCAGCCCCAATACGAGGCCGAGGCAAAGATCTTCGTCGGCCAGCAACAAGTCCGGCGGGCCGACGTCGCCCAAGCTGAAAGCCTCACCGAACTCTCCTTCCGCCTCCTGCAGTCCTACTCCGCCGTCATCAAGACCCACCCCATCGCCCGGCAGGCCATCGAGCAGAAGAAGCTACCCTTTACGCCCGTCGAGCTCGCCAACCGGATCGACGCCGATCCCATCACCGACACCCAGCTCATCCGTCTCCGCTTCCGCTCCACGAAGCGCGAACTCGCTCAGACCACGGTCAACGCGGTTGCAGACACCTTCGTGACTCAGATCCGCAAGATCGACGTCCCCGCTCCCGGCGCCCCCGCCGACGCCCCCGCCGTCCAGGTCACCGTCGTTGAGCCGGCTCTCCGTCCCTCCGGAGCAGTTAGCCCCAACCCCGTCCTCAACATCACCCTGGCCGTCGTCCTGGGGCTGTTGCTCGGCGTCGGCGTCGCTTTCCTCGCCGAGTATCTCGATACTCGCGTCAAAGACAGCGAGGACGCCGAGCAAAGCGCTGCAAGCCCAGTTCTCGCCACTCTTCCCAAGATTCGGGTGCGAAAGCGCGAAGTTTACATAGAAGGAGACAACCAGTCGGCGATCGCGGAAACATATCGGAAGTTACGCACCGCGATTCAGCTTTACGGCGTTGACGCACCCGTGCAGGTCGTGCTTGTCACCTCGCCTCTGGCTGGAGAAGGCAAAACCACCATCGCCGCCAACCTGGCCGCCACATACGCATACAACGGAGTCGACACCCTTCTTCTCGAGTGCGACCTTCGGCGGCCTCGGTTGCACCAGCTCTTCCGCCCCAAGGGAATGGTCGGACTTACCACTGCACTTCTAGAACACACACCCATTGGCCAGTCAGTTATGACCACAGACATCCGCCATCTCTATTGCCTTCCCGCTGCCGCCATTCCGCCTAACCCCGTCGAGCTTCTGGGCTCCCGGCAGATGGCTGAGGTCATCGCTGACCTTCGGCGTCAGTACCGCGCCATCATCATCGACGTCCCTCCGATCCTTCCCGTCGCCGACACCACCACCCTCATCTCGTCAGTGGACGGCGTTCTTCTCGTCGCCTGGGCAAAAGAAACACGGCGTGACCGCCTGGCCGACGCAGCCCTTCAGGTCGAGAAGGCCGGCGGACGCTTGATGGGTGTCGTCCTTAACGCCTCGGACCAGCAGTCCGGCGCCGACTACTACTCGTACTACGCCGCGCACCAGCGCTAGCCTCAGAAGAACCTGACGCAACCGCGGCCGACACAGGGGCGCATGTTCGTGCGCACTCCTCACTTTGACTTGGTGGCGAGCGGTCCTTGACCTACGAGATACCGGCTGAGAGCCGGAGGTCGGCGATGTCGGCACACCCGTCGTTGCTTGTGGTCGATGTCAGGGCTGAGGCACCATTACAGACCTGCGGCGGCGGACCCAGAACCCGAGCAGAGCTGCCACTAACAACGCGCTCCCTGCTGCCGTGACGGCTATGGGGACGCCGACAAGTCCGCCGGCAGCAGTCACGCGCTCGCCGGAGGCTCCCGCTTTTACTACCCCGTCTACTTGCTTGCCGTCGATCCCAGTAGCGGATCCGCCGGACGGTATCGCTTCCTGCATCGAGCGATGAGCGCCAGGGCCTTCGTTGGGGTGTGCATTAGCCGGAGGCGAGCAGGGCTCGGAGCCGCAGGCGCCTTGGCCGTCGAGGCCTTCGCCCCGAGGTGGACAGGGCTCGGGGCCGCAGGCGCCTTGGCCGTCGAGGCCTTCGCCCGGAGGTGGACACGGCTTAGGCCCGCAGGCGCCCTCCTCGATGGCGGCCGTCCGAAACCCCGTGGATGACGGAAACAGTTGCTCGCCTGCGAACGACCCCGACGCGGATGTTCCGATCGCGACCGCCACCAGGACTACTGCCGGGGCAACTCGCCGAAGCAGCCGGCTCGGTACCCGTCGACCGTCCATGCTCAATCTCTCCACAGAGTGGCACGGCCCATAGGTGATCAGAAGTACGCGTCGTGGATCGCTGCTGGCAGAGGGACGGGGACGTCGGTTGAAACGCCCCACTTGGTAGCGGTCTGGTCCTTGATGTACCAGGTGCCGTTGGAGGGACGGAAGACGGCGATGTCGGTTGTGCCGTTGCCGTCGTAGTCGCCGGGGACGGGGACGTCGTCGGGGATGCCCCACCTGATTCCGGGCTGGCCCTTGATGAACCAGTGGCCGGTGGAGGGTCGGTAGACGGCGATGTCGGTTGTGCCGTTGCCGTCGTAGTCGCCGGGGACGGGGACGTC
>JBBDRJ010000019.1:28925-87433 GCA_040905525.1 Actinomycetota bacterium
GCCCTTGATGAACCAGTGGCCGGTGGAGGGTCGGTAGACGGCGATGTCGGTTGTGGCGTTGCCGTCGTAGTCGCCGAGTGTGTGCGGGACATCGGCTGGCAACTTGTGCAACGTGACTGTTACGTCCGTCCAAGCGATGGTTGCGGCATCGGAGTCGTTCCAGTCGTTGGTGAACGTGATCGTCCAGTTGCCGTCGTCGGAAACTGACGGTTGGTACGCGACCCCATGTTGGCTCTCGTAGGTGCCGTTGCTGCTCGACACACTGCCCTGGAAGTCCCATGGGTGCACATTGCAGCCCGCGGTCGCACCGCTGTAGCCGCCAACCGTGTAAGCCGTTCCGTTCGGCGCCTCTACTGTCATGCACGTATCTGACGCCCAACTGCCGTTCGAGCTCACACCAGAGGTAACAGTCCCGGCGAAACTGAAGCCGATGACATCGCCAGGCTCGGTCTCACCACCGGGAATCGTGAACACAACCGGCGAACCGCCATCCGCATCAGAAGACACGCTGAAGTTGGGCACGCCTAGGTCCTCGTACACCAGCCCATCCAACAGATTCGACGCTTGAGCGATGCGTATGCGCGGCGTCTTGAAAGACGGGTTAGCTCTCGTGTCCGTCACGGCGACCCCGGTCGCTTTTAGCGCGTCCAGCTTCTGCTGGACGGTCATCGACGGGAACCTCTGCTTCATCAGTGAGAACGCCCCCGTGACGTGCGGAGTCGCCATCGACGTGCCGTTAAAGAACGCGAAGCCGCCGCCGGGCACAGAGGAGTTGATCGACGATCCCGGCGCCAACACGTCGACGAGGGTCGCGTGCCCGTTCGAGAAGTTGGACACCGCGTCCTGCTTGGTCGTCGAGCCGACCGCGACGGCGGTCGAGACGCAGGCCGGGGATCCGATCGAGTCCGTCGACGAATCGTTTCCGGTCGCCGCTGCCGTCGCTATGCCAACCGAGAGAAGGTTGTCGATAGCAGCCTTCCATGCTGCCTGGTCTGCGTCACAGGCCGAGCTGTACTCGGCGCCGGAAAGACTCAGGTTCACAGCCGCGAAGTTATGCGTGGCTCGAAGGGCGTAGACCCTCTCCATTCCTTTGATGATGTCGCTGGTCCAGGCGGTCAGGCATGGGTTGGGGCTCGGGCTACACCCGCTGTTCTTCCGGCTGAAGACCTGCACCGACATGATGTTGGCGCCTCGCGCCACACCGTGGAACGTCGTCCCGCTACCGGCAGCGATGCCCGCCACGTGCGTTCCGTGGTTGCAGCTGGCTATCGAAGAGCTGCAGTTCACTCCCGAGCCGGGCCCCGTCTGGCTGGTTCCCCCGCCGGGGCAGATCGGATCCGACGAGCCTGCTCCGCTCGAGTAGCAGGCCTCCTCCACCACGCGGCCACCGAAGAAGCTGTGGGTCTTGTCGACGCCGGTGTCCAGGATCGCGACCACCGTGCCCGCGCCCGTGAAGCCGCCGCTCCACATCGTGTCGGCCTCTACGAGCGGAGAGCTTTGGGCCAGCGTCGGGCGGTGGGCGAGGTCGAGCTCGATGCTGGAGACGCTCTCCGACTCTCGCAGCGCATCGACCGCCTCCTCGGAGACGTCGAGCGCCATATAAGGAATGGCTGCATAGGCGTAGATCTCGTCGTACGGCTTGCCGGCCAGATCCCGGCGCACCCCTTGCTGCTCGCCGGCGATCTCGCTGCGCTGGGATTGCCGCCGGGAGCTGCTCACGTCTCCCTCCGGCCTGAAGTCCACCGGGAGCCCGACGATGACCCGCACCGATCCCTTGCTCCGGGCCGCGCCGGCCGCCTCGTTGAAGTCTCGAGTGTCCTGCTGTTGATGGCCGGGGCGGTCCTTGGCTTGCTCGGGCCGCTGGGCGGTGGCCGGAACGGCCAGTAACGACGCGCCCACGACTGCGGCGACGGTCACGAAAGCTGTTCTCGTCCTGATTCGGTGCTTCATCCCAATCCCTCGTGGATCACCGCGCGGATCACGTCGCCCGATGGGACGTGCCGAGAGTGCCTACCTTCTAATCGCCCCAACGCGCGCGACGCTGACCCCAGCGTCCAGGGTACCGGCGTCCGGCCCGGTTAACAGGCAAAACGGCACACTCGGCCAGCGGCTGCGTCGGCCGCCATGCCTACGATGGAGTCATGGCACGCACCGTCGAGACCCCCCGTCCAGCCCGCAACACGCGGTGGCCGAAGCTCGTCGAGCTACGGCCCTGACTGATGGACTTCGACCGGATCCTCGTCCTCCTTCGGGCCCTGTACGACCAAGGTGTCGAGTACGTGCTCGTCGGAGGCACGGCGCTGAACCTTCACGGCCTCGTCCGGGCCACAGAGGACATCGACCTGTTCCTCCGTGTCGAAGGTGCCAACATCGAACGTCTGCGCCGGGCGCTGCACAGCGTTTGGGACGATCCCGAGATCGATCGAAGACCGTCCGCGACGTCGTGGTCCGGGTAGCAACCCCGGCTACGCTGTACCGGATGAAGAAAGACACGGTCAGACCGATCGACAAGGCCGACGCCGATGCTCTCCGGAAGATGTTCGGACTCGAGGAGGGCCCATGAGCGTCCGCCGCTTCTCTGATCCCGACGAGGCCCGCCGGGCGCTGTTCGCAAGCTCCGACGACGCAGCACTGGCTCGCCGGATCAGCTCGCTTTGGGCCAGGGCCACTCGGTTGGCGCCGCCGTCCTTCGACCGAGGGGTCAAGAAGTTCCGAAGCATCGACGCCGCCAACCGCGACCGCGATCGCGCGACCGCTCAGCGCGTCCGCCGGCTTCGCCGCAAAAGCTCCTAGGCTCTTACACCCAGTCGAAAGCGTGGATGTCCCGCCATCCGAGGACGTCGACGTCGCGCCGCCGCATCCTTTCGTCCCCGCCGTAGACCATAGCGAGCCGGGCGTCAGGCGAGATGGAGGAGAAACGCTCGAGATTGCGGAAGAAGTCGCCGCCGACCGTTGCCCCCGACTTCGCCTCAACGGCCGCGAGGCCTCGCGACGTTTCGGCTAACACATCGATCTCCAATCCCGTGACCTCACGGTAGTGGTAGATCCCCGGGCGCTCCCCTGCGTGCGCTCGCGCCTTGTATATCTCGGAAGCGACCCAGGTCTCGAAGATCTGTCCGCGAAGCGGGTGCCGGCGTAGCTGATCGGGCGAGTCGATCCCCAGGAGATTGCACACCAGTCCCGAATCGAAGAAGTGGAGCCGGTGAGCCCTGACCACGCGCTTGCGCACACTGGTCCTCCACACCGGCGCGCGGAAGCAAAGGAACGCGGTCTGAAGGATGGAGAGCCAGGATCGCGCGGTGTTGTGTGAGACGCCGGCGTCCGAGCCGATGGCCGAAAGGTTGATCTCTCGTGCAGCCCGACCGGCGGCGAGCCTGACGAAGGTCTCGTATGCCTCCAGATCGCCGACGTTCAGGATCTGCCGGACGTCGCGCTGCACATACGTTGTGACGTAGTCAGACAACCATTCGCCGGGTGGGATCGCCTGGTCGTGGATCCTCGGGTATGACCCCGTCCATAGGGCGGTCATGAGGTCGGTCGGTGGAGCACGGAAACGCGCGACCTCGTCCAAGCTCAGCGGGAGCAGCGAGTGGACCGCCGTCCGACCGGCCAGTGACTGCGAGATGCCTTCCACAAGCCCGAAGTGCCGCGAGCCCGTCAGGACGAAGCGCCCGGGCGTCGGGTCCTCGTCCACTTCTACCTGGAGATAGGACACGATCTCAGGCACGTGCTGGACCTCGTCGATCAGGGCTCCTGATGGATGGTCCCGCAGGAAACCCCGCGGGTCCTCCCGGACCGCAGCCCGCAGGTCCAGACGCTCCAAGGAGATGTACGGGAGCTGCGGGAAGATCGCCCGGCACAGCGTGGTCTTCCCCGACTGCCGGGGCCCGCTGACGGTCACCACCGGATAGTGGGAAGCCGATCGCAGGAGGGCCGGCACGAGGTTGCGCGGTACCACCGTACGGTCGCCCATGTGACCGATTGTAACTTAGACTTACAACCGGTCGGGCACATCGATGCTCTCGGGTCGGGCTCGGTACCGTATACAGCGGATATACTGATGTATACTTTACCCATGAAAAGGCTCCAGATCTACATACAGGAGGAGATGGATGACGCCCTCGCCCTCGAGGCCACTCGGCTGGGCACGTCCAAGGCCGCGCTGATCCGTGACTTCATAAGGGACAAGCTTCCTCTTTCCTCCGGTGGACGCGACCCGCTGGACGAGATCGTCGGTTGGGCAAAGGACGTCGAGGCCTCCTACGACATCGACGAGGTCGTCTACGGCAGATGAGGTTCGCCGATACGAGCTTCTGGGTCGCCCTCCAGATCCCCGCCGACAACCATCATGACGACGCGTCTGCCCTTTGGTCCGCCGACGACATACCGATCATCTCGACCAACCACATCGTCGGCGAGACGTGGACGTTCACGCGCAGGCGGCTGGACCACCGACGCGCCGTTCGTCTCCTCGATCTCATCGAGCGATCGCGCCGCGTGCAGGTCGTGCGTGTCGAAGACGCACTCGAAGAAGAGGCATGGCGATGGCTCCGCCGTCACGACGAGCGCTCTTACTCGTTCGTCGACGCTACGAGCTTTGCCGTCATGCGACGCAGGCGCATCCGCGACGCCCTGGCTTTCGACGGCGACTTCGCCGCCGCCGGGTTCGTGGAGCTGCGGCCCTGACTAGATCAGCTGCCGAGCACCGCCTGCATGTGCTCGGCCACTTCCGTCGGCGTCCGGCCCACCTTCACGCCCTTGGCCTCCAGCGCCTTCGCCTTGCCTTCGGCCGTTCCCGACGAACCGGTCACGATCGCTCCCGCGTGGCCCATCCGCTTGCCCGGCGGCGCGCTGAACCCCGCGATGTAGGCCACCACCGGCTTGCTCATGTGCTCGTCGATGAAGTCCGCCGCCCGCTCCTCGGCGTCCCCGCCGATCTCACCGATCATCACAACGGCCTTGGTGTCGGCGTCTTGCTCGAAGCGCCCAAGCATGTCGATGAAGCTGCTGCCCACGATCGGGTCGCCGCCGATCCCCACGCACGTCGTCTGTCCCATCCCGCGCGTCGTCAGCTCGTTGATGATCTGGTAGGTGAGCGTTCCGCTGCGTGACACCAGACCCACCTCACCCGGCGTCGTGATGTCCGGCGCGATGATCCCCATGTTCCCCTTGCCCGGCGATATCAGCCCCGGACAGTTCGGTCCTATAAGGGTGCAGTCGCGTCCAGCGAGGTAGGCGACGGCCAGCATCATCTCTCTGACCGGCACCGGGTCCGTGATGCAGACGACCAGCTTGCACCCCGCCGCCTCCGCCTCCAGCACCGCATCGGCCGCCGCCACACCCGGCACGAAGATCAGGCTCGCGTTGCAACCCGTCTCGTCCGCGGCCTCCGGCACCGTGTTGAACACCGGGACGCGGTCGTCCAGCGCCCTCTGACCGCCCTTGCCCGGCGTCACGCCGGCCACGATCTTCGTCCCGTACTCGAGGTTGCGCGTGCCGTGAAATGTCCCCTCGCGCCCCGTCAGCCCCTGGACGCAGACGCGTGTGTCCTCAGTTAGAAGGATCGCCATGCGCGTAGATTACCGGGGGTCATCGACAGAGCGCTCCGCCCAGAATCGCTCACCAAGATCAGGGCACAACCTCGAATCCTTGGGCCCTGAAGTCGCGATCAAAAGTGAAGGCGGTCGTGATTCGACTGCGTCTCATCACTTCGAAGCTAACCCAATCCACGAGAGAGACCTTTCGCGTCAAGCTCCCCAGGTGCGCTGATATCGCCGCCTGGTGCGTGGCCTGGTCGACCCAAGTAACTCGCATGGCCGGAATAAGATCCTCAAGCAACGTCCGGACATCTTCAGCGCGGAATCTCACTCTTAGGAGGGCTGCGCTCTCCACGACCACATAGTTGTGCGTAACGAGCACATCCCGGGCGGCAGCCGATCGAAAGGTTTCGATCGCACGGTTGTGGTTGCGGTCGTCGCGGTCGAGATGTGCGATCAGAGCAGAGCTATCGACGAATATGCGCAAGAGTTGCCTCGGCGAAGTATTCGTCGTGTTTCTCGCTCACATCGCCCAACCCGGACGAGGCGGATCCACCCACAGCGATAGCCCGCTCAATGCGGGCGCGACGGTCGTCTTCGCCGAGCAACAGGTCAACGGCCTCCCGAATCACCGCGGCGATGGACTTGCGCCTCTCGGCAGCGAGCCTGCGCAGGGATTCGGCCTGTTCCTCCGAGAGCTGCACCTGAGTTCGGACCATAGCAGCATGTTAGCACATTAAGACATCATGCTGTATCGGCTCTCGCCGGATCATTCCTCGTCGGGCTCAAGCGGCGTCCACTCTTCTAGGTCTTCGGCCCCCTTGTTGATGCGCGGCGGTGGCGGCGGCGCCCGGTCCCCGGACAGTTCGGGCCGACCGGCGTGCAGTCCCTTCCCTTTAGATGGGCGACGGCGAGCATCACCTCCCGCACGGGCCTCCGCTCTGGGCTCACCCTACGAGCGTCACGGTGAGACCCCCAAGGGTGTCTGGGGAGATCGCGAGTTCGGTATCCGCTCTGGACGCGAGCATGCCCCGCTCCCTCAGGTAGCGCTCGGACCGCGCCAGGTCGGTCACCCGCAGCTTCAGCTCGACGATGGCGTCGCGATCGCGCTCGACCAGGCGGAGGGCCGGGCCGTCACCGAAGTCCCAGAGGCCCGCCTAGACCGGCGTCATCACCACGAGCCCCAGACGGTCCCGGAGCATGCCGAAGGTGGCCGCCGCGTCGTCGACGACCATCGACAGGTGGTCGATCCGCCGGACGACCCTCACCGTCGGTGCGAGCAGCTTGTTGCCGTCCATCAGCTCGAGAGCTTCGCGTTGACGACGATCGTCATCCCACCACCCCTCACCTCCGTTCGACAGGTCCAGTCAACCAGGCTGTGAGTGAGGCCGCCTTGGTAAGGGGGATGTTCACGCACATCAGCCATCCAACACGCTTCCAACGGATCCTCCACGCCCGTCGTCTTGGATGCTCCCATCCGAACGAAGAGACGGGCATGACCCGATGGAACCAAGGACGACGCGCGCGAGGTCGACGTTGAAGCTCGGTGCGGTCCTGCCGGCGCACGAGTGCGCCGCCGTCGACCTCGCCCGAGCGGCTGAACGCCTCGGCGTCGACTCGGTGTGGGTCCCCGACCGCTTCTCACGGGACCACGCGGAGCTCTTCACGACGGCGGCCGCCGTCGCCGGCGCGACCGAGCGCGTCGAGGTCGGCGCGTACATGCTCAACGCCTCGCTCCGCGACCCGGCGATGCTCACGAAATCGATCGCGAGCCTCGACCGCCTGGCTCCAGCGCGCATCCGGATCATCCTCGGCACGGGGTGGGACCGCAGCGACTACGAGGCCCTGGGCCTTGAGTTTCCGTCGCGAGACGAACGGGGGAGGCGGACACGGCAGGCGCTCGCCGTCATCAAGACCGACACGCGGGTGCCGGTTACGGTGGCCGGCGTCTCGGACGACGTGCTGCGGCTCGCGGCGGCAGAGGCGGACGGCTGGTTCCTCTCGGCCGACGCTATCGACACCTACTTCGAGCGCGCCGCATTCCTGCGCCGCGCCTGTGCCGAAGCGGGGCGCAGCTTCGATGGACTCCGCGTGTCGTGCACGCTGCCGTGTATCGAGGACGCCGAGGATCGCATCGCGGATCTGGGCGAACACGGCATGGACGAGTTCCTCGTCGTCCTGGACGCCGACGACGTTCGAGGTCGACTCGAGCCCATCTTGGGGACGCGAGATGGTAAGAAGGAGGGGACTCGGTGAGAGCGATCGAGACCGACTATCTGGTCGTGGGCGCAGGGGCGTCCGGGATGTCGTTCGTCGACACCCTGATCGACCACTCGGACGCCGACGTCGTCATCGTGGACCGGCGGCACCGTCCGGGTGGGCACTGGAACGACGACTATCCGTTCCTCCGCCTGCACCAGCCATCCGCGTGGTACGGGGTCAACTCGACCCCCTTGGGCCGTAACCGGATCGACGAGAGCGGCTCGAACGCCGGCTTCTACGAACGGGCGACGGCGGCAGAGGTCCGCGACTACTACGGCCGAGTGCTGGACGAGCGCATGCTCCCGTCCGGACAAGTCCGCTTCCTCGGGCTGACCGATTACGACGGCACCTCAGGCGAGCACCGCGTGACCTCCCGCTTGACCGGCGAGACGACGACGGTGCGCGTTCGGCGCAAGCTCGTCGACGCCACCTACATCGAAACCACGATCCCCTCGAGGCACACGCCGTCGTTCAGCGTCGAGGACGGTGCGCGCCTGGTCACGCCCAACGACCTCGTCGAGCCGACCGATGCGGGCTCCGGGTACACGGTCATCGGCGCGGGCAAGACGTCCATGGACACCTGCTGCTGGCTCATCGAGCAGGGTATGGCGCCCGAGGACATCCGATGGATCCGGCCGCGGGACCCCTGGACGATCGACCGCGCGTCAACCCAACCACTCGAGCGCGTTGGCTCGACCGTGCGGCTGTTCGCCACGATACTCGCGGCGGCAACCGAGGCCGAAGACATGACCGATCTGTTCGTTCGCCTCGAGGCGCAGGGCGGGCTCCTCCGGCTCGACCCCGACGTCGAGCCGGCGGTGCTCCGCGGCGTGATCCTGAGCGAGTACGAGCGGGTCACGCTGCGCCGGATCGAGAGCGTGGTGCGGCTCGGTCGCGTCCGACACATCGGCACCGATCGGATCGAGCTCGAGGAAGGTTCGATCCCCACCGACGCCGGTCGGGTGCACGTGGACTGCACGGCGCCCGGCCTTGGGACCCCCCCGACCCGTCCGATCTTCGAGCCCGACCGGATCACGCCGCAGCGCATCCTGTTCGGCCTCGATCCGTTCAGCCCCGCGCTCGTCGGGGTCGTCGAGGCCACGAGGGACAGCGGCGACGAGAAGAACCGCCTCTGTCCGCCCAACGACCTCACCGGCGAAGCTCGGGACTTCCCGAAGACCCTGCTCGTCGGGCAACGGGCGCAGATGGCCTGCATGAACGAGCCGGAGGTGGGCGAGTGGATCATGAACTCGCGCCTCAGCTTCTTCCAGGGCGCCCTCGAGCACCTCACCGACCCGGCGGACCAGTCGGCGTTCATGAGCATCCTGCAGAACATGACTCCCGCCATCGAGAACCTCAAGCGGATCGTCGCTGGGACCACCTGCCGCCACCGGCCTGAGCGGTCGGCGCGATCCGCATAGGTTTCCGAGCCAAGGAGGCCCTCGAGATGACCGGGACGACGGCTGGGGGCCGGACATCTGATGCCCGGCGTGCCCTCCACCGCCGTACCCGACGGGTGGTGCCACCGGCCGCCCTCGTGCTGGCCGTCATCCTCGTCTCGACGATGGTCGCCGTCACCGCACGTCCCGACGGCGCTCCTTCCGGCGTTGCGGTGGGCGAGCGGACTCAGGCCCCCGGCGCGACGATCGATCCGGGCGGGGGCAACCCCACGGGAGCCGCCGCGCAGCGCACCGGTGTTGGCGCTGTGGCCTCCGCGGCGAACGATCCGTCGGCCGTGGGCGTCGCGAGGAGCGGGGTCGCGTGCACGGATGGCGCGCGCCAGGTCCCGTGGTCGCGCTACGCGCCCACGTGCACTCCGGCCTTCGACGGCGACAACGGCGGCGCCACGGCACCCGGTGTCACCCGGGACAGGATCACGCTCTCCTACCGGACGACAAACACCGCGCAGCAGCAGGCCCTCACGGCGCTCGTCGGCGACGCGATACCGAGCGACCAGAGCTACCTCAGCGACCTCGAGGCCTACCTCGATCTGTTCAACGCGAACTTCGAGCTCTTTGGACGTCGCGTCGTCATCGAGCCGTTCCAGGGTCAGGGGGACTTCCTCCTCGAGAACATCGGCCAGGGTCAGGAGAAGGCGCAAGCAGACGCGGTGACGGCTCGCCAGCTCGGGGCCTTCGCCGATGTCACTATCCCGACCGCGCAATCCCTCTTCTATTCGCACGCACTCGTCGACCAGGAGGTCATCTCCTGGGGGTTCCTGTACGGCCCGCAAAGCTGGTACGAGGAGCTGAGCCCGTTCCAGTACAGCGTCTTGCCCTCTGGTTCGAAGTTGGCGGCGTGGTGGTCCAACCTCGCCTGCCAGCGGATGCGCGGGCTGCCAGCGATCTTCGCCGGCGATGAGGCCATGCATGACGACGAACGCGTCTTCGGGCTCATCACCCTAGAGACACCGACCTGGCTCGAGGTCGCCGACGAGATCGAACACCGGCTTGCTCGTTGTGGTGTCGAGCTCGCACGCCGCGTGTCTTATCCCCTCGACATCGGAGCCTTCCAGCAGAACGCGGCGAACATCGCCGCGCAGATGCATCAGGCGGGTGTCACGACGGTGATCTGCTTCTGCGACGGGCTGTTCACCATCTTCCTCACGAAGGCGGCGTCCAAACAGGAGTACCGTCCGGAGTGGATCCCCCTGAACGTACACGACGCGGCTCCCCAACTCGCCGACCAGTCACAGTTCGCGCACGCGATCTCCAACGGTCCGTCTTTCAGGCCGAAGGATTCGTCCGAGGCGTATGCGGCGTTCAAGCTCGCGCGTCCGGACACCGAGCCCGCGGCCGTCTACTACGAGCTCGCCTACTTCCAGCTGCTCCAGGTTTTCGCCGCGCTGCAAGCGGCCGGGCCCGAGCTGACGCCCGGATCCTTCCAGCAAGGGATGTTCTCTCTTCCGCCCTCGCTCCCGGGTGGCGACTTCGGCGACTGGAGCTTCGGCCCAAGGGCGTTCACACCGACGGCGTCGGCGGGCATCGTCTACTGGGATCCCGACCGCCTCAGCCCCAACGGCAAGCGGGGGTCGTGGGCGCCGTGCGAGGACGACGTCGCGTTCCCGTTCGACCGGCCCGATGCGTGGGGGCCGGCAGGTACCCAGATCAGGTGCTTCGGGCGATGAGCGAGACACGAGCGATCGCCCGAGCGTGGGGACGGCGCTACGTCGGTGCCGTGGCCGTGCTGGCCACGATCGCGACGCTCGTGGCGTTCCTGCCGAGCCGGATCCCGGTGCGTATGCAGGCCGGTCCCCGGCTGCCGGCAACCGAGACGCCGGAGGCTTCCCCTGCGCCACGCGCGTCGGCACAGCCCGCTCGTCCGTCGGCGCCGATCGCCGAGCCGAGCACTGCTCCTGCCACACCCCTCGGGGCGATCGGGGCCGCTCCGCCCGACGTCGACGGTGCGAGTGACGCACCGGCACACGAGCCCGCCTGCTCCCTTGAGCTCCCGGCGACCGACCCACCACCACCAGGAGTGCCCATCCTGCTCGCGTTCCTCCCGCTCGTTGGTCCGTTCGGTCCCGAGGCCGTCGCGGCGCTGCCACTCGTCGTCCCGTTCCTAGTACCGCTCCTCCCCTTCGTCCCGCTCGCGCAGCCCTCACTCGAGCCGTACGAGCCGCTGCTCCAGGAAGCCATCGACGGCGCGTTGCTCGTCGAGCGCAAGGTCTTCGACCCCCTGGAGCCGCTGGTCGAGACCTTCCGTCCCGAGGCGCTGGCGTTCGAGCAGGAGGTCGTCGCAGTTCTCGCGCCGGTGGCCCAGACGTTCGCCGAAGGTCCCGTGGTCGGCTGCGTCTACCAGGTCAATAGCCTCGTTGTCGCCCAACTCATCGCGTCGGGATTGGCCGGATGAGTACCGGCGTTGCGAAACCGTTCGCAGGCGCGGCTCTCACGATCGCCACCTACGCCGTAGCGGCGTCCGTCCTGCCGAGCGGGCTCCCGCTCGGAGTGGTCGTCCTCGGTGTCGTCCTGGGTTCGCTGCAGGCCCTCACCGCGGTCGGGCTCGTGCTGATCTATCGGGCGAGCCGGGCGATCAGCTTCGCGCAAGCCGAGATCGGCGGTCTCGCCTCGGCGATGGCCGTGATCATGGTCACCGGATCGGGGCTCCCGTACCTGGTGGCCGTCCCCATCGGGCTGGCCGTCGCGCTCGCCACCGGAGCCCTCATCGACCTCGTCGTGATCCGACGCCTGTTCACGGCGCCCCGGCTGATCGTCACGGTGGCCACGCTCGGCGTGGCGCAGCTGCTCGGTGCCGCGCAGATCGCACTCCCGACGGTCTTCACGGACCTCGGCGCTTTCGAGACGTTCAGCGCACCGCTCGACGTCACCTTCGGCATCGGGCCCGTCACATTCGATGGGAACGACGTCATCGTCGGAGCGGTGGTGCCTATCGTGTGCGTCGCGCTCTGGTGGTTCCTCGGTCGCAGCCACATCGGCATCGCCATCCGCGGCGCCGCCGACTCGAGCGAGCGTGCGTCCCTCCTCGGGATCCCGGTACGCAGGCTGTCGACGGTCACGTGGATCGTAGCCGCGGGACTCTCGGGGATCGGTGCGCTCCTCCAGACCCCGATCACCGGCGTCAACGTCGGTGTGATCTCCGGCCCGACGGCCCTCGTCGTGCCGCTGGCCGCAGCCGTCATCGCCCGCATGCAGAGCGTGGCCGTCGCCTTCTGCGCCGCCGTCGGCATCTCCGTCGTGCAGCAGGCCATCTTCTGGTCCTACCCGAGCGCCGCTGCGGTGGACGTGGCGCTCTTCGTGGTCGTGCTCGGCGCGCTGCTCCTGCAGCGTCGCGGCCGGCGAACGGTGGGTGACGACCTCGGTGGACACGTCGCCGTGGAGGAGGTCCGGCCGCTCGCGCCAGACATCGCACGCAGGACCGCGGTACGTGCATCGAAGATCGCCGTGCCGGTCGTGGCCGCAGGCGTGCTCGTGCTCGTGGCATTTACGGTTCCTGATCCCCAACTCACGCTCCTTGCCGACATGGCCGTCTACGGGATCGTCGCGGTCTCGCTCGTGACCCTCGTGGGATGGGCGGGGCAGATCAGCCTCGGCCAGTTCGCCTTCGTGGGGATCGGTGCCGCCGCCACGGCGAGCATCCTCACCCACTACGAGGCCGACCTCTTCGTAGCTCTCGTAGTGTCGATGATCGCCGGAGGCGTCGGCGCTATCCTCGTCGGGCTGCCGGCGCTACGGATCTCCGGGCCCTTCCTCGCCGTCGCCACGCTGGCCTTCGCCGTCCCGGTCTCCTCATACCTGCTGTCGGCGCGCTACTTCCCGGCCCTCGTGCCGCCGACGCTCGACAGACCGTCGCTCTTCGACGGTGCGATCGACCTCGATCCCCCGCGGACCTTCTTCGCCTTCTCGATCGCGGTGCTCGCCGTAGCCATCGTCATCGCGCACAACTACCGTCGCAGCCGCGCCGGACGCATAGCGCTCGCGGTGCGAGACAACGAGCGCGCCGCAGCGGCGTACGGCATCAGCCCGACACGCGCGCGGCTCATCGCGTTCGGTCTGTCCGGCGTCCTGGCCGGGCTGGCCGGTGGGGTCCTCGTCGTCGCGCTCCGCGGCGTCGGGTTCGGGAGCTACAGCCCAGCGCACAGCATCTCGTCGTTCACGATGGTCGTGGTGGGCGGGCTCGGCTCGATCCCCGGCGCGCTCCTCGGCGCGGTCTACGTCAAGGGGGCCGAGTACTTCCTCCAGGGAGCCGTGCAGCTCCTGGCGACAGGCGCCGGCCTGCTGGCGCTCTTGCTCGTCGTTCCCGGTGGCCTCGGCAGCCTCCTCTACCGCGCCCGTGACGCGACGGTACGCCTGCTGTGGGGCGGCTCGGTGTCTCCTGCGCGCGATGTCAACCCGGCGCCGGCACCGCGAACGCACCGCGTCGCGAGGCGATCCAACGGCTCCACCCCGGCCCTTCGCATCGAGGGGATCGATGCCGGCTACGGACGCGTGCAAGTGCTGCACGGCGTCGACATCGACGTGGGGGACGGCGACATCGTAGCGGTCGTCGGGACGAACGGCGCGGGCAAGTCGACCGTGCTGCGCGTGGCCGCCGGCGTGCTTCCGTCGGGCGCCGGACGGGTCCTGCTCGATGGACGCGACATCACGCAGATGTCCGTGGTGGAGCGGGTACGCGCGGGGCTCGTGCTCCTCCCCGGTGGGCGCGGCGTCTTCCCGTCGCTGTCGGTGGCCGAGAATCTCCGGCTCGGGGTGTGGTCGGCTCGCCGCGAGCGTGCCGAGGCCGAACGGCGCGTCGACGTGGTCCTCGAGCGCTTCCCGCAGCTTCGTGATCGGGTCTCTCAGCGCGCGTCGGACTTGTCGGGAGGCGAGCAGCAGATGCTCGCGTTGTCCCTCGCCCTGCTGTGCCGGCCACGCGTGCTCATGATCGACGAGCTCTCGCTCGGCCTCGACCCAAAGGTCGTGGCAGACCTGCTCGACATCGTGCGACGCCTCAACCGGGAGGGGACGTCGGTGCTCGTGGTCGAGCAGTCGCTCGAGCTCGCGACGTCCGTGGCCGCCCGCGCCGTCTTCCTCGAGCGTGGGACCGTCCGCTATGACGGGTCGACATCCACGCTGGCTCGTCGTACCGATCTCGTCCGCTCGATCTTCTTCGGGAAGGCGCGGCCGTCGCTGGACGGCCGACGGTCGCGGAACGGACGCGTGGGGGGGTCGCTGGTCGTCGACCGTGTCTCCAAGCACTTCGGGGGCATCGCCGCGCTCGACGCAGTTTCGCTAAAGGCACGACGCGGCGAGATCCTCGGCATCATCGGTGCGAACGGCGCGGGGAAGACGACGCTCCTGGACGTCTGCTCGGGGTTCGAGGCGTGCGACGACGGGCGGGTCGTGCTCGACGGGGACGACATCACGGGCACTGCGCCGGCCGGCCGTGCCGAACTCGGCCTCGGCCGCATCTTCCAGGACGCTCGTCTGTTCCCGAACCTTACGGTCGCTGAGACGATCGCCGTCGCCCTCGAACGACACGTCGACGTACGAGAGCCCGTCGCCTCCGTCCTTCGTGTGCGTGCGACTGTGCGTTCGGAGCGGTCCGTCCGCGAACGGACCGTCGAGCTGATCGACCTGCTCGGGCTGGAGCGGTGGGGCACGAGCTTCGTCTCGGAGCTGTCGACCGGCACACGGCGAGCCGTCGAGTTCGCGTGCATGCTGGCGCACGAGCCCTCGGTCGTGCTGCTCGACGAGCCGACGGCCGGCGTCGCACAAGCCGAGAGCGAGGCTCTCGCCGAGCTCATCATCGACCTGCACGATCAGACGGGCGCCACCTTCGTGATAGTCGAGCACGATGTCCCGCTACTCGCCGCCATGGCGGACCGCATGGTGTGTCTCCACCTCGGTAGCGTCCTTGCCGAGGGATCACCGTCCGCCGTGCTCCGTGACAACGCCGTGGCGGCTGCCTACCTCGGCACGAGAGGAAAACGGCACCGGCGCACGCGAGCAGGTGCCCCGGCTCCGCGCTAGCTGCCTTCGAACCCGACTCTGGCGGACGCCGCCTGTGCACGTCCGGGCCCGTGCGCCCGGCTACTCATCCTCGTCGGGCTTCAGCGGCGTCCACTCTTCTAGGTCTTCGGCCGGTGTGTCGGTGCGCGGCGGTGGTGGCGGCACCCGGTCCTTGAAGCGGTCCCACGGGTTCTCGCGTTCGCGCCACGGTTTGCCGATCCACCGGATCAGACCGCGCTTGATCTTCGTGCCCGGTGTCGGCTTGTGCTCCGTGCGCTCGAGCAGGCCCGCGATCACCTCAGCGTGCGTGCGTCCGCTCTTGGTGGCCGCGGTCTCGATGACGACGAGCACGTCGTCCCACTCGCAGTCGAAGAGCTCTTCGAGCTTCGCCTTGACCGCGTCGTCGAGGTCATTCACAAGGGTGCCCTACGGGCGATCCTGAGCACGCGCTTTCTCGACGGCGAGCTGCGCGGCCTCCCACATCGTGGCCGACGACGTCACACCGTCGAGGTTCGCCTCCTCGAGGATCTTCCTGCCCTCGGGCGCGTTCGTCCCATCCAGACGCACGACCATCGGCACCTTCAGATCCACGCGCGTCAGCGCGTCCATGATCCCCTGGGCAACCAGGTCGCAGCGAACGATGCCTCCGAAGATGTTCACCAGCACGGCCTTCACCTTCGGGTCCGACAGCACGATCTCCAGACCGGCCGCGATCTGCTCGCCGGACGCACCGCCGCCGACATCGAGGAAGTTGGCCGCCGCACCGCCGGCCAGCTGCACCAGATCGAGCGTCGACATCACCAGGCCCGCGCCGTTGCCCATCACCCCAACGGTTCCGTCCAGCTTGAGGTAGGCGATCCCCTTCTCCTTGGCGATCTTCTCCTGGGGATCGGTGGTGAGGATGTCCAGATACTCCTTGTAGTCGTCGTGGCGGAACAACGCGTTGTCGTCCACCGAGAGCTTCGAATCCAGCGCGTGGACGCGCCCGTCCGTGGTCAGCACGAGCGGGTTGATCTCCACCAGCGACGCGTCGCCGTCCATGAAGGCTTCGAAAAGCTTGGTGAATATGTCCGCCGCGCCTGCGCGCGCTTCTTCGTCCAGATCGGAGGTTAGGTAGCGCGTGTGGAACGGCTTTATCCCGATCAGCGGATCGATGTGTATGCGCTTCAGCGCCTTCGGGTCCTTCTCCGCCACTTCCTCTATGTCCACCCCGCCCTGTGCAGAACACATGGCGAGCGGACGTCCTTGCCTTCGATCGAGCAGGATCGACGCGTAGTACTCCTTGGCGATGTCGGTGGACGCCTCCACCCACACCCGCTCGACCACATGACCCTTGATTTCCATGCCGAGGATCGCTTCGGCGTGCTTGCGTGCTTCCTCCGGCGTGTCGGCCAGCTTGATCCCGCCGGCCTTGCCCCGTCCGCCCACCTGCACCTGCGCCTTGACGACGACCCGTCCGCCTATGGCCTCGGCCGCGGCTTCGGCTTCGTCCGCCGTGGTGCAGATCCTTCCGTCGGACACGGGGATCCCGTACTTAGCGAAGACCTGCTTGCCCATGTACTCGAGCAGGTCCATTACGCGGCCTCCCCGCCCAGAGCGTTCTTGAGCCAGTCGATGATCGTTGTCGTGGTCGTTCCCGGGGTGAAGATCTCCGCCATCCCCTGAGATTTGAGGACACCCACGTCGTGGGTCGGGATGATCCCCCCGCCGAACACGAGGACGTTGTCGGCACCCTTGGCCCGCAGGCCGTCGATCACCTTCGGGAACAGCGCCATGTGCGCACCCGACAGCGACGACAAGCCGACGGCGTCGACGTCCTCCTGGATGGCCGCCTCCACGATCTGCTCGGGGGTCTGGTGCAGCCCGGAGTAGATCACCTCGAACCCCGCGTCGCGCAGCGCGCGGCTGACGACCTTGACGCCACGGTCGTGGCCGTCCAAGCCGGGCTTTGCCATGAGGATTCGGTGCCGACCAGCCATTTCTGCACCCGATGCTACCGGAGCTAGAATCACCCTTCGAACCGACTCCGGCCCCGAGACGAGCGTTTATGCCGCGCGATCAGACAGACGAGCACCCGAAGCTCCCGCCTACCGAGATCTTCCGCAAGAAGGCCGACTACGGGGTCGAGCCGCTCGAGCACGATCCCGATCGCCTGGATCGCGCCCGGCGATCGTTCGAAGATCGCGAACGGGAGCTCGCCCTCAAGGACGGCCCGCGCCGCGAGGCCGAGCGCCAGCAGATGCTGCTCGACGAAGCCAATCGCGAGAACTTCGTCCGGGCCGAGCTCACCAAAGCCGCCGAAGCCCTGGAAAGCGCACGGCGCGCACAACTTCCCAAGGGGGCCGAGCCCGAGCCCTACGTCGATCTGGTCGAGCACTTGCGCGAGAGCCTGGAGAGATTGGAGACCGAGAGCCGGGAGATGGTCCACGAGCTGACCCACGAGGTCGAGCGTCTGCAGGAAACGATCCGGCGCGCCAAGCGGAAGCTGCTCGCCCAGCAGCAGGCCCTGCACGAGCAGACCGAACGCTCAGACGCGCTCTCGGAGGCGCTTCACCAAGTGCAGACCGAGCACACCAACGCGCTGACGGCCGTTCGGGAGGAGGCCCGGGCGCACTGGCACGCCCGGGAGCAGGCACTGATGCGGCAGGTAAAGAAGGACTACGAAGCGCTCATCGACAACCTCGACGACGCCGAGGACCGTCGCCTGGCCAAGCAAGAGGCGGCCCGCTCGATGGCCGCCCTCGCTGAAGCCGCGGCCGAGACCGCGGCGCCACGGCAGAAGTCTCGCCAGCGGTCTCGGAAAACCGCGCGTTCGAGCAAGAAGCTCCCCCCGGCCAAGCCCCGGGCGCGAAAACGCGCCCCGCGGGCGTCCCGCTAGGGATTACTTAGCATTCGCTTAGCAGCCTCTTCGGGCGGCTAACCCCCGCCGCCCCGGGTCCGATTCACGCTCATGAGGGACGTACATCTCCCCGTGGGCACCGCTGTGCCATCACCCCCGGTGATGGACGACCTTGCCGCGCTCAAGCTCCTCCGGCGCATCGCCGAGGTGTCCAACGAGGCGTCCTGCTTCTCCGACGCCATCGCATCGGGGATCGACGAGGTCTGCCTGCACACGGGCTGGCCCGTAGGCCACGCGTTCCTGCGTAAGTGTCCGGACGAAGACGAGCTCGTCTCCGCCGACATCTGGCACATCGAGGATCGCGCGCGGTTCGAGACCTTCAGGATGGTCACCGAGACCACGCCGCTACAGCGCGGAATCGGCCTGCCCGGCCGGGTGCTCGCCACGGGCAAGCCGGCGTGGATGGTCGACGCCCTAACCGACGACAACTTCCCCCGGGCCCGGCGCGGCGTCGAGATCGTCGTGCGCGGCGGCTTCGCCTTCCCCGTCCTGGTCGAGAAACGAATCGTCGCCGTCCTCGAGTTCTTTTCCGACCGTCCCGAGCTCCCCGACCAACGTCTCCTCGATCTCGTTGCTCCCGTGGGAACCCAGCTCGGACGCGTGGCCGAACGCGAGGCGGCCTCGGCCGTGATGCTCGCCGAGGTCGAGCACTCCCGGCTGCTCATCGAATCGGCCTACGACGCGTTCGTGTCCATCGACGAGGACGGAAGGGTCATCGGTTGGAACACGGCGGCCGAGCAGACCTTCGGCTGGGCACAAGACGAAGCGATCGGAAGATCGCTGGCCGAGATGATCATCCCGCACAAGCACCGGGACGCTCACCAGGCCGGCATCCGTCGCTTCATGGAAACCGGTGAGGGACCGATCCTCAACACTCGGCTCGAGCTCACCGCGCTGCGGCGCGACGGAGAGGAGTTCCCAGTCGAGCTGGCCGTGTGGGCTCTCGAATCCGGGAAACAACAGACCTTCTGCGCCTTCGTCCGCGATGTGTCGTTCCGAAAGGAATCGGAGAAGGCACTCCAAGAGGCCTACGAGCGCGAGAAGCAGATGGTCGCCAAGCTCAACGATCTCGACGAAGCCAAGACCGCGTTCGTGTCTTCGGTCTCCCACGAGCTGCGAACACCTCTGACGAGCATCATCGGTTACCTCGATCTGGTTGACGGCAGCAAGGGCGTCGGCGGCGACGACCGCGAGATGCTCGACATCGTCCGCCGAAACTCTTCTCGCCTGCTTTCCCTCATCGACGATCTGCTGACCGTCTCCCGGCTGGAGGCCGGCACCTTCCAGATGGCGGTCGAACCGACACTGGTCGCGCCGATCGTTCGGTCGGTGATGCAATCGGTTCACCCGTCCGCCGTTGCGAAGTCGCTGCACACGCACGTCGAAGTGGACGGGGACGTCGGTTTCGTCCTGGGTGACGGGGCTCAGCTCGAGCGCATGCTCTTGAACCTGATCTCGAACGCGGTCAAGTTCACGCCCGTTGGAGGCACGGTCAAGATCGAGGCCGTGCGCGAGAGCGATCAGGTACGCGTCGTGGTCAGCGACACGGGCCGTGGGATCCCGAAATCCGACATCCCCAAGCTCTTCGGCCGCTTCTTCCGGTCCCCCGACGCCGACCGCAGTGCCGAGCCCGGCACCGGACTCGGCCTGGCGATCGTGAAGGGCATCGTCGACCAGCACCACGGATCCATATCGGTCGACTCCAACACCTCACGGGGAACGAAGGTGACGGTTCGCCTCCCCGCCGCGACTCCGGTCAACTCGGTCGCGTAGGGGTTACGAGCTCGAGGTTCTCGGCCCCCGGTGAGCGTTCGCCCGCCTCGATCTCTTTCAGCGCCACGTACACGGCCGAGCTGACTCTCAGATGAGTTCCCGAGCTTTTGCTTCGGCTGCCGTGAGGAAGAACTCTCCGTCGCCCCATTGGTGGCTGGTAATGCCCTTCGGGGGCTCGGCCCCCTCGCCGCACAGCACGTCGAGCTCCTTGCGCGCGGCCGTAGGCCACGTCGCGAAAACTTCGGCGGGGGTCGGGTCCTTCTTCGGTTGTGCGGTCGAGCCCGGCGCGACCGACTCCATGGCCGCGACGTACTCCTCGTACTCGCACCACCCCGGCACCGTCGCCTCACCCTGGGGGCCGCGGAAGATCACGGTCGGGAACACGAATCGCCAGTGGCCCTCGGTGTTCTTCGCGCGGCCGATGCCCGGACGGTCGCCCTCCAGCGTCATCACGTAGTCGTTGGGCCGGCGCGTCTCCTCCCAGTCCTCGCGGAACTCCTTCGCGACGATCTCTGCATTGAGGTCGGCCCGGAAGCGTTCGAGGTCGAGACCGTCCACACCTTTGACGGCATCGAGGATCCGCTCTGCGTTGTCGGCCGGAAGTCCGAAGACGAAGGTCGATTCGCGGAGGCGGCGCAGCACGAGGGCGCCGGCTTCGTCCGACTGTTGCTCGGCGGCCTTCACGGCCTTACCGGCCGGCTCGGTGGACGTGTACATCCACTGCAGATGCACCGGATAGGTCATGCCCGTGTACCGGTAGGCACCGTGCCAGTAGTCGATGTACTTGGCCGCCGCGCGAACGGGATCGAAGTCCGGTCTGTAGTTGTTCATGTCGCCGATGAGTCCGCCGAGCACGCGACGCCAGCTCAGACGGTCGCCGTAGCGCCATTGCAGCAGACGCAGCTTGGGCTCGGTTCCCCAAGCCCACGAGCACCCGGGGTCGGTGAACTCGACGACTTCGATCTTGTCCATCCGTGTTGCCTCCCCCTGGGTCGGCGTGGCTCCCGCATACTACTTTCCGTGTCCGGAAAAGCCTTCTACGACGACGTGGCGGACGCGCTGACGAGCTTCCTCCCGCCGAAGATGCGCGACTTCGAGTGGTACCGCACATCGTGGAACCTGAAGATCTGGTACGGAGACGAGTCGCGCGAGCACTACGAGGTGCAGCACATCCGCCGGCGCTCGGGCCTTGCTCTCGAGATCGGCCTCCACGCCGAGCACAAGGACCGCGCTCGCAACGACGAGGTGCTGGAGCGGTTGGCTGCGGTCGAGAAGAAGTGGCGGCGTGAGCTCGGCAAGGCGCCCGAGGCCGGACCGTTCATCGGCTCCCAATCGGGTTCGTGGCGGCGGATCTCCGAGGTGTGGGAGGACGGAGCCGGCGAAGAAGCCGCCGTCGACGCCGCCGAGCGACTCGCGACCTACATCCGCGTGTTCGAACCGCTGCGGACCGATCGAGTCGGGGCTCAGTCCCGAAGCCGCCGGTCTTGACCGAGCGCCCGTCCGCGCTCCAGCGGATCTCGTCCCTCACCGATTCGTTCGACGAGCAGGACGCCGGCCTCGTCGGCGGCGACCCGCTGGGCTTCGAAGGCTACGGACGGCAACTGGAAAGCGCCCGGGCCGAGTCCGGCCTCAACGAAGCCTGCGTTTGGGGGTGGGCCGAGATCGAGGGGGCCAAGTGCGCGCTCGTCGTAACCGACTTCGCGTTCCTCGGCGGATCGATGGGGCTGGCCGTCGGCGAGAAAGTAGCCAACGCCTTTGACGCCGCGCGGCGCGTGCGTCTTCCCGTGGTGACGGTGACGGCCTCCGGCGGCGCGCGGATGCAGGAGGGAATGTTCGCGCTGGCCCAGATGGCTTCGACGACGGAGGCACGACGCCAACATCGCGGCGCGGGGCTTGCTCAAGTCACGTTGTTGACGTCCCCGACGACGGGCGGTGTCTACGCATCGTTCGCGTCGCTGGCCGACGTCGTCGCAGCCGAGCCTTTGGCCACGGTTGGATTCGCCGGGCCGAGGGTTGTAGCGGAGCTCACGGGGGCCGAGCCTCCCGCCGACCTGCACACGGCCGAGTTCGCCTTCGAGCACGGACTCATCGATGCGATCGTTCCGAGCGGCGATCAGCGCTCGTACATCAGCCGAGCGCTACTTGCATTGGCGGGACACGAGGTCCCCGAGCGCAAAGAAAAGACTCGGTCGAGGAGTCTCGGTGCCGGCGCTGCCGGGGTGGAGCCTCGTACGCCGACCGCTTGGGAGCAACTCCAACTGGTTCGCGATCCGGCAAGGCCGAAAGCGCGGACGATCCTGGACGCCCTCCTCGACGAACCCGTCGAGTTGTGCGGCGACAGAACCGGGGAGCCCGACGACGAGCACGTGGTCGTCCAGGTCGGACATCTATGGGACACCGAAACCCACGTCGTTGCCATCGGTCAGGAAGCGGTCGGCGACGGACGGATCCGTCCGCAAGGTTTCAGGAAAGCCATCCGGGCGATCGAGCTGGCCGAACGGGTGGGGTTTCCCGTCGTGACGATCATCGACACCAGGGGAGCCGACCCGCTGCCGTCCTCGGAGGGTGGAGGCATCGCGGCCGCCATAGCCCAGACGTTCATGGCGATGCTCGAGTGCCACACACCGACGGTCGCGGTCGTCACCGGCGAAGGTGGCAGCGGCGGCGCGCTGGCCATGGCCACGGCCGATCGGGTCATCGCCTGGTCCAACGCCGTCTTCTCGGTGATCGCACCGGAAGGAGCAGCCGCGATCCTCTACCGGGACGGCGCCAAAGCCCCCGAGCTGGCCGAGCGATTGAAGATCACCGCCACCGATCTCGTCGCTGCCGGGATCGTCGACGAGGTGATTGCCGAGCCCGAGGGCGGGGTACAGGCCAACCCCGAGGTCGCGGCCACGGAGCTGGCCGCGGTCGTGGCCGGTGAGGTGGAGCGTCTCATGGGCGTGAGGAGCGCAGTTCGGCGGCGGCGCAGAACCCGCAGGTGGCGCCGCCTGGCTGCTCAGCATGTTGGGCAAAGGACCTACTGACCTGGAAGAATGTCCTTAACACGGGTTAACGTTTAGAAGAGAGCATCCGGTGGGGGAAAAGCTGGAAGAACGTACACGTGTGGCGCCCTCGCCCCTGGGCGTCATACCGCACATAACCCGCCTGGCTCGTGACCTTGCCACGAGCCGGGGCCTCAAGGGGCTCGTTCAGGAGGCCCGGGGCATCGGCACGCACATCATCCGATACCCGATGGGGCTGCCCCCGGTGAAGATGCGTCCCACCGGCAACGGCGACGGGCGCAAGGTCGACAAGATCCACGACACGCCGGTTGTCCTGGCCCACGGCTACTTCCACAACCGGTCGGGATTCGTCGTCCTTTCCAAGGAGCTGCGCGACCGGGGCTTCAGGTGGATCCACGGGATGAACTACAACCCCATCGGCCACTCGGTCCCCGACCTCGCCGAGCGCTTCGGCCGCTACGTCGAGGACGTCCGGCAGGTTTCGGGATCGGGCCGCGTCCACGTGATCGGGCATTCCCTCGGCGGCGTCGTCGCACGCTGGTACGTGGAGCAGCTCGGGGGCCACAAGATCGTCGACACCTGCGTGACGATCGGGACACCGCATCGGGGCACGTATGCCGCCTACCTCGGCTTCGGTCAGGCGGCCAAGGACATGCGTCCGGGCTCCGAGGTGTGCCGGGCGCTGGAGACCGGGATGCGAAAGCGGAAGACCAAGTACGTGAACCTCTACAGCGACTTGGACATCCTTCTCATCCCGCCGGAGACCGCGGTTCTACCGGACCGACCGAACGTTCACAACCATCTGATCTCCGACATCGGGCACACGTCGTTGTTGCTTTCGCCCGAGCTCGTCGATCAGGTCTGCCGGCATCTCGAGAAGGTCGAGCAGACGGCCCGGCTTTCGAAGCTGATCGCCTAAGTCGGCGCCCCGCGTCTCCTCGGCGTCGCCGCACGCTCTTTTCCTCATTTCTCCGGAAACTTTGGTTCGCTGAGCGGACCTTCGTTTCCGAAGAAGGAGCGATGTCGGCACTGCGTGCTTCGATGGCCACGCCTTCCCCACGGCCGGGAAGACGTATGGAACGTGCGATCTCGCGGATCGCGGCCCCTCAGCTCGGGGTCATCACGCGAAGTCAGCTTCTGGGAGCCGGACTTGGTCCAAGCGCGATCACGCGCCTCATCGCGAAGGGTCGGCTCATTCCCGTTCATCGAGGCGTGCACAGGCTCAACGGCTTGCCGAAGTCGTTCGAGCAGCTCCTCGTGGCCGCACTACTTTCTGGCGGCCCCGGAACAGCCATCAGTCATCTCGCTGCCGCAGTTGTCTTTGGGTTCGAAGGAATCGCATCGACGGTACCCGAGCTCTCCGTATTGGAAGGACGCAAGCTCCGCCTCAAGGGTGTGATCGTTCATCGCGTGTCGGCTCTCGGCCCCCGGGACGTCTGCCGGCGCGGACCGCTTCGGCTTACCACGCCCGCGCGCACGCTGGTCGATCTGGCCGGTCTCCTTCCTCCGGACGCTCTCGAAGATGCAATCGACAGTGCTCTGCGCCGGGGATTGACGAGCCTTCCGACCCTCAAGGCGGCGATCGATCGCCGTGGTGGACGGGGGGTCCGTGGGATCGCCACGTTGCAGGCCCTGATCGACGCGCGAACGCCCGGCAACACGCCGGGGAGCAGCAAGGAGAACGAGCTGCGGCGACTGCTCGTATCGGCTGGCCTTCCGGCCCCCGTGACGCAGCACGAGATTCGTGACGAGCGAGGACGGTTCGTCGCGCGCGTAGACCTCGCGTATCCGGAGCAGCGTGTCGCGATCGAGTACGACGGCGGTCATCATGCGGACCGGCGCCAGTGGGAGTCCGACCTCCCGCGGCAAAATAGGATCAACAATGTCGGCTATCACGTTCTGCGCTACTGCAAGCGTGACCTCAACGACCGTCCGAGCGAGGTTGTAGACGAGGTTCGCTGCGCAATCGGACTCTCGCCAACGTGATCACAACCGTGACACCGCTTGCCCAATACATCCCCAGCCCGACGGCCACCCCCACAGCGGCGACGATCCACATCGTGGCGGCCGTCGTCAGGCCGCGAACGGACAGGCCCTCACGCTGGATCGACCCGGCCCCCAGGAACCCGAGCAGGTGGGTGCGCAGGCCGGCCGAGCACGTCGATCTGCCTGGAGGGCCACGACGGGTCGCGCCTACGGTCACCGAGGCGCCGGCGTTTCGGGCGCGCATGCACTGTTTGTAAGGTGTTGGCGAGGGGATGACCGAACAGCGCATCGAGATGCCCGAGGGTCCGGTGACCATCATGTTCACCGACGTCGAGGGGTCCACCGCGCTCCGAACCTCGCTCGGTGACGCCGAGGCCGACGGTCTGTTCGACGAGCACGGCAAGCTGCTCCGCACCGTGATCGCCGAGCACCGCGGCCAGGACCAGAAGGCGGCCCTCGGCGACGGCTTCCTCGCCGTTTTCGTCTCAACTCGCCGCGCCATCGCGTGCGCCATCGAGATCCAGCGCGTGCTCGACGCCTTCAACCGCTCGCGTTCCATGCCGCTCCGGGTCCGGATCGGCCTCAACACCGGTGAGGTGGCCGTCAAGGACGAACAGCTCTCGGGCGAGGCCATCCACGCGGCGTCGCGCGTGTGCGCGGCGGCGTCCGGCGGCCAGATCCTCGTCTCCGACGTCACCCGACAGCTCGGCGGAACCATCCCCGACGTGTCGTTCAACGACACCGGCGAGCACGAGCTCAAGGGCTTTCCCCAGCCGTGGCGCCTATGGGAGGTCATCTGGGTCCGCGAGACGACGAAGGTCACCGAGCAGGTATTCGTCGGACGGGAGAGCGAGCTCGCGATCCTTCGCCAAAAGCTCACGTCGACCCTCGACGGCCGCGGTGGACTCGTCCTGGTCGGAGGGGAGCCGGGTGTCGGTAAGACGACGCTGGTGAAGCAGCTCATACACGAGGCGGAGCAGCGCGGCGCACTCGCCGTGTTCGGACGGTGTTACGAGTCCGAGGGATCGATCCCCTATTCGCCATTCGTTGAGATGCTCGAGCAAGGCCTCGCGCTGATCCCTCCGGAGATGGTCCGAGAGGACATGGGTGAGGACGCGGGCGAAGTCGCACGCATGGTGCCCGAGCTGCGGAGGCGATTCCCCGACATCCCGGAGCCGCTCGAGCTTCCGCCCGAACAGCAGCGTCGGTACTTCTTCAACGCCGTGAGCTCCTTCATCAGTCGTGGAGCGGCGCGCTTCCCGCTCATGCTCGTGATGGACGACGTCCACTGGGCGGACGAATCAACACTGCTGCTCATCGAGCACATGGCCGCTCTCATGCCGGAGATGCGCGTGCTCGGCGTAGCCACGTACCGCGACGTCGAGCTCGACGTTTCCCGCCCCCTGGCCGCCACGATCGAACGCCTTCTACGCGCTCGCTTGATCGACCGGATACCCGTCAAGCGCTTCGATCGCGACGGGGTCGCCACGATGGTCGCCGCTATGGCCGGCAAGACCGCACCCGATGCGATCGTGGATGCGATCTTCAGCGAGACGGAGGGCAACCCGTTCTTCGTCGAAGAGGTGTTCCGGCACCTGAACGAGGAGCACAAGCTCTTCGACGAGACCGGCGATTTCCGCTCTGACATACAAGTGGACGAGCTCGACGTGCCGGAGAGCGTCCGGCTCGTGGTCGGTCGGCGACTCGAGCGGCTGGGCGAACAAGCGCAAAAAGTGCTCGCCGCCGGGGCGGTCGTTGGAAGAGCGTTCCCGTTCTCGTTGCTCGAGGAGATCTCGGACGTCGATTCAGGCGCCCTGCTCGACATCGTCGAGGAGGCGGAAACGGCCCGGGTGATCGTGCCGGAGGAGCGCGACGGGGCCGTCCATTTCTTCTTCGCGCACGAGCTGATCCGGCAAACGCTGCTCGCCAGCCTTTCTATGCTGCGGCGGCAACGTCTGCACCTCACCGTCGCCAACGCGCTCGAGCGACTAGATCCGGACGGCCGTGTGCAACGTCCTTCCGAGATCGCCAACCACCTCGTTCAAGCAGGCGCAGCCGCGGAGACCGAGCGGACACTCGAATATCTCGAGAGGACCTTCGACCGCGCGAAGGAGGCCGCGGCGTTCGAGGAGGCATTGAAAGCGATCGACGACGCCTTGACCGTGGTAGACGAGGCGGACGCTCTGCACCACGCGAAGCTGTTGGAACGCAAAGGATGGGCGGTTCGGGCGCTCGGTCGCTTCGAGGAATGCATCGAGATCTGGGACCAAGTCGCCATCAGCTACACCGCCCTCGGAGAGCTGGAAGCCGCCGGCAGGCTCTATTGGGAGATGGGCTACCAGCTCCTATGGCTGGTTCGCTTCGCGGATGCTTATGCGAAGTACGCCGAAGGTCTGGAAGCGGTCGGCTCCACGCGATCTTCGGTACGCGCCGAACTCATGGGAGCGGCCGCGGCTCTTACCGGACTCGCGGGCTTGTTCGATCCGGCCGAGTCCGGATTCACAGAAGCGCTCGAGATCGCCGAGGAAAGCGGCGACGAGGGAGCGCTTGGGCGGATCCAGTGGGGACACTGCGTCTCCTATTGGTCGCACGCGCGGGGGGAACAGTCGATTGTCGCGGGCCGTAGCTCGGTCGAACATCTGCGTCGTTCGGGCGACCTCTGGACGCTCGTCGACTCTCTGTCGTGGTTGTCGTACGCGTACGCCTCTGGCGGAGCCCTTGACGAAGCTCTGGCCGTCGCCAGAGAAGGTGTCGAGCTCGGAGCCAAGGTAGGGCACCAAGCCGGCGAGGTGCTCGCGGCCCGCGGTGTGTACTTCGCAGAGTCGATGGCCGGAAGGAGCTTGGACGAGTGCTATCAACGGGGGGAGCTCGACCTTAGCGGGCTGCGCGGCATCTCTTCCCCGTGGGTCTCTCAGTCGCACGTGTGGCTCTGTGCAATCGACACCTTGCGCGGGAACCTCGACGACGCTCTCGAACAGGCCGAGGCGGCGATCGGGTTGGAACCGGAATCGGCATGGAGCGGGTTGGGTGTTGGCTGGAAGCTACTGAATCGGGCCTACGCAGGCGACGCGGATGCCTGTCGGGCAATCTTCGACGAACACCTTCCGGCACTCCCTCGCGACCCCGGCTCCCTGACTTCGGGTTCACGCATCTTGCTCAGCTGCGCTTGCGAAGGTATGTCGATCCTTGGGTGGAAAGAGGAGCTGACGCAGCTGTACCCGGTTCTATCGGCCACGTGCGAAAGCAGCCCAACGAGACCCTTTGATGGAGGGAACACAGAGCGCGTAGCCGGCATGGCGGCGACGGTGCTCGGGTTGTGGGACGAAGCCGAGCATCACTTCGAGTCGGCCCTGCGCCAGGCTGAGGGTTGGCCGAACGTATTCGACGACCCCGTGATCAGGCACCGCTACGCCGAGATGCTGATCCGGCGGGGTCGTCCGGAGGACTCGGAGCGCGCCCACCAGTTGTTGGCAACCGCGATCGATGCCTATCGCGAGCGCGGTATGCCCCTGCTGCTCGAATCCGCGCAGGGACTGTTGAAGGTAACTAGCCGGCCTTAGTGAGGTTCGCGTAGGCCAGCACCAAACGCTTCTGGCCCTCGTCGTCGAAGTTCACCACGACCTCGGTGTCGTTACCACTCCCCGACACCTCGACGACCTCTCCGGCTCCGAAGGCTTCGTGCAGGACGCGATCACCGCGCGCGACGCGGATCGTCATTCCTTCCGGCTCCCGGGGGCGCTTTACCTTCGGCTCCCAGCGCGAGTTCCATCCGCGGTCGCGCGGACGCTCGGCCTCCCGCAGCACATCGATCAGCTCTTCGGGGATCTCGCCGATGAAACGCGACTGCGGGTTGTAGTTGGTCCCACCCCACAGGCTGCGCGACCACGCGTGCGTCAGGTACAGCAGCTTCTGCGCGCGCGTTATCCCGACGTAAGCAAGCCGCCGCTCCTCCTCCAGCTGGTCCGGCTCGCTCATCGACCGGATGTGCGGGAACACACCTTCCTCCAGACCTGTGAGGAACACGATCGGGTACTCGAGTCCTTTGGCGTTGTGCAGCGTCATCATCGTGATGACCTCATCGGTGTCGGCCATCAGATCGACCTCCGACACCAGCGAGGTACGTTCGAGGAAGTCGGCCAGTCTCGCTTCCGCGCCCTCCTGCTTGGCCGCCTTCTCGAACTCCTCGGCAACGCCGGCGAGCTCCAGAAGGTTCTCGACGCGGCTCTGGGACTCGATGGTGTTCTCGGCCTTGAACGACTCGAGCAGCCCAGAGTCCTCGAACGCCGTACGCACGACGTCGCCCAAAGGCGCGCCGGCGGCGTCGCGATCGCGGATGAGACGCAGGATCCGTGAGAAGTCGAACGCGCCACCCTTCGCGCGTCCAGTCAGGCCCGGGATCTCGTCGGCCCGGGCGAAGGCATCCGCGAGTGGGAGCTCGTTGGCGAGCGCCCACTCGGTGATGCGCTCCATCGATGTGTCGCCGACCCCGCGCTTTGGCGCGCCGGTGGCGCGGACCACCGACACGCGGTCGGCCGGGTTGTGCGCGGCGCGGAGGTAGGCGATGGCGTCCCGGACCTCTTTGCGGTCGTAGAACTTCAAGCCACCGACCACGCGGTACGGGAGCCCGTAGCGCAGGAACGTCTCCTCCAGCACCCGGGACTGCGCGTTGGTCCGGTAGAAGACGGCCACGTCCTTTCCAGTCAGGGGGGCAACACTGCGCCCCCCCGACACCCCCCCAACATCCGTCGAGGTCAGCCGGTTGATCTCGCCCGCGACGAAGTGCGCCTCGTCGTGCTCGTCGTCGGCCTGGTAGCGGACGGCCTTGGTCCCTTTGCCGAGATCGGTGAAGAGCTTCTTGTCCTTGCGCTGTGTGTTGTTGCGTATCAGCGCATTGGCCGCGTCGAGGATGTTCTGGGTCGATCGGTAGTTCTGCTCGAGCTTGAAGACCTTCGCATCGGGGTAGTCGCGCTCGAACTCGAGGATGTTGCGGATCGTGGCGCCGCGGAATGCGTAGACGGACTGGTCCTCGTCCCCCACCACGCAGAGGTTGCGGTACTTCGCCGCCACCAGCGACACCACTCGGTACTGCGCGTGATTGGTGTCCTGGTACTCGTCGATCACGATGTAGCGGAAACGCTCCTGCCACTTGGCGAGCACCTCGGGCTTGGACTCGAAGAGCTGTACCGTGCGCATGAGCAGGTCGTCGAAGTCGAGGGCGTTGGCCTGCTTCAGCCGGGACTCGTACAGCTCATATACCCGAGCGGCCGTCTGCTCCGCGTAGCCCGAGGCCACCTGCGCCAGCTCGGCCGCGCTCACGCACACGTTCTTGGCTTGCGAGATCGCGTGCTTGAGGGAGCGAGGCGTCCAGCGCTTGAGGTCGAGGTTGAGGTCCTTCAAGATGCTGGAGACCACGCGCTCGGCGTCCTGCTCGTCGTAGATCGTGAAGTTGCGTCCAAAACCGAGCTGTTCGGCCTCGTAGCGCAGTATCCGGGCGCAGCAGGAGTGGAAGGTCATGATCCACATGTCGTCGGCGATGGCCGAGCCCACGAGGAAGCGGATGCGCTCGCGCATCTCACCGGCGGCCTTGTTGGTGAACGTTATGGCCAGGACCTGGCGGGGCCGCACACCGGACCGAAGAAGGTGGGCGACGCGATAGGTGATGACGCGGGTCTTGCCCGATCCGGCACCGGCCACGATGAGGACGGGACCCTCGGTGGCCAGGACGGCGTCGCGCTGGACCGGATTCAGGTCGGCGAGCAGGTCTTCAGGATGCGCCGTAGGCGCCCCTTGTGATGGGTTCTGGGTCACCAGACGCTAAGTATCGCGTCGGTTCCGACAGGCGGGGCTAGACGCGGGCCGAGGCCGACTCGAAGTGCGCAACGAGCTCGGCGTTGACCTCGTCGGAGGCTTCGGCGTTCAATGCGTGACCCGCTTCGTCCCAGATCCGCAGCCGGGCGCCCGGTATATCGCGGGCCAGGATCCGGCCGTTGCCGACGGGCAGCAGCTTGTCCTGGCCGCCGTGCATCACGAGCGCGGGCTTGTCGATCTCGCCCAGCCGGCCCGACGTCCCACCGGCTCCCATCCACATCGCGACGGCGCCGAGCTGTCCGAAGAAGCCTTCGGTTCCTCCGGACCCGTCGCCGAGGGAGCCCATGCCCGGGATCCCGGTCATCATCGTGCTCGCGATGAGCTCCATCATCTCGGGGTTCTCCGTGCGGAACCTCTCTCCGAATGTGAGCTCCAGCGTTCGGCGCATGCGTTCGGTTGGGTCACCGATCATCAGGGCGGCGGCGAACTCCGGCGACATCGGAACGGCTTCGGGACCTCCGGGCGTCGTGGCGATCAACGTGAGCGTGCGCACGCGATCGGGCCACGTCAGCACGACTTCCTGGGAGATCATCCCGCCCATCGATATGCCGACCAGGTGGAAAGACTCGAAGCCGGCGGCGTCGGCCAGGGCGACGGCGTCGGAGGCCATGTCCTGCATCGTCCAGGGGGCCGGGCACACCGTCTCGCCGCAGCCGCGGTTGTCGTAGCAGATGACGTCGTAGTACTGGGACAGGAAGTGGAACTGGTTGAACCAGCCGATCCGGGGGGTGCCCAGCCCCATGACCAGGACCACGGGCTCGCCCGACCCGGCCCGGTCGTAGCCGATCTCCGCGTTGCCGACTGTGATCTTCACGGGCCCAGGGTACCGGTCGCCGACGTCGGCAGCTTCGACCGGGGGATTTGTAGTATCTACCTACGAAACCGCCAAGGGAGGCAGGGATGCGTCGTCGTCGTGTTGCCGTCATTTGTGCCGTAGCACTCGGGGCCGCCGTCGTCGTGTCGCCGGGCACGGGCCGGGCATCGATCGCGCCGGCGTCCGTCAGCGACGGGACCGGTCCGCTGGACACCGCGGCCGACCTGGGCGCTGCGCTCGCCCTCGAGGAACGCCTGCTCGATCACTTCCACTACGGGCAGCCTTTCGCCCAGCGCTACAACACACCCGAGCGCAACGCGGGCGACATCGAGACCCTGGTCGGCGAGCCTGATGCCGGCCTGTACACCGGCGCCTACCTAGCTTCGCAGTCCTACCGCTACGTGCTCGCGCGACAAGAGCTGGCCGACGCCGAGCCCGGAGACGAGCACGACTTCTGGAGCGGACAGCTGGCGCAGGCCAAGGACCACATCGACCAGATGGTCGCCAAGTACCACATGCTCATCAACATCTCGCGCGAATGGCAGACGACCTTCGACCCGAAGATCAACTCCGACCGCGACATCCTCGATCCCGGCTACATCGACTTCGGCGGCGGCATCTTCCCCGGGGAGCCCGGATTGCTCTTCAGAGTGTGCAATCCCGTCGACGCGCCGCCGCACTTGAGTCTCGCCCGCTACACGACCAAGGTCACCTTGCCCTGGGAGGACGGGAAGACGTACCACTGCATGGGCTCGACGAGCCGCGACCAATACGCGGGGGCGACGCACGGCCTGACCACCGTGCTCAACCTGGTCGGTCCTCACGACGCGCATCTGCGCAACCAAGTCGCCGGCGACTTGATGAAGATGACCGACTACGCGCTCAAGTACCTGTGGTTCCAGCCGCGCCCCCACGGCGAGGTCGTGATCCCAGAGCTCGGCGGCAACGACCTCGAGGGATTCATCTCACCGTTGTTCGTCTACACACCGATGGCCCAGATGAACATGCTCCAGGTTGCCCGCAATGCCGCGCGCGTGGCCGGCACGGACTTCCAGCGCGCCCGGTACGAAGCTCTGTGGCTCGCCGAGCTGGCGACCGAGCTGCCTCAGCTCGCTGCATCGCAGCTCATCGACAACACGAGTCCGCACGACGCGTACTACAAGTTCCACCTGAACCACCTCACGGGTGACAACCTCATCCGTCTCGAGCCCGACCCCAACGTGCGCGCGATGCTGCGTCACGCCTTCGGGGTCATGGACTCCTCGACCGGCGACGACCAAAACGCATTGTTCGAAGCGATCACCTACGGGCTCACGGGACAGCCGGCACGGCTCGATGCCGGCGTGACTCACCACCGGCAATGGCTGGACTACCGCGCGCACTCCGATGCAGTGGGCAACATCATCGACTACACGGCCGAGTGCGGCACCACCTTCCAGTGCGTGCCCACCGACCAGTTGGACGTCATGCAGAACGTCGCAGACACAACGGAGCTCGTCGTGCCCCTGCCCGGATCCGATCCCAAGCTGCGCGCAACGGAGCCGATCCCGGTCGGGCTGCGGCGTCCGGCCGACTTCATGTGGCAGAAAGACCCGACGATCATCATCGGTTGCGGCGGCGGCGTCGTGCCGGACTGCAACGCCGAAGAGGCCGCGCGCTGGGAAGGCGACGGAGTCGACTTCCTGCAGACCTATTGGATGATCCGTTACTTCACCGAGGTGGCACCTCCACCGCTGGAGCCGTTCCCGCCGTGGCTCGGCCCGACCTTCCGCTGAAGGAGCGCAACTTGAAGCTCAACGGACATCTGCTGACGCCGAGCGACATAGGTGACGTCAATCGCTCGCGTGTGATCCAGGCGTTCTGCGACCACGGTCCGCTCACCCGGGCCGAGCTGGCGCGCATGGCCGGCGTCACTCGCGCAACGATCGGAAACATCGTGTCCGGACTCATCGACGACGGTCTGATCGCCGAGGGACCGGCGCGGGAGCCGAACGGACAGGTCGGCAAGCCGGGCCGGCCTCTGTGGTTCGGCCCCCGAGCCGGACTGGCCGGGGCCGTCACGATCGCTCCGGGCAGCGTCGAGGCGGCGCTCGTCAACGCCCGCGGCGAGCTCCTCGAGCGCGCCGATAGAACGGTCGGCACGGACGCGGACGGAAAAGCGATCGTGAAGGCCGTCGCGTCCGCGCTGCGCGAAGCGTGTGGTAACTCACGGAAAAGCCTGCTCGGCATAGGGATCGCCGTGCCCGGCGTGTGCGACACCGACTCCGGAGAGGTTCTCGGATCCGGACCGGTGCCCGGGTTGGTCGGTGCCCCTCTGGTCGCAACGGTCGAGCGCGGCTTCCGGGCGCGCGTGCTCGTCGACAACGACTCGCGCGCTCTCGCGCTGGGCGAGAAGTGGTTCGGGGCCGGTCGCGGTCGATCGTCGTTCGCTTCTGTTCAGACCGGCCACGGGATCGGCGTCGGGCTCGTGCTCGGCGGCGCCGTCGTCCGCGGGGCCACCGGAAGCGCGGGGGAAGCCGGTCACACGACCGTGGTCCTGGACGGTGAGCGGTGCCGGTGCGGACGTCGCGGGTGCTGGGAGACGATCGCCAGCCTCGGCTGGCTCCGCAAAGAAGGAACGCGACGCAAGATCCGAGGCGCGTCGACGATGGATGCGGCCTCGCTCGCCGACCGTGCCGGCGGCGGCGACGACCCTGCCGCCCAACTGATGCACTCTTACGCAGACAACATCGCCGTCGGTCTGGCCAACCTCACTCAGATGCTGAGCCCGCCCTTCTACATCGTGCACGGCGACGCCGTCGGTGGTGGTGAGGTGTTCCGAGCTCTGATCGAGGAACGGACGCGTGCGCGTGTCATGTCGCACATGCGACCGACCGTACACGTGGCATTCAGCGAGCTCGATCAACGAGCGGCGCTTCTGGGTGCGGCCGGACTCGTGCTGTCCGAGACCTTTCAACTGACCGCCACATGAACCATCTGCTGAGGCTCCTCATCACGTTCGGCGAAAGCGACCGTGGTCAGCGCTTCGTCGGCATGGCGGCCGGCGTCGTGCTGATAACGGCCGTGGCCTCCATCGGCGCCCATCCCATCGTCGACGCCGGCCCGATCTCGCAGACCCAGGCGGCACCGGAGTTCACGCCGCCGCCGGCGACCACGGAGCCGACGGCCACGCCGGCAACCACCGGCCTCATCGCGCCGTCGGCGACGGCTGCCGCCGACAACATCGGCGGGCTGCGCTCCGGTCCACCCGTCGATTTCGGCCTGAAGACCCAGGGCGTCACCGACAAGATCGTGAAGGTGGGCATCTCCTACAACGCCGGGTCCTGCGGCGACGCGGCGGCCATCGAAGGCGTGCTCGGTGCGGCCGTGACCGGGGACATCGAAAAGTCGATCAACACCTTCGCCCGCTACGTGAACGACAAGGGCGGCATCGGCGGGCGCAAGTACACACCGATCATCGTCGACGACGGCGGGGCCGGGTGTCCGGAGCGCAACCTCGCCGCCGCTGTGAAGATGGCCGACGAGGAGAAGGTCTTCCTGGCCGTGCCCGGCCTGCACGTGGAGTCGGACTACATCATCTCGCGCAAGGTCCCGGTGTGGGGCGGCCGCGACGACCCGGCGTCGCTGCGCAAGTACGGGCCCAACGGGCTTCAGCTGCTACCGCCCATCGAGCCGACGCTGGAGGCGTGGGCGGGCTTCGGCCGTCACTACCTGAAGACGCACACGACGAACAACCCGCCGTGCCTCATGCGGATCGAGAGCGGAGCCAGCGGCAACTGGGACATCCCTCAAGCCATCCTCATCGAGAAGCTGAAGGCGCAGGGCATCGCCTTCCGCGACATCATCGTCTTCAAGGACGACGTCTCCACCGCGCAGCAGCAGGCGAACACGGCCGCGATCCGTGCCCGGGACAAGGGTTGCAAGCAGGTGTGGTACATGGCCGGCAACCCGCTCGGTCTGGTCTTCATCACCTTCGCCGCCAGCACCAACAACTGGTACCCGACGTGGACGTGGACGGGCCACACCGCGCTCATCGACACCGAGCTGGCCGGACGCCTGATGGATCCCAAGCAGTGGGAGAACGCGATCGGGCTGTCCCTGCGGATCCCGCCCGGCGAGCACCCCAAGCAGGACAACTGCAAGAAGATCTACCAGTCCTACAACCCCGACGACGGGCTGGAGGACTCGGCCGCGGTGATCTTGGCGTGCATGACCGTACTGCCCACGGCCGACATCATGAAGCGCGGCCTCGAGCGCACGGGTCGGTTGGACGCGAACGCTCTTATGGTCGGAGCGGACTCGATCAAGCAGAACGTCTACTGGGACGCGCACGTCCCCGTCGAGTACTCCTTCCCGGACGCCGACGGACCGTTCCGCACGCGCGGCTTCTCTCATTGGACGGTGGCCGACTGGAGCTCGTCCAAGAATGTCTACGAGTTCCCGGCCTACCCCTGCTACTACGAAGAGTTCACGGCGAACGGCGGCGGATGCCAGGACCTGAGGAGCAAGTACAAGTAGCACCGGCCGTGGTGAACACCGCCGCCGGGCGGGTCGAGGTAGCGGTAGCGGCGCCCATCGCTGAGGCGCCTTCTGCCGCCGTGCTCGTCGTGCACGGCACACCCGGCGACTGGCGCCAGGGCCGTCCGCTCGCCGAAGACCTCTGTCACGCCCACCGCGTGCTCCTGCCCTCGCGGCCCGGCTACGGCGCGACGCCTCTTTCGGTAGGACGGACCTACGACGAGCACGCCGACGCGTACGCCGCGTTGATGGACGCACTCGGCATCGAGAGGTGCGCGGTCGTGGGCGTCTCGGGCGGCGGGCCCTCGGCGGCCGCCTTCGCATCACGCCATCCCGACCGCACCACGGCACTCGTTTCGGTGTGCGCGATGGCCGCTCACCTCGTGGCCGTACCACGGGGCATGCGCTGGACGGTCTTGCCCGGACTAGCCGAGCTGCTCACGCCGATCTCGCGCGCCGTCGGGCGCCGTCGAATCGACGATCCCCGGCGCGTGGAGGCCGAACTGGAACGTTCGTTGACGCCCGACGAGCTCGCCCGGGCGAAGCGCGACCCGCGCATCGTCGAAGACCTGTTGCGGCACGCGCGGTCGATGATCGAGGGCCCGTCGGCACTGCCGGGGATGCGTAACGATCTCGCGCAGATCATCGCCGCGCGCCGGAGCGCGCCGCCGGACTACGCCGGCGTGGCCTGCCCGTCCCTCCTCTTATATGCAGACGCCGACGAGGTGATCGGCCTGGACCACGGCCGGTTCTACGCCGACGCTTTGCCCGGCGCCCAATTGAAGATCATCGAGGGGGCCGGACACGTGTTCGCGCTGACGCGGCGCCGCGAGACCTCGGAACTGATCGCACGCTTCATCGCTTCGGCCTCTTAGTCCCGCAAAGCATGGGTAGTGGGGACCATCATGCTTGAGCGAATGTAGGTTATCAACCCTCATCTTGACTATAAGTTTCTGTCCTGCTGTATACTACCAACAGTCAGATAGACGGATGGAAAGCGAGTATCAATCATGTTGTTTGAGCGCCCACAGCTTTCCGAAAAGGAGCTGGACGTCTGCCATGAAATTGAGGGGCTGCGTAGAAGGCTCCGATCGCAGCTAGCAGAACCTCGGCGATGGTTTGGCTCGCTTCGGCGACTGTCGTTCGCTCGCGCCATTCAAGGCTCGAACAGCATCGAGGGCTTAAATGCTGCGCTGGATGATGTCGCGGCAGCGGCCGAAGGGGAGGAACCGCTAGATGCTGACTTGGAGACCAAACTGGCACTCGTTGGTTACCGAGACGCCATGACCTACGTGCTTCAGCTTGCTCCCGAGGAACGTTTCGAATACTCGGAACAGCTACTCAAAAGCCTGCATTTCATGATGACCAACCACGACCTCAAGTACCGTCCTGGTCTATGGCGAGCCGGAACGATCTATGTCCATAACGAGGAAACCGACGAGATCACGTACGAAGGCCCAGACATTGATTTCGTTCCGGGTCTAATTGAAGAGCTGGTCGATCACTTGAACAAGCCCGACACGACTGACGCCATGGTCAGGGCGGCGATGGCGCACCTCAACCTCGTGATGATTCACCCGTTCCGCGACGGCAACGGTCGCATGGCTCGTTGTCTGCAAACATTGGTCATAGCGCGGGACGGCGTTCTCTCTCCTCAATTCTGCAGCGTTGAGGAGTACTTAGGTCGCAACATTGGGGCTTATTACGATGTCCTGGCGGAGGTTGGTGGAGGCAGTTGGCAGCCAGAGCGCGACTCCCTCCCGTGGATTCGATTCATGCTCACGGCGCATTACCACCAGGCTCACACACTCCTTCGGCGCATCAAGGAGAGCGAGCAGTTGTGGACTGGCCTGGAAAGATTGGCGAAGAATCACGGCCTGCCTGAACGCGTCCTACCTGCTATGTACGACGCAGCCCTAGGGTGGCGCGTAAGGAATGCCACATATCGGCGCATGTCAGGCCACGACATGAGCGAGCAGACGGCAAGCCGCGATCTTCGACTCCTTGTGGAAAAAACACTATTCGAACCGCATGGTGAACGCCGAGGAAGGTACTACACGGGTACTCAAGAACTTCGGGGGGTGTTCGCAGCGATCCGGCAAAAGCGCCCGCCGCGATCGGTTGACCCATTCGCTTAATCGGTTGGGCGGCTTATTCTCCAGCGAGCTTCGGCTGCCTTCCATGCGATCTGGGACCTTCGCTTTGCCGATAGTTTCTGCGCCGTAGTCAACGTTGGTCGGGAAGGGTTGTCCCCTTATTGGCGTCGCTTGGCCGCACCTTCCAGAAAGACCGAACGCAGCAAGTCGCGGCGTTTGAGCAGATCGGCCGTCGCACCGTGGAAGCGCACCTCGCCCTTCTCCATGAAGTACGCGCGGTCGGCCAGAGTGAGCGCGATGTTCACCGACTGCTCCACGAGCACGATCGTGATCCCCGATCTGTTCATCTCGCGCACGGCCTCCAGCAGCTCCTGCACGAGCGCCGGCGCCAGACCGAGCGAGAGCTCGTCGATCAGAAGCAGCTTCGGACGCAGGACGAAAGACTGCGCGAGCGTGAGCATCTGTCGCTCACCACCCGACAGCGATCCGGCCCGTTGCGGCATGCGTTCGGCCAAACGCGGGAAGAGCGTGGCTACTTCGTCCATCCGCTCCGCCACGAGGGAGGTATCGCGGCGGATGAGGAAGCAACCCATCTTCAGGTTTTCGGCCACCGACAGACCCGGGAACACGCCGCGGCCCCCCGGGACCTGGACGATGCCACGCGCCGCCGTGCGCTCCGGCGCCTCGCCGGTGACGGCTTGTCCCTCGAACCACACGTTGCCCCCGTCGGGGACGACGATCCCGGAGATGGCGTTGAGCGTTGTCGACTTGCCGGCTCCGTTGGTTCCGAGAAGCGCGACGATCTCGCCACGTCTGATCTCGAGGTCGACGCCGAACAGTACGCGCACACCGTCGTAGGAGACGGTGAGTCCTTGGGCTTCGAGCAGCACCGGCGTTCGCCGACCACGTGCCGCGGCCTTACGGCGATGCCCCGGCAGCAACCGCTCGACGTCGTCGTCGAGGAAGGTTGCGGCCTTGAAGAAATAGAGCACGCCGCGCAGGAAGATCGGCGCCATCAACGCTACGGCCCAGCGCACGCTGTACCGGTCGCCGATCAGGAATCCGGCCAGGGCGAAGCCGCTCCCCGACAGCGCGATCAACCCGGCCAGAGCGAACGCCGAAGAGCGGATCTCCGGTGGCGCGACCAGAGCCGTGATCGCGCGCAGGCCGGGCGCGACGAAGGCGAAAACGACCATGACGGTCCAGATGAAGAGAATGGACAGCCAAAGTGTCGGAGCGATCGCCAGGCAGACGAGGGAAACAGCGGCGACCACGCCGGCCCAGCACAGAAGGACGAGCCCCCGGCTCGGACGCTCGTCGAGCTTGCGCTGGGCCACGGCCGTCCCGATCACGATCCCGATGGCCGACAGCGCGGTGCCCACTCCTATGAGCACGCCGCGCAGGAACGGCTGCACGCCGAACTCGTCGCGCAGGTAGAAGGGGACGAGCACGCCTATACCCAGGATCGAGCCACCGGCGAAAGCCAAGCCGATGTACTGGTAGCGCAAGGAGCGCACGGCCCAGAGGCGGCGCACCGTCTCGGGAAGCGGCGGCGCGTCCGGCGTTTCCATGCGTTCGTACGAACCGCGGGAAGGCTCGCGCAGGCGCATGGCCACGATCAGCGTGATCAGGGTGGGGATAGCCAGGAAGAAGAACGCGGCGCGGAAGCCGAGCGCTTCAGCGATGCCGCCGGCCAGCACGCTGGCCACGGCGGCGCCCACGGGATTGGCCAGGCTGTGCAGACCGAACGCCTTGGCCCGGGATCGCGGCGAGTAGAAGTCTGCGATCAGCGAGCCGTGCACCGGCTCGTTGACGACCTTGCCGAAGCTCGATCCGACGCGGGTGACCATGAGCAGGACGAGGGTCGGCGCCAGCCCCGTGCCGAGCGAGAACGCTCCCCACGCCGCCGCGCCGGCCACGGCCAGCGGCATGCGCTTCCAACGGTCCCCTAGATAGGCGACGGGCATGGCGACCAGAGGGACGAGCAGGATCGCGATGATGTTGATCAGCCCAAAGGTTCCGATGCCCACGCCGAAGTGGTCGGCGATCTCCGGACCGAGCAGCTCGAAGGTGCGGGAATCGAACTCGTCGACGGCGTTGAGCAGGAACAGGACGACGATCGGGAACAGCGGCTCACCGGCCAGGTACCCCGACAAGCGCCCGCGCAGCCCCTTCGGCGTGGCTGCGTCCTTCATAGTCTTCACGACCGAACCTGCAAACCTGTGATCGCACGCGCGACGAGGTCGCGTCCGCCGTACATCAGGCGGGCCAAACCGCCGGGCAGAAGCAGCACCAGCAGGAGCAACCCAACACCCGACGCGAGCAGACCCACATACGGCGAGATGTCTCCGGCGAAGTACGGGACGGCCAGAAGGTAGAGCGCACCGACGATGGCTCCGGCTACCGAGCCCAGGCCCCCGATCACGATGGCCGCCACGATCGACAGCGACCGGATGGGATCGAACACACCGCTGTCGGCCAGACCGATGCCCATCGACCACAGGAACCCGGCCGCGGCCGCGAGCACGCCGGAGAACACGAAGGCCGTGAGCTTGGTCCGGTTCACGTCTATGCCCATCGCTGCGGCCTGCAGCGGGTTGTCACGCACCGCGATCATGTTGCGTCCGATCCGTTTGCGCTGGAAGGCTCGCGCAGCAACGACGGCGACCACCAGCAGGCCCAGTGACACGAAGTAATAGACGGTGGTCGGCATGAAGTCGGGCCGGACGAGGAACCCCGAGCCTCGGAACCACGACTGCTCGAAGAGCCACGACGACGCCGCGACCGCGAACCCCAGCGTGACCACGGCGAGGGCGGTGCCCTCGAGGCGAACGGCCGGCAGCCCGAGGAGCAGCGCGATGATCCCTCCCGCGATCGCCGCGACGACGAAGGCCAACCAATACGGCAATCCGTAGGTAACGACGAGCTTCGCGCCGAACACGCCGCCGACTCCGGCCAGCGCCCATTGTCCGAGCGACATCTGTCCGGCCCACCCCGTGAGAACCGTCGCGGACACGGCCACAACCGCGACCAGAGCAACCGTCGCCAGGAAGAAGGTGGCGGAGTCGCCGAACGGCAGCGGAGCCAGAGCCAGCACTATCGCGCCGAGCGCACCGGCCCCCCCACCGAGCAAGCGCCACCGCGGATGTGAGGTGACCTCGACGGGAAGAGCGCGCACCGGTTCGGCCACCTCCCAGGACGACTCTTCTGACGCCACCGTTCTCCTGGACGCGCGGCGCCGGAGAAGCAGTGTTGCGAGTATCACGGCGAGCAGGACGAGGTCGGTCAGACCGCTTCGTCCCGTCCAGAAGAAGACGAGCTGATCCGTGATACCCAGACCGAGTCCGACGCCGAAGGCGATGCCGATGGACTCCATCCGCGCCGCCATGGCCGCGGCGAGCCCGCGCATGAGGATCGGGAGCCCGACGGCCTCGGTCGCCGAGAAGCCGATGATCGGCGCGAGCAGGATGCCGGCCATGCCCGCCGTGACCCCACCGACGATCCAGGCCAGCGTCGACACCCGCCCGACGGGGATGCCGAGCAGGCGCGCGCGGGGCATGTTCTCGGCCGCAGCCCGTAGCGCGATGCCGTAGGACGTGTAACGCAAAAACGCGATAACGGCCAGGGCGAGCAGCGGACCGACGACCAGGGCCAGGACGTGCTGGGGGCCGATCACCACTCTTCGGAACTCGATCGGCGTGAAGCTGAACGGGAGCGGGAAGATGTTGGGCCCCCCGATCAGTGCCTGTTCACCTCCGGCGACGCGGGGCTTGGGCAGTACGAGTCTGCCCACGATGATCAGCTGCGCGATACCGATCGTTGCGATGAGAACGATGAGCCGAGGGCTTGCGAAGAGCCGGCGAAGGATCCCGCGCTCGATCAACGCCGCCAGCGCGGCGGTGGCGAGCAAGCTGATCGTGAGCGCGAGCCAATAGTTGAGCCGGGCCGACCGCGTGAGCGCGAGCATCATGGCCACGGCGAACGCGCCGAACTCTCCGTGGGCAAGGTTGATGACCCGGTTCGACATGTAGATGAGCACAAGGCCCATGGCCAGCAGTGCGTTGGCCATACCGACCGCCGCACCGATCGTCATGATGTCCACGGCTCAGGCCTTCGTACGCGCGGCGGCCGGTGCAAGCTCGCCCGAGCGTTGGATCGCGGCCGGATCGTCGCCGAGATAGGAGCGCACGACCTCCGGATGACGCACGACCTGCTGCGGGTCACCGCTTGCGATCACGCGCCCGGTCTCGAGCGCGTAGACGCGCTCGGTCACGTCGAGCAGCAGCGGCATGTCGTGCTCGATCAGCACCATCGCGCAGCCGAGCGTGTCCCGCAGGTCGGTCAACAGGGGGCCGAGGGCCTCGGTCTCACGCTGCGCGATCCCCGAGGACGGCTCGTCGAGCAGCACGACGTCCGGTCGCTGGATGAGAGCGCAGGCAAGGTCGACGATGCGCCGTGTACCGGTGGACAGCTCCTTGATGAGCTTGTCCCGGAACTGACCGAGACCCATGCGCTGGACGAGCTCGACGGCCAGGCGCATGGAACCTCGTTCGGCGACACGCGAAGGGCGAAGCGACAACAACGATGAAAACGTGTCGGCATACTTCATCCGCAACTCGCTCGCGATGCGCAGCGTGTCCAGCACGGTCATCGAGTGGAAGAGCCGGGCGTCCTGGAAGCTGCGCCCCAGGCCGGCGGCCGCGCGCAGATGAGGTGCGAGCCCGGTCACTTCGCGGCCCCCGACCCACACGCGCCCGCTGGAGCCGATGAAGCCGCTGACGGCGTCGAACAGTGTCGTCTTGCCCGCTCCGTTCGGGCCGAGGATGCCGACGATCTCGCCGGGACGTGCGTCCAGGTCGACGCGGTCGAGCGCGCGCAATCCGCCGAAGGACACCGAGACGGCCTGCACGCGCAGAGCTAGGGCCGAATTTGTAGGCATGGGCTACATTATCTCCATGGGCACCGGCGCGACCTCATCGCGCGTCGCCGCCGACATGGCCGACCAACCGGCGGTTTTGGAACAGGTGGCCGAGCGAAACGACGGAGCGCTGGCCGCGGCCAGGGAGATCGTGGGTGGCCGCGGGGTCGTTCGCATGGCCGGGATCGGCTCGAGCCGGCGCGCGGCCGGTTACGGCGGCCAGGTGCTCGACCTGCTGGCCGACACCCCGGCCACGGTATTCCCGGCGCCGGGGGCCGGCGTCGCTCTGCCGGCGTTCCGGCCGGGACACCCGCTGATCGTCGTGTCGCAGTCCGGCCGCACCCCCTCCCTGGTCGATCTGGCGTGGCGCGCCCGCAGCCGCGGCGCCGATGTCGTCGCCGTCACGAACGATCGATCCTCCCTGCTCGCCGATGCCGCGACGGTGACGCTGGACTGCGGGGCGGGGGCCGAGCGCGTCGTTGCGGCCACGAAGTCGGTCACCGCTCAGATGCTGCTGCTGCGCATGCTCGCACGGCCACTGGGGGCCGATGATCTCGAGGCGTTCGTCGCGGCTGTTCGGGCCACCCTGGAGCTCGACATGGATCCCGTGGTCGGCGGCCCGCCGCCGGACGGGATCGTGTGCGCCGGTGTGGCGGCGGGATGGGTGGCCGGAGAGATCGCGCTGAAGTTCGCGGAGATGGCCGGTGCGCGGGTGACATCGGATGAGGTGGTCGAGCACTTCCACGGACCAACGGCGGTCCGGGGATCGATCCTGGCCTTACTCGACCCCGACGATCCGAACTCCATGGAGCTCGCCGGTCGGCAAGGTGTGCGGACGGTCGGTCCCGAAAGGCGCTTCGACTTGACGACACCGGCGACGGGCGATACGACGCTCGATCCGATCCTCCGCGTCGTTATCGGACAATGCATCGCCCACGCTTGGGCGCTCGAGCTGCGGCAGAACCCCGACGCCACGCGGGGCTTGAGGAAGGTTACGGAGACGAAGTAGGCCTCGAGCGCGCGGCCGACACTGGGCCGCGATTGCCGACTCGCGTTGTGAAATCATCCCCCTGTGGAAGCCAGGATCCTGCTCGTCGAGGACGACCGTCGGGTCAGAAGAGGAACTGCACTCGCCTTGGGGCAGGAAGGCTTCGAGGTGTTCGAGGCCCCCGACGCCGAGATCGCGATGCAGATGCTCGCCGAGCAGCACCCCGACCTCGCGATCTTGGACGTGATGCTGCCGGGTCTTGACGGTTTCGAGCTGTGCCGCCAGATCCGCAAGTCCAGCGATCTTCCGGTGATCTTTCTCACCGCGAAAACCGACACGATCGACGTCGTCGTGGGCCTCGAGTCGGGCGGTGACGACTACGTCACGAAGCCCTTCGTCACCCGAGAGCTGATCGCGCGCATCCGCGCTCTCCTGCGGCGCCTGCAATCATCGGACGCCGTCAAACGCATAGTCGTCGGGGAACTCGTGATCGAACCGGACACAGGCGTCGTTCTAAAGAGTGGCAACGCGGTGCTCCTCACCAAGACGGAGTTCAAGCTGATCTGCACGCTCGCCTCGCGCCCCAACGTCATCTTCAAACGCGACATGCTGCTGGAGCACGTGTGGGGGTACGACTACCTCGGCGACTCCCGGCTGGTCGATTCGCACATCCAGCGGCTCCGGGCGAAGGTCGAGCCGGACCCTTCGAATCCCAGGTACATAAAGACGGTTCGAGGCTTGGGCTACAAGCTCGACGTCAAGCCGTGAGGTCTGTAAGTGCCGTCCTGCGGCGCCGGAGCCTCCGGTTCCGGATCACGGCAGCGTTCGTGCTGGCGGCGGTATTGCTGGCGGGCACCCTTTCCTTGGTCACCTTGTTCACGGTGAGCCGATTCCTGGAGGACCAGCGCGTCCGCTCCTCAACGCGCCAGACCCTCTTCGCGATCCTTTTCGCGCGTGAGTTCATCGCGTCGAGTCCCGATGTCGAGGAGCTCGCATCGAAGCTACAGATCAGGCAGAGCTTCCAAGCGATGGTAACGAGGCAGGACCAGTGGTTCTCCACGAGTTTGGAGCTAACCCCGGATGGCGTTCCCAACGGACTCCGCTCTCTGGTCGAGCGCGAGAGATTCGGTTATCAGGTTGAATCGCGCGGCGGCGATCGCATCCTCGTGTTCGGCACGCCGCTGCCTCCGCAAGAGGTCGACCTCTATCTCGTCTTCTCTATGGAGGACATCGACCAGACGATGTCCGTGCTCACACGCGTGCTGGCCGTGACCGGCGTGCTCGTCGTCGCCGTCGCCGCCGCTTTCGCCAGACGAGTGAGTGCACGCATCCTGTACCCCTTGTCCGCCGTGAGTAGCGCCACCCAACGCGTCGCCGAGGGCCTTCTCGAGACGCGTGTTGAGACCGTCTCCGCCGACGAGCTCGGTCAGCTCGCCGCATCGTTCAACCGGATGGCCGAGGCCCTTCACGAGATCATCCAGCGTGAGCGCCTCTTCGTAGCGGCCGTGTCGCACGAGCTCCGTACGCCGCTGGCTGCGCTCAATGCAGCCGGGGCGGTGGTGACCAGGTTCCGCGACCGGCTCCCACCCGAAGGGAGGGAAGCCCTCGACTTGATCGGCGAGGACTTGGTATCGCTCCGGCAGCTCATCGAGGAATTGATGGAGATCTCCGAGCTCGATTCGGGACGGGCCGTCTTACGCATCGAGGACGTACGGCTCCGGACGTTCGTAGAGACGCTGCTGCAACGCAGGCAACGCGAAGCCGTCGTCGAGGGCGCCGACCCGCTCGTCTCTACCGACAAGGCACGGCTCGAGCGGATCGTGGGCAACCTCGTCGACAACGCCTTCACCCACGGGGAGGCACGCGAGGTGCGCATCGAAATAGCCGAAGAGGACGGCGACCGTCTCGTGATCGTGTCCGACCGCGGGCCGGGCATCGAGCGAGACGATCAGGCACTCCTCTTCGATCGCTTCTACAAGACGGACAGGAGCCGTACGAGGGAACGAGGAGGAGTAGGCCTCGGCCTCGCGATCGCGCGGGAGAATGCGCGGGTCATCGGCGGGACGGTGGAGGTGTCCAGCCGTCCCGGTGAGGGCGCATCCTTCACGGTCCGACTGCCGCGGAGCGGCCCGGCAACGGGGGACGAGGCGTGAGCGCTCTGCGTGCGGTCTCCGTCCTGCTTCTGCTTTCATTCGCGGCGTGCGCACGGACGTCGGGACCCGTGGAGATACCGGTCGAAGACCTTCCCTTCGACGTGTCCAGAACGCAGAACCCGATCGAGCCTTCGGCGTCCGCTCGAGGCTACGCGGTGTTCTTCGTGCGCGACGATGAGCTGGCCGAGCTCGCGCGCGAGCTTGAAGGCGACACCCAGCCCGCAGCCGCCGTGCTTCGCGCGCTGCTGGAGGGACCCGATGGCGACGAACGAGCAAGCGGCGTCTCGACCGAGATACCGAGGGAGGTGCGGCTCCTGGATGTGGGCATCGTCGACGGCGTTGCACGTGTCGATCTCAGCGGCGAGTTCCAGGAGCCTTCTGCGCCCGAAGCCATCGCGATGCGGGTCGCGCAAGTCGTGTGGACGCTGACGGCGCTTCAGGACGTCGGGTCGGTCTCGTTCTCGATCGACGGCGAGCCCGTGGCCGTGACCACGGATGACGGCGCGGCCGTCGAGCGACGCGTCTTGCGCCGGGACTACGCCAGATTCGCGCCTGCCCGGTAACGGGCCCGCTGCCGCCCTCCCACAGCGAACTGCCGCGACATCGTGACAATTCCGCTACGCGATCAGGACACTCAGCAGGGAGGTTTAGGAGGTGAAGCTCCGCCGGAAGCGTACCCCCCCTTCGCGGCCCAGCAGCGTTCGGCGTGGCCTCGACGTGTGCCCCTCTTGTGGTCATAACTCGCCGTACGCGCAGGGTCGCCTCGTCGATCCGATCTGGCGTCGCGCCGTCTGCGTGCGCTGCGGCTTCGAGATCGGGAGGAAGAGATGACGACGCTGGAAACTCGAGCGATTCCACGGCGCACTCAGGTCGCCGTGCGCTGGGTGGAGAAGCGGACCGTCACCCCCAACCAGGTACCGCCACTGGAGATCCTGCGCGCCCGTAAACGTGCGGAGCGACTACGGATCAGTGTGGGAGTCACAGCGTTCAACGACGCTGCAACCATCGGTCACATCTGCCGCGTGATACGCCGGGAACTGATGACCGAGGTTCCGTTCGTGGACGAGCTCGTCGTCCTCGATTCCGAGTCGGTGGACGACACGGTTCTCCGGGCCCGGTCCGCCGGCGCTCATGTCCTGAACGTCAACGAGCTGATGCCCGAAGTGCCCTCGTGCCCGGGCAAAGGCGATTCGCTGTGGAGAAGCCTCACCGCACTGTCGGGCGATATCATCGTTTGGCTCAACGCCGACATAAGAAACTTCGGCCCACATTTCGTCACGCGACTCGTCGCACCTCTTCTCGTGGATCCAACGGTTGGATTCGTGAAGGGTTACTACGAGCGGCCCACCGAGATCGATGTCGAGATCGACGACGTCCTGTACATCGCCGGTGACGGACACATGACGGAGTTCCTAGCCCGTCCACTTCTCACGATGCTGTTCCCCGAGCTTGGAGGCTTCTTCGAGCCGCTCGCCGGCGAGTACGCGGGCCGGATGGATCTGTTCCGGCGGATACCTTTCTTCTCTGGTTGGTCGGTAGACGTTGCGACGCTCATCGACGCGTTCGAGGAGATAGGTCTCGACGGTATGGCCCAGGTGGATCTCGGGCCGAGGGTCGCCGGGAACCGTACCCTCGAGGATCTGGGTCCGCGCGCCTACACGACGGCGCGAACGATCCTCGCCCGCGCGCAGGAACGGAAGCGCATCAAGCTCTCTCCCAATGCATCTTCACACCCCTTGTTGGTACCGCACGGCGGCAGCGTTGATCCCCTGCGCATCGATGACGTGGAACGACCGCCGATCGACATCATTCCGCCTTATATCGAAGCGCTCCGCAACGACGCCGGCCACGGCGAGCGCCGAGGCGCATGAGCAGCGCGACGGACCCCGGTACGCAGCGCTTCAGCTGGCGATGCGGAGAGATCGGCTCCGTCCTCCACTTGTGGTTCGAAGGCGAGTTGGATCTTCAGGCTGTGCGCGTTTCCGGAGCGTCGGTCCGGGCGTCGGTGGCCGGCCAACGCAGGACGGTCATCCTGGACACCGGCGACGTGTCTTTCATGGACTCCAGCGGTCTGGAATTGCTGATCCGGACGAAGAGAGACATCGAGGCCAACGATGGGCGGCTCATGGTCAGTCGCTTGTCCCCGGCGGTGAAGCTCCTCGTCGACATCAGTCAACTGAACACGTGGTTCGATCCTCCCGTCGATGTCGAACCGCTCAAGCTGCTCCCCTGTCCGGTCTGCGATGACCCGCTCTCCCCGCTGGCCCGGATGTGCAACCGCTGCGGCAGCGTCTTGTAGCGAAGAAGGATCGCTCCGGTCACGATGTGATCGACAGCGCGCGCAGCGTTCCGTCGACGCCCAGGACGTAGAGAAGCGCGCCCCTGATAGCCGGCGGTGCTGCGAACGGAACACCGAAGTCCACGGAGCTGTCGATGCTCCCGTCGGCGCGGGAGAGCGTCACCAACCGGCCGTCACCGCAGGCAACGGTCAGGTAGCCGTCGTGCAGTACCGGCTCTCCGAACAAAGCGCCGCCGTCGTCACGGTAAGGGCCCATGTGTAGGGAGCAGGTATCGGTCACCGTCGTCTTCCACCTCAGCGTGCCGTCGGCGCGCGCCAGGCACCGCACGGTGCCCGTGCCTTCGCACACGAAGACGTCATCGCCGTCCACCACCGGAGGGGCGGGGTTGAACCACCCTTCGACCCGGCTCGACCACACGACGCTGCCGTCGGCAACCCGGATGCGATCCACCAGGTTGCCGAGCCTTGCCACGTAGACGTCCGCGTCATCGGGGTCACGAGTGAAGCCCGACACCGGGCATCGCACAAGGTGGGCGGCTGTATCGTCGTCTTCGAGGTCGTACACGCTCGCGGGCGCGGCGCCGGCAGGCCAGATCGTGGCGCCCGTGGCCGCATCCAGCGCCCACATGTCGGGCACCTGAGCGGAGAACGCGACGATCAGCACACCGTCCACGACGACGGGGTGCGAGTGACACGTGATGTTGCCGCGCACGCCGAGGTCGTCACGGCTCCACACCACCGAACCGTCTTCGCAGTCCAAGGCAAGGAAGCGGGCCGTGTCCCCGACGTAGACCCGCTTGCCGTCCGTCACCGGACGCAGGTACGTCCACAGACGCAGCGGGTCGTCGATCTCCGTGCGCCAATGCTCGGCCCCCGTTCGCGCGTCGACACAAACCGTCTCGCCGGTGACGGCCGAAGCCACGATGCGGTCTCCGCACATGACGGCCGACGTCTTGATGCCACTGGACACCTCTACCGACCATCGCCGTTCGCCGGTCGCAGCGTCGAAGGCCTCGACGCTTCCGGCCGGACGATCCTCGTCCGACGACGCAGCCACGACGAGGTCGCCGCACAACACCGGGCCCCCGCGGTGAGCGCCGTTCTCGAGGGCAGCGGTCCACACGGCCGATGCATCACCCGTTGCGCGCTCGGCACCGCGCACCACTGTGGAGACCGAGACCCGATCGCCGTCCCACGTGACGATGCGGTAACTCGCCGGCGAATAGTCCAGGCCGCCGTAGAGCGCCGGAGCCGTGTTCACGTGAAGCGCCCCGGCGGCTTCGACCGTCCGGCTCGTGTGCCAATGCCCGGAGAAGGAAGCGACCGGCGCCGCACCGGTTGAGTCAAAGAACGCCGACGACATCAGATCGTGCGTGAGGAAGATGACCGGCGTGCCGGGGGCGACTTGCGTCAGGTCGGCACGCACCCACGCCTCTTGCACTTCGGTCTCGAACCCGAGGTGGTGGGTCGTCCAGTCGACGACGACGAAGTGCACGCCGGCGTGGTCGAAGGAGAACCAGCGCGGCCCCATGAAGCGGTCGTAGGGCGTGTAGTAGACGCCCGGGCCGAACCGCTCCCCTTCGCTTCGCGCGCGCTCGGGGTCGACGGAGTTGTGGTCGTGGTTACCCGGGATGGCGATCACGCGCAACGGCGAAGAGCCGGCGGCGGACATGTAACCGGCGAACTCCTCGTCCGTCCCGTTGTTGGTCTGGTCTCCGGTCGACGCTACGAATGCCAGGCCCGGATCGCGCCGCGCGACGTATTCGAAGAAGGCGGAAACGACCTCGGGGGTCGTGATCACGGGCGCGCCGAAGGCCCAGCCGGTCGTCGACAGGTGCAGGTCGGTGATCTGGGCGAAGGAGAAGGGGACGGTCTGGCGTTGGGTCCTCAAGTCGAAGCGGAGATCGCCTTCGGCCGGCAGGTACCAGGGGTCGGCCGCGTAGCCCGTCGGGGTGGAGACGAACACGAAGGGTCCGGAGGCCTCGATCGAGAAGGTCCCGTCCGGGCCGGTGCGGACCACGGCCCGGCCGTCGCTGCAGACCACTCCACCAACGCCGGCGCCCTCGGCTGCGACGATGCCTCGAAGGTGTGCGCCCATAGCGGGAGAATGTAGGGTATAGAAACAAAGTGCGGGCCAGGCGCAAGGGTGTGGGGGTTGTACTCGCGGGGGCGGTGGTGGCCACCCTCTTGGCCCTGCCGTCCGCGTCGGCCGCAGGTCCCGTCCTCGATGCCGCCGACCAAGCGGCCGCACTCGACTTCGAAGCCAGGATCGTCGACAACCTCCGTCTGGTAGAGCCCTTCGGCGGCGGCCAGCTCTTCGAGATCGAGTACGCCGATCCCTTCCCGCACACCCCCGGCGACCCGGTCGCCGATGTGCACGCCTTCGCCGACTCCGCGCTGTGGACCGGCACGTATCTGGGCGCCCAGTCCTTCCGCTACGCGCTGGCCAAGAAGTACATCAACGCCGAACCGGACGACGACGATTCGTTCTGGATCGGACAACGCGACGAGGCGAAAGCCCGCATCGACAAGATGGTGCAGAAGTTCCACATCCTCGTGAACATCTCCGGCAGCTGGCAGCACCAGTTCCAACCCTCGATCGAGCAGGCCGGCTTCGGCGGCGGGATCTTCGCCGGGGAGCCGGGCTACCTGATGCGTGCATGCATCCCCACCGATTTCCCGGAGGCCGAACGGTGGAAGAACGCCGACGAGCCGGACGCCACCGGCATGCCGGCTCCGTACACCGCCAACCGGCGCGTGTTCGGCCCCTTGGCCTGGACCAACCCGGACAACTCCGTGACGCAGTACTACTGCGAGGACGGAACGAGCCGCGACGCGTACGCGGGAACGACCTTCGGCTTGCTGACGGCCTTCGATCTCGTCAGCGGCGACGACCCGGCGATGCGCATGCAGCTGCGGGACGACATCGTCACGCTGACAAACTTCGCCTTCAAGTACCTGTGGAACACGCCACGTCCGCACGGGCGCATCGCGATCCCCTTCGGCACCAACCAGAACGAGTCACCGTGCTCGGAGATCAACGCGATCCTTCGCATCTGCGGACACGATTTCGAGAACTTCTTCTCGCCGCTGTTCATCATCACGCCGACGGCGCGCCTGAACATGGCGCAAGCGGCATCACACGTGACCGCCGCAGCGCCGGGCCGGGCCGACGACATCTTCTGGCAGGCCGTGTACCTCGAGGAGCTGGCCACCATCGGTCCGTTCGCGCCGGTCTCGCAGTTCCTCGATCAGTCGATGCCCTACGACAGCTACTACAAGCACAACCTCGACCATCTGATCGGGTTCAACCTCGCGCGCAACGCGCCCAACGATCTCGCGAAGCTCTTCTACGGGCAGTCGATGAGCATCATGGACTCGACCACGCGCAGCCACCTCAACGCGCACTTCGAGACCATCACCTACGCCCTGACCGGCGATCAGGCCCGACTCGACGACGCCGTGGAGCACCTGCGGCAGTGGCGCGCGTACCGGGCCAAGATCGATGACGGTGAGGTCGTCAACAACCAGCAGTTCTGCGGGACGACCATCCAGTGCGTTCCCGAGGATCAGGTCGACCTGAATCTGTTCCCCGGCGTCGCGCCCGTGACTCTCCCAGGGAGCTCGGGCACGTTGCGATCGCGCGATCCGCTTCCGATCGAAGACCGGGTGCCGACCGATTTCCTGTGGCAGCGCGCGCCGAACCAGCTCAACGGCAGCCAGTCGAGCACCCACCAGGGTCCCGGCGTCGACTACCTGCTTCCGTACTGGATGATCCGGTACTACACGGAAGGCGGAGCAGCTCCGGGCTTCGGCCCGTTCGATCCCTGGCCGGGCCCGACCTTCAGGTAACCGTGCGCCGGCTGCGGATCGCGCTGGCCGTCGGACTGCTTTCTCCGCTCCTCGCATTGCCGAGCACGGGCGACGCCGCTACGGGGGAGTGGCTGGCCGGCGACCTTCACGTCCACACGTGCTACTCGCACGACGCGTACTGCCCGCCCGACGACGACAACACCGGACCCGAGGAGTTCTACACGCTGTCGGCTCCCGTCTCGGAGCGCTTCCTCGAGGCGTCGCTGCGGGGTCTGGACTACCTGGCCATCACAGACCACAACGACGTTCGCTCCGTGACCGACCCGGGCTTCGGCGCCTACGGCGTCATCGGTATCCCCGGATATGAAAACTCTCTTAGCGGACACGCCCAGATGCTGGGAGCCGACCACATCTACGACAACGGCGACTCCGGTGCGGCCGCCGTCAACGCGATAGCCGCCGAGCTACGAGCCGACGGCGGGGTTTTCCAGGTGAACCACGCCGGCGAAGGCTTACTGACTCCGTTGAATGACGCGTGCAGCGACACCAGCACCCTCGACTGGGGGTACGGATTCGATGTCGTGCCCGACACCGTCGAGGTGTGGAACATCTCCTACCTCCACCAGCCACCGCTGCCGTCGGGGTCGTCCAATGACGACGCCGTCCGGTACTGGGAGTGCTGGCTGAACCGCGGTGAGCGGCTCGGTGCAACCGGAGGCAGCGATTCGCACTGGCTCGTGCTGTCGCTGCCGCTGGGTCCGGGGAACCCGACGACCTGGGCCTTCGCCGGAGAACGGAGCCGGGCCGGAGTGCTGCAAGCCCTGCGCGAAGGACGAACGACGATCTCGCTGACCCCGCCGCTGTTGGGCGACCTCCGCCTGCTGCTGGAAGCGGACGCCGACGGCGACGGGAGCTACGAGGCGATGATCGGCGACGAGGTTCCGCCCGGCTCCCGCATGCGCGTTCGACCCGAAGGTCTTCTGGGCGCCGGGTTCGTCCAGGTGCGAGCCAACGGCGCAACGCTGTTGGACCAGGCGTTGGTATTGCCGGGGCGAAGCGTCGACTTCGTCGCGCCTTCAGATCCGGGCTGGGTACGCGCGACGCTGTCGCTTCCCGACCTGCAGGCCGAGCGCAAGCAGCTGTGCGATCCGCTGCTCGGGACGATGACGACATACTGCCGCAACCGGCTCCTGCTCACGGCCCTTACGTCCCCGATCTACCTGAGCAACGACTAGCGCGGGTCGCGCCACATGGGGCGCATGAGCGGCCCACCCTCGATCGGATAGACGTCGGCCAGCACCTCGTAGCCCTCGCGCTCGTAGAAGGAGACGTTGAGCGGGTTGGACGAAACCAGGTAGGCGCCCAGGCCTTCGTCGTCGCACAAGCGGGTCACGCGGCGCATGACCTCGGCACCGTAGCCGCAGCCTCTGGACGCAGAGCGGCACGCGATGTACACGCACTGGAAGTGCGGCAGGACGTCCTTCGGCTCGTGGTCGGCCATCACCCCGAGCACCGTGAGCACCTCCATGGCTCGCTCCTCGCCCAGCTGCCTGGTGATCACCTCCGCCACTCGCCCGAGATCGGCGTCCTCGGCCAGCGCCACGTCCGGCGGGATGAAGATGGCCGCCGCCGCTCCGTCATCGACGAGATAGGTATGGCCGCGCGTCATAAGGCGCTCGGTGATGAGACCGAACCACTCACCCGCGAGGTCGGCATAGGTGGCGTCGTCCGGGTACTGCCAGCGGAAGTAGGGATCCTCGCGGAAGCCGTCGACGAGCGTGTCGCGCACCGTGTCTACGTCCGCCTTGAGAGCGTGGCGTACCGTCATTCCCATTCGCCTATTCCCACTCGATCGTGCCGGGCGGCTTCGACGTGATGTCGTAGACCACCCGGTTCACGCCGCGCACCTCGGCCGTGATCCGGTTCGAGATGCGTTCGAGCACGTCGTGCGGTATGCGGGCCCAGTCCGCGGTCATGGCATCCTCCGAAGTCACGGCCCGGACGACGACCGGGTAGGCATACGTGCGCTCGTCTCCCTGGACGCCCACCGATTGGACACCGATCAGCGCCGCGTAGCTCTGCCAGATCTCGCGCTCCAATCCACCCTTGTGCAGCTCCTCACGCACGATCGCATCTGCTTGTCGCACTATGTCCAGCCGTTCCTTCGTCACGTCGCCGATGATGCGGACGGCCAGCCCCGGGCCCGGAAACGGTTGTCGCTGGACGATTTCGGGCGGGAGACCCAGCTCCTCGCCGATCGTGCGGACCTCGTCTTTGAAGAGCTTGCGCAAGGGTTCGATGAGCTCGAAGCCGATGTCGGTCGGCAGCCCGCCAACGTTGTGGTGCGACTTGATCGTCGCTGCTCCACTGCCGCTCCGCTCGCCTCCGGACTCGATCACGTCGGGATAGAGCGTTCCTTGCACAAGGAACTGCACCCCTCCGAGCGACTTCGCGATCTCCTCAAAGGTGCGGATGAACAGCTCACCGATGACTTTGCGTTTGCGCTCCGGCTCCGTCACGCCGGCCAGCGCCGCGAGGAACTTCGCACGCGCGTCGACATGGATGAGCTCGACATTGAAGTTCCTCCGGAAGGTGGACACGACTTGCTCTGCCTCGTCCTGCCTCAGTAGGCCTTGATCGACGAAGATGCACGTCAGCTGATCGCCCACCGCTCGGTGCACGAGTAAGGCTGCAACCGCGGAGTCCACGCCTCCCGAAAGACCACACACGATTTCCTTGGTGCCGACCTGTGCACGGATCTTCTCGATCGATTCGTCGATGATCGAGACGGGAGTCCACGTAGGGAGCGCCTCGCATCCCTTATAGAGGAAGTTGCGCATGACATCCATGCCGCGCGGTGTGTGTGCGACCTCCGGGTGGAACTGAACCGCGAAGAAACGGTCCTCGGCGTCCTCCATGGCGGCGACGGGACACGTTGGCGTTACGGCAGTAACGCGAAAGCCCGGCGGAGGCTTAACGACCGCGTCGCGGTGCGACATCCAGGCCGTGGTGCGCTCCGGCAGCCCGGACAACAACACCGAGTCCTGGGTGGTGACGTCTAGCTCGGCCTTCCCGTATTCACCGACCTCGGTGTGTCCCACCTCTCCGCCCAGAGCCTGCGCGAGCAGCTGATGCCCGTAGCAGATGCCGAGCACCGGTACGCCGAGACGGAAGATCCGGTCGTCGCATCCCGGTGCTCCGGGCTCGTAGACAGAAGCCGGACCGCCGGAAAGGATGATCCCCTTAGGATCTCGCCGCGAGACGTCGTCGACGTCTATCGAGTGCGGGACGATCTCCGAGTACACGTGGCACTCGCGCACGCGGCGGGCGATGAGCTGGGCGTATTGCGCGCCGAAGTCCAGGACCAGGATCGGCTGGGGCGAGTCCCCCGCGCGCATCACACTCAGACGGACCCCACGCCTTGGGTTTGCTGAAGGAGCTTGCCCTCGCTCTTGATGGACGGCGCCACGGCGACCTCCGCCTTCTGGAACTCGCGGATCGTGCCGTAGCCGGACGTCGCCATCGAGAACCTGAGCGCGCCGAACAGGTTCAGCGTGCCGTCGTTCACGTCGGCCGGGCCCACGAGGATCTCTTTGAGGGTCGCGTTCTGGCCGGCCTCTACGCGCACGCCGCGCGGGAGCTCGGGATGGAAAGTGGCCATGCCCCAGTGGTAGCCGCGTCCGGGAGCTTCGAAGGCCGCGGCGAGTGGCGACGCGATCATCACAGCATCGGCGCCGCACGCGATGGCCTTGGAGATGTCGCCGCCGGTGCGCATGCCGCCGTCGGCGATGACGTGGCAGTAGCGCCCTGTCTCCTCGAGGTGGCGGGTGCGCGCACCGGCCGCGTCGGCCACGGCCGTGGCTTGCGGAACGCCGATGCCGAGCACCTGCCGCGACGTGCACGCCGCGCCGGGCCCGATGCCCACGAGCACGCCGACCGCGCCGGTCTTCATGAGGTGGTACGCGGTCTCGTAGGCCGCGCAGCCGCCGACGATCACCGGGAGATCGAAAGTTCGGATGAACTCCTTGAGGTTGAGCGGCTCTCGCGTCTTCGAAACGTGTTCGGCGGAAACTACCGTCCCCTGGATCACGAGGATGTCGAGCTCGGCTTCCAGGACGTCGGCGGAGAAGTCGGCAACCCGCTGTGGCGTGAGCGAAGCGGCGACGGTCACGCCGGCTTCCTTGATCTCGCGGATGCGCTCGCGGATGAGCTCGCCCTTGATCGGCTCGGCGTATACGGATTGGATCACCTTCGTGGCCTCGCTGGGGGTGGCTTCGGCGATGCGCTCGTACACCTGGACGGGATCTTCATAACGGGTCCACAGCCCTTCGAGGTTCAGGACGGCGAGCCCGCCGAGCCGTCCTATCTCGATGGCCGTGGACGGTGACACCACGGCGTCCATGGCCGAGCCCATGAGCGGGAGGCCGAAGGTCCAGGCGTCCAACGTCCAGGAGATGTCGACGTCGTCGGGGTCCCGCGTGCGCCGGGACGGAACGATCGAGACCTCGTCGAGTCCGTAGGCGCGGCGGGCCGACTTGCCCATCCCGATCTCGATATCCATCGGTGCCCTCCGAAGCGTGGAAAGAGAAAGCCTAGCCGACGAAAACGACGACCGGGCCCGCGCCGGCTAGGCCGCTTGGCCGAGGACGGCCTCGCAGGCCACGAGCTGGAACGCGAAGTGCCGTTGCATGATCTCGCGGACCTGCTCGGTGATCTCCCACGTCTCGCCGCCCTCGTAGGCGGCGGGGACGAAGAATCTGAAGAGCTTGCGGAAGAACGCTCCTTCCACGAAGGCCCGATGGATCCCCGCCGGCTCGTCGGCGAGCACCCGGAGCGCGAGCGCGGGACACGTGAAGAGCGCGCGGTCATCGAAGCGGACGAGGACGGGATCGCGAAGACCGTCCTCCAGGGTCTCGATGAAGCCGGTCTCCAGAGCGAGGCGGACGTCGGGGTCGTCCGATGCGGCGTCGAAGTACACGACGGGATCCACATGGTGCAACGCGAGCGTGCGCGCCTTGTGACGGAAGTCGGCCATCTTCTTGTCGAAGATGGCTTCGACCTCGGCTCTTCCCAGGGGCCGTGCGTCGAGACTCATCCCTACAGGAAGTATCGCTCCAGACGGGGGCCGGGAGAGTGACCCCGGGAAAACCCCGGGTACCAGTCGGTTCCATGTGCTTGGATAAGGCCCCTTCCCCGCGACCGATCTGGAAGCGGAATATGCGTCCCTCAGACCCACGGTTCTTAGAGCTGGCCGAGCGTGGTCACGGTGTCGTCCTCCTCAATCAAGACGGGAAACGCCTGCGTAAGCGCGCGCTCGTACCCGTGCATCGAGGAGTTGGGCGTGTTCGGGGAGCTCCCCTGACCTTCGAGCAGGAAGTGCAGGCAGCGTCGCTCGCCGTGCCGGGCGCTGCGGCCTCACATCGCACAGCCGGCTGGAAATGGGGCCTTGAGGGAATTATTCCAGTAGGTGTCGAATTGATAATCCCGCACCGAATGGGCAGTCGGCGACCGGGGATCATCGTCCACAGATCACGCACGCTCGAGAGGAGCGACATCACGAGGCTCGGTCAGATTCCGATTACGAACCCGATGCGCACAATCATCGATTTGGCGGGCGTAGCCACACCCCTTTCGCTCGAGCTCGCTCTAGATGACGCCTATCGTCGCGGTCTCATTCGACTCGACAAGCTCGCCTCAAGACTCGAACTGCTCGGACACGGGTGTCGCGGCGCCGGCCTTCTCCGAGCCCTTCTCTTGGAAAGACGCGACCAGCCACCGACGGGGAGTGGGCTTGAAACGAAGTTCTTTGCTGCTCTGCGGTCGATGGGATTGCCTCGTCCGGTTCGTCAACACGACGTGTATGACGATGACGGTCGGTGGATCGCGAACGTCGACTTCGCGTATCCGAAGTTGAAGATCGCCATCGAGATCGACGGGCTGAAATGGCACATCGGACGTAAGAAGTTCGAGTCCGACCACGAGAAGAGGATCCGACTGCCCGGCGCAGGTTGGTACTTGCTCGCGTTCACACAGCGGATGGTCGAGCACACACCCGGCGTCGTTGGCGCGGCCGTGCACAAGGCATTTGTCGAGCGTGAAGGGCGGAACTGGGTGTAGTTGTGGCACTTAGT
>JBBDRJ010000020.1:0-72280 GCA_040905525.1 Actinomycetota bacterium
GGAGGGGACACATCCTGCGGAGCCGATGCGGGACACATCAGGCGGGCTTTCACACAGGGCGATTTGCCAATAGCTGGGCCGCCTGGACTCGAACCAGGACTACCAGGGCCAGAACCTGGCGTGCTGCCAATTGCACTACGGCCCACCGGTCAAAGACCGGCACCAAGGCTACCGGCTTATGCTCCGCGGATGGTCATACGCCCTGAGGAGCCAGCCGATTTCGATGTGATCGACGAGATCGTCAAGGGCGCCTTCGACGGCCGCGTTGAGGAGGTCCAGCTCGTTAGAGCCGTCAGAGCCACCGAGCATTACGTCCCGGAGCTAACACTGGTTGCCGAGGACGGCGACGTGGTCGGTCACATCATGCTGAGCTACGTCCACCTCAACCAAGAGCGGGTGTTGTCCCTTGCACCCCTGGCCGTTCGGCCCGATCATCAGTGCAAGGGCATCGGCGATGCGCTCTCCCGCGAAGCCTTGCGATTGGCCGATGAAATGAACGAGCCCCTCGTCGTCGTGCTCGGCCACCCCAACTACTATCCGCGCTTCGGCTTCGAGCCCTCGCGGAAGCACGGCATCGAGCCCCACGTCCCAGAGATCCCCGACGAGGTCTTCATGGTCGCCCGGCTGTCCGCCTACGACCCCGAGCTTCGCGGGCGCATCACCTACCCTCCTGCCTTTGACGAAACCTCCTGAACAGGAGAAACATCTAGTCGGGGGAGAAAAATGGGTCTGCTGGACGACAAGGTCGCGATCGTCACCGGCGCCAGTCGCGGGATCGGTGAGTTCATAGCGAAACGCTTCGCGCAAGAGGGCGCAGCCGTCGCGGTGAGCGCGCGCACGGAAACCGAGACCGACGACAGGCTCCCGGGAACGATCCACAACACCGTCGCCGACATCGTCGACGCCGGCGGCAAGGCGATAGCGATCCGCGCCGACCTTTCTCAGCCCAAAGATCGCAACCGGCTGGTCGAAGACACCATCGCGGAGTTGGGTGCTCCGGACATCCTCGTCAACAACGCCGCCGTCACCTGGTTCCTTCCGGCACCGGAGTTCCCCGAGAACAGGTTCCGGGTGATGCTCGAGGTTCAGGTCCGCGCGCCTTTCGAGCTCGCTCAGCTGGTGATCCCGGGGATGCGCTTGCGCGGCCACGGATGGATCTGCAACATCTCCTCGGGTGCGGCGCGTCACCCCAAAGCCGACCAGGCGCGAGGCCGCGGCGGCACGGTGTACGGGATGTGCAAAGCAGCATTGGAACGTTTCTCCACGGGTCTGGCCTCAGAGGTCTACGACGACAACATCGCAGTGAACGCGCTATCGCCGTCCAGCGTCGTTGCAACGCCCGGAGTCATGGTCCATGGCTTGATCCCGCCCGGCAGAGAGGACATCGCGGAAGCTCCGGACGTGATGGCCGAGGCCGCTCTCGTCTTGTGCTCGCGGGAACCGAAAGAGATGACCGGACGGATCGCTTACAGCCAGCAGCTGCTCGAAGAGATGGGCGTAGCTATACCGAAGTAGCCGCCCGTAGTCGCGCGACGGCTTCTTCCTGGCCGAGCAGCCAGATCGATTCGAAGAGCGGAAGCGCCGCTTCGGACCCCGAGATGGCGACGAAGATCGGCTTCGGACCCTTCCGGCGATGCAGACCAAGCTCGGCGATCGTGTCCTGCACACAGGACTTTATGTTGTCGGGCTTCCATTGGTCGACTGACTCCAAGCGATCGGCAACCGTCTCCAGCGTCGTTTTCGCTTCCTCGGTCCCGAGCCATTTCTCGACCGCCTTGGGATCGATGGCCGGGCGCTGATGCAGGTACTGGATCGCATCCGGGACATCTTGGAGCTTCGTGATCCGCGATTGGATGAGCTCGAGCTCGATGACGCTGTGCAACACGTCGGCCGGTGTATCGGGCGCGATGTCGAGTATGCGGTTCTCCAAGTCGTCGTCGCTCAGCGCCTTGATGTACTCCTGATTCATCCACGCCAACTTCTGGTGGTCGAAGATCGAAGGAGCGGAGTGCACGCGGTCGAGCGTGAACTCCTTGATGATTCGGTCGAGGGTCAACAACTCGTCCTGGGTTGGTGACGACCAGCCGAGCAGCGCGAGGAAGTTCACCATCGTCTCGGGCAGGATCCCTTCGTCGCGGAACGTCAGGATCCCGTCGGCACCGTGGCGCTTCGAAAGCTTCGCCTTGTCCGGGCCGAGGATCAGCGGGACGTGTGCGAACTTCGGCAGCGGCGCCCCCAAGGCCTCGGTTAGCAACACCTGGATGGGCGTTGATGGGAGAAGGTCCGCTCCCCGGATGACATGCGTGATCTCCATCGCGATGTCGTCAGAGGTGACGGCGAGCATGTACAACGGCGAACCGTCCGACCGGACGATCACGCGGTCCTGGAGATCTTCGGTCCGCACCTCACCCATGATCAGGTCCTGCACGACGACCTCGGTTCGTCCTTCCGGCACGGCGAACCGTATGGCGGCCGGCTTTCCGGAAGCGCTGAGCTCCTCGCGCTGCGCCTCAGTCAAGCCTCGGCAGTGGCGGTCGTAACCCGATGAGACACCGCGCGCGTCGAGGTCGGCGCGCGCGCACCAGCAGCGGTAGGCATGTCCTTCGCGCAGGAGCCGTTCGACGACCTCGTCGTGTAAGCCCCGGCGCTCGCTGTCCCGGTACGGACCGTATGGACCACCGATGTCGGGGCCCTCGTCCCAATTGAGCCCGAGCCAGCGCAGGCTCTCCATGATCGGATCGACGAGCTCGGGCTTCGCCGTTTCGGGATCGGTGTCCTCGATGCGCAGCACGAAGGTGCCACCTTCGTGGCGAGCAAACAGCCAGTTGAAGAGCGCCGTGTGAGCCGACCCCACATGGAGATCGCCGGAAGGACTCGGTGGGAAGCGAACCCGGAGTTCGCTCACGCTTTGCTGACGGGGTTCGACAGTACGCCGATGCCCTCTATCTCGATCTCCACCATGTCGCCGTCCGCGAGCGGGCTGATCCCGGCCGGTGTTCCCGTGATGATCACGTCGCCGGGCAGCAATGTCATGACGGAGGAGATGAAGGCCACGAGTGAGGCGGGGCCGAAGATCAGATCGGAAGTGTTCGATTCCTGTCGGGTCTCACCGTTCACCCGGCATGCGATGCCGAGCTTGCCGACGTCGAGGTCGGTCACGATATGGGGGCCGAGCGGACAGAAGGTGTCGAATCCCTTGGCTCTTGTGAACTGCACGTCTTTGGCCTGAAGGTCTCGCGCCGTCACGTCGTTGGCACACGTGTATCCCAGCACGTAATCGAGCGCGTTCGATTCCTTGACGTTGCGGGTCGCCTTGCCGATGACAATCGCCAGCTCCGCTTCGTGATCGACGCGCTGGGACTGGGGAGGCATGAGGATCGTCTCTCCCACGCCGATCACCGATGTCGACGGCTTTAGGAAGAGCATCGGTTCTTCGGGAGGAGTTGCACGCGTCTCCTCAGCGTGCGCCCGGTAGTTCAAACCCACGGCAACGACCTTGCTCGGGAGCACGGGAGATAGCACCCGGACCTGAGACGGATCGAAACGCTCGGACGTCAGCTCCCACGGCAGGAAGGGCGTGGTCGTGATCGCCGTGATCGCGCCGTCGTCTTCGACGACGCCGTATCCGATCGTGGAGCCGATCGCGAACCTAGCGAACCGCATCTGCAGGAGGTTTATGCAGTAGTCCGTAGACGTAACCGTCGAGCAACGCCTCCCACGAGGCCGCGATGATGTTCTCCGATACCCCGATGGTTCCCCACTCTTTTTGGCCGTCGGTCGACTCGATGAGCACTCGAGTTGTGGCGCTCGTTCCCACGTTCTCGTTCAGGATGCGCACTTTGTAGTCGGCGAGGTGGATGTCCTCGAGCTCGGGATACGTCTCCTGTAGCGCCTTGCGCAGCGCGCCGTCGAGCGCATTGACGGGACCGTTGCCCTCGGCGGTGGAGATGATGCGCTCGCCCTGCGCGTGAAGCTTCACGGTCGCTTCGCTCTGGATAACTCCTTGCGGGTCGGTTTCGACGATCACCCGGAACGACTCGATCGAGAAGAACTCTTGCTCCCAACCCGTGGCGCGCCGCAGCAGGAGCTCGAAGGAGCCATCGGCGGCCTCGAAGTGGTAGCCGAGGTGCTCCAGCTCCTTCACGTGACGGATGATGCCGCCCACGTTGGTCTTCTCCTCGAGCGGGATCCCCAGCTCGGCCGCCTTCACCGTGATCGTCGCTTTGCCGGCCAGCTCACTCACCAACAGATGACGGATGTTGCCGACGAGGTCGGGGTCGATGTGCTCGTACAGATCGCGCCGCCGTATCACCGCGGAGGCGTGAAGTCCGGCCTTGTGAGCGAACGCCGATGTTCCCACGTACGGCTGCTGGGCGTTCGGCGTCAGGTTGGCCACCTCGGCAACGTAGTGAGCGACCTCGGAGAGCCCACTCAGCTGTTCCTTGGTGACGATCGGGATGTTCTTCTTGAGGACGAGGTTGGCGGCGATGGATCCGAGATTCGCGTTGCCGCAGCGTTCGCCGTAGCCGTTGACAACACCCTGTACCTGGACGACGCCGGCATCTACCGCGGCAAGCGTGTTGGCGACGGCACAGTCGGTGTCGTTGTGGCAGTGGATGCCCAGCGGATGATCGATGGCCGTGCGCACCTGCGCCACGATCTCGTTGATCTCGTTGGGCAGACAGCCCCCGTTGGTGTCGCAAAGCACGAGCGTGTTGGCGCCACCGGCTGCGGCGGCCTCGAGGACGCGTATCGCGTACTGGGGATTGCGTTTGAATCCGTCGAAGAAGTGCTCGGCGTCGAAGAAGACCTCATCGAAGTGTCGACTCAGGTAGCGCATGGTGTCGCCGACCATCTTCAAGTTCTCGTCCAGCGTAGTCCGCAGGGCTTCCTTCACGTGGAGGTCCCACGACTTGCCAACGACGCATACGACGGGAGTGTTCGCACCCACGGTGATTCTTATGTTCGGGTCCTTGCCCGCCGTGATCCCGGCTCGACGGGTGGAAGAGAACGTCACGAGCTTGGCGTGCTTGAGGCGGAGCTCGTTGGGCGCGCGAGCGAAGAATTCCTCGTCCTTAGGGTTGGAACCCGGCCAGCCGCCCTCGATGTAGTGGACCCCTAGCTCGTCGATCTTCTGCGCGATGCGCAGCTTGTCGTCTACGGTCAGCGTCAGGCCCTCCATCTGGGCCCCGTCGCGCAGCGTGGTGTCGAAGAGAGCTAAGTCAGACGTACTCATTCCACTCCCTGTAGGTCTCGACCTCACCTTTCGTCGCCGCGAAGAAGGTTTCCTGCAACTTCTTGGTGATCGGGCCGGGCTCACCGATGAGACGGTCGTCGATCTCCCGGATCGGCGTCAGCTCGGCTGCGGTTCCGGTGAAGAACGCCTCGTCGGCGAGATATGCATCGGACCGCACAAGGTCCTGCTCGCGCACCTCGTAACCGAGGTCGCGCGCGATCGTCATCACGGACTCTCGCGTGATGCTGTCTAGACCTGCCGAGGAGGTCGGAGGCGTGATCAACACACCGTCGCGGACGATGAAGAAGCTCTCGCCCGGACCTTCAGCTATGTAGCCGTTGGGCGTGAGGAACAGCGCCTCTTCGTAACCCGCTTTGAGGATCTCGAGCTTGGCGAGGATAGAGTTCAAGTATCCGCCCGTCGACTTCATCTGAGGCGGGTAGGCGTTGGCGTCGATGCGGTCCCAGGACGAGACCTTCACGCGGATCCCGTGCAGAACTCCCTCGTCGCCGAGGTAGGTACCCCACGGCCAGACCGCGATCGAAACCTGAACGGGATTGTTCAACGGATTGAGGCCCATCTCGCCGTAACCGAAGTAGACGAGCGGACGGATGTAGCCCGCTTCGAGATTGTTCGCACGGATCGTCTCTTTCGTCGCTTCGACGAGCTGATCGACCGAGAACGGCACGTCCATCATCAGGATCTTTGCCGAGCGCAGAAGTCGCCGCATGTGGTCTGTGAGACGGAACACCGCCGTGCCGTTCTTCGCCTTGTACGCGCGTATCCCTTCGAAAACACCGGCGCCGTAGTGCAGGGTGTGAGTGAGCACGTGGACGTTGGCCTCGTCCCACGCGACGAGCTTTCCGTCCATCCAGATCTTGTCGGTCTTATCGATCGGCATCTCAAATCCTCCTAGTGCGCGATGCGCTGGGCAACCAGGTCCCCGACCTCTGAGGTCGAGTATCCCATCTCGCCTGCGCCCATCCCCTTGAGCTGAAGAAAGGTCTCGGCCATCGCGGCCTCTACCGATGACGCGGCATCACCCTCTCCAATGTGAGCCAGCATCATCTGCAGAGCGCCGATCGCGGCCATCGGATTGATCACGTTCTTACCGGTGAAAGCCGGAGCCGTTCCTCCGATGGGTTCGAACATCGAGACACCCTCGGGATTCAGGTTTCCGGAGGCAGCGACACCCAGGCCGCCCTGGAGCACCGCAGCCAGGTCGGTGATGATGTCGCGCAGCTGGTTGTCGGTGACGATGACGTCGAAGAGCTCCGGTGACTGCATCGCGAGCAGGCACCACGCATCCACGTGCTCGTAGTCCTTCTCGACGTCCGGATACTCGGCTCCCACTTCGTCGAAGACTCGCTGCCAAAGGTCGTGCGCGTAGGTAAGGACGTTGGTCTTTCCGCAGAACGTCAGCTTCTTGCGTGGTCGCCGGCGGGCGTACTCGTAGGCGTACCGCATGCACCGCTCAACGCCCTTGCGCGTGTTGATGCTCGTCTGGAGCGCGACCTCGTCGGGTGTCCCCTTCTTTAGGAATCCCCCGGCGCCCGCGTACAACCCCTCGGTGTTCTCTCCGACGACGACGAAGTCGACGTCCTCGGGGCCCTTGTCCTTGATGGGACACGGCACACCCGGGTAGAGCTTGATCGGCCGGAGGTTGATGTACTGGTCGAGCTCGAAGCGAAGCTTGAGGATGATCCCGCGCTCGAGCACTCCCGGCGGGACCTTGTCGGGCAGGCCTACCGCGCCGAAGTAGATAGCATCCATCTTCCTCAGCTCATCGAGCTCGCCGTCCGTCAGGGTCTCGCCGGTGCGTGAGTAGCGCTCGGCTCCCAGGTCGTAGGTCGTCCTTTGTGTGGCGAAGCCGAACTGGGCCTCGGCGGCATCCAGCACCTTGAGGCCCTCGCGGATCACCTCGGGGCTCGTTCCGTCCCCGGGGACGACGGCTATCCGGTAGGTCTTGCCCAAATCCTGCTCCTAAGAGAAAAGCCCCCCGCGTACTGCGAGAGGCTTGGGAGGCGGACGCCCTGCGGGCGACCGCCTACCGAATGATGATTACCTGCGATAGCAACATGTCCGGCCAGTATAGCCTGACGGCGCTATGCCGACCACGCTCAGGACAGAAGACTCCGACGGCGTGAGGTCTATCGTCCTCACGCGGGCCGAAGAGTACAACACGATCACGCCGGCGCTCCGCGACGAGCTCGGCCACGCCATAGACCAAGCCGACGCCGACCCCGACGTGCGCGTGATCTTGCTCCGCGCCGAGGGCCGGGCCTTTTGCGCCGGTTACGGACTCGACTGGTCTACGCGCGCTCAGTCCGGCGAGTCGCACTGGGATTCCGTGCGGGACATGCGGATGATGCGCACCTTTGTCGATACCTATCTCAAGCTCTGGTACGCGTCGAAACCCACCATCGCCGCCGTGCAGGGCTGGTGCATCGCCGGCGGCACGGACATGGTGCTGTGCGCCGACATCATCATCGCCGGCGAGGGCGCCAGCTTCGGGTATCCCCCCTCGCGCGTTTGGGGCACGCCGACCACGGCGATGTGGGTCTACCGGGTCGGTCTCGAGAAGGCGAAGCGCTACCTGCTCACCGGGGACGAGATCCCGGCCCCCGAAGCCGCTCGGATCGGTCTCATTCTCGAAACGGTGCCGGACGACCAGCTCCAGGCCCACGCCATGGCCTTCGCAAAACGAATGGCCCAGGTGCCGACGTCTCAGCTCGTAATGCTCAAGCTGTTGTGCAACCAGACGGCGGAACACATGGGCTTCGCGTCGTCGCAGCTGATCGGCACGCTCTTCGACGGGATCGCCCGCCATACGAAAGAAGGTCTCGACTTCGTCAAGCGAGCGCAGGACGCCGGGTTCCGTCAAGCCGTGCGCGAGCGAGACGACCCCTTCGAGGACTACGGGTCGCGACCGAAGCCCTAGACCATGAAGTTGCTCTGACCGAGCACCTTCCGCCCGAGTGCCTCATCGCCTTCGATCTTGATGTTTTTGGCAACGACGTCCGGATCTCCGCGCCCGGTACAGAGGAGATTGAAGGTCTCGAGGTCCATCGTCAGCTTCACGTTCGGCGCGTCGGGCACTTGTTCGAGAAGAGCCGCACGTTTCCCTTCGCGCCCAACGGCGACGGTCCCTCCGGCCGGTCCCGTGATCTCGTAGACGACGGTGGTTCCTTCCGGGGCGTCGGCCTTCTTGCCAACCACAAAGGGCAGGGCGGTCGTATGGCGGCCGAAGGCATGCCGAGCTATCGGCCCTTCCAACCCACCCGGTCTTCCGACCGCTCGCCTGATGTCCTGCTCGTGGACCCAGAAGTCCATAACGCGGATCGCCAAGAGATCGGCAACCGTTCCCTGGCCGATGGGAGTCCACGACTCGCCCCCCAGCTCCTCGTCGGACATCGCCCGGAGGGCTTTGGTCCGCTCGGCCGAGATCTCCCTGAACTCCTCCAGCACCTTCTGCGGCGGCCACGGGCGGCGGTAATCGACCTGGACCTCGTTGCCGGCGCCGATGGGGTTGCGGATCCAGGGCTTGTCGCCGGGATCGTGGTCGGGGGCCGGGCGGCCCAGCAGCGTCGACTCCGTCCCGGCCAGATGCGAGAGGTTGTCCTGCACCGACCAGCCCGGACACTCGGTCTGGAGGGCCCACTCCTCGTCGGTGAGGGACGAGCAGAGCTCGTCGAGGGCTCGGTAGGCCATGACCTGAAGATCGACGACGCTGGACCCCATTGCGACCTCCTTACGGTGACGTCGGAACGCTACCACCGCCGTGACGCCACCTGTATATTCGGTGGCACGGGAGAAAGGAGGTGGTCCGTTGCATAAACCGAATGCGACTCTCGAGGTGGCTGACTGCTGACGCTGCCCCGGATGGCGCGAAGCGCCTCCCTCTAATGGGCTGAGGCCCACCACAAGGGAAAGCGACGACCGCCTCCTAGAAGCTTCGTCGCAGCGCGGCGGAGTCTAATCAGACCACCGACCCAACAGGCTTCCCGGGCGGGTCGACCGGGAGCACCAAGGCCCAAGGGTGAATAGAGAAACAACGAGGGCCCGGCTTCGCAGCCGGGCCCTCGCATTTCACGACCCGGTAACCTTCGGCCCGTGAAGTCTCGACTGCCGACCCCGGTGTGGGTCTTCGCCGCCGGGAAGGTCGTCTTCCACCTGGCGACGACGCGGCTGAGCTTCCACCGTGACGAGCTCTACTTCATCGCAGCTTCGAAGCGCCTGGCCTTTTCGTACGTGGACTTCCAGCCCATCACGCCGCTGCTGGTTCGACTGGAGCGTGCCGTCTTCGGTGACTCGTTGCTCGGCATGCGGCTCATCCCGGCGATCGTCGGAGCAGGCGTGATCATCCTCGGCGCCCTTATCGCTCGGGAGCTCGGCGGTAACCGGCGGGCTCAGATACTGGCCTCCTTCGCGATGCTCGTCGTCCCGACGTTCATCGGCATGGACAGCGCTCTCAGCACCGTTTCACTGGAAACCCCAGCTTGGATGCTCGTCGCCTTGGTCGGCGCGCGACTCGCGCGCACCGGAGATCGACGTCTCTGGCTGGCGGTCGGGGCCGCGGTAGGGCTTGCGCTTCTGGTGAAGTTCACGGTTCTCGCCTATCTCGTCGGTCTCGCGATCGCGATCTTGGGTACGTCCCTCCGCCAAGACCTGCGGACGAAGTGGCCGTGGCTGGGGGCCGCCGTTGCCGCAGCGATGGTCGCGCCGAGCTTGATCTGGCAATTCCAGAACGGGCTCCCCGTAGTCGAGTTCGTGAGCAATCAGGGCGGCGGCGGGAAGGTCCTCGGCCTCGGCGGACGTCTCGGTTACGTCATCTCGCTCATCGTCCTGCCCGGCTTCGTCGCCGTGCTGCTCTACGTCCCCGGCCTTCTCTTTCTCCTGCGGGACAAGAAGTTCCAGTTCTTGGGAGTTGCGCATGCGGTCGCATTGGCTCTCTTCTTCCTCGCGTCGGGGAAGGGGTACTATGCGGCTCCCGGGATGGCCGTGTTGATGTGCGCGGGCGCCGCTTGGATCGTCGGTCGCAAGGATCGATATCCGCGAGGGCTCATGATCGGAATCGGTCTAAGCCTTCTGCTCTCACTACCGCTGGTCGTCCCGATCGTGCCGACTTCGGTACTCGTTGGCCGTCCCGATCTTTCCGATGCAACAGAGATCGGCGAGCGATTGGGTTGGGACGATATCGCGCGCGACGTTTCAAAGGCCTACGCATCGCTCGACGACAACCAGCGGGCGCAAGCGATCTTTCTCGGCGAGAACTACACCCTGCCGGCCGCGATCGAGTACTACGCGGACGACTACGACCTGCCGGCCATCGCAGTCAGCGGGCACAACAGCTCATACCTGTGGTGGCCGAAGGACATTCCGAGGGAGCACGTCGCCATCGTCATCGGCTTCGATAGGTGGAAGATGCGCGAGCTGTACAGCGACGTCCAGCGCGTCGGGACCGTGCGCAACGACGAAGGCGTCGACAACTACGAGTGGGGTAAGCCGATCTGGATCGGCCGAACCCCGTTGCACTCACCGGACGATCTGCGCGAGCGCGTGAAGACGTTCGAGGCCTAAGGGAGGCTCAGGTGATTGAAGCCGGCGAAAACTTCGACGGGACCTTTCCGTTCGCTCCGAACTTCTCATCCGCTCCCGGATTCCAGATGCATTACGTCGACGAGGGCAAGGGCGAGCCGATCGTTTGCCTGCACGGAGAGCCCACCTGGGGCTACCTGTACCGAAACTTCATCCCACCGCTCGCGCGATCGCATCGGGTGATCGTTCCCGACCACATGGGGTTCGGAAAAAGTGAAACACCGCAGGATCGTGAGTACACAGCGAAAACCCACGTCGAGAACTTGACGGGCCTCTTCGACGACTTGAACCTGAGCGACATCACGCTCGTCGGCCAAGACTGGGGAGGCGTGTTCGCCGGCGCCTACACCGTAAGACATCCGGACCGGGTCAAGCGCGTCTTCTTGATGAATACCTTATGTGGCTACGGGATAGGAGGACGCGACGAGCTCCCGCCCATCCAGAGCTCTCGATGGTTCGAATGGATCGCGGGCGGAATGGAGAACGGCCGCACCGAGGCCGTGCTTACCAATCTCGGCAGTACCGTCCTGTCCGTGATGAAGATCATCGGCTTCGAGAACACCGGAGCCGTCGACGACACGTGGATACGTGCTTACTCGGCCCCCTTCGCCACACCGGAAGAGTGCAAAGGCGCTCTCGAGTTTCCACTCGACGTCCATTTCGGCCGAATCCTGGAGTACATGGTCGAAGGGTTCTCGGGGGTGGACGCGCTCAAATCCAAGCCCGCGATGCTTGCCGAAGGGATGAAGGACCACGCGATCCCGCCGGAGACTGCGATCGCCGACTTCAGGGCTCTATGGCCGGACGGCCCCGTCGTCGAGTTACCGAACGCCGGTCACTTCTGCCAGGAGGACGAGCCGGAAACCCTCGTGGCACTGATCCAGGAGTTCTTGCAGGTCTCCTGAGCAGTTACTCCTCGGCTCCCACGAGGAGCTCGACGTCGAAGGTCACCTCGGCGCCGCCGAGCAACATCTCGTCGAGCATGCCGGCCTCGCCGCCCATAGACGCGATGTGCTTCAGAGCCAATCGCCGTGGGAACCACACCGAGAACGCCACTAGTGCGGCGAACACCGGCCATCCGGTGGCCAGATTCATCACCATGAGCTGGCCCAGCGAACCCGTTGCCAACAGGTAGCCGCGTCCGCCGGCCCGAGCGAGGTTCACCACGCCCCAGACCAGCGTCAGGACGCCGAACGACATCTTGTACGCCCTCGTCGCCTTGTAATCCTCGGAGATCTCCACACTCCACGACGCAAAGGTCGCGATAAGTGGCTTGCCGATGATCAGCGATCCGATCATGGCGAAACCGAAGGCAGCGTCGCCGACCACCGAGCGCAGAAAGAAAAGCTTCGGGTTGTGTGTGGCCAACGCCAGCGCGCCGCCGAAGGCGACACCCACGATGCCCACCCACGACCAACGCATCGATCCCGTCGTACGCAGCTCGAGTGGGATGACGGCGATGGACAGGATCCCGCCGATGACTACGGCCCACACAACCCCTCCCAGCTGCTGGGCGATGTAGAACGCGGCGAGAGGGATAACGCCGTACAGCGCCCCCTTCAAGGAACGCTTGAGTACGGCGTTCAAGCCGCCCGACCCCGGACGGACAGCGAAGCTCAGTGCTTCCGGCCGTTTCCGGTGAACATCGCGAAGGGCGGTGTCCCTTCGATGTTGTGACCGACCAGGAGCATCCCCACGCCGAACGCCATCCGCGTGAGTCCCCGGAACTTGTGCTTTCCGAGGAAACGAAGAACGCCGGTAGCTATCGCGTAGAACCCGACAACGTGCAATGCCAGGTTCGCCGGATTCTTGTGGTTCTCGCGGAACGTTTGCACCGCCTGCTCCATGCGCTGCTCGACCTCGGGCGGGATCCGTTCCCGGAACTCTTCGACTCTGGCCATACCAGCCTCCTCGTCGTTCGTGCTTATGGACCCGGGGCATCGGCGGCGCGCTCGCGCCGGCCGAGCCGGGTGGCCCGGTTGATGGCGTTCAGGAATGCGCGCGCCGATGCCTCCACCACATCTGTGGATACCCCACGGCCGGTGTATCTATCGCTATCGACGTCGACCTGAACGGTTACATCGCCGAGAGCGTCCGTTCCGTCGGTCACCGCACCGACCGCGAAGCTGACCAAACGAGCATCCACGCCGGTGGCACGGCGGATGGCCCCACAGGCAGCATCGATCATACCGTCACCGGTGGCCGACTCCGATGCGATCTCACCGCCGGGTATCCGGATCTTCACCGTTGCGCGCGACTCGACGCCGGTTCCGCCCTTCACTTCGAGCGACTCCAGTTCCCAGGTATCACCGAACGTCCGCATCTCATCGGCCACGATGGCCTCGATGTCCTTATCGGTTATCTGCATCTTGCGGTCGGCGAACTCCTTGAACCGCTCGAACGCGCGGTTGAGCTCCTCCTTCGAGAGCACGTAGCCCATCTTCTCGAGCTCGGAGGAGAACGCGTGGCGTCCGGAGTGCTTGCCTAGGACTATCTGCCCGCCCTCGTAGCCGATCTCCTCGGCGTTCATGATCTCGTAGGTCATGCGGTCCTGAAGGACGCCGTGCTGATGGATTCCCGACTCGTGCGCGAAGGCGTTGGCCCCGACGATCGCCTTGTTGGGCTGAACCGGATAGCCGGTCAGCGACGACACCATGCGCGATGTGCGCGCTATCTCATGCGTGTTGACGCCTACGTCGACCCAGATGAGGTCGCGACGTGTCTTCAGCGCCATCACGACCTCCTCGAGCGAACAATTGCCGGCCCTCTCTCCGATGCCGTTGACGGCGACCTCCACCTGACGGGCGCCTACTCGGATCGCGGCCAGCGAGTTCGCCACGGCGAGGCCAAGATCGTTGTGGCAATGGACGGAAAGGATGACGTCGTGGAGCGCCGGTACACGCTGGTAGAGGTAGGAGAGAACCTCCTCGAACTCGTGCGGCAAGGTGTACCCGACGGTGTCGGGGATGTTGATCGTCGTTGCGCCTACCTCGATCGTGGCGCGGACGACTTCACACAGGAAGTCCGGATCGGTGCGCGTGGCGTCCTGCGGTGAGAACTCGACGTTGGCCGTGTATCCCTTGGCGCGCTGCACGCCACGAACAGCCTGAGCGACGATCTCCTCCTCCGTCGCTTCGAGCATGTACTTGCGATGGATGTCGGAGGTCGAGAGGAAGACGTGGATTCGCGGGTCGCGAGCATCCTTCACCGATTCCCACGCCCTGTCGATGTCCTCGTCCATCGCCCGAGCCAGCGCCGCTATCTGCGGACCTTTTACGGTCTCGGCGATGAGCTTGACCGCCTCGAAGTCGCCGATCGAGGTGATCGGGAACCCGGCCTCGATGATGTCGACCTCGAGCCGTGCCAGCTGCTCGGCGATCTCGAGCTTCTCCTTCGCATTGAGGACGATCCCGGGCGATTGCTCGCCGTCGCGGAGGGTCGTGTCGAAGATGAAGACCTTGTCCATGAGCTTTCCTTTCCTTACCGAACGAATGAAGTAGGGGTCGCCCCCGCGCGGGCTAAGCCCCGCGGGGGCCGATAAGGACGAGCAGCTCCGTAGAAAGAAGTCTCATTCGCATCCTCAGCTTACGAAACGAGATGGGACCCTGCTTTGAGACGGCCTCGACCGCAGTGCTACTTCACCGAGCCGGCCAGCAGACCCTCCGCGAAGTAGCGCTGGAAGGCGAAGAACACCACGAGCGGGATGACCATCGACACGAAGGACGCCGCGCTGATGATGTCGAGGTTGCCCCCGAACTGGCGCAGTTGCTGCTGGATCGCCACCGTGATGGGAGCCGACGAGGTCCGAGCGAAGACCAACGCGACCAGAAGGTCGTTCCACACCCACAGGAACTGGAATATCGCCAGGCTCGCGATGGCCGGAACGCCCAAGGGCAGGATGACGCGCACGAATATCCGGGACTCAGACCCCCCGTCCAGCCGGGCCGCCTCGAGCAGCTCTTTGGGTATGCCCGCGAAGAAGTTCCTGAGCAGGAAGATCGCGAAAGGGAGCCCGAAGGCGGTGTGGAACAGCACGACGCCGAGGATCGATCCGAAGATGCCCAGCGTGCCGTAGAGGCGCGCTACGGGCACGAGCGCCATTTGCAGAGGGACCACGAGAAGCCCGACCACGGCGATGAACAGCCCGTCGCGCCCCGGGAAGCTGATCCACGCAAGGGCGTAAGCGGCCAAGGCACCGATAACCACAACCGCCACCGTCGTAGGGACGGTGATGGCAAAGGTGTTGACGATGCTTCGACCGAAGAAGTCGCTGCCGATGATGTCGAGGAAATTGTTCAACGTGATCTGAGAGGGTTCGAAGAAGATCCTCCACCAGCCCGATCCGGCCGACTCGGACTGGGGACGCAGGGCCGTCAGGAACAGCCCGAGGGTCGGCACCAGCCACATCAGGGCCACCACCGCGAGCGCTACGTTCAGGGGAGCATGCCGGAATCGACGCATCAGCCTTGCTCGGCGCGGAATCGGCGGATGTTGATCGCCATGAACGGAACCACGAGCAAGAACAGCAGAACGGCGACGGCCGATCCCAGCCCAAGGTTCCGTGCTCCGAAAGCCGTCTGGTACATCTCGAGTGCGATCACGTTCGCGTCGTCCTGGACATTGGAAGGAGCAATGACCAGAACTATGTCGAAGACTTTCAGCACGTAGATCACGAGAGTGATCAAGACGACGGCGATGACCGGCGCCAGCAAGGGAACGGTGATATAGCGGAACGTCTGCCACTCCTTCGCACCGTCCACGCGCGCGGCTTCCAGCACCTCACGCGGTATCGCCGCCAGGCCCGCTGCGATGACGACCATCGCGAAGCCGGCCCAGATCCACGTGTAAGCGGCGATGATCGCTGGGGTGACCAGAGCAGGACCGAGCCACTCGATCCCCGAGAACGGAGCTCGGAAGTTCGACGCCGCCAACCCGACCTGGTAAGACCCGGGCGGCAGTGAAGGGACATCGAACCGTCCGCGCTCGTCGGTCGTCGACCGCGCAACCACCTCCCCGGCGGCATCGCGGAGCTCCACGGCCACGCCGGGAAGTCCAATCTCTCCGGCGTCGAGTTCGCCCCGCGTGCCCTCCTCGCCCGGTGTGAAATCACGGAAGACCGCGCCGGAGATCGCGCCATCGGCCGGCTGCGTCACCGATGCCGGCCGTGCCCCTTCGGGGATGTCCGACGCGCCAAGACGCAGCAGCCCGATCTCAACCGTCGAGCCGGCCGGCACGGGGTCGGCAAGTACGAGCGCACCTTCGTCTTCGCGCAATCCCTCGGATGGCCCGGCTCCGACGTAGGCGCCCGGAGCGCTGAAGATCGCGCCTACCGCTCTGACCCCCGCGTTGAGCAGACCCTTGTCGGGGTCATCTTCGTAGACGACGCGCCAGATGACCCCGCCGGCCACCAACGAGATCGCCATCGGCATGAACACGATCGTCTTGAAAGCTCGCCCGAAAGTGATCCGCTCGGTGAGGACGGCGAAGACGAGCCCGATGCCCGTAACGACCGGAGGCACCACGAGCACCCAGATCACGTTGTTGCGTATAGCAGTGAGGATGCGCGAGTTCGTGAGCATCTCGCGGTAATTGGCCAGACCGACGAATCCGTCCCCGGTTCGGTCCTGGAAGCTGAAGATCACGGTCGCGACGATGGGATAAACCACGAGCGCGACCAAGATGAGCAAGGCCGGCCCGAGGAAGACGAGCGCAGGGGCGAGCATTGTCGCTCGGCCCCCGCGCCGCCTCCGCTTCGTATCGGTCGTGGCCGTCGGTGTCCCGACCGCTATGCCGTTGCCTTCCTATCCGAACGCGCGCGCGGCAACTTCCTCCAGTCGCTGCGCGGTTCCCTGCACATCACTCGGATCTTGCGCGAAGTCCTGCAGGATCGACCACATGCTGCCCGGGACGTCTCCGCCGAGCTCCGTCGGGACGAGGTCGGAAAGGTCGAAGCGGAAGACTTCGGCGTCCGCCAGGCTGCTCGCCGTCCGCTGGCCGATCTCGTTGGGGTACGCCGCTTCATCGACATCCCGGTTGGGGGACGAGAACCCGCCCTGGGCAACGATGATCTCCGCTGCCTCCGGCGTGCCGAGGAACTCCAGCAGCGCCCGGGACTGAGGGGTGTCCTCGAGCATTACAACGACGGATCCTCCGCCCACTACCGCGGGGTCGGAGCCCTCGATGGACGGGAAGTCGAAGACGTCGTAGTCCGTCACCGGCTCGGCCGCTTTGGCGACATCCGTCGCTCCGGGCACGAAGTCGCCCTCGAAGACCATCGCGGCGGTCGGCTCGTCGGCGAAGACAGCGTCGACCGATTCCTCGAACCCGACGTTGGTGGGCTGGTCCAGGGTGAGCGAGTCGTCGGACAGGACCTCAGCGAAGAGCTCGAGGGCCTCCGTGACCGACTCGTCCGTCCACGGGATCTCATGGTTGGTGAGCTGATCGTAGGCCTCGGGTCCCGCCATGCGGATGTAGATGTTCTCGAACCAGTCGGTGAGGACCCAACCCGCCTCCCCGCCGATGGCAAGCGGCGTGGTTCCGGCGTCGCGCAGGGTCTGGGCCGCGTCGATGAACTCCTCCCAGGTCGCCGGAGGCTCGACACCGGCGTCCTCGAAGGCGCCCACGTTGTAGAACACCGTCGACTTGTTGTCCCCCTTGAAGAACAGGCCGTACAGGGTGTCGTCGGAACTCGACCCGAGATCCCGCCAGATCGGCGCGTACGACTCGTCCACCAGATCCCCGACGATCTCATCGATCGGCTCGAGGGCGTCCTGCTCGGCCAGGTCGTTCAGCAACCCGGGCTGGGGCAGGATCGCCAGCTGCGGAGGCGACCCTCCTTCGATCCGCGTGCGCAGCACCGTCGCGATCTCGTCTCCGGTCGACGTGAAGGTTACCTCGGTGCCCGTGCGCTCCGAGAACTCGTCCAAGACGAGCTCGAACGACTCCTGCTCGGCCCCCGTCCAAACCGCCGCGATCTCGACGGAACCACCGAGATCCGCGTCCAGGTCGGCGCCATCTCCGTCTTCGCCGCCACACGCCGCGGCGAAAAGCACCATCAGCGCAAACAGCGCGCCCGCCCGGGCGCTCCTGATCCCTCTCATGGGACCCCTCCTTTCACCAGAGACCTACCGGTCTCTGGATCGAATGCATGCAGGAACTCTGGGTCGACTGCGATCTCGATCGTCTCGCCCTCCTGGACCTTCGTCCTGGGCGAGAACCGGGCCACCAGCGTCGTGGACTGCGCTCCGGCCCGGCGCTCTACGACTTCCTGCTGTCCGACGTCGGCGGCAAGCTCGCGGACGTCATCGGTAACGGCCGCGGGCGCCTCGGCCTCGATGTGGACGACGATCTCGGAGCCCAGCGGCTCGCGAAGCGACACGACCCCCGAGATCCGGGGATGATCGGCCGGAGCCAGCGTTACGTCTTCCAGATTCTCTGGGCGGATCCCGAGCACCACCTCTTGCCCCGCACGTTCGCGGAGCATCGTCACCAGCGTCGAAGACTCCCTAAGCGGCAGCTCGATCGTTCCCGCCCGCAGCAGGACCAGCCCGTCCTCCGCTACCGGTGTCGCCCGGACCAGGTTCATCGCGGGGCTCCCGATGAACCCGGCAACGAATATGTTCTCGGGATTGTCGTAGAGCTCCTGGGGTGGTGCGACCTGCTGGAGCACACCCTTGCGCATCACGGCGACGCGGTCGCCCATCGTCATCGCCTCGACCTGATCGTGGGTGACGTAGATCGTGGTAACACCAAGCTTGCGCTGAAGCGCCGAGATCTCCGCGCGCATCTGGACCCGGAGCTTGGCATCGAGGTTCGAAAGCGGCTCGTCCATAAGGAACGCACGCGGCTCACGGACGATGGCGCGCCCCATGGCCACACGTTGCCGCTGCCCGCCCGACAAAGCGCGGGGCTTCTTGTCGAGCAGCTCGCTCAGGCCGAGCAGGTCGGCGGCGCGCTCCACGCGCGCCCGGATATCCCCGGTCGGGACTTTTCGAAGTTTGAGCCCGAACGCCATGTTGTCGAACACCGTCATGTGTGGATAGAGGGCGTAGGACTGGAACACCATCGCGATGTCGCGGTCCTTGGCGGGAACGTCGTTCACCACACGGTCGGCGATGCGGATCTCGCCTTCGGTCACGTCCTCGAGCCCGGCGACCATGCGAAGCGCCGTCGTCTTCCCGCAGCCCGACGGCCCCACGAGGACGACGAATTCACCGTCGGCTATATCCAGATTGAGATCAGAGACGGCCCGAGTGCCGTCCCGGTAGACCTTTCCAACTCCCCTGAAGGAGATCTCGCCCAAGCTCACCCCCAGGTTCGACCATACCTCCGGGGCAGCTGCTAGCTCAGGTGCGACGCGAAGACCAGCGCGTTCCCGCCCTAATCGCCGTCGAGGCTCACGAACCGGCCTGACGCGATGTCGCCCGAGCGGATCAACTCCTGGAGCACGGGGGCCGGGATCGGCGAGTCGACGGCGAGCGCCATGATGGCCTCTTCTCCCGGTCCGCTGCGCCCCACTTGCATGAAGGCGATGTTGATCTGGTTGTCGGCGAGGATCCCCGACACCCTGTGCACGATGCCCGGACGGTCCTCGTACCGGAAGAAGGCCATGTATGGCGTGAGCGATACCTCGATCGATACGTCGTCTATCTCGACCAGGCGCGCCTCGTTGCGTCGACCGGCAAGCGTTCCGGCCGCCGTCACTTTGCGGTCGCCTCTGTACGTGGTGACGCGCACGAGGTTCGTGTAGTCCCCCGCCTCGGCCGTCTTCTCCTCCGTGTACTCGATCCCCCGCTCGGCCGCAAGCACCGGCGCATTGATGTACGTCACTGGCTCGTGCACTCCGGCTTGAAGGAATCCGCGCAAGGCAGACAGCGTGACAACGCGAGTGTCTTCCTCGGCGATCTGGCCCTGATATGACACGTCGAGCGCTCCCACGCCTTCGCCGGCCAAGGCAGCGGTCAATCGACCGAGCTTGCGGCCTAGATCGAGGAACGGACGCAGGAAGTCGGGGAGCTCGGCTCCAGCCTCGAGGTTCACGGCATTGGGGACGAAGTCGCCCCGCAGAGCGAGCAACACTTGCTCGGCTGCGATGACACCGGCCTTGTCTTGTGCCTCGGCGGTCTGTGCCGCGATGTGCGGAGTGACGACAACCTGGTCGAGCTCGAACAGCGGCGAGGCCGTCAAAGGCTCTTCCTCGAACACGTCGAGAGCGGCGCCTCCCACATGCCCAGACTTGATCGCCCGCGCTAGAGCTTCCTCATCGATCACGCCGCCGCGCGACACGTTGACGATAAGGACGCCCGGCTTGCATATGGCGAGCTCGGCTTCGCCGATCATGTGGACGGTCTCCGGCGTCTTCACGACGTGCAGGGTGATGAGATCGGCTCGAACGAGGAGGTCGTTGAACTCCACAAGCTCGATGCCCATCCTTTGCGCACGCTGCGGCGCGATATATGGATCGCGCGCGATGATCTGCATCCCCAGCGCATGACAGCGTTGCGCGACAAGCGCCCCGACACGGCCGAGACCGACTACGCCGAGAGTCTTGCCACTGAGCTCTTTGCCCTCGAAACGCTTCTTCTCCCACCGGCCTGCCGTAAGGGACGCGTGGGCCTGAGGGATCCGGCGCGCGAGCGCGAGCATCAACCCGACGGTGTGCTCGGCGGTGGATGTGATGTTTCCTTGCGGTGTATTGACGACAACGATGCCGCGGCGCGTGGCGGACTCGACGTCGACGTTATCGACGCCGATACCGGCACGCCCGACCACCTTCAATCGATCGCCCGCGTCGATGACGTCTTTGGTGACCTTCGTAGCGGACCGGACGATCAGGCCGTCGTAGCCTCCGATGACCTCGACCAGCTTGGCGGCATCTAGATCCGCACGAACATCGACGTTTATCCCGGCATCTTCGAGCAGGGCAATGCCCGCGTCGGCGATCTTCTCGCTGACGAGTACTCGGGGCGTCTCGCCCTGATGGGTCATGCCAGTCCCGCCCCCCGGAACACGTTGGCCGCCGCGCCGGTGCTGGCTCCGCCCTTAACCGGATATCCCAGCGTTTGCAGCGTGGCCTCCAATGCAGCCAGGCACATGAGGATGTCGCGCGGAGAGTAGTAGCCGCAGTGCCCTATACGAAAGATCTTGCCCTTGAGCTTGCCCTGTCCCGGCGCGACGACGATGCCGTGACGCTCGCGCAGGTGCTTGGCGATCTGGGCACCGTCGAGTCCCTCAGGGGCAACGACGGCCGTGAGGACGCAGGCGCGACCGGCTTCGACGGTCTGCACGTCGAGGCCGAGCGCCTTGACCCCTTCGCGGCACGCCTTACCCAGCAGCGCGTGCCGCTCCCAGGAGGCTTCGATGCCTTCGGCTTCGACAAGCTCGAGTGCCTTACGGAACGCGGCGAAGATCGTGACGGCCGGCGTGTACGGAGTCTCGGGCGGATCCAGATCCAGAGACGCCTTCGCCGTCGCCCAGTCGGTGTAGAAGCGCGGGCAGCTCGCGGTTTCGTTGGCCTTCCACGCCGCAGGAGAGATCGTGAGGAACGCGATTCCCGGCGGCGTCATGAGCGCCTTCTGGGACCCGCCGATGCATACGTCGATACCCCACTCGTCAACACGCAGCGGGGCAGCACCGACGGCCGAGATCGCGTCCACCACGTAGAGCTGCGGCCGGTCCTTCACGACGCGACCGATCGCCTCAACGTCGTTCACGATCCCCGTGGACGTCTCAGAGTGCTGGACGAACACAGCCTTGATGGACGGATCTTGGGCAAGCTCCCGCTCTACATCGGCGGCCTGCGCGTTACTTCCCCATTCGTATTCGACGACGGTCGTCTCGACGCCGTGGATCTGCGCGATCTTCTGGAAACGATCGGCGAAGTTCCCGGTGTTCAGCACCAGGATGCGGTCGCCCGGGGAGCACAGGTTCACTACCGCCGACTCCATGCCGAGGGAACCGGAGCCTGTGTAGAAGAGCACGTCGCCCTTCGTGAACATGATCCGGCACAACGCGTCGATGCAGCCCTGCAAGATCGCGCCGAAGCGGGGGCCCCGGTGATATAGAACCTCTCGCGCCTGCGCCTGAAGCACGTCGGGCGGAACTTCGGTGGGCCCCGGAGCCGCCAAGAACTCGGGACGCTCGACAGTCATCGGAACTTCCTCCTCTCGAAACCTTCGTTGGGTACCTGTTTACTCGCTACCGGCGACCGCGGGTGCGCGATCGCCCGGAGGCGCTGCCGGTATTACCGGGCTTCGAAGGCTTCGACTTCGACTTGCGAGCGGCCTTGGGTTTGGCCTTGACGGCTGCCGCGGCCGGTGCAGCGGGTTTTCGCAGCCACGGCATCATCGCCCGCAGCTCGGCCCCCACCTTCTCGAGCAACAGCTCCTGATCGGCCTTCCGCTTAGCTAGGAAGCTCGGACGTCCGGCCTGGTTCTCGAGGATCCACTCGCGGGCGAACTCCCCGGACTGAACTTCGCCCAGGATCTTGCCCATCTCGGCCCGCACGTCCTCGGAAATGACTCGCGATCCGCGGGAGTAGTCGCCGTACTCGGCGGTGTCGGACACGGAATAGCGCATCCCGGAGAGGCCCCCTTCATAGAACAGGTCGACGATGAGCTTGAGCTCGTGCAGACACTCGAAGTACGCGATCTCCGGCTGATAACCGGCCTCGACGAGGGTCTCGAACCCGGCCTTGACCAACTCGGACACTCCTCCGCACAGCACCGTCTGCTCACCGAAAAGGTCGGTCTCGGTCTCTTCGGCGAACGTGGTCTGGATCACGCCGGCTCGGGTCGCTCCCAGACCCTTCGCGTAGGAGAGAGCGACCTCGAGAGCCTTGCCCGTGGCGTCCTGATAGATGGCGACGAGGGACGGCACACCGATGCCTTCGACGTAGCAGCGCCGCACGAGGTGGCCCGGGCCCTTCGGCGCGACCATGCACACGTCGACCTCGTCGGGTGGCACGATCTGGTTGAAGTGGATGTTGAATCCGTGCGCGAAGAACAGCGCATTGCCCGGCATCAGGTTCGGCTCGACATGACGCTCGTACACCTCTTTTTGGGACGTGTCGGGGATCAGCATCATCACGAGGTCCGCCCACTTCGACGCCTCGTCGACGGGAGCCACCTCGAGACCTGCCTTCTCCACCTCCGACCACGAACGGGACGCGGTGTACAGGCCGACGCGTACGTCGACGTCCGACTCGTGCAGGTTCAACGCGTGCGCGTGGCCCTGCGAGCCGTACCCAATGACCGCAACCTTCTTGGCCTTAAGGAGCTTTAGGTCTGCGTCCTCGTCGTAGTAGATCGTCGCCATCTCTACACCGCCTCCTCGATCTCAGCCTCACTGCGCACCACGGACAGGTACGCATCGTCGATGGTGTGCTTGCCGCGCGCGATCGCAACCATCCCGGTCTGCGCCAGCTCACGGATCCCGTAGGGCCGCAGGATGTCGACAAGCGCCCCGAGCTTCTCCGGGGTTCCTGTGGCCTCGAGCGACAGGGCCTCCGGGTGCACGTCGACGATCTTGGCCCGGAAGATGTCGGCGATCTCGAGGATCTGCGAACGGACACCGGCGTCGGCGTTGACCTTGATGAGCACCAGCTCGCGCTCGACCGCGTTGTGAGCAAGCTCCTCGACGTGGATCACGTTGATGAGCTTGTCGAGCTGGCGAGTCACTTGGGATAGCGGCTTGGCCTCGACCTTGACCACGATCGTCATGCGGGAAACCGTCGGATCCTCGGTCGGCCCGACGGCGAGCGACTCGATGTTGAACCCGCGGCGGGCAAACATGCCCGCGACCCGGGCGAGGACTCCCGGCCGGTTTTGGACGAGCACGGAAAGCGTATGCATCCCCTTGCGCCCGCGGGGCGCGGGTGCGTCGTACAGCGCGTCCTTCGGTTGCATCAGTCGTCCCTTTCAAACTCGGGGGCATGGAACCGCGGGTCCATGATGATGTCGTCGTTGGACGCCGCGGCCGGAACCATCGGGTAGCACTTCTCGGCCGGATCGCAGCGGAAGTCGATCACAACGGTCCTGTCCTTGATCGACTGCGCCTTCTCGATGACCGGCTCCACTTCCTCGGGGTGCTCGACGCGGAAGCCGATCGCGCCGTACGCCTCGGCCAGCTTCACGTAGTCGGGACACTCCTGCGACAGGTAGATACCGCTGAAGCGTCCGTCGTAGAAGAGCTCCTGCCACTGGCGGACCATGCCGAGGTAGGCGTTGTTGAGGATCCCGATCTTGATCGGGATGTTCTCGGTCGTCATCGTCGCCAGTTCCTGGCACGTCATCTGGAAGCAGCCGTCGCCGTCGATGACCCACACGTCCTCGTCGGGACGCGCGACCTTGGCCCCCATTCCGGCCGGGGTGCCGTAGCCCATCGCGCCGACACCACCGGAGTTGATCCAGCTGTTGGGCTTCGTGAACCGGATGTACTGCGAAGCGAACATCTGGTGCTGACCAACCCCAGACGCGAAGATCGCGTCGCCGCCGGTCACCTTTCCGATCGTGTCGACAACGTGCTGGGGAAGAAGCTGACCGTTGGACGACTCTTCGGGGTAACGCAGCGGGAAGCGCTCCTGCCAGTCGCCCAGCTGAGCCTTCCACTGGGTGATGTCGGACTGGGCAGGCTGAGCACGCTTCCACTCTTCGACGAGCTGTCGGATGACGTGCTTGGCGTTGCCGACGATGCCGACGTCGACCTTGCGGTTCTTTCCGATCTCGGACGGGTCGATGTCGACGTGGACGATCTTGGCGTTGGGCGCGAAGCTCGCAAGCTTGCCCGTGACGCGATCGTCGAAACGGGTGCCGAGTGCAATGAGGAGGTCGGCATGCTGCATGGACGTAACGGCCGTGTAGTTGCCGTGCATCCCGGGCATGCCTAGACAGAGCTCGTGGTCGTCGGGCAGCGAACCGCGGGCCATGAGTGTCGTCACCGCCGGGATCCCCGTTACTTCGCAGAACTCGCGCAGCTCCTCGGACGCAAAGGACTTGATGATGCCGCCGCCGGCGTAGACGATCGGCTTGCGCGCCTCGGCGATCAGCTCGACGGCAGTGCGCACCTCACGTGGGTCGCCGAACGTGCGCGGGCGGTAGCCGGGCATGTCGATGGAGTCCGGGTACCACCACTCGGTCTGGTTCTGAAGCACGTCCTTGGGGATGTCGACGAGAACGGGGCCGGGACGGCCGGTCGTGGCGACGTGGAAGGCCTCGTTGATGACCCGCGGGATGTCGTGGGCGTCCATGACCAGCCAGTTGTGCTTGGTCACCGGGATCGTGATGCCGGTGACGTCGGCCTCCTGGAATGCGTCGCCGCCGATGGCGAAGGTGTTCACCTGTCCGGTGACGGCCACCATGGGGACGGAGTCCATCATCGCGGAGGCCAGGCCGGTGACCAGGTTGGTGGCGCCCGGGCCGGACGTGGCGAAGCAGACCCCGGGGATACCCGTGGCCTGGGCGTAGCCGTCGGCGGCGTGGGAGGCGCCCTGCTCGTGGCGGCAGAGGATGTGGCGGATGTCGGAGTCGATGAGGGGGTCGTAGGCGGGCAGGATGGTGCCGCCGGGGATTCCGAAGATGTGCCTCACCCCCTCGTGCTCGAGCGAATGGATGAGGCTTTGAGCCCCGGTGACCTTCGTTCCCTTCTTGATCTCCCTCATGTCGCCTCCTAGTCACACATTCCCGAGATAAGAAAAACCTCCCGTCCCGAAGGACGAGAGGCGTCTGTAGGCGAGCGCCGGTGCGCTCGCCTACGCAATAAGTACGTTCGACGTCCAGATCTGCTTCATGGACATTCAGTATGCCCTGGACTTCGCCGAAGCGTCAAACAGTTACGCCGGATCGATGCGGTAGAGGCCGCCGCCGAGCGACATCACGTAGAGGTTGCCCTCGTGGTCCTGGCCGAACGAGGTCAGCTGGTCGACCTGGGGGCCGAGGAAACGATGCCCCCTCGCCTCTCCGTCCTCGTAGACGAAGCCCTGGAGGCGGCCGACACAGTAATCGGCGAACAGGTACGCACCGGACAGGTCCCTGATCCTCGACCCCCGGTACACGTACCCACCCGTCACCGAGCAGTTGCCGTCGTCGTGGTTGTACTCGTGCACGGGACCGACGTGGTTCGGCGGCGGCGCGCCTCTGAACTGATGGTTGCCCTCGCGCAGGTTCCAGCCGTAGTTCTGTCCGCCGTCGATCCCGCCCTTCTGACGGTCGATCTCTTCCCAGATGAACTGTCCGACGTCGCCGATCCACAGATCGCCGTTCGCTCGGTCGAAGGAGAACCTCCAGGGGTTCCGCAACCCGAAAGCCCACACCTCGTCGCGCCCGTCCCTGCCCACGAACGGATTGTCTGGAGGGCTCCTGTAAGAATCACGTCCCGAAGACCGTGGGTCGATGCGCAGGATCTTGCCCAAGAGCGAGTTGATGTTCTGCCCGTTGCCTTGTGGATCGCCGGAGCCTCCACCATCACCCGTGCTGATGTACAGGTATCCGTCGGGTCCGAAGAGCAGGTTCCCACCATTGTGGTTCGGATACTGATCGTCCATCACGAGAAGGTTGCGCGGAGCCGTGCCTCTTCCGTTCGAGAACGTGTACTCGCGAACGATCTGCCGGCCGCTCGAGCGTTGCGTGAAGTACACGTAGAACCTGTCGCCCCGGGGATTGAAGGCCAGGCCGAGGAAACCTTGCTCGCCGGAGTTGCTGACCTCAGAACTGATATTGAGGACGGTCCCGACGATCTCGCCGCCCTGAACCGCCTTCACTTGCCCGCCCTTCTCTGCGACGTAGATCGTCGAGCTGTTGGGACGCTGGCTGAGCGCGATCGGCTCGGTGACGTCCACGACCTTCGTGAACTTCACTTCGGCTTCCGCAAATTCGGCCGGGGAGGCGGCCGGAGCCGGGGTCGCCGGTCGCGGGGTGGACGCAGTCCTGCTCGGCGTGGCCCGCGGGCTGGCCAGCGAAACGGAAGCATCCGCCGACGACGTATCGGCCGGAGACGCGACGACGCGGCGGGAGTCGGCGCCGTTGTCTCCGCATGCTGTGGCGATGAGAGCGATGCAAGCCACGACCGCGGCGCGTAGCATCCACGCAGACTTAGACCCAGACGACGTAGGTTTCCCAGACAAGGTCCGTACAAGGTAGCGGTACATCCGGAGATCCGCATGACAACTGTTCCTGAAGCAGCAGAGCGGCGCGAACGGCTGAGTGACGGCGTGGCGTTCGGCCTCTTGGGCGCCTACTTCGTCTTCCGAGCGGTGGCCAACAGGTTCGGTCTGGGCGCCGGGCCCAAGCTCATAGATTCGAGGCCCTGGGCGATCCCACTGCTCAACAATTCGTCACTGCTTCTCATCCAGGCCGGGACGGGCACCACCGGCCGGCCCGGGATGCTGGCGGCTACCATCGTTGCATCCGTTTTCCTGTCCACCGTTGCGGGTCTGATCACGTATTGGGCGGGATGGCGTTTTGGTCACCGGCTGGCCGAAGCATCGGCCAAGCCCGGCTCCCCGTGGGCTGGGGTGTGGAACCCGAAACAGATCGCGCGGGCCGAGCGCTGGATGGACCGCTGGGGTATCGGAATCGTTTTCTTCGCACGTGTCATCGAGTGGTTCACGCTTCCCATCGTGCTGGTGGCCGGAGCGAGCGAGATGCGCCTTCGGCGATTCCTCATCGCGCACACCTTGGGTGCGATCGGCTTCGCCGGACTCTTCCTCTGGATCGGTGGTGTCGCCCAGCGGCGCTGGCCATGGCTGAAGGACTGGATCTCTGACGTCTACGGACCGTGGGCGCTCCGCATCGGGATCGCCCTCATCGTTCTTCTGGTGGTGATCATGGCGCTCAACAACGTCGTCGGCCGATCCGCGAAGGTAAAGGAGGCGGAAGGACGAGCAGACCCAGAGCCGGGGACGGAAGCCGCCGACGTTCCCGAGAGGACACTTCCGCCGGTCGAGAACTAGGGCCTCTCGATCACCACACCCTCCCAGGGCTGGAGCGCGAGTCCTCCCGAGAACGTCTGATCGTCGCGATCACGCTGTGTCGACAACCGGACCGTCCCTCTCACCCGTGAGATCTTCGCGGTTTCGTCCGACATGTTGAGTGCGACAAAGAACTTCTCACCCCGCTGATAGACCCATGTGCCGTCGGGTGATCTGCGCCGGCCGTACGCACCGGTGAGTAGATCCGGACAGTTCCGCCGAAGGGTGATCAAGTCGCGGCAGAAGTGCAGAACGGAGGTGGGGTCTGCTTGTTGTGCCTCGACGTTGACAGACGGGCCGCCGTTGGGGAGCCAGGCGCTCTTACCGTTTGTAAATCCGACTCGATCGTCGCCGGTCCAGTGCATCGGTGTGCGCCCGGGGTCACGTCCGGCGTATGTGGGATAGAACCGGATCCCAACGGGATCGACGAGCTGCGCCGCGGTCAGCTCCACCGCCGGAAGACCGATCTCGTCGCCGTAGTAGAGAACCGGCGTTCCGCGCAAGGTCAGGAGCATAAGCAGCGCGCAACGGACCTTGCGCTCGTCATCGTCGCACCATCTCGATGTGAACCGGCCGGCGTCGTGATTCGATCCCGTCCACACGGGCCAAGCGTGCATCGGAAAACGCTTCTCGACGTTGTCTACGATCCGGCTCAACCGGCTCGCGTCGAAACGGGAATGCACGAACGGGATGTTGAAGCAGAGCTGGAGCTCGTCGTCGGAGGCGCCGTAGTACCCGGTCAGCGCATCGAGGCTCCAGACATATGTCTCGCCGAGCAGGACCCGCTCCGTGTCGAACGTTCGTGCGACCTCACGCCAGCGTCTCAAGACGCCGTGGACCTCCGGCCGGTTGGTCGTGTAGACGTCACGCTGGCCGATCGCCTGAACCGCGCGAGAGTCGTCTTTCGTAGCCGGCGGATTGTCGCGGAGCTCTCGGTCCTTGATGATCGCGTGGCAGACGTCGATCCGAAACCCCGCGACGCCGCGATCGAACCAGAAGCGAAGGATCTGATCGAAGGCGACGGCCACCTCTTCGTTCCACCAATTGAGGTCGGGTTGTGTGGGCAGGAAGAGATGAAGGAAGTTCTGGCCCGTCGTTTCGTCGAGGGTCCACGCCTCTCCACCGAAGCTCGACACCCAGTTGTTCGGAAGGGATCCATCGGGTTTGGCGTCGGCCCATACATACCAGTCCCGGTAACGCGAGGTTCGTGAAGAACGAGCCTCGACGAACCACGGGTGCTGGCTGCTCGTGTGATTGGGGACGAGATCGTTGAGCACGCGTATCCCGCGCTCCTCCGCTTCGGCTATTAGTCGATCGAAGTCGGCGAGCGTTCCGAGCTCGGGGTGGATGTCGCAGTAGTCGGACACGTCGTAGCCCCAGTCCGAGTTCGGAGACGGCATGACCGGGTTGAGCCAGATTGCGTCGATCCCCAGCCATGCCAGGTGGCCGAGCTTGGAGGTGATCCCGTTGAGGTCACCTATGCCGTCGCCGTTGGAGTCGCAGAAGGAGCGCGGATAGATCTGGTAGATGACGGCGTCCCGCCACCAGGTCATGTGGAGTGGACGAAGTCGACTATGACCTTCGCGAGTTCCGGTCCCTTGTCCTCTTGGATGAAATGGCCGCCGCCCACGATCGTGGTGTGATCCTGTCCCTTCGCACCGGGGATGACTTCGCGCATGCGCTTGTCCGCTCCCGCTGTGATCGCATCCGAGTCGCCGAAGGCACAGAGGAATGGCTTCTCGAAACGGCCCAGCTCTTCCCAGGCCCGGCGGTTGGCCGGTGCAGCCGGATCCTCAGGCGTTGAGGGCACCAGCAGTGGGAACTGGCGCGCTCCCTCTTTGTAGGACTCGTCGGGGAAAGGCGCGTCGTAGGCGGCCACCTCTTCGGGAGTCAGCTTCGCGGTTGCGCAGCCGCCGGCGATGATGGCCCCGATCGGCATCTCCGGAACCTCTTGCGAGAACTTCTGCCACCGCAAGAACGCTTCACCGACGCGGCCGTCGCCCGTCGGTAGACCGGTGTTCGACGCGACGACACAGGCGAAGCGATCCGGATCCTCGCCGACGAGACGAAGCCCGATCATTCCGCCCCAGTCCTGGCCGAATAGCGTGACGTCGCGGAGCTCGACTGCGTCGAGGAATCCTTTCATCCAGCCCACATGGCTTTCGTAGGTGTAGTCGGTGCGTTTCGGGAGCTTGTCCGACCGGCCGAAACCGATGAGGTCGGGGACAACGACGCGCAAGCCGCCATCGACCAGGACTGGGATCATCTTCCGATAGAGATAGCTCCACGTCGGCTCCCCGTGTAGGAGAAGCACGACGGGTCCGTCGCCCTCGTCCACATAGTGCATGCGCAGTCCGTCCACGTCGGCGTAATTCGGCGCGAACGAGAACCCAGGAAGATCGGCGAAACGTTCGTCCGGTGTTCGGAGAGTATCCACGAGCTAGGAGGTGACGGCGCCCTTGGCCGCCGAACCGACCATGCGCGCGTACTTTGCCAAGGCGCCGGTCGTGTAGCGGGGCGGCGGAGGCGTCCAATCTTTGCGACGGCGCTCGAGCTCGGCCTCGTCCACTTCGACATCGAGGCGTCTGGCCTCGACATCGACGGAGACCATGTCTCCCTCGTGCACCAGCGCGATCGGCCCACCGTCTGCGGCCTCCGGCGCAACATGCGCGATGGAACCGCCGCGGGTGGCGCCCGAGAAGCGCCCGTCGGTAACGAGCAACACCTTTTCGCCTAGACCCTCGCCAGCGATCGCGCCCGTGACGGCGAGCATCTCCTTCATCCCCGGGCCGCCGCGCGGCCCCTCGTAGCGGATGATCACAACGTCGCCCTCGCGCAGCTTCCGGGTGGCGACGGCGCGGAAGCAGTCTTCCTCCGAGTCGAAGACGCGGGCCGGGCCGCGGAAGGAATGGACCGTGGTGGCGGCGATCTTGAGCACGGAACCTTCGGGAGCGAGATTGCCGTAGAGGATCGCGTAGCCGCCCTCGGCGTGTATCGGCTTCGCCACGCGGGACACAACGTCTTGGCCCTCGGTAAACGTGATGCCTTCGAGGTTCTCGGCGAGAGTCTTGCCCGTCACCGTCACGCAGTCGCCGTGCAGCAGACCGGCGTCGAGAAGCTCCTTCATTACCATGGGAATTCCGCCGACCTTGTCGACGTCGGCCATCACGTACCGCCCGCCGGGCTTGAAATCGGCGATGTGCGGTGTGCGGCGGGAGATCCGGTCGAAATCGTCGATGGACAGATCGACCTGCGCTTCGTGCGCGATGGCCGGCAGGTGAAGAACGGCGTTCGTTGACCCACCGACCGCACATGAAACGGCGATCGCATTCTCGAAGGCTTCCCGCGTCATGATGTCGCGGGCACGGATGCCGAGATTCAAGAGATTCATAGCAGCCTCACCGCTCGCTTGCGCGATAGCTTCTCTCCGGGCGTCGTCGACGGCGGGGATCGACGCTGAGTACGGAAGAGCCATGCCGATCGCTTCGGAGATGGACGACATCGTGTTGGCAGTGAACATCCCTCCGCACGCGCCGACTCCCGGACACGCGAGGCGCTCCAGCTCTCCGAGCTCCTCCTCGGTCATCAACCCCCCGGCAACAGATCCAACGGCCTCGAACACGTCCTGGATCGTGACGTCGGTGCCGTGGAACTTCCCCGGAAGGATGGAGCCGCCGTACAGGAACACCGAGGAAAGGTTCAGGCGAGCCTGAGCCATGAGCATCCCGGGAAGCGACTTGTCGCATCCACCGATCGCCACCACGCCGTCGAAGCGTTCGGCGTGCACGACGAGCTCGATGGAGTCGGCGATGACCTCGCGACTGACGAGCGAGGCCCGCATTCCCTCGTGGCCCATGGAGATTCCGTCGGAGACGGTGATCGTCATGAACTCGAGGGGAACACCACCTGCGGCCCGGACGCCCCTGGTGGCCCACTTCTGGTCGCGATCCAGGCTGGCGTTGCACGGCGTCACGGTGTTCCACGACGAGACGACTCCGACCTGGGGCTTTTTGAAGTCCTCGTCGGTCAGTCCGACGGCGCGAAGCATGGCCCGGGCCGGCGCCCGCTCGTAGCCTTCGGAGACTTCGACCGAACGCGGCCGAGGATCAGCTTTGGTTCTATCGGTAGTCATGTCCGGCCAGGATAGCGGCCGTTGACCTAGCCCGACGTTGTGCCGCGGCGTCCTAGAAGTGCCACAGGGAGCCAACCAGCGGGTCCAAGAACCGCGCCGATGATGAAGCCAAAGACCAAGTCACTTCCGGCATTTCACAACCGCCACATTCTTCGGGTCTTCAGTAGTCGATCGGGATGCAAAGCTGGATCTTCGACCCGAGCAACCAAATGGGCTCTATAGGGACGCAAAATTGGTACTTCGCAGCCTGAGCACCCTGACCAACAAAGAATGAAGGCACGACGATGGCCGCAACTATCGCGGCGCGCCGATACCACGACCGCCGATTATGTCTCAACACAGGTCCAGCTCCAACGTCCGAATTGACTCCGGCATCACGTTCAGGAGCTCGTCGACGGGTCCGGGATCGGGTTCATTCTGTATCAGTGAGACGCCCAGAACACCGATCCGTGCGATCTCCTTCGGTGTATCGACGCACGACTTGACGCCAAGTTTCGCCACCTCGCGTGGGACGAACTCGTTAACGACACCCTCTACTACTTCGACCAGATCCTGCACAGGTGTGGCTGATACAGCCTTGGTCGGCGCAGCGGCGACAGGGCTCGTCGGCGCGGCAGCTTGGGGAACTTGCACGATCGGGGTCTTCGGGGGATTGGTCTTATCGACGCCCGGTGGAAGCAGAGCGATCGTCACGGCCACACTGGCCGCCGCTGCAGCGCCGAACAACGACTTCCATTTCGCTCGGCCCGCGAAGAGCGCCGGGACGAATCCGATTCGCTCGATCTCTACTCGGAGCCGCGAACGTGCACGACTCAACAGCGTCCATGTGGCCTTTGCCGACAGACCCATCCGCTTGGCGACCGCCGCTGGAGAGTTCTCCTCCGCGAACAACAGAAGCGCTTTGCGATACCTCGGTGGTAGCTGATCGAGGGCCCGGCGTACCTCCGCCGATCGCTCGGCCCGGATGAGCATCTCCTCGGGGTTGCCGTCGTGATCCGATACCCATCTCTCGAGCTCGACGGGCAAACCGCTCGGATATTCGCGCCGGCGGCGAGCCCGGTCGATCGCGACACGGCGCGCAACGGTCTTGAGCCAAGGCTCTGCGTCTAAAGCCACCCCGCTGCGAACTGCTCGGGCCAATGATTCCTGGACGATGTCTTGTGTGTCCTGTCCCCCAACGTGGCGGACACTGGCGCCGACCCGTCGCAACGTCTGATCGATGGACGCTCGCGTATGCGCGCCGCCGTTAGAGGCGGCGGCCGTCCTGCCGAGGCGTTGCCGAGCGGCCCTCCCCACCCGCGAAGTATATGACCGTTTACCCGATCCGCCAGTCGTACACCAGGGGTGAAAAAGACAGCGCCTCGGCTGTACGCCGAGGCGCTGTCGTCGGGGCCTGTGGATCAAGCGGGGAGGGCCCCGTTACTGCAACGCATCGCCTGCCCGCGACCTATCCCTAAATACGCGCGGGCCCCTCGAACCTTGCAGTCGGGTCTTAGGACCCGAGGCGGTGGGTGAGGAGCTCGCGGACGACTTGGGCGTTGGCCTGGCCTTTGGTCCGCTTCATCACGTCGCCGACCAGGGCGTTGATCGCCCCCGTCTTCCCGCCTCTGACCTGCTGAACTATCTCCGGGTTCGCCTCGAGGACCTCCTCGACGATCCCGCCGAGCTCCCCGGTGTCGGAGATCTGGGACAGTCCGGACTGGGCCACGACCTCGCCGGGAGACCTTCCGGTTTCGACGACCCGCCGCAGGACATCTCCTTTGGCCATCGAGAGTGAGATCTTGCCGTCATCGACCAGTCGCTGCAGCTCGGCCACGCGCTCGGGACTCACGCCCACCTCGTGAGCCTCGACCCCACGCTCGTTGGCGAGCTGGGCCAACTCGCCAACGTACCAGCGCGCCACCAGCTGGGGACTGCTGCCGTAGGCCAGGACCGCCTGCTGGAAAGCGTCGGCAACACCGGGGCTCACGACGAGCGCGCGAGCGTCGGCGGGGGCCAAACCGAACTCCGAGACGAAACGTGCGCGACGGCGCGAGGGGAGCTCGGGCAACGTCCCTCGTATCTCGGAGAGCAGGGATGGCGAAGGCTCGAGCGGCACGAGATCGGGATCCGGGAAGTAACGGTAGTCGGCCGAGTACTCCTTCGACCGACCGCCGATCGTCTGGCCCGACTCCTCGTCGAAGTGTCGCGTTTCCTGGAGGATCTCTTCTCCTCTCTCGAGCAACCGCGTTTGACGTTCGATCTCGAACTCGATCGCTCGCTGGACGGACCGCAAAGAGTTCATGTTCTTGATCTCGGTCTTGACTCCGAACTCCGTTGCGCCCTTGGGGCGAAGCGAAACGTTCGCGTCACAACGCAACGAGCCCTCCTCTAACCGAACGTTGGAAACCCCAAGCGACAGCAGCAGCGTCCGCATCTCCGTTAGGTAGGCACGCGCTTCCTCAGGCGTCCGAAGATCGGCTTCGGAAACGATCTCGACGAGTGGGATCCCCGCACGGTTGTAGTCGATCGATGCATGTTCGGCCGCACCGATGCGTCCGCCCTCCCCGGCATGGAGCGTCTTGCCGGTGTCCTCCTCGAGGTGCACGCGATGGATCCGCGTGCTTCGCCTGTCACCCTCGACATCGAAAGCGAGCTCACCACCGCTCGCCATCGGTATGTCGTACTGCGATACCTGGTAGTTCTTCGGCATGTCGGGGTAGAAGTAGTTCTTCCGGTGGAAGATCGACCGAGGTGCAACGGTCGAGCCGAGAGCCAGAGCGATCCGCAACGTCTCCTCGATCGCACGCCGGTTGGGAACCGGAAGCGTGCCCGGCTGGCCCGTGCAGACTGCGCAGACCTGAGTGTTCGGAGCGCCGCCGAACGTCGTAGGACATCCGCAGAACATCTTCGAGTGCGTGGCCAGCTCCACGTGACATTCCAAACCGATCACCGGTTCGAAGGCCGGTGCCTTCTCCTTTTCCTGCGGTTGTTCGACCGGAACAGGTTCCGGCTCGGGAGGTGGAGGCGGCACCCACGCGAGCGCCGCGGGCTGGGACTGGGGCTCCGCCTCGCTGTGACCTCGCGCGACCAGCGTCGGCCCGACGATCGCCGCCTCTCGTACTGCGTGGCGCCACGAACGGATGCCGTGGATGTGGAACACGTTCTCCCGGCCCCCGTAGTTCGAGATCAACAGGTATCCGGAAGCACGCCACACGAAGGGGATGACACCGACCAGTCGCCAGGTGTAGACATCCGACCAAGCGAAAGACAGCTCCTCCGGGCCCTCGTCCAGCCGTTTTGGAACCCACCGGATGCCGTGGGGCTCAAACGCGAGCGCACCCGGCGCCGCACCCGTCCAGCCGCGCCGCCGCTCACCGTCCGGGTCGATGCGTTCCTCCCCTACGAACGCGGCCAGCCCGAGGAACATCGCGTCGCGGCCCCTCCGGAGCTGCTTGCGTCCGATGCGCAGCTCGCTGAAACCGATGAGCCACGCGACCATCAGCGACCAACCCGTGAGGATGTACAGTCGCACCTCGCCGCCGCGCGTCTGATACACGTACACCACGGCCGCCGTGGCCAAGGCCACGATGATCAGGACGACTCGATCTCCCCAGAGCCGTCGGCGGAAGAGATTCACGCGATTGCTCCCATAGGGCGCGTACCGTCGAATGCGAGCTCGGCCTCGATGGCGAACGCCGCCCGCAGAACCGTTGCCTCACCGAGCGGCGGCCCCATCAGTTGCAAACCAACGGGGAGCTGGTCCTCGGCGGCCAAGCCGCACGGGATGGATATCGCGCACGATCCGGCCAGATTGGTCGGGATTGTGCAAACGTCGGACAGATACATCTGCAAAGGATCATCGACGCGCTCGCCGATCCGGAAGGCCGTTGTGGGAGAAGTCGGCGAGACGAGCAGGTCGACCCGCTCGAAGGCTCGCTCGAAATCGCGCACTATCTGCGTCCGCAGCTTGAGCGCGCGGCCGTACCACGCATCGTAGTAGCCGGACGACAGGGCGTACGTGCCGAGCAGGATCCTGCGTTTCACCTCGGCGCCGAACCCGTTGGAGCGCGTAGCTCTATTCATCTTGAGGACATCCGGCGCATCGACGCGCAACCCGTAGCGGGTGCCGTCGTAGCGTGCGAGGTTTGAGGACGCTTCGGCGGGAGCGATCACGTAATAGGCGTCGAGGCCGTAGCCGAACGAGGGAAGGGATACCTCTTCGACCGTCGCGCCGAGCTTCTCCAAGACCTCCAGGGCCTCGCGCACGCGTTCGCCGACCCCCGCTTGCATCCCATCGGCGAGCAACTCCTTGACCACGCCGAAGCGCATCCCCGTGATCGGGCGTCCTAGCCCGGCCACGTAGTCGGGACGGTCACCGGGGATAGACGTCGAGTCACGGGGATCATGGCGGGCGATGTGCCGAAGGACGAGTGCGGCGTCACGGACGCTTCTCGTCATGGGTCCGGCTTGGTCGAGAGACGACGCGAACGCCACCATCCCGTAGCGGGATACCAGACCGTATGTCGGACGCAGGCCGACGATGCCCGACAAGCACGCCGGTTGCCGGATGGAGCCGCCGGTGTCGGTTCCCACCGCGATCGTGGCCATGCCGGCCGCGATAGCCGCCGCCGAACCGCCGGAAGAACCCCCGGGCACACGTGAGGTGTCCCAAGGATTGCGCGTCGGCCCGAAGGCCGAGTTCTCCGTGGACGAACCCATCGCGAACTCGTCGAGATTCGTCTTTCCGACGAGCAATGTTCGCTCGTTGCGCAGATCCTCCCACACGGTGGAGTCGTAAGGTGGCTTATAGTTATCGAGGATCTTCGATCCTGCCGTTGTCCGAATGCCCTTCGTGCAGAAGATGTCCTTCACGGCAACCGGAATCCCGGCCAGCGGGCCGACCTCGGCCCCCTGTGCGCGATCTTCGTCTACGCGCGCGCCGTGACGAACGGCTGCCTCGCCCGTCCGAGAGATGAACGCGTTGATCTTGGGCTCGACTTGCTCGATCCGCCCGATAACGGATTCGGCCACCTCCGCTGCTTTGATCTCGCGGCGTTCGAGCAATAGCGAGAGCTCGGAGGCGCTCAGGCGCCAGAGTTCGGTGTATGCCATCGGCTAGCCCGGGGGGTCCGGGGGGCGTCCCCCGATCATGGGTCCTCGAGGATCCTCGGGACTCTGAAGAAAGAACCATCTCTCTCGGGCGCATTGGCGAGGATCGCTTCGGATTCGGGCGGTGGCACGACGACGTCCTCCCGCCACACATTGCTCAGCTCCACGGGATGTGCCGTCGGAGGGACCTCGTCGAGATCGAGCGACTGGATGCGCTGGGCGCGCTCGAGAACGGCGCTCAGCTGCTCACGGAACAGCTCGATCTCCTGCTCACTTAGCTCGAGTCGCGCAAGTCGCGCTACGTGCTCGACTTCTTCACGTGAGATCGCCATGACAAGCGAGTCTAGCCAAGGAGCTTGAGCAATCCTCGTTCGTCGAGGACGTCCACACCCAGATCGTTCGCCTTGTCGAGCTTGGAGCCGGCATTTTCACCGGCCACCAGATAGTCGGTCTTCTTCGACACGCTCGATGTGACCTTCGCGCCGCGGTCCTGGAGGAGGCGCGTTGCCTCGTCACGGCTCCACTGCTCGAGCGTGCCGGTGATCACGAACGTCTTGCCCTCGAGGGGTCCGCCGGCCGCTTTGCGCTCTTCGGCCATACGGACACCTGCCTTACGAAGCTTCCCCAGCAGCTCTTTCGACTTCCGCCGCTTGAAGAACTCGACGATCGACTCGGCCACGACGCGTCCAACGCCTTCGACATCGAGGAGATCGTCAACCGATGCCCGGGCGATCGCATCGATCGACCCGAGGTTGTCGGCGATGTCGCGCGCGGTCGTCCCGCCGACGTGACGGATGCCCAGACCATAGAGCAACCGGTCGATCGGCTGATCCTTCGCGCGCTCGATCGCTCGCGCGAGGTTCTGGATCGATTTGTCCTTGTGGCCCGGAAGCTCGGCGATGCCCGACTCCGACAGGAAGAAGATGTCGGCCACGTCTTCGATGAGCTTCTGAGAGAGCAGCGCCTGGATCGTCTTGTAACCGAGGTGATCGATGTCCATCGCGCCGCGCCCGGCGAAGTGCATGATCCCCTCGAGCAGTTGTGCCGGACACGAGACGTTCGGACATCTGATCACGACCTCGCCCTCCGGCCGCTCGACCTTCGTGCCGCAGGCCGGACACTTGCTCGGCATCCGGAACTTCTTTTCCTTGCCCGTACGCTTTCCCGGAATCGGCGCGACGACTTCGGGTATGACGTCGCCGGCTCGGCGCACAACAACGTGATCGCCTATCAGCAAGCCCTTCCGCGCGATCTCGTCCGCGTTGTGCAAGGTGGCCTGCGACACCGTTACACCGCCGACGTGAACGGGTTCCAGGATCGCGAATGGCGTGACGGCTCCCGTCCGTCCGACGTTGACGTGGATGTCGTTCAGGACGGTCGTCTGTTCTTCCGGCGGGAACTTGAATGCGATCGCCCAACGGGGAGCTTTGGCCGTGGACCCGAGATCGGACCTCTCGTTGAGATCGTCGACCTTGACGACAACACCGTCGATCTCGTGATCGAGGGCGTGCCGCCGCTCCGCCGTCTCGTCGCAATACGCCTTCACGTCGCCGATGGACGGCGTGCGCCGAGCGTCGGGATGCACGCGCAGTCCTATCGACTTCAGGTACTCGAGAAGCTCCCAATGCGTGTCCAGGCGCAGGCCATCTAGTCGGACTACGCCATGGAAATAGATCGAAAGCGGACGAGCGGCCGTCTTCTGCGGATCCTTCTGTCGCAGAGTGCCGGCGGCAGCGTTGCGGGGGTTGGCGAACAACGTCTTGCCTGCCTCACCCAGCTCCTCGTTGACCTGCTCGAAGGCTTTGAGGCTGAGGAAGACCTCACCCCGGAGCTCGAGCCAGGATGGCGCGTCGTCGGTTCGCAAACGCGCCGGTAGTCCGCGAACCGTCCGGATGTTCGGCGTGATGTCCTCACCGACCGATCCGTCACCCCGCGTGGCCCCGCGTGTGTAGCGTCCGTTCTCGTAGACGACGGCAACGGAAACTCCGTCGATCTTCGGTTCGCATACGAATGAGGTCTCCCCGCCGAGGCCGCGGAGCACGCGGGCGTGCCAAGCATCTAGCTCGTCGTGGCTGAAAGCGTTGTCGAGCGACAAGAGACGATCGGAATGGCGAACCGGCGCGAAGAGCTCGGAAGGCGGAGCACCGACCCGCTGGGTCGGTGAATCCGGCGTGATCAGTTCGGGAAACCGATCCTCGATGTCTTGCAACTCGCGGACGAGCTTGTCGTAGCCGGCGTCCGACATCTCGGGTGAGTCGAGCACGTGATAGCGGTAGTTGTGGTACTCGATCTGCCCGCGTAGCTCTTCGGTGCGGATGCGCGCGTCCGAGTGCTCGGCGTCACCGGAGCTCTTGGTCTTCGGCACGTCAGTTCGGGTCCGAGACATCCTCGGCTTCGTCGAAGACGACGGCGCGTGCGGCGTCGGTTCGCACGTGCAGATTGAACACCTCGGCGCGCGCGTAATGTCCGACCGGATCGAACTGGTGGCGTTCTCGTTGCGCCTGCGCTACGTCGATGTCCGCATAGATGATCCCTTCTTCACCGATCAGCGGCCCGGCGAGGATGTGGCCCGATGGCCCGACGATCACTGAGTTCCCCTTCGACAACCAGTCGTCGGCCCCACCGTAGATCTCATCACGGCCGGACACATCCTGAGGAACATCGGACCCGCGCATGCAGAAGTTGACGCCGACGACGAACATGCGGCCCTCCCTCGCGATGTGTTGCATCGATGCAACCCACACGTCGCTGTTGTCCCACGTCGGCGCGAGATAGATCTCGATCCCCTTTGCGTACAGCGCGGCGCGGGCCAGCGGCATGTAGTTCTCCCAGCACGTAAGGCCACCCAATCGCCCGAAGGGGGTCGACAGGACATCGAGGGTCGAGCCGTCGCCCATGCCCCAAACGAGACGCTCGCCACCCGTCGGCATGAGCTTGCGGTGTTTCGCGATCAGGGATCCTTCTCGATCGAAGTAGAGCTGCGTGTTGTACAGGGTCGAACCGATCTCCTCCCGCTCGTTGACGCCGATCGAGACGTACGCGTTGGCGCGGGCAGCGGCCTCGCCGATGGCGTCGGTCGCGTCGCTCGGGACCACCACGGACTGCTCGAGCAGACGGGCGAACAGGTCGGTGGACAGGCGCGAGAACGCCGTCGTGCGCCAGACCCAATCTGGATAGGTCGGGATGAAGGTTTCGGGAAAGACGATGAGACCGGCTCCCTCGGCCGCAGCCCTTTCGGTCAGAGTGCGAACCTTGTCCACTGTCGCGTCTCGGTCGAGGAACACGGGGGCCGCCTGAACGGCGGCTACTCGAACGCCGGGCAACTCAACACCTCTCTCTCGATCGACACCACTACATGTCTACCGTGCTACGGCACAACCGTGAACCCGATCACATCGAAGACATCAACGCCCTTCTTGCTGATCCTTTTGGGTTTTCCGTCCGGAAGGGTAAGCGCGTACACGGCTCCCCGGCTCGAATAAAGAATGGTCGAGCCGTCGCGAGTCCACTCCAGCCAGCGCACCTGCTCGGACAGGACCTTCTTCTTCTTCTCACCGCTCTGCAAGACCCACAGCCCGTCACCGTCGCCGGAGCCCGAGGCGGTAAAGGCGACGAAGCCCTGGTCGCTGACAGCCGTGTTGCCTATCGCGCCGCGGAACAGGGTTCGCTCGGCGGTCAGGCGCCGACCCTCCAATTTCGCGACGATCAGCTTCTTCCCGCGCCTAATCAGGATCTCTTTACCGTCCGGCGAGGCCGCAAGCGGCAGACCCACGCCGATCTGGGACACGGAGGAGCGGCTTTCGGCCAAACGCACGAGCGCCAAGCTTCGCTGGTTCCCCTCGTCGAAGAACGCGAATAGGTCGGAATCGAGCCAAACCGGGAAGCGGACGTTCAGCGAACCGCGGGACCAGATAACGCGCACGCCGCCGTTTGGATCGATCAGGACGATGTCGCGATCGTCGAACAACTCCTGGGCGACCAGGCGGCCGTCGGGAGACCAACCGAGCGGAACGGACAGCTGCTCGGAGACCTGGAAGCTCTGTTTGCTCTCCAGATCGAGCAGTGTGAGCGCTCCTTGCTCAGAGGCATACGCGAACCATTTCGCGTCCGAGCTCGCCATTCCGAAGGTCACGTCCTTCGGTAGATCGGCAGCCTTGCGCTCCTCTCCGCTGTCGAGGTCGCGGATGTATACGCCCTGTCTGCCCGCGTAGACGAGCCGGCCCGGATCCGGCCCGCCGCGCAACGTCCCGACTCCGTAAGCGACGGCTGCGCCCATAGCCGCTACCAGCACGAGACCAATGGCAAGACGGGACCTCGAGAATCCCGACGGGCCTTGCGTTCTACTCGCGGACGATCGTTCCGCCACCGATGACCTCGTCGTTGCGGTAGAGCACAACTGCCTGACCGGGAGCTACCGCGCGCACCGGACGATCGAACTCGAGTCGAAATCCGTCGCCCCCGTCGACGTAAGTCGCCGGTACCGGGTCCGCTCGATAGCGAACGACCGCATCAAAACACTCTCCGTCGGCGGGAGCCGCGCCGGAGACGAAGCGTGCGCGGGTTGCTTCGAGGTGCGCCACGCCGAGCGCTTCATCCGCCCCGATCACGACTGCATTGCGCTCGAGATCCAGCCGTGTCACGTACCGCGGTTCCGCGGCGATCGCCCCGAGGCCCCTGCGCTGACCCACCGTGTAGTACGCCAGTCCGCGGTGCTCCCCGACGACGGCGCCCGAATCGTCGACGATGGGACCGCGTCGTACGGCAACCGGGACCCGCTCGGCAACGACATCTCCCGGACGACGTCCCTCACCGACGAAGCACACCTCCAGTGAATCCTCGCGATCGGCGTTCGGCAGCCCGAGATCTCGGGCCGTCGCACGTACGGCGTCCTTGGTGGGAACCTCACCGATCGGGAACGTCGCTTGTGCCAGAGCGGACTGACCAAGCGCGTACAAGACGTAACTCTGGTCCTTGTCGGCGTTGCGTGCCCGGAACAGGTGCCCGACACCCTGAGCATCGTGGGAGACGCGAGCGTAGTGGCCGGTGACGAGACCATCGAAAGCAAGCAGGCGAGCCTTGTCGGCGAGCGCCCCGAAGCGAACGAGCTCATTGCATCGAACACACGGGTTGGGTGTAAGTCCGTTAGCGTAGTCGGAGATGAAAGGATCGACGACTTCACGCGCGAAGACTTCACGGAAATCGAACGTGTAATGCGGGATCCCGATCACGTCGGCCGCCCGGCGAGCATCAGCGACGGCATCGAGCGTGCAGCACCCCTTCGTGAGTCGCGCTTCTTCGTCCGGGAACTCCCACTGCTTGAGAGTTGCGCCGACGACCTCGTGTCCGGCCCGCACGGCCAAAGCAGCCGCGACCGAGGAGTCGACGCCGCCGGACATGGCGGCCAGCAAGCGGGCCACTGCTACCCCCTGTTAAAGGAGCGCACGCGCTCGACGATCGCCGGAAGCACTTCGATCGCAGCCTCGACGTCTGAGTCCACGGTTGACCGCCCAACGGTGAAGCGAAGGGCACCCTGGGCCCAGGCCTTCGGAAGACCGCACGCTCCAAGAACATAAGAAGGCTCGACCGATCCGGACTGGCACGCCGAGCCCGTAGAAGCGCAGATGTCCTTCGCGTCGAGCATGAGCAGAACGTCCTCTCCGATCACGCCCCGCACCGACAGATTGAGATTGTGCGGAAGACGCTTGGTCGGATGACCGTTGAGGCGCACACCCGAGATGGCACCCTCGAGTCCCTTCCACAACCGGTCGCGCAACCCCCGCCAGCGTTCGGGCTCGGTGTCGAGCTCGCCGGTGACGAGCGCTGCCGCGGCGCCGAAACCCACGACGCCCGCGGGGTTCTCCGTCCCCGAACGACGACCGCGCTCCTGACCGCCACCGTGCGTGTGAGGGACGACCTTCACCCCACGGCGGACGTAGAGAGCACCCGCGCCCTTGGGGCCACCGATCTTGTGCGCGGAGAAGGCGGCCAGATCCACACCCATCGCACGGACGTCGACATGGATCTTGCCGAGCGCCTGCACGGCATCGGTGAACGTAAGAACCCCACGATCTCGACAAAGGGCAGCGATCTGGGGGACGGGTTCGATCGTGCCGATCTCGTTGTTCGCGAGCATCAAACACACCAGGATCGTGTCGTCGCGCAGGCGAGTAGCAACCTCGCCGGGCGAGACGAGCCCCGTCTCATCGACGGGCAGGTACTCGACTTCGAAGCCTCGTCGTGCAAGCCATTCCGCCGAATCGAGGACGGCGTGGTGCTCGATCTTGGTCAGGAGGATGTGGCGTCCGCGGTCCTCTCCGGCCCAGGCAGCTCCCTTGACGGCCAGGTTGTCGGCCTCGGTTCCCCCGCCCGTGAAAACGATCTCTTCGGGGGATGCGCCGATGGCCATGGCGACCTGCTCCCGCGCTTCGTCGATGCCCTTACGGGCCTCGCGACCCCTCGAATAGATGCTCGACGGGTTGCCCCATGTGTCGCCGAGGTACGGCAGCATCGCCTCCCGAGCTTCGGGGAGTATCGGGGCCGTGGCGGCGTAGTCGAGGTAATGCACTCCGTCATGATAGGAGCGCCCCGAGAGCGGAGTGGCTCGATGACCAGCAGCTACGACAGCGCGTAAGCATCCGTGCCCGACCTTCGCTTCGATCCGCTGGGAAGACGCGATGTGATCGTCGCGCCGGAGCGCGCTAAAAGAGGAGCGCCCCCCGTCGAGGCGTTCGAGCCCGATCCGGCTCCCTGCGACTTCTGCGGCGGACAGGAATCGCGTACACCGCCGGAGACCTTCGCGATCCGGGAGTCGGACACGGGACCGGATACGCCCGGATGGTCGGTGCGCGTCGTCCCCAATCTGTATCCGGCCACTCCGTTACACGAAGTCGTCGTCCACACACCGGATCACGACACGTCCTTCGAACATCAGAACGCGCGTCAGCGCCTGGACGTGTTGCGCGCCTACCGGGCCCGCATCCAGGCCGCGTCGACCATCAGCAACGTCGTGGTATGGAACCGGGGCCGGGCATCGGGCGCATCGCGAACGCACGCGCACGGCCAGCTGTTCGGCGTGGAGCACGTCCCTCCAACTCTCGAACGGGAGGCCAAAGCGTTCGCCGAAGGTCCGTGCGTTCTCTGCGGAATGATCGACGATGAGCGCCTGCACGTAGCCGAAGTCGACGGCTTCCGTGTGGTCGCCCATCCCGTGCCTTTTGTGGCCAACGAGTTGCTGATCGTGCCGCCCTGCACTCCAACGCTCGAGACTCTGGACGATGACGATCTGAGCAGCTCGGGCGAAACGATCGCGTTGGCAATCTCCCGAACGCTGCGCGAACTCGGCGGCGGACTCCCGTTCAACCTCGTGGTGCACACGGCTCCCCGAGGGATCGACCGATTCCACTGGCATGCCCACCTCATGCCGCGCACGGCCGTGTGGGGCGGCTTGGAGATGGGAGCCGAGCTCGCCATCGTCGCCGCCGATCCCTACGAGACGGCGCGTTCGTTCGGCGCGGGCTGAGCGCTTAGTCCCGGCGCGGCAGGATCATCTGGGTGTTGCGGAACAGCGCGATCGTTCGATCCGTCGTGACGTTTCGTACTTCGCAGTCCCACACCTGAGGTGTCGGCCAGAGCGATGATCGCCGGCGCGAACAGGTAGCCCGTTCCGGCTATCAGCTCCTTGGTGACCTTGATGTGCCCGACTACAAGGTCCTTGCCGACGTGGGTGAACTCGCAACCGAGCTTGCCCGGGACCAGGGGGCCGAAGAAATCGTTGGCCGCCTTGACTGGATCGCGATCCCAGTCCGACATCAGGCGCCCTTGAATGTCGCTTTGCCCGGGCCTTCCTTCTCGAAGCTCTCAAGGCCGTGTTGAGTGTCTTCGGTAGAAAAGAGTTTCGTGAACTCCTCTAGCTCCAAGGCAAGCCCGGCCGGATCGGGAGCGAACGATCGATGGATCGCACGCTTGGCGGCCGCAAGCGAAAGCGTCGGGCCCGAGGCGTACCGAGCCGCCGCCTCCAGCGCGAGTTCGTAGACGTCGCCGTCGACGACCTCGTCCACCAGTCCCCACTCCGCCGCCGTCTCGGCTCCCACGAACTCGCCCGTGAAGATCATCCATTTCGCTCGGGCCGGTCCGACCAATCGAGGGAGTCGCTGTGTTCCACCGGCACCGGGGATGAGCCCCACCACGATCTCGGGCTGGCCGAGCCGGGCCTTCGTCGCGGCAAGACGGAAGTCGCACCCGAGCGCGATCTCACATCCCCCACCGAGGGCATAACCCGTTATCGCGGCGATGGTCACTACGGGTAACGCCTCGATCCGATCCACCGCGCGCTGCAAGCCGCCGACGCGCCGATTCACATCCGCCGGGGTGCCTTCCGCCATCTCCTTCAGATCGGCTCCGGCCGAGAACGTCCGCTCGCCTCCGTATACAACGGCGGCTCGAAGAGAGCTGTCTGCCTCGATCTCGGCGCACGCATCACCCAGCTCGGTGACAACCTGAACGTTGAGGGCATTGACCTTGGGCCGGTCGATGCGGATCACGGCAACGCTGCCGACGCGTTCGATCTTTACTAGCTCACCCATGCCGGGGAGTGTATAGATTCGATCGTCATGAACGTCTCGGACACCGACGCGCTCATCATCGTCGATGTCCAGAACGACTTCTGCCCCGGCGGCGCGCTGGCAGTGCCTGAGGGCAACGACGTCGTTGCCGTCATCAACAACCTGTTGCCGCGCTTCGAGCACGTGCTCGCGACCCAGGACTTCCACCCGCCCGGGCATTCGTCCTTCATGGACCAGGGCGGGCCGTGGCCCATGCACTGCGTGCAGGGAACAGACGGCGCGGCCCTGCATCCCGACCTGAACGCGGGCGAGCTCGACCAGATCGTGCAGAAGGGAACCGATCTCGACACCGACGGCTACTCGGGCTTCGCGGGAACCGACCTCGCGGAGCGACTGCGTGCCCTAGGGATCCGTCGAACCTTCGTCACGGGACTCGCCACCGACTACTGCGTGCGCGCCACCGCAATCGAAGCAGTGGAGCACGGCTTCGAAACGGTCGTACTCACCGACGCGATCCGAGCCGTCGATGTGCAGCCCGGCGACGGCGAACGCGCGCTGGCCGAGATGGAACGAGCCGGCGCCACCTTGACGACGTCGGAGTCGCTAAACTCGTAGTCAATCCACACATAACCGAACCGAGTCGGCTCGACGGGACATCGTGATTTCTTTCACAAAGTCCGCGGGTCGGCCGGGCCGAAAGGTGAGGCCGATGGCCTGCCAGAACGGATACGCGGAGCATTACCGGGGCCTCGGCTCCGACGAGATGGCCGCGCGCCTGCGCGCCCTCGCTTCCGAGCGCAACGCGGTCATTCTCGCTCACAACTACCAGGTCCCCGAGATCCAGGACGTTGCCGACTACGTGGGCGACTCCCTCGGTCTGTCCCGGCAGGCCGCGGCCACCGACGCCGAAGTGATCTTGTTCTGCGGTGTGCATTTCATGGCCGAGACGGCCGCGATCCTGTCCCCCCAGAAGACCGTTCTTCTACCCGACCTGGAAGCCGGTTGTTCGCTTGCCGCAACCATCACCGCCGACGACCTTCGCCGCTGGAAGGCCGAGTATCCGGGTGCCGTCGTCGTGTCCTACGTGAACACGACGGCCGAAGTGAAGGCGCTTTCGGACTACTGCTGCACGTCGGGGAATGCCGAAGGCATCATCAACTCGATCCCGGACGACAAGGAGATCCTCTTCCTCCCCGACATGTTCCTGGGCGCCTATCTCGAGCGGAAAACGGGCCGCAAGATGCACATCTGGATGGGCGAGTGCCACGTGCACGCGGGCATCGACCCGGCCGACATCGGTGAGATGCGCATCAGGCACCCGGACTCCGACTTCCTGATCCATCCTGAGTGCGGCTGCGTCACGCAGACCATGTATCGCCTGGGTGAGGGCGACATCTCTTCGAACGGCACGCACATCCTTTCGACCGAGGGGATGATCAGGCACGCGAGGAAAAGCTCGAAGCGATCGCTCATCGTGGCGACCGAGACCGGGATCCTTCACCGGCTGAAGAAGGAAGTCCCGACCAAGGAGTTCATTCCGGCGGCGCGGGGCGCGGTGTGCCAGTTCATGAAGCGGATCACCCTTCCGAAGGCCCTGTGGTCCCTCGAGCACTTCGAGCACAAGATCAACGTGCCGCCGGACATCGCCGCGGCTGCTCGGGGCGCGATCGACCGCATGGTCGCCATCAGCTGACCGCTCTGGCGCGCCTGACCAGCGCTTCTACAGAAGCGCCCCGCGGGGGCCGATTCACAGGGCAGACCATGCGTCAGCCTGCGTCCACCGACGAGTTCGTATTCCGCCCTGAGGGCCGCGGCGGCCGTGCGTCCGCTGAACCGGTCCCGGTAGAGGAAACCCACAAGCCGCGGAGACAAAAGCGCGCAGACCGGTTGCCGCCCGCGGCGCCGGCCACCCTCCCCCTGCCCCAGACTCAAGTTCCGGAGGCACCGTCGGCCGGCTCGGGCGGTACGGCCGTGGTCGTTACGGCCGATGGCACCGTGATCCGGTCGGGAGTCGCGGTCGCGCCACCAGACAGCCAGGTAACGCGCCCTCAAGAAGTCCGCGGGCCGGTGGCGGCACCGACGCACCTGGTGGCCGTGCCCGATCCGGCACCTACCCGGCCCTACGTCACGGCAACCGGTGCCCTGGCGCCCGTCGCGCCGGTTGCGCCAGTTGCTCTGGATCCCGCGATTTCGTCCGACGACTTCGCGTTCGGGTCGTCGCATGTCTCTCGGGCCGACAAGAAGTCACGGGGAAGGTCGCGGGACAAGCGTCCCCGACGCTTCTGGCCCGCGCTCATCGTGGGCGTACTCGTCGCCGGCGCCGCCGGCGCCTACACCGTCGTCTCGTCGAACAACACCGAGCTCGTGTCCTTCCAGTACGCATACCAGCAGGGCCAGACACGCACTTACGACATGACGATGGAAATGGACATGAAGCCGACCGGTGGCCCCGACGTCGGTCCCGTTCAAGGAACGATGCGCGCCACCATGAATATGAATGTGCTCTCTACCCTCGAGGACGGATCGAGCGTCATCGAGATAGCGATGTCCAACCTCACCCTCGAACCGAACCCGGGTGTTGCGCCGGGAGAAGTCGGAAATCTGCGCGTCACGATCGCGCCGGACGGTCGCGTGACGAAGGTCGAAGGATTCGGCGGGCCCTTCGGAGCCGCTGGGCTCGATCTCGGCTCCCTGATGAACCTGCCCGGTGGCGCCCCGGCGGATAGTGCGAGCTCGCAATTCCTCTTCCCGCAGTTCCCGTCCGATGGCGTAAGGCCGGGCGACACGTGGAACGAGCAGACCACGATCCCCTTCCCTTTCACCGATGGGGAGATCACGGTTAAGACCGAAGGCCGCTTCGACGGATTCGAGGAGACGCAGTACGGGCGCGCCGCCAAGATGCACCACACCTCGACCATTCCCTTGAACCTGGACTTCACGATGACCGAGATCTTCGATGCCATGACCAAACTGTCCGAAGGGGCCGAGGTCTCCGAAATCCCGCCTGGGGCACGCGCCGCGCGGTTCATGATCAGCGGTCAGATGCAGACGGTCACCGAGTCTCTTGTTCTGCCAGCAGCGGGCGATGCGGTCCGGATGGACGGTACTACCTCGATGTCCCTTCAGATGCGCTTTGAAGGCATCCCGGCCGAGGAGCTGCAGGGGATGCCCAACGAGATCAGCATGAACGGGATGACGAAGATGACGATCATCCGCGTCGACGGAGTATCGACCGTCTAGCCGCGCGCGGCGCGCATCTCGCGCCGAACCTTCTTCCAGTCCGAGACCTTCGTTGATAGCACGACGTCCGTGACAATCTGGAAGATGCCAATCGCGATGAGAACCCACGTCAGCCACGGCCAGTCCTCATAGAGCCACACCGATACGGGGAGAAGCGCGAAGGGCAACAACTTGGTCACGACGGCGCCGGAGGCGTGCATGATCGCGCGGGCCCGCGGCGTTGCCCGCAGGTACGTCGCGTAATCGGTCTTGACACCCGGCCGCGGTGGCGGCGGCCCACCCAGGAAAACGTGGGTGAAGCGGATCCCGGCCATTCGTCCGACGACGTAGTGCGCGAGGCTGTGCGTGCCGATCAAGAGTGCTCCCGTCCCGAGGAGGAACGAGATCGGAACGGCGGCGGTTGGTGCTTCGCGTGCTGCGTTGTAGAGCTGAGTTGAACGCCGGAAGGTCTCGCCCCAGCCGAAGATGAACGAAGCGAGGACGGCCACAACACCAAAGGCCGTGATGAGGACGAGGGCGATCAGACCCGGCACGAGCGGGACGCGTAACTTAACGCCCTTCTCGAAGGCGCGACGGTCGATGACGGATGCACGGTCGGCGTAGCGTTCCGCCAGCGCACGGTCGCGGCGCAAGACTCCGACGGCCTTCCAGAAACCGGTCCCCTTCAGCCCCCGGCCCGCGTCGAGCGCTTGCTCGGCCTGCGTAAGCGCCGGGTCGATGGCCTGTTCCCCGTTCATGCGCGCATCACTCGCGTCGAGTTGGTTCCGGTGAAGTAGTGCCGCTTCAATTCCGACACGTAGCTTGTGCCGACCGTCTCACCGTTCTGGCTGAGCCAGTCGCTCAGTCGCGTCGGACACCTAGAAGCTTCGTTCGAAACGATGAGCTCACGCATCAACCCCACGAGCTCACCCTTGGTTACGAGGGCAAGTTCAGGCATCATTTGTTTCCGGCATTCCCACCGAGCCGCGAAAGCAGGCCACCAAGTTCCTGCGCGGACGCAAACATCGCCTCGGCGCGAGAGTTGTCGTCCTCGAGATGCGACAAGAGATCAACACCGAGGTACAGGGCCACAATCGCGTAGGCGATCGTTCGAGGTGGGACGAGTTCAACCAGACCGATGGACCCCATCGCGTTTCGCACCGCGCTCTCGGCCAGATCGATCCACGGTTCCATGCGCTCAACGATCTGGGGGCCGAGCTCGGGACGAACGAGGCTGCCGGCTATCAGCTCCGACAGCACGGTGATGTGTCCGGAGGCGAGATCCTCCCTGTAGAGATCGGTGGCGACCTGGATCGCCTCGCCCACCGAGTCGACGCCCTTCACTGCCTCGCCGTACTTAGCCATGCGCAGTTCGCTCGTCCGGTCGAGCGCGGCCAGGAGAAGGTCGTTGACCGTCCCGAAGTGGTAGAAGATCAGCGCCTGGTTGAAGCCGCCTCGCTTCGCGATCGTTCTGGCGCTCGCGCCGGCGAACCCGTCCTCCCGAAGGGTCTCGAGCGCGGCCTCGATGATCCGACCCTTGGTTCCCTTCTGTGGACCTTCTTGAGCAGTCGCTTTGAGCATATGCTCAAGATACGCCTTCCGGATGCGGACGGTCAACCCCAGCGCAGGAACGAGTACCGATCACTCAGGTAGTAGCTCACCAGGTAGCCGATCACGTCGATCAAGAAGTGAGCGACGACGATAGGCATGACCCGTCGCGTCCTCTGGAAGATCCGTCCGGCGACCAGCCCTCCGACCAGGTTGAAGATGAACCCCCCGATCCCCTGATACAGGTGGTACGTGCCACGGAGGACGGCGCTGGCCAGCAGGGCCCGGTTTGGCCGCCAGCCAAGCTGCTCGAGCCGCGTGATCAGATACGCGTCGACGATCACTTCCTCCGCGATCGCTGCCGTGGCCGACGACGCAACGATGAGGATGAGGGCCGCGAAGTGCGCGTCGGAGTTGATCGCAAATATCGGGCGGAACGGAAGGTCGAGCGCGCGAGCGGCCGCCGACGCAGCGAGCGCCGCACCGTGGGCGAGCAGTGCCAGTCCCGCGCCCCAAACCAGGTCGTGCTTCGGTCGCCGGAGATCGAACCCAAGCTCTTGCATCGAGCTTCGTGCTCGCGCCAAGAGGTGCGCGACGAGAGCCACCGGTACGAGCTGCAACCCGACACCGACGAGCTGACGGACGTAGCCGTACGGATCGAACTCGGGAGGGACGTACCGGACAACGACCGGCGCCTTCGTCGGATCGGCGATATGCGTCAGGTCGTAGGTGAACGTGATCGCGGCGTAGATAGCTGAAGCGAGGAACGACAGGAGCAGGACGACCAGCACTTCACTACGAAGTGTCCGTCGTGTCGGGTCTGAATTTCGCGGGAGCTCGGAGCTCACCGACTAGAAGCGCGGGGCCTCGCGGTAGCGCCCGTACACCTCAGCCATCGCCTCCGCGATCTCTCCCACCGAAGCGTATGCCCGCGTCGCATCCAGGATGTACGGAATCAGGTTGTCGGTGCCGCGGCTCGCGTCGGTCAGCGCGGCCAGCGCCTTGTCCGTCGCGGCTTGGTCGCGATCTGCGCGCAGCCGCTTGAGTTCAGTGACGGCTTCGTCCTCGACTTCCCGACCGATGCGCAGGAACTCGGGATCCGATTGCACCGTTTCGGTGAACGCGTTCACGCCCACTTGGATCTGGCGCTCCGCGTCGAAGCGCTTCTGCTGACGGTAGGCCGCCTCCGCGATCTCCATCTGGAAGAAGCCGTCTTCTATACCGCGCAGGCAGCCTTCGAGCATCGAGCCATCGCCCATCTTCTCGATCCGCTTGAAGTAGTCCTCGGCTTCCTCTTCGATGCGGTCGGTGAGCGACTCGATGAAGTGGGATCCGCCCATCGGGTCGATCACGTTGGCCACACCGGTCTCGAAGGCGATCACCTGCTGCGTGCGCAGAGCAATCTCAACTGCTTCGGCCGACGGCAGGGCATAGACCTCATCGAGTGAGTTGGTGTGCAGCGACTGCGCGCCTCCGATCACGCCGGCCAGGGCCTCCAGCGCGGTGCGCACCACGTTGTTCATCGGCTGTTGAAGGGTCAGCGAACACCCCGCCGTCTGGACGTGGAAACGGCACTGCATCGCCTTCGGATCCTTCGCGCCGTAACGCTCCTTCATCCATCGCGCCCATATGCGCCGCGCGGCCCGGAACTTCGCGATCTCCTCGAAGAAATCGATGTGGGAGTTGAAGAAGAACGACAACTGTGGGCCGAACACGTCGACGTCCAGACCGCGCTGCAGGCCGAGCTCAACGTAAGCGAAGCCGTCGGCAAGCGTGAATGCGAGCTCTTGGGCTGCCGTCGAGCCGGCTTCCCGGATGTGGTAACCGGACACCGAGATCGGGTGATACCGCGGAAGGTGCTCGGCGCAGTACTCCATCATGTCGCCGATCAGTCTCAGGTGAGGACGCGGCGGGTACACCCACTCCTTCTGCGCTATGTACTCCTTGAGGATGTCGGTTTGGCACGTGCCGTCGAGTTGCGCGAAGGGAACGCCCTGTTGCTCGGCTACGGCGAGGTAGTAGCAGAAGAACGTCGCAGCCGGACCGGAGATGGTCATCGAGACCGATACATCACGAAGCGGGATCCCCTGGAAAAGGGTCTCCATGTCGCGCAATGAGGAGATGGCCGCGCCGCACCGTCCGACCTCACCGAGCGATAGTGGGTCATCGGCGTCCCGACCCATCAACGCCGGCATGTCGAAGGCGACGGACAAACCGGTCTGACCCTGGGCCATCAAGAAGCGGTAACGCTCGTTGGTGTCTCCGGCGGACCCGAAACCAGCGAACTGACGCATGGTCCACAGCCGCCCCCGGTGCCCGGACGTGTATACGCCGCGCGTATATGGATACTCACCCGGGAACCCGATCGTGCCCTGGTCGCGGTCGTTGTCGTCGAGGGGCGTGTACAGGGGCTTGAGCGGGATGCCGGAAAGCGTCTCGAAATCGGCGTCGCGCGTCGGCGCCTCGTCGTACTTCTTCTGCCAGCCGAGCGCGTCGCGCTCGAGATCGTCGGTCACGGTTCCAGATTATCGGTTGAGGCGTCGTGACCCTTGGGAATCTTCGCACCGGAAGTTGTCCACACGTCGGGGCCAAGTATCCGCTCTATGACGGCCTGCAGCTCGATCAGGCGCGGGTCACCGTTTTCGAAGAGATCGTCCGCCCATCTCCTTAAGTAATTCAGGTCGAACGTACCGGCGGTTGCGAACAGCACTTGCTCGAGGTCGATCCAGTCCTTCCGTCTGTTGAACGCAATCTTGAAAAGGACGAGATCCTCCACCGCAAGGATCTTGATTACGTCGGTGCCGAACGGCACTTGCCGAACCCGTTTCGCGCACTCACGGTGGAGGGGATGATTCATGAAGAACAGATCAATCGGAGTTTCGTCCCAGAGGAGCTCAATCTGTCCGACTCGCGACACGATACCGATCGTTTCGTCCGAGACGCCGTCGATCCCCAATCCGGCCAAGACATCCAGCACCGGCCCGGCACGATCGGCATCGACAAAGACGTTGACGTCGATGTCGATAGTCGTGCGTGGTTCGCCGTAATACGCAAGCGCGATGGCACCACCGATTGCGTGTGGTATCCCGTGACTCCGCAAAACCTCGCCGATCGCAACTATCTTTTCGTCGAGCTGCCTGCGCCCAGCCACTCAGGTGCCCCGGATCGGTGGATAGGCGAGCCTCTTCGGGTTTGCTTTGATCGAGCGGACGATCACATCGCCCAACTGGACGAGGTCACGGAGCGCTCGGCCTCGCTTCGTGTCATCCGCGCCAACCCAATCGAGCATCGGTGGGATCGAATCCGGCAGCTCCACGCGACTCGAAGCAGTCGATTCCCTGAGGGCTGCGACGAAGGTCGGCGGTAGCTCACCGTCGGCCAGCCTGGCCAACACTGACCGCGCCTCGCTTAGACCTGATGGACCGACCCAGGGAACCTCGAGTTCCATCGCGCGCCGAAGGACCTGCGTGCGATCAAACGGTCTCGTTGCTCTCTGATCCGCTCGTTCGAGCAGGTCGGCGGACAACTTAGAAAAAACAGCCAGCGTCCGGCTGCGGGGACCCTTCGGTCCGGCAACGCTTTCGCGGATCTCGAAGCGTCCGTCTCGGCGCTCGATGACACTTGCCATAGTGGTCTCATGACCACTATACGCTATCCCACCTTGAGAGTCTGGCCCCCATCGACGGGCAGAAGCACGCCGGTGATGAACTTCGCCTCGTCGGAAGCCAGGAACAACGCCGCGTGCGCGACGTCCCAGCCGGTTCCCTGCTTGCGCCCGAGGGGAACCTGCTTGTCGCGCCCGGCGATGATGTCTTCGCGCGGCGTGCCCGTCGCCTGCACCCAGGCCTCGATGGCCATCGGCGTGTTCATCAGCCCGGGAAGGATGGCGTTGGCCCGGATACCGTGGCGCGCTTCGCTCAGCGCGATCTGTTGAGTGAACGCGTTAACTCCGGCCTTGCTGACCTTGTACGCCATGAGAGGGATCGATGCGATCGATGCGATGGACGAGATGTTCGTGATGCAGCCTTCCCTTTGCTCGCGCATGACCGGGATGACGTGCTTGCACGTCAGGAACATCGACTTCAGGTTCGTGTCGACGATCCGGCTCCATGCATCCTCAGCGAGATCCGTCACTCCGGCGTCGCGGGAGCCGATACCGACGTTGTTGTGCAAGATGTCGATCCGGCCGAAGTGGTCGGAGCACGCCTTAGCGAGACCGCGGCAGTCGTCCTCGCTCGTGACGTCGGCCTCGTAGGACAAGGTCTCGGCCGGCCCCTCGTCCGCGATCATCTTCTCGGTCTCGCGAGCGGAATCGATCCGGCGATCGACGAGCATCACCTTCGCGCCCTCGCGCGCGAACAAGGTGGCCGTGGCGCGTCCGTTGCCGATGGTCTCACCCGGCGTCTGCCCGGCTCCCACTACGATCGCGATCTTCTCGGCAAGACGCATCGTGTTCGAAGCCTACCGAGCAGGCAACATTGTCGGCTCAGCGCGCGCGACGGCGCAGGAAGGCTCCGCCTAACGCCATGGCACCGGCGCCCAGCCCGGTGGCTACCGCGGGCCACACCGGTGAGGACGAGTCCGGTGTCTGCGCATTCGGGATCGCGGTCGGGCTTGGAGTCGGAACGGGGGCCGGCGCGCGCTGCGGGACGGCCACGAGCTCATGCATCTCCGGTGCGTCGAATACGCGAAGCAGCTTGGGCTGACCGTCCAGGACCGAGGCCGTACTGAGCCTTCCCGCTTCGAGCGCGAAGAGTGCGTCGCCCACGGCCACGGGTTTGCCCCCGGGCCACGTCCTCCACGCCGTTATCGAACGTAGCGACGCATCGAACACCCGCACCTCACTCCGGCCGCCGGGCACGACGACAAGGCGATCGTCGCCCGCCCAGACCGCCCGATGCATTTCACGAACGTTTTCAGTACGAAGCCCACCGTTCTCCAGATCGGCCACGAACACCCCGCTCCCGCTGTCGCCTGTGACGCCCGCAACCCGAACTTCATCGGGACTCATAGCGAGCTCGAAGCCCGGATGGGCCGGCAGCTTTCCGATCTCCTCGGTCCGACCGGACCCGATATCGACCTTCACGAGCTCCCTGGTGGTCGTCGCCACGACCGCGTGCAAGCCACCTGCCGGCAACGCGGCCGCCTTACCCGCTCCCTCCCAAATGACAAAACGAGAACCACCTCGGACGCGCACGAGCCGGGCATCCTGATGCGTCTCGCCGTTGTCAAGGCTCGATCCGAACACCAGAACATCGCCGGCCGTCGGGTCCCGGCACGCTACGCCTCGCGGGCCGAGGCTGCGCTCGCCTGCCGCAACATCCAGCTCGACAATCCGATCCTCGCGTACGACGTCGAAGGTTTCGAGGTCGCGCACCGCCAGAGACGACCCGAACGGCGGTCCGGAATCGGCCGTCACCACTTCGATTGCGAAGCGGGATCCGGGACATACCGACATGAGGCTCGTGTTCGACTCGCCGAATCCGTACCTCAGGATGCGGCCCGAACCGTCGAGACCGATGGTGCGTGCCTCGCCGTAGTTGCCGCCCACGAGCAGTGCCAAGGGTTCAGACCCATCAGGGATCGGCAACGGTTGTGCCGCCTTACGGAGTTCTTCCGGGGCGATCTGCGAGCACAGTCCGCCGGTCCATTCATCGCCTCGACGTTGCAGAAAGATGCCTACTTTGCCCCGAGGCTCGAAGCCACAGGACGCGCCCGAGTTCGGGCTGCGGACGTCGACGTGGGAACCGAGAGGGCCCTTGATCCGTTCGTCGACCCGGAAACGCCAAGTCACTTCGGTGGCGCTGGAGACGATTCCGGAGGGGTTCGGAGTGGGCTGTTCGCGCGAGACGAATTCTCCGATGAATGCAGCATCTGAGCGCGCAAGTGAGTCCCGAGCATCGCCCCGCGCACACGAGCACGAGTAGGCCTGGCGCCCGCCGAGAGGAAGAAGGACTGCGACAGCAGCGCAGACAAGCGCAATCCGAGGAAGGACCCCTCTCCCCTTCACAACCCCCTAACGCCGCAGCGTGTGTTTGGGTTTATGACACGACCTTGTGGATCGGAGCGGAAGAGGCACTCAAAACTCGGGTAGCAGCTGATCGAGCAACTGCTGAGCCGCCGAGTACGGGTCGAGCTTTCGCTCCAGCACGGCGTTGGTGAGCTTTTCCAGCACGTCGGCTCCGGCGACTCGCTCGAGCGCAGCCTTCATTCGCTCCCCGACGATCTCGCGGATCTCGGATGCAAATCTCGCGCGGCGCCGGGCCTCGAGGCGGCCACGCTCGCGCAGATGGTTTTCGTGGGACCGGATCGCTTCCCGCAGCTCGTCGACACCTTCCTCCGCTGTCGCCGACGTCATTACGATCGGGATGGACCAATCCGCGTCGCGGCCGGGACCCATCTCGAGCATCGAACGCAGATCGCGCGCGGTGTCGCTCGCTCCTTGCTTGTCGGACTTGTTCACGCAGAAGACGTCGGCGACTTCTAGGATCCCGGCCTTCGCGGCCTGGATCGCGTCGCCCATGCCGGGAGCGAGCACGACGATGGTCGTGTCCGCCTGCTTGGCGACTTCGACCTCCGACTGTCCGACACCGACCGTCTCAACGATGACGACATCGGAACCGGCGGCCTCGAGGACGCGCATCGCCTCCGGTGCGGCCAAGGAGAGCCCGCCGAGGTGGCCGCGCGTGGCCATAGATCGGATGAACACCTTCTCGTCGAGAACGTGCTGTCCCATACGCACACGATCGCCGAGGAGCGCGCCGCCGGAGAAGGGAGACGTGGGATCGACGGCGATGACGCCGACCGCGAGATCCTCCGAGCGCATCCGCGTTACCAGTCCGTCGATGAGAGACGACTTGCCAGCTCCGGGCGCACCCGTGATGCCTACGGTCGAAGCATGTCCGGTGAGGGGATAGACCTCGCGGATCACCTCGGATGCTTCGGCATCACCGTCTTCCACGAGCGAGATCAGACGTGCGACCGCTCTCCGATCCCCCGATCGCAGTCCCGACACAAGGTCGGTCACTGATCCCACTACTCGTCCGGGAACTGGGTAGGGATCGACGCGGCCGTCTTCACCAGGGCGCGGGCCGCATCGACTTCGGCCGTCAGCGCTTTCAGATCTCCTTTGACCTGGAGCTTGCCCTGCAACATTCCGCGGATCGGATCGAGCTTGCCGTCGATGATTTCTCTCCAGCGCGAGTACGGAGCACGGATCACGAATTGGGCTCGCTCGCCTTCTTCCGGCCTGACGATCTTGGCTTCACGGCACTTCCCGCCCGATATGTCGAACCAGCCGTACATGTCGCGCGCCACTCCCTTGTCCGGCTCGGCCTCGACGACGATGGTTATGTCCCGGTGCCAGTCCTTGGCAGCCTTGGCGAGCTGGGCGCTCGAGTTGATGGCGTCCTTATAGGCCTGGATCCACTCCGCCGTAGCGAACTTGGGCACGTGGAGATGCTACGCAGGCGGGGAGACCGCTGCCGCCGGACCCCTTTCGCGCCCAGGGACTCGCTGAACGTCGGCGCCAAGCCCGGAGAGGAGCGACTCCAGGCTCTCGTAGCGGCGGTCGATGTGAATGATGTCCTCGACGACGGTGCGTCCGCGCGCCGCGAGGCCGGCGATGACCAGGGCCGCCCCGGCACTGACGTCGGCGGCTCGCACCTCGGCCCCCGTGAGCTCGTCCACTCCACGCACGGCTGCATAGTGGCGCTCGACACGGATATCCGCCCCCATGCGTGCGAGCTCGTCGACGTGGAAGAACCGCGCGTCGTAGATGTTCTCAGTGACGATGGACATCCCGTCGGCGAGGGTCAGCATCGCCATGGCCATCGGCTGAAGATCGGTTGGAAAGCCCGGATAGGGCAACGTCGATACGTCCACAGCCTTCGGCCGGTGCTCGGCCACGATGTGCACGCTGTTATCGGTCACATCGATCGTCATCCCGGCGTCGCTCAGGACCTCGAGGACCATCTCGAGATGTCCGGGCTCCATGTCGCGAACCGTCACTTCTCCGGTCGCCGCAGCCGTAGCGAACAAGAACGTCGCCGCCACCATGCGGTCCGGCATGACGGCGAAGTCGGCCGGCCGTAGCTCGTCCACGCCTTCGATCACGATCGTGTGTGTCCCCGCGCCTTCGATCTTGGCTCCCATCAGGGTGAGGAACGCCGCGAGGTCACCGATCTCGGGGTCCCGCGCCGCGTTCTCCAGTGTCGTCGTGCCCGTGGCGAGTGTGGCGGCCATGACCAGATTCTCCGTGGCCCCGTGACTCGGGTACTCAAGGTTGATCTGCGTTCCGCGAAGTTCTTTGGCCGATGCCTCCACGAACCCGTGCGCAACGCGGATGTCGGCCCCCATCAGCTCTAGACCGCGCAGATGCAGATCGATCGGACGGGGGCCGAGAAAGTCGCCGCCGGGCAATGCGACTTTGGCTCGACCTTCACGGGCCAGAAGGGGGCCCAGAACGGCCGTCGAAGCGCGCATCCGGCTCACGAACTCGTACGGTGCCTCGGCATGCAATCGGTCCGGCACCGCGATCTCGGCCACTCCGTCCTCGTAGCGAAGGTCGGCTCCGAGATGGCTCAAGACGTCGGCGAACCACCGAAGGTCGGCGATGTCGGTGATGCGCCGGATCGTCGAGGTACCGGGCGCCAGCAAGCATGCGGCTATGCACTTGAGCGCGCTGTTCTTTGTCGCGCCCGGGCACGCCACCTCGCCCTTCAGGGGATGCCCGCCCTCGATGACGTAGGCGTGGCTCATGGACGTCCTAGAGGGTAGCGCGGCGAAATGGCTGCGGCGGCGGCGCTTGGCGTGTAGCCTCGGCGCCAACCACCCCGAAGCGTAGTGGAGGGGCAATGGCCCATCGACGCATCAGCATCCTGACCGCGCTTGCGGTCGTGGCGGTTTCCGCGCTGGCCGGAGGCGGTCAGCTCGCGGCCCGGGAGTCATCCGAGACCGCCGGGGTCCCCACGTCCTCGTCATTGATCCGCCTTCCGATGCCCGGATCCGCTCCGGCTGCGGCTCCCGGAACCGCCCAAGCGTCCTCCGTGACGGCGGGTTCCGCCGATCGAGATCGCATCTATGTCGTGAACAACTCCACCCAGGCCAGAGCCAAGGCCGGCGACCTCGAGCTCGACAGTCACATTGACGACGACGTCGTCAGTGAGCCCAGCGAAGAATCGGGAACCGAGCTCGACGTCGACGTTTTCACCGAGCGCGTGACCACACCACCGACGGCACAGCAAGCACCACCGGCGGACGCCACCTGTCCGAAGGCGACGACGTGCCCTCGCTACCAGCTGCACACTTCCCGCTGGCCGAGTGACGAGACCGGAACGGTAACGATCCCCTTCAAGTTCAACGACGAAGGTCGTCGCAACCTTCGTGCCCCCGTTGGCCTGCTCGAATCGGCCTTCGGCGCTTCCACGCAGCAATGGAGCAAGTGGAACTCCAACATCGTCTTCAAGGCGGCCGGCACCACGACCGCGAAGTTCGGCGGCAAGGGCAAGGACGGAAGCTGCGACGACGGAACCAACGTCGTGACGTGGCACAAGTTCGACGCGAGCATCATCGCCGCGGTTGCCCTGTGCAAGGACAAGACCGGCCGGGTCGTACGCGATGCCGACCTCGCCATGAACGTCACGCAGCACTGGGAGGACGTGTCCGGCGAACCGGAAAGCCGTCACACCTTTGACATCCGCTCGATCGTCACTCACGAGGTCGGCCACTGGTTGTCGTTCGCCGATATCTATGGCGGGGCCGACAGCAAGCAAACGATGTTCGGCCAGGCCGCTTACGGCGAGACCAACAAGCGAACGCTCGCGCTGGGCGACGTCGTGGGTATCCAGAAGGCCTACCCGTGCGACAAGGAAGACATCTGTCCGCGCAAGGGGATCAAGAACGACTAATCCGCGCGGCGCAGCCTTCGCCGGCGAATGATCTGGCGTCGTCTGAAGAACACGAATCCGGCGAGCGCGATCGCCGCCGCGATCACAGCCTTCATAACCAGACCGCTCTGCGGGCGGACGAGCACAACGCTGGCCTGCGAGCTGACACGGTCAACACCGTCGAAAGCGTTCAGCGTTATCCGGTAGTCGGCCCGGCCCCCGGCAAGCTTGTCCGGATCCAAGCGGATGGCGAGCGTGCGCTCGCCCGCGTCGAAGATGGCGCGCTCGCGAGCTATCTCTGCGCCCTTCAAGGTGAGAACGCCGGTTATCTCCGTCGCCTTGGGCACGACGAGCTTCACGTCGACCGAGTCCTCGTGGGTGGGCGAGTCGATCACCACCTCGCCCGGGACGCTCACGCCCGTCAGCGCCAGCGGCAGCTGGTAACCCTCGGGAGGAGTGATCTGCACCGCTGCGGTTCCCGCCGGCGAAACCGCCCAGCCTCCGAGAGTCGCCGCCTTGAGCGGCTGTGCTCCCGAGGAAATCCCGAACACGCCGCTACCCGAGACGAAGGCGCTGCCCACCCCTCGCTGCACGGCGACGCGCATGATCTTGCGGCCCGTCCAGGGTTGCGGCCGCAGACCGCCGTAGTACGCGGCGAGGATCTCTTCGTGTGACGCGCCGTCCTGGGCGCGACCCATGGCTCCGTACTGGCTCATGCCCACGCCGTGACCGTAGCCGCGTCCGTTCACCACGAATCCATCCGTCGTTTTCGTCACGCTGAATCGCGAAGACGGAAGCGTGAACGGCATCCGCTCTCCGTCCGATCGCTTGCCCGGATACAGATCAGGGAACACGCGCGGCGCGGTCTCGCTGACAACGCGACGGAAGCGAGTGGTTTCCATTTCCAACTCGCCCCCACGTGTGCGGATCTTCATGGTGCGAGCGGATTCGTCGACGGCCACGTCTGTGATCACGCCGTTGAGCTCGATCGCCTCGTGCAGGATGCGCTCGAGATTCTCGCGCGTGAACACCTGGCGCCAGCGGTGCAAGGGGGAAAACCGATCGGGGGCGTCGTCGATCGCGCGCAGGTACGAACGCGGCCCGTCCCCCGGAAAAACGACCTCGTTCGCAAGCGTTCGCCCACCCGAGGTGGAGTGGTATCTGGTCAGCGCCGGTTTGCCCTCGTGGAGAAGAACCTTGCCCGCGGTCTCGCGGACGGCGCGGACCCAACGTTCACCACGTTCGTCGGCTTCGGCGTCGGCGCCCTGATAGACCTGACAGGACGTCGTCGCACAGACGTCGTAACCGAACTGTTGCCAGTAACCTTTGTCGACCTCCCACAGCGCGTACGTGCGTGCGGCGACGGCCTGCGCTTTGAGCGCTTCCATCGGCCATTTGCCCGGAACTTCGCGAACGCCCATCACATAGGCGTCGAGGTCTAGCTCGTTGACGATGTCGAGCACGCCGCCCCGGCGACGGATCTCGAGCGTTCCGCGAAAAAGCCCGCGTCCTTCGACACGGAGCATCGTGCCGGGACCCGGACGGAAGATCACAGGTGAGCCGACCGCACCGATCGTTTGCGCGACGGCCCCCGCGCTCGGCAGCGTGAGCGCGACGATCAGGAGGACGAGCGTAAGGGCACGACGCATGCCGTCCGCCACCCTAGACGGACACCCGCCAGATGTCCGTCATTACTGTTGAGACATGAGCGACGACCCGAAGCGGGTGGTCAAGGACGGGTACGACCGGCTGGGTCCCCGCTACCTCGAGTGGACCCTCTCCGTCGATCCAGTCCACCGGGTGGAGTACCAAGCCGCCGCTATGCAGCTCCTGGAACCGGGCTCACTCGTCGTGGACCTCGGTTGCGGGCCCGGGGTCCCGACCGGTCAGCTGGTCACCGAGCACCACCAACTCATCGGCGTGGACCTCTCGTCCTCGCAACTATCGCAAGCGCGTGTCAATGTGCCGGCAGCGTTACTCGTACTTGCGGACATGTCACACGTCGAGTTCGCCTCGAGTGGAGTCGATGCGGTGCTCGCGTTCTATTCGATCATCCACCTTCCGCGCGACGACCAGGTTCGCGTCATGGCTGCCGTCGCCCGCTGGCTCCGTCCGGGAGGCGTGTTCGCGCTCAACCTCGGAACGAACAACGATCCCGGTGGCACCTATTCATGGGTTGACGACGTGCCGATGTTCTGGAGCGCGTTCGATCCGCAGACGGCATTGGCGATGGTTAGCGATGCGGGCTTCGAGATCATCCGAAACGAAGTGCTCGAAAACTTCGAGGACGACCAGATCGTCCGGTTCCTTTGGATCCTCGCTCGGAAGAGGTGAGGGGGCGTCGAATCAGTCGGCGAGAAGCCCCGCTTCGTCGACCGCCAGTATGCGGGCCTCGGCCCGCCAAAGAGCCAGTCGCGCTTCCTCGTCCTCGGCCGCCCCGCGCAGACGCTGTTCGGCTTGCTCCTTCTGGTTACGTGCGCGAGCGACGTCGATGTCGGAAGCGACTTCGGCAGCGCGCGCTAGGACCGAGACGCGGTTGTCCTTCACCTCGAGGAACCCTCCGTGCACCGCAAACACGATCACGTCGTTACCTGCTTCCACCTTGAGGCGCGAGTGCTTGAGGACGCCAAGGAACGGTGCGTGTCCGGGAAGGATCCCGATCTCACCGTCCTCCGATCGAGCAACGATGAAGTCGGCTTCACCCGACCACAGCTCCTTCTCGGGATCGACGACGGCAAGGTCAAGAGGCATGCGTCAGTCCGCCCTCTTCTAGATTCATTCCGAAAGGGATTTCGCTTTGGCGACGGCATCCTCGATGCCGCCCACATACCTGAAGGCTTCCTCGGGCAGGTGGTCGAACTCGCCGGCGCACACCCGCTCGAAGCTGTCGATCGTCGTCTCGAGCGGTGTGTAGTTCCCCGGGATCCCCGTGAACTTCTCGCCGACGAAGAACGGCTGCGAAAGGAACTTCTGGATCTTGCGCGCACGGCTGACGATGACCTTGTCCTCCTCGGAAAGCTCGTCGATCCCGAGGATCGCGATGATGTCCTGAAGGTCCTTGTAGCGCTGGAGGATCTCCTGGGTGCGCCGCGCGACGGCGTAGTGCCTGTCCCCCACGTACTGCGCCTGCAGGATGCGCGACGTCGAGTCGAGGGGGTCGACCGCTGGGTAGATCCCGAGCTCGGAGATCTGCCGTGAGAGAACGGTCCGTGCGTCGAGGTGCGCGAAGGTCGCGTGAGGAGCCGGGTCGGTGAGGTCGTCGGCCGGGACGTAAACGGCTTGCAGCGAAGTGATCGATCGGCCCCGGGTCGACGTGATCCTCTCCTGGAGCTCCCCCATCTCCTCGGTGAGCGTCGGCTGGTAGCCCACCGCCGAAGGCATGCGACCGAGCAGCGTGGACACCTCGGAGCCGGCCTGCGAGAAGCGGAAGACGTTGTCGATGAACAGGAGCACGTCCTGGCGTTCGTGATCTCTGAAGTACTCGGCGATCGTGAGGGCCGAAAGACCGACACGCAGACGCACACCGGGCGGCTCGTCCATCTGGCCGAAGACGAGCGCCGTCTTCTCGAGCACTCCGGCCTCCATCATCTCGAGCCATAGGTCGTTGCCTTCGCGCGTGCGCTCTCCAACACCGGCGAACATCGAAACGCCACCGTGCTGCTGCGCGAAGCGGGCGATCATCTCCTGGATGACGATCGTTTTGCCCACGCCGGCGCCACCGAACATCCCGATCTTTCCGCCCTTCACGTACGGAGCGAGCAGATCGATGACCTTGATGCCCGTTTCGAGCAGCTCGGACTTGGGTTCGAGGTCGGTGAAGTCCGGCGGGTCGCGATGGATCTCCCAGCGCTCATCGGTTTCGACCTTCGGGCCTTTGTCGATTACCTCGCCGATCACGTTGATGACACGGCCGAGGACCTCCTTGCCGACCGGCATCGTGATCGACTTCGTGGTGTTGACCGCTACCGCTCCACGGATTAAGCCGTCGGTGGGCTGCATGCACACTGCTCGTACGCGGCCGAGACCGATATGCTGCGCGACCTCAGCCGTCACCACCATGCGCTGACCCTCGATCTCGCCGCGGTTGATCTTGAGGGCGTGATTGATCTCGGGCAGGGCTTCCGGCGCGAACTCGACGTCGACGACGGGACCGATGACCGAGATAACACGACCCTTCAGCTTCGGGTCGGCCTCGGCCGCCGCCGAAACCGCGTCCCACTCTTCTTTCTCTTGATCCTGGATGGTCCAAACCGCTGTAGCCATAGTCGTCTCCTAACCCGTAGATGTCATCATCTTGCGCAAGGCTTCCGACCCGCCCACGATGTCGGCTATCTCACTGGTGATCTCCGACTGACGCGCTTGGTTGGCAACTCGCGTGAGGTTCTTGATCAGCTCCTCGGCGTTCTCCGTCGCCGAAGACATCGCGCGGCGGCGCGCGGCGTGCTCGCTGGCGGCCGCCTCGAGCAGTGCTTGCAATATCCGAACCTCCACGTACATCGGAAGAAGCTCGTCGAGGATGCCCTCTGGGCTCGGCTCGAACTCGAAGGTGGCACTGAGCTCGTGGCCGCCCTCGAGCTCCTCTGTAGCCACCGGGAGCAGATCGACGATCGTTGCGCGTTGCGTCATGAGGGACACGAACTCCGTGTAGACGACGCGAACGCTGCCGATCTTTCCCTCCGCGAAGTCAGCGACGATGCGCTCACCGATCTCGCGTGCCCGGTCGAAGGTCGGCGCGTCGCTGAAGCCCGACCACTCCGCCTCCATTGGGATCTTGCGGAACCTGAACGCCGCGAGAGCCTTCTTGCCTACCGCGTACGTGACAACGTCTCCCATCTCCCGGCGCGTGCGCTCGAACAGCCTTAGCACGTTGGCGTTGTAGGCGCCGGCCAAGCCGCGGTCGGCGGCCACGACGATGAGCGCCGCCGGCCGCTCCGTCTTTTCACGATTGGCACGTTGCAGGATCGGGTGGTCCACCTGGCCGGCCGTGGCCGCTAGATCACGAATGACTTGGGCCAGCCGATCGCTGAAAGGACGAGCTTCCCGCACGCGCCGTTCGGCCCGGACGATTCGCGAAGCCGCGATCAGCTCGAACGACTTCGTGATCTTCTGCGTGGATTGGACGGACCGGATCCGCTTGCGGATCTCTCGTAGCTTTCCGGCCATTCCAGATTCCTCCTACGCCTGCGTGATCTGGAAGTTGCGCTTGAAGTCCTCGATCGCCGACGCGAGCTCACGTGCGCGCTCCGCCGGTAGATCGCCCGTTTCACGCAAGTTGTCGAGGATCGCCGCGTGCCGCGACCGCATGTGCTCCATCAGCCCGTCGACAAAGCGCTGGACGTCCTCGACGGGAATGTCGTCCAGTGAGCCGGGGAGGCCGGCATCGGGAAGACCCGTGCCGGCAAAGATCTGGACGATCTGCTCCTCGACCGGGACCGGCGAGTACTGCGGCTGCTTCATGATCTCGACCAGGCGGCGACCCCGGTTCAGCAGGTCCTGGGAAGACTTGTCCAGGTCGGACCCGAACTGCGCGAAGGCCTCGAGTTCCCGGAAGGACGCGAGATCGAGCCGCAGACGGCCGGCGATCATCTTCATGGCCTTCACCTGGGCCGTACCACCCACGCGGCTGACCGACGTACCGACATTCACCGCCGGACGCACTCCCTGATAGAAGAGGTCGGTTTCGAGGAAGATCTGTCCGTCGGTGATCGAGATCACGTTCGTCGGGATGTAGCCGGAGATGTCACCGGCCTTGGTCTCGACGATGGGCAACGCAGTGAGTGAGCCACCGCCGAGCTCGTCGTTCAGCTTCGCTGCACGTTCGAGCAGCCGCGAGTGGAGATAGAACACGTCGCCCGGGTACGCCTCGCGCCCCGGCGGACGCCGGAGAAGAAGCGACAGCTGACGGTACGCGTCGGCCTGCTTGGAAAGGTCGTCGTAAACGATGAGCGCGTGCTCGCCCTTGTACATCCAGTGAGCGCCTATCGCCGCACCGGCGTACGGAGCGAGGTAGCGGAACGGTGCCGGATCCGATGCGCCGGCCACGACGATGACCGTGTACTCCATCGCGCCCGACTCCTCGAGCCTGGCCTGGATCTCGCGAACCGACGAAGCCTTCTGCCCGACGGCTACGTAGATGCACTTGACCGCTTTGGGCGTTCCCCACTCGGGCTTCTGGTTGATGATCGCATCGATGCCGATGGCCGTCTTGCCCGTGCCGCGGTCGCCGATGATGAGCTCGCGCTGGCCCCGTCCGACATTAGTCATCGAGTCGATCGCCTTGATTCCGGTCTGTAGCGGCTCTTTCACCGGCTGCCGCTCGACCACGGATGCGGCCTGCATCTCGAGGGGGCGCAGCGTCTCGGCTTCGATGGGACCGGCATCGTCGATGGGCTCACCGAGTGCATTGACGACTCGTCCGAGCATTCCGTCGCCTACGGGAACGGAAAGGATGCGGCCCGTTTGACGAACCGCATCGCCCTCCTGCAGCTGGGAGGCATCACCGAGCACGATGGCGCCGACCACGGCCTCCTCGAGGTTGAAAGCCAAACCCTGGAGGTTGTGTGGAAACTCGAGGATCTCGTTGGCCATGCAGTTCGGGAGCCCGGAGATACGCGCGATGCCGTCACCGGTCTCGAGTACGCGACCGATCTCCGATATCGCCGCGTCCGGTTTCCAGTCCTCGATGTGTCGCCGAAGGGCTGCGGCGATGTCGTCTGGTGTGATCTGCAGGTCGGTCATCTCATCTTCTCCTTAGTGGAGTCAGTCGAGAGCTTCTTTGAGGTCTTGGAGTCGCTTGCGCACGGTCGCGTCGATGACCTGATCACCGACGCGTGCATATATCCCGCCGACGACCGTCGGGTCGACGATCACTTTCGCTTCAACCGTCTTGCCCGTAGCTCTCGAGAGTGCCTCACCGATCCGTTCGCGCTGCTCTTCGTCAAGTGGGATCGCGCTACGCACCTCGGCTAGAACTTTGTCGCGTCTTGCTGCCGCGAGCGCGGCGAGCTCTTCGACGATGGCGTCGAGCTCGCGGGCCCGGCCCTGCGCGACGACGAAGTCCACGACGTGGAGCGTGAGCTCTGATGCGCGGTCGCCAAGCAGTTCGTTGACCACGGCCTGTTTGCGCTCAGCCGGAAGGGCGATGTCGCCGAGCGCCGAGCGTAGCTCGTGACTGCGTTCGAGGGCCTTCGCGAAATGGAAGAGTTCGTCCGAAACGCGGTCGATGCTGCCTTCGGCACCGGCGATCGCAAAGATCGCCGATGCGTAACCGCGGATCAGATCACTGCTCATCGCGCCTCCACTTCGTTGCGGCGTGGTGTCAATTGTTGGCTCCCGCTGTCGAAATGAACCGCTCGACCAGTTGACGCTGGGCGTTCGGGTCGGAGAGCTCCTGCTCGATCACGCGCCGCGCGGCCTCGAGCGACAAGTCCGCGATCGTGCGCTGAAGCTCGCCGAAGGCGCGGTCCCGTTCCTGAGTCGCTTCGGCCCGGGCCTTCTCGACGATCTCGCGTGCCTCCTCTTCCGCCTTCTCGACGCGTTCGCGGCGTGAGGCCTCCGCCGTGTCGGCGGCCTCCTTGAGCATGCGATCGGCCTCGTTGCGTGCGTCGGCGATCCGCCGGTCGTACTCCTCCCGCTTCTGCTCGGCTTCGAGGCGAGCCTGCTCCGCCCGCTCGAGCTCGTCGCGGATGGCCTGCTCCCTGGTCTGGAGCCCCTTGCGCAGTGCGGGGAAGGCGATGCGCGAGAGGACGAAAAGCAGGATGAAGAACGCGATCGCCCCAAAGATCAGCTCGTTCCATTCCGGCAGAACGACCCGGCTCGGGTCGGCTTCCTCCGGCGCGTGCTCTTGCGCCAGCTGCAGCAATCTCATGCCGAGGTTCACGCCGCCCCCTTTAGGTGATCAAGAAGAAGAGCACGAAGCCCAGCAGCGCGAGAGCTTCGGCTAGTGCGAACCCGAGGAACATGATCGGTCGCACCAAGCCGGCGGCTTCCGGCTGCCGGGCGATGGCTTGGATCGCATTACCAAAGATCAGACCGATACCGATCCCCGGACCGATTGCGGCGAGTCCGTAGACCAGACCTTTACCGATCGCTGCCACGCTGATCGTTGTTTCTGCGGCTTGTGCCAGCAGCATCTCCATCTTCTTCCTCCTTTTTCTAATGCTCCGGATGCAGTGCGCCCTGTATGTACACCGCAGTCAGGATCGTGATGATGAACGCTTGGATAAGACCGATAAACATCTCGAAACCCGTGAGGATGATCGACAGCACGAAGGGGAACGGGAAGATCACGCGCAGGAAAATGCTGTCTGCGCCGTACAGGAAGTACGCCGATGCCAGGAAGAAGATCGTCAGCATCACGTGGCCCGCCATCATGTTGGCGAAGAGTCGGACGGCCAGTGTCAGCGGCCTGAAGATGAACGTGGACATGAACTCTATAGGCGTGAGGATCACGTAGATGAACTTCGGAACCCCAGGCGGGAACAGGATCCCCTTGAAGTAGTTGATCGGACCCTGCTTCCTGATCCCGAGGTAATTGAAGATGACGTACGAAAGGGCGGCGAAGAACGCGGGAATGGCCATCCGGCTGCTGAGCGGGAACTGCACAGGCGGAACGACCTCCATGAAGTTCATCGCGAACACGAAGAAGAACATCGCCGTAAGCAATGGCATGAAGCGCTCGGTGTCGGATCCGAGGATCGGCGCAACGATCTGCTCCCGTACGCCGTCGACACCAGCCTCCAAAGCGTTCTGTAGCTTCCCCGGGATAACCGTCGCGTTGCGGAACGCGGCGACGAAGAGAGCGGCCAGCAGGAATGTGAGTCCGAACATGACGAGAGTGATGAAGGTGACGTGAAATTCCATGCCGCCGACCTTGAAGCTGAAGAGTGGCGCGAAGTTGAGAAGGTGTGTCACCTCGGGGACGTGGAACCCAGGAGCGGCAGCGAGATTCATCGAGTCTCCTTTGCAAGGAGCGCCGGCCGGCGCATCCAGGCCGGTACGTAGGAGCCTCGTGCATAGCTAAGGCACTCGGCCCCCAGGGAGAAGACCAGCGCCGCGCAGAAGAACGCTGCCAGCAGAGCTCCGTTGATCCAAGAAACGGATGAGAGTGTCCCGAAGATCCCAAGGACGAAAAGCATCCTCACGACGAAGACCGAGTAACCGATGGCGAGAACGCCGGGCGTTAGGGCTCGGGCCCAGCCGGTGGACAACACGGCGACTCCGTGGTTGGCCGCGACGATCCCGATCCCGATGAGGGCCGACAAAGCTCCGGTCCGGCCGTCGACGAGAGTGCCCGCAACTGCGCCGATGACGGCCACCGCGGCCAGGGTCGCGAAACCGAACCGCGCGAGATGCAGCTCATGCCGCATCGCGCCTCACCTCCTTGTTCGGGCCGGCGCCTGCGACTTCTTCCCGGAACGCTTTGATGTACACGAGGTAGATCCCCGCGAAGTTGCCCAAGAGGGCGCCGATGACGAAGAGCACGGGCGTGGTGCCGAACAAGCGGTCAAGCCCGTATCCCGCGCCGCCCCAGACGGCCACGCCGGCGATGATCGTCGAAAGGTAGTTCCAGGCTTCGCCCATGCCGCCGTACATCTTGCGACCCTCGGCTTGAAAGCGGGCCGAAGCACGACTCGGTTCAGGATGGCGCGTAGCGTCCCCCTGTGATGGGTGGATTGACACAGCGAACGGAATCCTAGGAGAGCGCTTCTCGGGGTGTCGAGCCGCCGCGCTCCGAGCCATCTCCGCCTCCGGTGTCGATCCGGGTCCAGGGACTTTGTGAATCCGCTCACAAAGTATAACGCGAGCGATCCGACGGCGCTACCGGCTCCTGCTCGTCGCCCCCGAACGCGCGCCGAAGGCTCGGAGCCAAGGTGAGCAGCAAGACCGTCCCACCGGCAGCGACGAAGGCCAGGACGAATCGCCCCCATGAGATCGTGCCGGCGAGAACGAGCCCGATGGCCAAGATCGAAGCCCAGCCATACATCACGAGAACAGCCCGGCGATGTGAATGTCCCAACCGAAGCAGCCGGTAGTGGATGTGCTCGTCGCGCTCTCCGATCATGATCGGTTGTCGATTCCTCAAACGGCGCAGCGTCACGAAGATGAAGTTGCCCACCGGCAGCGCAGCGAAGACGACCGGAGTAAAGATCAATGGAAGGGCGAGCCGCCCGCCTGCGCTTCCGGGCCCGGTGAAACGTCCGATCATCGAGATCGTTGCTCCGGCAAGGAAGAAACCGAGCGGGTACGCGCCGGTGTCGCCCATGAATATGCGAGCCGGATAGAAGTTGAACGGCAGAAACCCGACGCACGCGCCGACCAGCGCGGCCGCAACGAGCGGGGTGAGCGGGTCGGGCCCGAGGAATTCCTCCGGAAGGCGCGTTGAGTAGAGGAACAGTCCGCCGGCTGAGATCGCCGTGAGGCCGGCCGCGAGCCCGTCGAGACCGTCGATGTAGTTCACGGCGTTCATGAGCAGGACGATCCAAACGATCGTCATGATCGCCGAGAGATCTGGTGACAACGACATGACGCCGATCCCGGGCAACCAGAAGAAGCTCAGTGCTATGCCGGAGAAGTAAAGGATGCCGGCCGCAAATACCTGACCGGCCAGCCGGGCGAGCCGGGAGAGATCCCTATGGTCGTCGGCGATGCCGATGACAAGAACGATGAAGCCACCAACGAGCAACCCCAGCACTTCGCTGAACTCGAAGACGTTCCGCAATGAATCGAACATCGCGGAAAGCCCGATAGCCACCGCAAACCCGATGTAGATCGCGATCCCACCGTAGGTCGGCGTTGGGACCTCGTGGACCTTGCCTTCGATCGGAACGTCGTAGCCGATGATGCGAGCGCCGAGCGTCCGGACGACAGGCGTGCAAGCGAAGGCGGCTGCGGCCGCGATGGCCGCGACGAGGAGGTACGGGGTCAAGTGTTACCGGCGCGCTTTGGCGCGCGCGGTCGACCGGCGCGCACGGGGCGTGTGCTTCTTGGAAACGCTGCGCGCTATGGGCTGCGCCTCTTGATGCTCGGGCCCGCGCAGCAGCATGATCACGTCGCTGACCAGTGCGTGAACGGCTTTGGCGAGAGCCGTCCAGGCCTCTTCTCCTTTGCCGTTGGGCTCGATCAGATTGAGGTCTTGAGGACGGATACCGCCCCAAAATCCGTAGTCCGCGCGCGCGCGCTTACGGATCGCGTGAGCCTGGATGATCTTGTCCCGCATCTCGGCCAGACGGTCGGGGAAGAGGATCGGCGGGCGGACGGGCGCGCGCTGCGCCCAGTGAACGAACTCCTTGATCGTGAACACCCTGTCCCACGCTTGGGGGACGAGGCTCCAGATGTGCGACACCTGCTCCCAGGACATCGCCAGGATCAGGTCCGGGTCTGCGCATTGATCCGCCGTCAACAGCGACGGCTGATGGTTGGAGATATCCAGGTTGAGGTCATGGGCGGCGCGGACGGCGTCAGGCCGTACAGGGTCACCGTTGACCGCATGGGTCCCCGCCGATCCGATGTCCCAGCGTAAGCCTCCATTCTGGCTCGTACCGGACAGCAGGTCCGACGTGCAGGCCGCAGCCAGCGGGCTACGGGCGTTGTTCCCGTTGCAGATGTAGAGGAGCTTGAATTGAGTTGCGCCCATAGGAGGTCTTCCAACCGGCGAAAGCGTATCACTCGGGTTCAAATTGAACCCTGCTGAGCGCGGATGTTACATCAGCAAAAGCGATCGCACCCTCGCGCAGCACGACGGGGTCGGCCCCGGTTACGTCTACCACCGTCGACGCATCCCCCTCGATGCGGCCAACGTCGATGTAGACGGACACCCGGTCGCCGAAGGTCGCGCGCAGATGCGTGACGTCGGCGAGCGGTTGTTCGCCGGCAACGTTCGCGCTCGTCGCCGCGAGCGGCCCCGATCGTTCGAGAACGTCGAGCGCGACGCGGTGGCTCGGGACGCGCAAGCCGACTGTACCGGCGGCCGTTAGGAAGGACGGAACGCTCGCCCGGGCGGCGACCACCAACGTCAGGGGGCCGGGCCAGAACCGCGGGGGGGGG
>JBBDRJ010000020.1:72290-79520 GCA_040905525.1 Actinomycetota bacterium
CTCGCCGCGTCGTTCGGCCCGGCCCACGAGGCAAGCGACGTAGCGTCGGGAAGCAAGATCTGAAGAACTTGGTCCCGGGACCGGCCCTTGAGCTCGAAGATCTTTCCGACGGCCTCCTCCAGGTCAGCCCGAGCTGCCAGCCCGTAAACCGTCTCGGTGGGAAGGACGATCACCTCGCCGCAGTCGAGGGCTCCGACCGCGGCGTCGATATCCGTCACCGGCGCGCCGTGACGACGCGTTGGCGGCCCGTCCGGTCCTCGCGAACTCTGACGTCACGCCAAGACGCGAGGGCGTCGATGACGACGTCGACCTGCTTCGGCGCGCCGACCTCGAGCGCCAGGTGGCCGCGGCTGTTCAGCCACGCTTCAGATCCATCCACCACCTCTAGTAGGACGTCATTTCCGTCGGGACCGGCGAAGAGCGCTTCGTCCGGCTCCGCTCGGACATCCTCCGGAAGATCGGTTCCTTCGGCGATGTACGGCGGGTTCGAGACGATGAGATCGAAGACGCCGCGCGTGCGAGCCGGTAGCGCTTCGAAGAGATCGCCGTGAACGAGCTGAACGTCCACGCCGGCAGATCGAACGTTGCGCTCGGCCCATTCCAGCGCCCGCTTCGAAACGTCGGTACCCCACACCTCGGCTCCCGAGCGCTCCATCGCCAGAGCGATGGCGATCGCACCGCTGCCGGTGCCGATGTCCACGATCCGTGGATCCGGAACGTCAGCCACCAGCTCGAGGGCGGCTTGGACCAACGTCTCGGTCTCCGGCCGCGGCACGAGCACGCCGGGCCCAACCGCTATCTCGCAGCCGAAGAAGATCGTCGAGCACAGGATGTAGGCAAGGGGCTCGCCCGCCACCCGCCGCCGCACGAGCTCATCGAGCCTTGCCGAGGTCTGTTCGCCGGCCTCTTCGCGAAGCCTGACCCAGATCTCGCCCCATGCGATCCCGAAGGCGTGAGCAACCAGCCTTTCGCCCTCCCACCGCGCCGACGAAAAGCCTGCAGCAGACAAGCGCGCACTAGCGTCCCGGACGAGCCAAGAGAGCGTTCGCACTTCAGCTTGGAGCATGCTCGAGTGCCGCCTGCTTGAGGCCGTCGACGATCTCGTCGATGTCGCCGTCCATGATCTGTTGTATCCCGTGCGCGGTCAGCCCGATCCGGTGGTCGGTGACGCGGTTCTGCGGAAAGTTGTAGGTCCGGATCTTTTCGGAGCGATCCCCCGTTCCAACCTGCGACCGCCGCTCCGCGGCGAGCTGGGTGTGCGCCTCTGCTTCGGCCAGGTCCTTGAGCTTGGCGAGGAGGATACGCATGGCACGGTCCATGTTCTGGCGCTGCGATCGCTCCGACTGGCACGTAACAACCAAACCAGTCGGCTCGTGCTTGATCCGTACGGCGGAGTCCGTTGTGTTCACGTGCTGTCCGCCGGGTCCGGACGCGCGATAGGTCTCGATGACGAGGTCGCCGCGGTCGATATCGACGTCGACCTCATCGACAATTGGGAGAACGGCGACGGTAACCGTCGATGTGTGGATGCGCCCCGAGGATTCCGTCTCAGGAACGCGTTGCACACGATGCACGCCGGACTCGTGGCGCAGCGCCGAAAACGCGCCTTTCCCGTCGAGCTCGAAGACCGCTTCCTTTATGCCCCCGACGCTGCCCTCGGAGGCTTCGAGAACTTCGGTCTTCCAACCCTTGCGCTCGGCGTACCGCTCATACATCCGCATGAGCTCGCCGGCGAAGAGCGAAGCCTCGTCGCCGCCGGCGCCGGCCCGGATCTCGACGATGATCCCGCGGTCGTCGCGGGGATCATGGGGCACAAGGAGCTTTTGCAACCGAGCTTCTACCGTCTCGGTCTTCGATTCGGATTCGGCGACGGTGGCGCGCAGGAACTCCTGGTCCTCCTTCGATGACGCATCGGCGAGCATCTCGCGGGCGGAAGCACCTTCTTCGCTCGCCGCCTTGTACTCGCCGTACAACCGCACCATCTCTTCGTGTTCGGCCGCTTGCTTGGCCAGCTGGGAGTAGCGCTGATGGTCGGAGGCGACCTCGGGGGAGCCGAGCTCGTCGAGCAGCCGCCGATGCTCGGCCGCCAGCTCCTCGAGACGTGCGATCTGCCCCTGGTCCATGGGTTGAGGATATCGGCGGTAAGCGGGAGCTCAGTCGGCGAGCGCCGCTCGAAGCGCAGCCTCGGCCACTTCGAGCTGCGCATCGTCGGGCTCCCGTGTGGTGATGCGTTGAAGCAATCGGCCGGGCCAGGTCACCGCTCGAGACCACAACGCATGCGGGAACCGGGCCGCGGACCGCATCAGCTCGTACGCCACCGCGACCACCACGGGGAATACCAGCAGACGCCACAGCCCGCCCGCCCACCAGGGCTCGCGCGGAAGAACGGAATGGATCAGCCCGGCCGCGATCACGTATAGCGCCACGAAGTTGGTGCCGCAGCGCATGTGGACCGGGCTGGCGCTTCGCGCCTGCGCTGCGGTGGGCGGCTCCCCCAGCGCCTCGAACGTAGCTATGACCTTGTGCTCGGCGCCGTGATAGGAGAACAACCGCTTCGACTGGTCGGAGCGCGCCAAGGCCAAGAGGTAAAGGAGAACGGCGACCGCCCGAAGCAGTGCCTCGGCTACATCACCGGTTGCGCCTTCCCATTGGGCGGCAAGCAGCGAGGCCGCGACCACAAAGATCAGCAGAGCCGTCGCACCGACGGGTATGAGACTGGCAAGCATCTGTCCGGGCGCGGGCTCAGCTCCCGTCTGTTCCCGCAAAGCGATGCGCAGCGCCCGGAGTCCGATGCCGATTGCCTGCCCGAGCGCCGCCGGGCCGCGCGCGATCGTCTTGTCGAGGCGCCTTCTTCCGTCGAAGACATCATGCCTCTCCGTATGTATAGAGCCGTCGGGTCTACGAATGGCCACGGCCCAGCGGTCAGGGGTGCGGACGAGGACGCCTTCAGGAAGAGCCTGTCCGCCGACGGCGGAGGGCTTTACACCTTGCGCCAGTCGGTGCGGGCTCCGTGCGTGCCGTCGGCAAAGGCCTGGACGGCGTAGTCCTCGAAAAGGATCGGCTCGACGTGCCGAAGGCACAGGAAGATCCGGAAGAAAAGGTCCCGGATCTCCGATTCGGCGTGCTCATCCGTGCGCATCTCGATCATGTGTCGCCATGCGCGCACGTTCGCGCTCATGACGAGGATCGTCTCCGACTCGTTGGGAAGTACGGAGCGCGCGGTCTGCTGCACACGCTTGCGGCGATCGGTGCGCGCTTCGGCCCCCAATCGCGAGTCGCCCTCCTCCTGAAGCGTGAGCAACTCTTCGGCGATCTCCTCGTAGTCCTTGGCTGCACGGTCGATCCGCTCTTCGAAGCGCTTGTGCAAGGACGGGTGCTGCTGATACTCGGGGCGCTCGACGAAGCGCAGGACCTTACCCGACACGAAGCGCTGACTGAGTTGCGAGTACGCGGTGCCCGCCCGATGACGAACGATCTCGTGCGTGTTCGAGCGCGAGATCCCGTAACAGAGAACGGAGAACGTCGCGTGCTCGTACACCGATCCGTGTCCGGAAGACGAGAGATTTCCGAAATAGCGTTTCGCGTTCTCGTTGTAGGTCCGTTTGGGGCCGAAACTTGCATAACAGGTCTGTCCAGCCATCTTCAGCAGTTTCGCGGCCGGGGGAAGCTCGGTTGGATCGTCGAGGTACTGCGAAAAGTCCAAGTCGGCGCCGAAACCCTCGAGGAAAGGACGTATGCCCTCGATCGCCACGTTGGGCTTTGCGATCAGGACCACGCCGGCGTGCTTGAGGTATGGCGTACCGGCGTCGGTGTGAAAGGCGTCGCTGTGCAGGTGCGGGAACCCGGCCGACTCTCCGCCACCCAGGCGTTCGAAGATCTGTTCTGGCTCCATCGCGCGGAGTCTATAGGGGCAAAAGGACTGTGGCCGATAGCCTGGCAGCGCCCGGTGGGCGGGTGGAGGGCGATGTGGCGCGAGATCCGAAAAGAAAGCCGTCGGTAGCGGAGCGCAAGCCGGCCGCCGCCAAGAAGAAGACAGCAGCAAAGAAGAAGGCGCCTACAGCAACGGGGAAACAAAGCCAAAAAAGTTCCCCGGCAAGGAAGGTCGCTGAATCTGCTGGGTCGCAGCCCGCTACCCCTCCCGCGCAGTCCAAGGGACTCGCCGTCGCATCGTTGGTCAGCGGGATCGCCGGGTTCTCTTTTCTTCCCGTCGCCGGTGGAGTACTCGCAACCTTGCTCGGAGCTATCGCGCTGCGGCGCGAACACGATCACCCGGAGCGATACACGGGACGCGGTCTGGCGATCGCCGGAATGGTCATGGGGACGTTCAACGGCATCGTGCCGCTGTTGATCCTGACGCTGTTCGTCAGCGATGACTGGACGCCGATACCGTTCCTACTCGTTTCCTCGTACGCCGTCTTCATCTTCTTCACAGCCATGCGCGGAAGCTCGGGGCGTCAGAAGCTGGCCGTTCTCGGCGGTAGCGTTCTTGCAACCGCGCTCGCCATAGCCCTGGCCATCGGGCTTGCGTACCTTCTGGTCTGGGCCATTACGGCGCTGTTCACAGAAGCCTTCAGCTCGACCGGAGACGCCTTCGCCGAGGTGTTCGACGGACTCGGCGACGCGTTCGGCAGCTGCGGCGACGCCTTCAACTGATCCCTCAGACAGCCGGACCTAACGGCTCTTCATTAGCCAGGCAGAACTCATTTCCCTCGGAGTCTCTTAGGACGACGTTTCGATATTTCCAACCTTCGGGAAATTTCCTCTTCCCAGGCGAAGGTCGCACCCAATCCCTCGAGGCGTGCGATCTCCTTGTCCAATTCGGGTGTGCTGAGACCGAGGTGTAGCCGGTTCTTCAACGTCTTCGCCTCGGGTACCTCGATGAACTCCAAGAAGATGCCCCCGCCGGGGGGTTTGACCCGATGGCTTCCCTCCTTCTCCCAACCGACTGCCGCGGCCCAGAATCGCGAAACGCGCTCCGGATCCGCGCAATCGATCGTCACGCAGGTAACATTGATTATCAATCCCCCTTCCGTGATCGAAGCATGAATGACATCAGAACCAACTTTCGCTGATCTAGGCATAAGCGATCAGATCGTCCGGCGTCTGAGCGCGCAGGGCATCGTTTCGCCGTTCGAGATCCAAGCCCTAGTCATCACGGACGCGATCGCCGGGCGTGACATCCTTGGGAAAGCCCAGACCGGCTCGGGTAAGACGCTGGCATTCGGTATCCCGCTCGTCGAACGGATGCGCAGCGAGGTCAAGGGAACGCAGGCGCTCGTTCTCGTCCCAACGCGCGAGCTCGCGTCCCAGGTAACGGACGACATCAAATCCATCGCAGACCCTAAGACGCGGATCCTCGCGACGTATGGAGGCGTCGGTCTCGGCCGACACATCGAGGAGGCACCCCGCGCCCAGATCATCGTTGCTACCCCGGGACGCCTCATCGATCTCATTGAACGCAAGGCAGCCAACCTCCGCAACGTGCACATCCTCGTGATCGATGAGGCCGATCGCATGGCCGATATGGGCTTCCTTCCTCAGGTCGCGAAGATCCTCAGGGCCGTACCGCGCGAACGACAGACGATGTTGTTCTCGGCGACGCTAGATCACCAGATCATGGGGTTGATCTCGCAAACGCAGGATCCATTGCGCTTCGAGATCGTGGATCAACAACCAACGGTCGAAGGTCTCGGACATCACTTGTTCGAAGTGCACCGGATGGACAAGACCGATGTGGTCGTCTCGTTGCTTGCCGGGCCGCACGGCTCGACGCTCGTGTTCACGCGCACGAAGCGGGAATGCGACCGGCTTTCCGGGCGCCTCAAGCAGGCAGGCATCAACGCCGAGGCGATCCACGGCGACCTTTCGCAAGCGGAACGCGAACGCGCATTGAGCCGGTTCGATACCGGGAAGGTCGACGTTCTCGTCGCCACCGATGTCGCGGCTCGCGGCCTGGACATCGAGGGCATCACGCTCGTGATCAACTACGACCCGCCCGAGGATCACAAGGCCTACGTGCACCGCGTCGGGCGCACCGCTCGCGCCGGTCGCACAGGAACGGCGGTGACTCTTGCGACGTGGGAGCAGCGATCGGACGTCGAGCGCATGGCGCGCATGCTCAAGCTCACCCCGCACATCGTCGAGATCTTCTCAACCGACCCCCGCTTGCAGCAGGTCGGAACGGCCGAGATGGAAGGGAACCAGCCGGCCCCCGAGATGCCCGACCGGCCGGCGACAGCCGGCGCCTACGCGAAGCTCAAGAAATCGCGGGGGCCGCGCCGCGGAGGCCGTCGCTAGGGAACCGGGATATCCGTAGCTAGGAAGAATAGGCCGGCGATCTTGCCGTCGGCGTCGAAGCTCACACGGAAGAAGCCAGTGTCCTTAGCCATCTCCAGCTCGATGTCGACGACCTTGAGCTCGCCGCGTTCGATGACTTCGGCTGCTTCCCCTTGCGCCCGGTAGGCGCCCTTCAATTGCACGAAATTCTCCCAGTCCTCCTTCAACTGCTTCTCGGACAGCACGTCTATCAGGGTGGGAGCAAACATTTGAAGGACCTTGGCGTAAGTGCCGTCGGCCATGTGGCGGACCACTGTGCGGGCTCGCTCGACCGTCGGCGATTCCTCGGTAGATTCGCCCCCACAACCGGGCGCCAGAACGAGACCAGCGGCCATTAGAGCCGCCGCACACCTAGCGCTTCTTCGTGGCCTTCTGCTTGAGCGCGTCGGTCTTCTCCTGGCGGCGGCGGAAGCGGTCGACGCGGCCACCGGTGTCCACGAACTTCTGCTTGCCCGTGTAGAACGGGTGGCACTGCGAGCAGATCTCTACGTGGATCTCGGGCTTGGTCGCGCGGGTGATGAAGTCCGCTCCGCATGCGCAATGGACCTTGCACTCGACGTATTCGGGGTGGATTCCGGTTCTCATGGCTGGTCAGCGTATCCCATTAACCGTTGGGATTGGCCTTCGCGATCTCCTTGAGGAACTCGGCGTTGGACTTCGTTTGCTTCATCTTGTCGATGAGCAGCTCGAGGGCCTGGGCGGCATCGAGCGCGTGCAGCACGCGGCGCAGGCGCCAGGCCAGCATCAGCTCTTCCTCGGCCATGAGGAGCTCTTCCTTGCGAGTGCCCGATCCCTCGACGTTGATGGCGGGGAAGAGACGCTTCTCGGCCAGGGTCCGGTCGAGGCGGACCTCCATGTTCCCGGTGCCCTTGAACTCCTCGAAGATGACCTCGT
>JBBDRJ010000021.1:0-73982 GCA_040905525.1 Actinomycetota bacterium
CCCCCCCCCCCCCCCCCCGGATCATTTCCATGGGACTCCGGCTCGTCCGCGGACGGCCGCAGCAAGATACTGCGCTCCGCTGATCACCGTCAGCGCAACGGCGACCCATAGAACACCCAAGGCAACACCACTCCTGGGCTGAAGCAGCGTCAAGAGCAGGACGGCCAGGATCTGGAAGTTGGTCTTGATCTTTCCGAGCCTCGACGCCGGAAGCACGCGATCGCGGCGCGCCAGCCCGATGCGCAGTCCGGTGACGACGACATCGCGGCCGAGAATCACGACGAGCGCCCACCACGGGACGCGCTCGTCGATGGCCAGAGCCACGAGCGCTGTGCCGACGAGGAGCTTGTCGGCGATGGGATCGAGTGTCTCCCCGAAGCCCGATACCAGATGCAGTCGACGCGCAACGAAACCATCGAGACCGTCGGTTGCGGCGGCGAAGGCGAAAACGACGCCGGCAACTACCGGCAGCGACGGGTCGCGGATCACGAGGAGCCAGATGAACAGCGGGACCAGCGCGACGCGGAGGAGCGTAAAGGCGTTGGCGAGATTCCAGTGCGGTACCGGTCGAGCGGGAAGCTGCGTCGTCACACCGCGTCGCACACGAGATCGAGCCCGTCCGTGCCGCGCACCCGCGCGCGCAAGATGTCCCCGACCCGTGCCCCCCTGGCTCCCGCAACGATCGCTTCGGCGTCCACCTCCGGCGCTTCGCGCCACGTGCGGCCCCGAAGCGACGTTCCGTCGCGCGATTCGACCAGCACGTCGACCTCGGCCCCCACAAGCTCCGCACGCTTGGTCTCCGCGATCTCGTTCTGGATCTGGTCGAGGACCTCGGCCCGGCGTTGCGCGACGGCCTGCGGCACGCGCCGCTTCGAGAACCCGCCGGCTTCCGTTCCTTCCTCGTGTGAGTACGGGAAGAATCCCGCCCAGTCCAGGCGCGCCTTCGGAAGGAAGTCCGCGAGCATCTCGGCGTCCGTCTCCGTCTCACCCGGAAACCCCACGATGAAGGCCGATCGCAAAGAGGCGTCGGGGAAACGGTCCCTGATGCGTCCGATCAGATCGATGAAGCGATCCCCGTCGCCCCAGCGGCGCATCTTGCGTACGAGCTTGGCCGAAGCATGCTGCAACGAGAGGTCGAAGTACGGAACGGCCGGAGTGGAGTCGGCCACGGCGTCGAGCAGTGTCTCGTTCACGAAGCGTGGGTACTGATAGAGCATCCGCAGCCAAACCAGGCCCTCGACATCACCAAGTGAACGAAGCAGTTGCGGGAGCATCCACTCGCCCTCGGTGTCTCGTCCGTACAGGGACATGTCCTGCGCGACGAGAACGACCTCCTTCACGCCCCGCGAAACGAGCCACCTGACCTCACCCTTGATGGCGGATTGCGGCCGCGAGCGATGTCCGCCGCGGATCATGGGAATCGCGCAGAACGTGCAGACGCGGTCGCATCCTTCCGAGATCTTCACGAAGGCCGTGGGCGACGAGGGCGCGGGCCGCAGGTCTATCCCCAGCGGGACCTTGCCGGCGTCGAAGCACATCTGACGGACTCCGCGCCGTGCGCCTTCCACGATCTCGGCCGTCCGGGCGTAGGAGCCGAGGGACATGAAGCCGTCGACCTCGGGCAGCTCGTCGGCCAGCTCCTTGCCGTAGCGCTCGACGAGGCATCCGGACACGAGGACGCGCTGGCCCTCGCGGCGGCTATCGACCTCCTCGAGGATCGCGTCGACCGACTCGCGGCGCGCGGCGTCGATGAACGAGCACGTGTTGACGATGACGACGTCGGCGTTGTCGGCGTCGTCCACCGAGGAATAGCCCGATTTCTCGAGCATCCCTTTGAGGTGCTCGGTGTCCGTCTCGTTCTTGGGACAGCCGAGCGTACGGATGTAGACGGTTTTGGTCATCTGAACCAGGTTACGGGGGTCCGGGACTAGCCGGACTCGGATACTTCCGCTACGGCAGGACCGGACATATCCACCTGGTCTTCGCCTTCGGGAGGGCTCGACGGCGGTGGCGCCGCGGGCTCAACCGGTTCGTGCGGCGGAAGAGCTGTCGTTCCCGGTGTGAAAACACCGCGGTACGACGGGTCGGCCGGCGTCCCGAGGATCCGTCCGTTGGCTGTGATCCTCACCTCGTGGGCCCGGGCGACGAAGAGGACGACCTCCTCGGTTCCCTTGAAGCTCTTGAACTCGCCCGCGCGCATCGTCTGACCGAACACGGGTTGTCCGTCCGCTTGCACTTCCACCCAGGTCTCGTCACCGGTCACTTCGACTCGCACTACCGCGTCGGTGACGGGTGTTGTCGTCTCGCTCACCCGGGCCGAGGCCGCCGATATCGGCGCAACCTCGGCCGGCTCTTCACCCGACCGGAACACGCCGAGCATGACGAGCAGGATGATCAACGAGGACGCGGAGGTGATCGCGATCTTCCACGCTCGGCGTTGTGCCGCCGGAGGAACGCGCACACCGCGGCGAACCACACGAGAGAGCTCGGGAGCCGGGCTCCCGCATCGCTTCTCGTAGGACGTGATGAACGGCTTCGGATCCAGGCCGAGGTAGGTCGCGTACGCCCGGATGAAGCCTCTGGCGTACGCGCCGGACGGAAGCTCCTCGAGCCTGTCGTTCTCGATCAGCTCGAGGAAGTCCATGCGGACGAGCGTTCCCCGCGCCACCGCGTCCAGGGAAGTACGGCGTCGCTCGCGCTCGGCCCGCAGTGCGGCGCCGATACCACTTCGGATTGCCTGCCCGGTGGAGGTCATAAGGGGCTTGGTAGCCGACACTATAGGCACATGACGACTGGCAGACAATCTCTCTTTCTCGTTCTCGAGGGCCTCGACGGTGCCGGGACGACAACCATCGCCGGCCTGGTCGCCACCGAGCTCCGCGCCCGCGACCTGCAGGTTTGCCTGACGGCCGAGCCGACGGACGGACCCTTGGGTTCGGTACTTCGTGCCCATGTGAAGTGTGAGATAAACCTCGATCCGCAGACGGCGGCGCTGGTGTTCACCGGGGACCGGGCCGATCACCTCGACCGCATGATCCGTCCCGCTCTGCGCCGCGGCCAGTGGGTTGTCTGCGACCGATATCTATTGTCGACTCTTGCGTATCAGGGAGCCGAGGGCGTCGCGCGCGAGACGGTCATGGCCGCATCGGCGCGATTCGATATCCCCGACCTGACCGTTGTGCTGGATGTGCCCGAGAAAGTGAGGGCGGAGCGCCTCGCCACGCGGTCCAATACAGACCGCTACGAGGACCAGGAGCTGTCCGATGTCCTGCGCAAGTCTTATGAGGAGTCGATCGCCCTCCTGCGTGCAGCCGGTCATCGCATCGATGTCGTCGATGCTTCACTTGCACCCGAAATGGTGCTTGCCGACGTCATCGGCCGGTTGGACTTGCCCGGCTGAAACCGGCTATACCCCCTAAAGCTGCTTTGGGATAGCACGTCAGTGGGCATAGGTAGGCCAGAGCACTTCTAGGGGAAGGAGCTCCGTATGAGCATTAGGCGGTTCGTGCTCGCAACTTGCACGGTCGGGGCGATGGCGATCGGTCCGGTCGCTGCCGCACAGGTTGTCGTCCCGCCGGGCGGCGACGTCGACGTCAACGCCGGTACCGGTCGCACCGAGCGCACAGCGCGCACGCCGGGCACCGGACGTACTGAGGGAACCGGACGCACACCCGGAACGCCCGGAACAGAGCGCACGCCTGGTACCGGTCGTACACCGGGAACCGGCCGCACGGGTGAAACAAGCAGGCTGCCGACAACGGGCTTCGGTGTTACCGAGGCCGCGATCGACGGACTGACGCTGCTCGGTGCCGGACTCGTTCTCTCGCGCATCCGCCGGCGCACGGCGTAGCACCAAACAGGTTCGCAGCCAAGAAGTTCGGATAAGGAGTCGGCATGCGTAAGTGCATCGTGCTGGTGTTCGTCGCTGCTTTCGGACTTGGCCTTGCATCGGTCGCGTCGGCCGAAACGCTCCCTGACCTCCCGGGTATGGGACCGGCGATCGACGCAACCTCCGGTAAGGCACCCGAAAGCTCAACGACGAAGGAAACCGCAAACGCGGATGCACCAGCCGATGTCGACCGCATGTCGGCTCCCGACTCCGAACAGGTCGTGCAGTCAACGGTTGACCCGGACCTCACCAAGACCATCAGAGATCTTCCCGGTGGCGGCGGTCTGCCGATCTTCGGCGACGTGGCCAACGCCGCGGCGCAAGCGAACTCCGCCGTGCCCGACGTCCTGCTCGTTCTGGCGGCGATCGGGACGGCGACGTCGATCGGGATGTACTGGGCCGTCCGCCGCCGCTTCGGTCCTTCGCGCCGCTAGCGCACGCAGTACAAGCAAAGCGGTGACCGTCACCTGAGCGTGTTAGCGTGAGTATTCTTTCCCCTTGAGGTCGGCTGAGGAGGATTATTGGCGGTCCGGCCCGAGCGCAGGCTTACGTACGACGATTACGTGCACTTCCCCGAAAGCGAGCGCTGGGAGCTCGTCGACGGGGAGGCACTGGTGGTTCCCGCTCCGAACGCACGGCATCAGCGCCTGATCGGACGACTGTTCAACGAGATCTACAACTACCTCGAGCGACACGGCGGCGGCGAGGTCTTCGTCTCACCCTTCGACGTCGTGCTGTCAGACTTCGACGTCTTCCAGCCCGACATCGTGTTCATCGCAGATCAGGATCGCCAGGTGCTGAATGAGAAGAACGTGCGCGGGTCCCCAACTTGGGCGATCGAGGTCCTCTCGCCGTCGACCGCGAGCCGCGATACGGAGATGAAGCTCCAGCGCTATGAGAAGTTCCGCGTGCCCGAGTACTGGATCGTCGACCCGTGGGGGAACAACCTGACGATCTACGTTCTCGAGGAGGCCCGTTACCCGAGTCCGGTCTTAGAAGCACCACCGGGTCTCGCTCGCCCGCGCCTGCCGGCCAGCTTCGAGATCGACCTCACCCACCTCTTTCGAGACTAGCCCCGGTACTCCCCTTCGAGCAGGTCGAACAACCAGACCTCGCTCGCCGTGCCGACCGGCCCGCCCGAGTGCTGGCGGTGTCCGGCCATGAAGTCGGGTGACTTCATCCAGGCCTCGAAATCGTCCTTGGACGCCCAGCGCGTATAGACGAGGTACCGGTCGCTGCCGTCGGCCGGCTTAAGGAGCTCGAAGGCCTCGAACCCAGCTTGGTCCTTGATCTTGCCCGCGCGGGTTGCGAAACGCTGCTCGAACTCTTCCGCGCGTTCGGCAGGAACGGTGACGGCGTTGATGACCACGAAAGACACAGCCGCGAGTTTACCTGTCGTCCTTATGTGCTAATGTTTACACATGCGTCTGCACATAGAGTTCGAGGATGAGCTGATCGAACGAATCGACGCCATAGCCGGTCCTCGCGGGCGCAGCAAATTCGTACGCGAGGCCGTAGAGAAAGCATTGGATTGGGAGCGCCGATGGATGCTCATCCGCGCTTCACGTGGCGCGATCCCCGACAACGGACACGAGTGGGACGACGATCCCGCGGAATGGGTGCGCAAACAGCGCCACTCCGATCCCCGTCGCGTCGGCTAAAGGTTGCGGATCCTGCTCGATTCAACGGTGTTGATCGACTACCTCCGGGATCGGCCGGTCGCCGCTAACCGCGTCGACGCTCTGGCGGACTCGCTTGATCAGCCATGCACGACGGCCATCAACATCGAGGAGATCGTTAGAGGGTTACGCAGCGACGAGATGGACAGAGCGCAGCTTCTCTTCGAAGGCCTGGAGATTCTTCCTTTGGGCAACGAAGAGGCGTGGCGTGCGGGGACTTGGCGTCGCGGGTTCGCGGGACAAGGTGTAACCCTGCCGCAAGCCGACTGCCTCGTAGCGGCTGCGGCATTCATGTCAGCGTCCAAGCTCGCCACCGGGAATCCGCGACACTTCCCAATGACAGAGATTGAAGTCGAGCATTGGCCCGTTGGCGAGTGACCCGGGCTTACTGCACTCCTACTGACCGACTACCTCGAGAACCGGGCGCGCCTCGTCGGCGATCTGGTTTCGACGCCCGTGCTCGAAGAGCACGTGAGTTCGAAGGATCCCGCTGAGGCCTTCCTTGCTCTGAGCTTCGAGCACTTCGCCGCAAATGCACTTGGTCGTGAAAAGCCGTTGCCGGAGCATCCCAACCTCCATCCCTAGACCCGTTAGACCAATGCTTCGGCCGCCCGGCCCTGCCGGCTATCCGTGCTGAGCCCTGATTCCGGGCCGCCTCCACGCACGAACGCCGGCCCCGCATAGGAACTTAGAGCAGGCGCGAGGGTATGTCTGTGCAGAAGTACTCAGAGGCCCGTTACGCGAAGTAGCGCTTTCCTTGGCCGCGAAGGATGCGTCCGAACTGAAGTTCCGAGAAGTGCGCCGCCGTCACGAGGTCCTCGGTTCCCTCGAGCTCCTTCCACAGGGTCTCTCGCGTGCGCTTGGCGAGCTTGGGGTCGACGTCCGACATCGCGCCCCATTCCTCCTCTTCGATCTGCACCGGGCAGCCGATCACATCGCCCAGCAAGAAGGCCCGCTGGTCGCCCGAGGAGATCACTACGCAGCGATGGCCCAGCGTGTGCCCGGGTGCGTGCAGCGTCGAGATGCCCGGCGCGATCTGTCCGTCACTTGTGATGGGGTCGGCCAGCCCCCGGGCCTCGAGCGTGGCCACCATGGGCGCAGCGACGAAGTCCGGGTTGTCGGTGCGGACGAACTGGTCCAGGTCCTTCTCACCAAAGCGCACCCTCGCGTTCGGGAAGTACGGCTCATCGTCGCGCACGACCCAACCGATGTGGTCGAGATGCAGGTGCGTCAATAGCACGAGATCGATGTCTGCGGGCTTGACGCCGGCCGCGGCGAGCTTGCCCGGCAGTTGACCCCCTTTGAACGGTCCGAACTCCATCGGACCGAGCCCGGCGTCGATCAACACGGTCATGTCCTTCGTACGGACGAGGAAGCAGCCGATCTGGATGTCGAAGTTGCCGTCGGCGTCGAGGAGGTCTTTATGAGCCGACCAGTCGGAGTTCGTCATGTACGCCGACGGGAGCTTCCCCGGCCCGTCGGAGACCGGGACGATCTCGATCTCGCCGACGCGCATCAGCGCTCGATCCCGTTGAGGTAACCGAACTTGGCCGTGGCTAGCGCCCCGACGAGCTGTTCGGCCTCGGGCGAGAGATCGCCGTGGATCTCGAACCGGCTGAACCCGCCGAGGGCGATCATCGAGCCGAGCTTCTCGCCCACGGCGCGACCTGTGGCATGCGCCATGAACGCGGCCGAGTCTTCGAACCATTCGTGGATGTGGCACACCGTCTCGTCGGCATTGAGATACCAGGTGTAGCCCTTCGCACCGGGCTCTTCGGCCTGCACGATCGCGATCATCTCTTTCGCGAGCTGCTTGAACTCCTCGGCGTTACCGGGTGCGATCGAAACTTCGGTCCAAGCGTGGACGTCTTTCACGATTCCCCCTTTGAGTTGGTCGGGGGAATCCTATGCGTCGGCGCGGGAGCGCATCTCCTCGAACTGCTCGAGCGAGATGAGGACGGCCCGGGCCTTCGACCCTTCCTGCTGCCCGACCACTCCCCGACGCTCGAGCAGATCCATGAGGCGTCCCGCTCGCGAGAACCCGACGCGCAGCTTGCGCTGGAGCATCGAGGTCGATCCCATCTGCGAGCGGATCACGAGCTCCATGGCCTCGTCGAACAGATCGTCGCCGTCGTCGTCTCCATCAGAACCGTCGTCGCCGATCACCGCTTCGAGTGCCTCGGGCTCGTAGGCCGGCTGGGCCTGCGAGCGGATGTAGGATGTCAGCTCCTCGAGCTCCTTCTCGGTCACGTACGCGCCCTGCACGCGCCGGGGCTTCGACGTTCCCGTCGGCAGGTAGAGCATGTCGCCGTGGCCGACGAGCTTGTCGGCGCCCGCCATGTCGATGATCACGCGCGAGTCCGTCTGCGATGCCACCGAGAAAGCGACGCGCGACGGGATATTGGCCTTGATGAGTCCGGTGACGACGTCGACCGACGGGCGTTGTGTCGCTACGACGAGGTGGATCCCTACGGCGCGGGCCATCTGCGCGATGCGGCAGATCGAGTCCTCGACCTGCCGGGCCGCGACCATCATGAGGTCGGCAAGCTCGTCGATGAATACGACGATGTACGGAAGGTCTTCGAAGTCTCCGCCCTCGGGATGCGGAGGTAGCTGTCCGGAGCGCAGAGCCTCGTTGTAGAAGTCGATGTTGCGCTGTCCCACGCTCGACAGCAGCTCGTAACGGCGCTCCATCTCGCGCACGACCCAGGCCAGGGATTCCGCCGCGCGCTTCGGGTGGGTGACCACAGGGGAGGCCAGGTGCGGCAGATCGGCGAAGTGCGACAGCTCGACCATCTTCGGGTCGATGAGAACTAGACGCAGCTGGTCCGGACGCGCACGCGCCAGCAGCGACGCGATGAGCGAGTTCAGGCAGGACGACTTCCCGGCTCCCGTGGCGCCCGCAATCAAAAGGTGCGGCATCTCCGCGAGGTTGATCACTACGGACTGGCCGGAGATGTCCTTGCCGAGCGCGCAAACGAGAGGATGCGACGAGTCACGCCATTGCTGGGACTGCACGATGTCACCGACCAGCACGAGCTCGCGGTCACGGTTTGGAACCTCCACACCGATGGCGGACTTGCCCGGGATCGGCGCGATCAGACGGACGTCCGGGGAGCCGAGCGCATATGCGATGTCGTCGGCGAGCCGCAGCACCTGCGAAACCTTCACACCGGCACCGAGCTCCACCTCGAATCGAGTGACCGTGGGACCTCGTGTCATGGCGGTCACGGCGGCGTCGACGCCGAAGTCCTGGAGCGTGCGCTCGAGCACGCGCCCCGTCTCCTCCGCGCCGCGCGTCGAGCCGCCCTTGCCCGTCGAGCGACGGAAGAGCGTCGGCGGCGGGAGCCGGTAGCTGCCGGCGTCGGGCAGCTTTATGTCGAGCGTCGCCTGTTCGGGACGTCGCGGGCCCGCCGGCCTGGACGCCGCTGCTGCGGGTATGGGGGCCGTCTGCCGGATCTGGTCTCCCAGCTCGGCCGTGACATACATCTCGGAGGTGTGCGGGTCGTCGTCGTTTGCTTCGGGTTCGGCGGGAAGCTCCTCCAGCACCGTCGGCTCCCGCTCGGGCTTCGGCACGGCCTCGCCCCGCGTGTACAGCGATCGGACGAACGGCGGAACCTTGGTGCGCAGCCAGATGATGGTTGCCCATACCCCGATGGAGATCGTTCGCGCGGCGCGTCTAAGGGGCGTCTTCGTGATGATGCACAGCCCGAGGAGGCCCGCGAATGCGCACGCAAGGGCGCCGGCCCAGGCGCCTATGTACGTGTTCAACGGCACGGCGACGAGAGCACCGAATCCACCGCCGCCGGCCGCAAGCCCGTCGTAGCCGCCGGTCAGCGGCGCCGTTCCCGCCACGAGGTGCGTGAGACCCGCGCTCGCGCCGGTGATCAAAGCGGTGCCGACGAGGATGCGGGCCGCTTCCTCCCGACGGATGAACGCGGCGAGTGCGACGACGAGGGTGGCGACCGGGACGGCGTAGGAGATCTTGCCGAAGCCGCCACGAAGGCCTTGCTCTACCCACGTCCCCACCGGGCCGGCAGCGCCGGCGAGGGACAGGCCCATCAGAACGGCCAGGAAGAGAACGCTAAGACCAAGCGCGTCGGGCCCGTGCGCGCGCCACCCCGTCGGCCGCGTCCGTGGCTTGGTCTTCGGTCCACCCGTGCCGCCGCGCGAACGCGGCTTGGCGGTCGTGCGTCCTCTCGGACGCCGCGACCCCTTCCTTCGTAATCCGAGCACGCCCCGCTCCTTCTATATGCTCCGGCTATATGCTCCGGCGCGCTCGAACGAACCGCTTGCGGTTCTAGAGCGCGCCCAGCGTTGCCAGTGCTTCTCTGATCCTGGTTTCTTCGTCCGCGCTAGCGGCCCGAAGCGGCGGACGCGGCGCGCCCACCTTGAAGCCGATCATGTTCAGGGCAGCCTTGATCGATATGGGATTGGACGCAAGCAAGACAGCGTTCGCTCGTCGCTGCATGAACTGGATCGCGCGCGCGCGATCGATGTTTCCCGATTCGAACGCGTCGAACTGCTCCTTGAGCAGATCGCCCATGACATGGCTCATCACACTTATGACGCCGACGCCGCCGATCGCCTGAAAGGCAAGCGTCAGGCCGTCGTCGCCCGAATAGATCTCGAAACCTTCCGGCAACTGTGCCGCCAACAGGGTCGAAGTGGAGATGTCGTTGCCTGCGTCCTTCAGGCCGACGATGTTCGGATGCTCGGCCGCGCGCAGGATCGTTTCGACCTCGATCTTGGTCGCGGTCCGACTCGGGATGTCGTACAGAAGGATGGGCAGGTTCGAGGAATCGGCCACGGTACGGAAGTGATTGAGCAAAGCGTCCTGTGGGGGCCGGTTGTAGTACGGAGTCACCACGAGCGCCGCGTCGGCGCCCGCCTTCTCGGCCTCGCGCGTGAGCTCGATGGAGTGCTCGGTCCAGTTGGTCCCCGTGCCTGCTATGACGCTGGCATCGGAGCCGACGGCGTCCTTGACGGCCCGGAAGAGGGTGACCTGCTCGGGGTCGGTGAGGGTGGAGGCCTCCCCCGTCGACCCGGCTACAACCAGGCCTTCGGAGCCGTGGTCGACCAGGTGCCGGGCAAGCTTGCCTGCCTCGTCGATGTCCATCGAGCCGTCCTCGCGGAACGGCGTGACCATCGCTGTGATGACACGTCCAAAACGAGCCATTTGTCCCTCCTCGCACGCGGGAAAATCCCACTGTAGCCCCGCGTGGGTCCAGCTAGAATAACAGGAGCAACTCCTTTAACAATAGGCACTCTAAGAACAGGCCCAAGGAGCCCAATCCGAGGTGTCAGCCCGCTTGGCGGACCCTGATCCCGAGGTAGGACTCGCGGACGAGGTCGTCCGCCAGCAGGTCGGCTCCCGTGCCGGACCGGACGACGGAGCCGTTCTCCAGCAGATAGGCGCGATCGGCTCGCTGAAGGGCGAGGAACGCGAACTGCTCGACGAGCAGGATCGTCGCCCCCCGGTCCCTCATGGCACCCAGCATGCCGAGCATGTGCTTCACCAGCTTGGGAGCCAGCCCGAGCGACGGCTCGTCGAGGCAGAGAACGCTCGGCTGCGACATCAACGCCCGCGCTACGGCGAGCATCTGCTGCTCACCGCCGGAGAGCGTCCCGGCCGGACGATCCAGATAGTCCCGGAGCACGGGGAACCACTCAAAGGTCAGCTCCATGCGGGCGTTGACCGTAGGCCGCGATCGACGAACCGCGAACGCTCCCAGAACGAGGTTGTCGCGCACGCTCAGATGGGGGAAAACGTGCCGCCCTTCGGGTACGAGCGACACACCGCGGGACAGCATCTCCTCCGGAGAGGTCGACTCGACCGGCTCGCCGTTCAGCAACAGCTCACCGCCGACCGGACGCTCGAGTCCGCAGATGGTGCGCAACAGTGTTGTCTTCCCGGCTCCGTTCGGACCGATAACCGCGGTCAACTGACCGGATGGGACGTCCACGTCGATGCCCTTCAAGGCGGTCACCCGGCCGTAGGCCACCTCGAGGGATCGGCACGCCACCGCGGGGATCTTGTTCTTCATGCCGGGATCCGCTCCCCCAGGTACGCCTCGATCACCAAAGGGTCACGCTGGATGCGCTCCGGTGCGCCTCTCGCTATGCATTGCCCACGCTCGAGGACCGTCACGCGATCGACGAGCTCCATGACGAACTCCATGTTGTGCTCGATGAGCAGGATCGTCACCCCGCTTGCGCGAAGGTCGCGCAATAGCTGTGCCAATCGAACGAGCTCGACGGCGGTGAGCCCGGTCGCCGGCTCGTCGAGGATGAGCAAGCGCGGCCGGCATGCCACCGCACGTGCGATCTCGAGCAGCCGCTGCTCGCCGTAAGGAAGCCCGCCGACAGGCGACAAGGCGTGGTGCGCCATCCCGACGCGGGACAGAACGGACAACGCCTGAGTCAGCAGGGCCGACTCACGTCTACGTCGTCGCGGAAGAGGAAGCATACAACGGAGCAGGTTGCGATCGGCCCTGAGGTGCAAACCCATAAGCACGTTCTGGATGACGAGTAGCCGTCCGAAAGGCTCGGGATGCTGGAAGATCCGAACCAGGCCGGCTCGCGCCATCGTGTGTGGGCGAGGATGGCGGATCTGGATCCCGTCGAAGGCGATGCGTCCACCGTCGTGGGACAGGAAGCCGGTGACGCAATTCACGAGCGTGGTCTTGCCCGACCCGTTGGGGCCGATCAGGCCGTGGATCGTTCCTTCCCGGACGGTCAGATCGACGTCGACCAACGCGTGCACGCCGTCGAAGCGCTTGTCGAGTCCGGTCACCGTGAGTAGATCGCGGCGATTCCTCACCTTCGTGTTGGCGACCACGGACAAGGGTTCGGATTCGCCACCGGTCTCCAGATCGGGGATACGCAGAAACAGGCGCCGTGCCCGGCTCATGAGCACCGAGCCAACGAGCCCGGCGCGCATCAGCGCGAGGGAGCCGAGCAACATTCCGCTGAAGATGATCGGTTGTGCCGTGGTCCAGTTGACGGTGAAGCGATCGACCGTTGCGACCACCGCCACACCGACCAGCGGACCGGCGAAAGTTCCCGTACCGCCCACGACGATGGCTACGAACAGCCGCAGCGCGTTCGTGAACGACGCTGCCTCGGGGAAGATCCCCCCGCTCAGGTGCGCGAAAAGAGCACCGGCCAGGCCGGCAAGGCCGCCCGAAACTGCGAGGTTGAGCATCTTCGTCCGGAACGGGCTGATCCCGAGCGATGCGGCCGCCGCCTCGTTCTCCCGGATCGCGACGAAGGACCGGCCGAGCGAAGAGGAGGAGAGCTGTTGAAGCGCTCCCATCGATAGAACGAAGACTCCGAGAGCGAACCAGAAGTACTCGTTACGCCCGAAGCTGGCTCCGCCCACGCTCAGGCCGGGGATGTTGGGGAATCCACGAAATCCTCCGAGGACCTCCCATTTCGAAACCGTCTCGAACGTCAGGAAGAGGAATGCGAGCGTGATGATGCCGAAGTACACGGCGCGAGCGCGCAACGTCGTTAGGGCCAGCGCGATACCGGCGAGCGCCCCGAAAGCAAGACCGAGGATGATGCCGAGCCCAACAGGCAGACCCACGGACACGGTGAAGTAGGCCGTCGCGTATCCGCCGATCGCGTAGAGCGCGTTGTGACCGAGCGATATGAGACCGGCGTACCCGAGAGTCACGTTGAGACTCGCCAGCAAGATCGCCTGAACGATCGAGACCGTGATGAAGAAGATCCAGAACTGGTTGACGCCCATGAACGGGATCGCCGCCACCACGCCGATCCCTATGACGACAATCGCTTTGGTCAGCGCCGTCGTTCGCATCAGGCCAGGCCCTCGCTACCGGTAGCTTGGCGGCCCCAGTCGCGCCCAAATAGTCCCGAGGGCCTGAGAACGAGCAGCACGATCAAGGCGAGGAAGATCGCCGCCGTCCCGGCCCCCGGGGGGAGCTGTCCTCGAAGAACGGTCTGGAGCACACCAAGGCTCAGACCGCCGACGAGCGCGCCGACCGTGGATCCCATCCCGCCGATGACGACAGCGATGAATCCGAGCAACCCCAGCTGCAATCCGAGATTGCTCGACGCGTCCTTGAAAACAGGGCCCATCAGCGCGCCGGTGACGCCGGCGATCGCGCCGCTGAGAGCAAAAGAGATCGCGATCACACGCCCGACGGGAACGCCCATCAGACGTGGAACCCATGGGCTGTAGGCCGTGGCCATCACGGCCTTCCCCCAGATGGAGCGCTTCAGGAAGAGGTCAATAGCCCCCATCAGTGCCAGAGCCACGACGATGGCGAGAAGACTGTCGCGTGTGACCGCCGCTCCGCCGATCCTCACCAGGGGGCCGGGAACGAGGTGCGGGAACGGCTTCGGATCCTTCCCGAAGATGATCGCGGCGACGTTCTCGATCACGATCGCGGCACCGAGCGTGGTGATGATCCAGACGAGCGGCGAGGCGGCCGCTGCTTTCTGAAGCGAGACCGCGCGCTCGAGCAGCAGAGCGACGACCGCAACTATCACCGTCGACGTCAGGATGGCGAGCCCAACCGGCCATCCTTTGTCCACCCACAACGTGACAACGATCAGGGACGACAGCATCACGAGATGCCCCTGAGCGAAGTTGACCACGCGCATCGTCGAGAAGACGAGGCTGTAACCGAGGGCTATCAGCGCGTATATCGACCCCAGGCTCAGCCCGACGAGGAGCTGCTGGATCGCGACGTCCACGCCGCTAGATCTCTACGCGGCGTATCCGGCGGGTGACGAAAACGCTTCCGGCGAGCGCCAGCGCCATCACTGCGCCACGACGAGCGTTGTCGTTGCCCGCCGTCGATTGCGCCGGGATGTCGTAGACGTAGGTCGCGGAAACGACATCGGCATCGGCCTCCAGGACCGAATCGACCTTCGACGCCTTGTCGGTGAGCGTGGTCTGGGTGCGTCCGATGGCGTCGCCCTCGTCGCCCAGCTGGCCACGCATGGTCCGTATCCCCAGCTCGTTGACGGCGAACACGCCTTGGTTCACCTGTTGCAGACCACCGCGCACCGTTGCGAGCCCCTCGACCACTCCGGGGTCGTCGGGGTCGAGCGTGTGGAGCTTGGAAGCCAACGTGTCCAGCCCGTCGGCTATCTGCTGAAGACCGTCGATGAGTCCGGGGTTGTCGTCGTCGAAGGAATCGAGCTGGGGCAGCGCGGCTTCGATCCCTTCACTGAACAGGTTGAGGGCCTCGAGCAGTCTGGGCTGGAACTCCGCCGACGCCGTAGCGGGATCGAACGCCTCGTGGTCCGGATCGAAGCAGCCCGGGCACTCCTGGTAGTACTCCTTCGGCGTCCTCCCGCCGAGTTCGTCCTGCTTCTTCGTGAAGTTGGGGTTGGTTAGGCCGCCGCGGAGCTGATCGAGGCCGCCGAGCACGGTGTCGACGAGGGTGTTCATGCCGGGAACGATCTGCGCCGCCAGAGGGTCGCGCAGCTGCGCGAGCCCGCCGAGAACACCGTCGACCAGATCGTTGGCACCGGGCAGAGCAAGCGTCGTGAGACCGCCGTACATCAACTGAAGAGCACCGATGATGGTGGCGTCGGTCGGTACGTCGGCGGTGTTGCCGAGACCGGCCAGGAGCTGCGCCATACCGGCGCTCAGCAGCTCGACCCCACCGATGACCGTTGTATCCGTCGGTGCATCGGCGGTGTTGCCCAGACCGGCAACGAGCTGCGCCATTCCGGCGCTCATGGTTTCGATCGCGCCGATGATGGTCGTGTCGTTGGGCGGGTTGGCGATGTCGCCGAGGGAAGCGACGAGCTGACCGAGTCCGCCTGCGATCGTGGTGAACACCGCTTCCGACGGATCCCCGAGGAACGTCGTTGCGGCACTGGCCGCCACCTGCTGCAAGCCGAGAAGTCCTTCACGGAAACCCGGATCCCCGGGGTTGTTCGTCTGCAGGTTGCCGAGGAGGGTCGACAGTCCACCCTGCACGCCGAGGAGGCCTTCGCGGATCCCGGGGTTCATGGGGTCGTTGGTCTGCAAACTTGCGAGCAGATCCGACAGTCCGCCCTGGATCCCCAGAAGTCCTTCACGGAAGCCGGGGTCTCCGGGGTTGTTGGTTTGCAGATTCGCCAGAAGCTCGGCGACGCCGTCGGCGATCTGGTCGAGGCCGCCGATGAGCAATGGTCCACCCGAGGACAGCTCACTGGAGATGAGGTCGATGCCCCCGATGACCTGCTCGAGACCGTCGATGAGGGCGGCCCCGCCCTCATCGAGTCCGTCGGAGATCTGATCGATGCCGTCGATGACTTGCCCGAGGCCGGGGATCAGCTCGTCGTCGTAGGCGTTCTTCTGTGACTGCAGGCTGCCGAGGAAGGTAGTGGCGATCCCCTTTTCGTCGGTAACGATGACGCCTTCGCCCGTCTCCGGATCGCGCTCACCGAGGTTCGGAAGGATGTCGCCCGTTATGCCGGCGAGGATAGCTCCGAGCCCGCCGAGCACGGTCGTCGGGTCTCCGTCGTCGTCGAGGTCTATCACCGGCTTTCCGGTCACCGGGTCGCGCTCACCGATACCACCGAGGAGCAGCTCGACGCCGTCAACCAGCTGGACCGTTCCGTCATAAAGCGCGGCGAGGTTCTCTCCAACCCCACCGACACCGTCGTACAACGCTTGCAGCGCCTCGAACTGCGCCTGCAGCGCGTCGACGAACTCCTGGGAAAGACTGGGCACGGCAAACACCTGCACGCGCGGCGTCAGGACGTCGTCGCTGTGGGCCTCGAAGACGACCGTCTTATCGGCATCGGTGAGAGGTGGGCTCAAGATGCCGGAGGCCGAAGCGATCTCGCGATCTCCATCCGTCGCGACCTTTATCCCCTCGCCGCCTACCTTGTTCCACCGACTCGTCGGGAATTCCACACGCACGACGTACTCGATCGGCACGTATTGATTGACGACGCTGGTCATGAACGGCGACGTCACCGCTTTGTGCTCGAGCGACTTGGGTTCTCCGGAGACGTTGACGAGTTCGATCTCGATACGAACATCTCCCCGGCGCCGCTTGATCTCGGAAGCGTCCATCTCGCGGCCGTCCAGGAAGTAGTGCACCCGAACCTCGACGGGGAGCTTCCCGCTGAATCGCGCGAGGGCACGTGTGTCGAGGCGATCCTCCGTGCGCCAGACGAAATCGTCGGCATCCCCGGCGGGCCCGCGGAAGCCGGAAAGGTTGCGATAACTGTCCAGATCTCCCAATTTCGGGACGCGGAGCTCCACCGAGCCACCTTCGGGTGCTTCGAGATGCAGCAGCTGGGCAACCGTCGTCCTCTCCACCGCACCGTCGGGTGCAAGAGTGCTCACCACGGCTTCGCGAACGATCCTTTCCTTAGCGCTGACGTCGGCGGCAAGAACGATCGGCGAAGCCAGCAGCAGGACGAAAAGGCCGGCGAAGAACTTGCGAGCCTTCATCGCGCGGCTCCGGCTGCCCTGCGTGGGGCGGGGCGCCGGACCGGCCGCCGAGCGGCCGGTGATCCGGAACTCTCCACGACCTTTGCGGGTCGATGTCGGATCAGTCGGGCGAAAGCACCCGCCCGGTGCAAGGTCACGCGCGCAACCACAGCGCGCAGCGTCACGCTCCCGAAACAACCCATCGCAAAAGCCGTGGCGACTACGAGCGCCAACGAGAACAGATCGTCGGCCGGTGTGGTTGGCCGAAATGGGAACTGACCGGCTGCCGCGATGCCAACGCCGAAACCCACGACGGCCCCGGCGAAGGAAAGGATGCGCGGCAGGAGGTGGGCGATCACGGCGACGCCGGCGGCCGTTATGGCAAGACCCATGGCCAGACCCCTCGGCGTCACAGGAAAGATGCTCAGGGCGCCGTAGTAGCCGGCCAGACCGGCCATCGCACCAGCGATCAAGCCGGCGGCGATACGCCATGCGCTGGCGATATCACCGTGCCATGCCATGCCGAAGGCAACGAGGACGGCCCATCCTAGTCGCGCCCCATCTGCTTCGAGTCGAAGCGATGTGCCGAGCCAGGCGACGATGAGGACACCGACGGCGAACGCCGCCGAGACGACCATCATAAGCTTCGGATCTGCCACTCGTGGGCGGAACCGCTTGGTCAGATCGATGATCTTGCTCATCTTAAAGATCCGTCCTTCCTGCGAGCACGTCGGTGACCGTTCCGTGCGCTTTCAAGTTGAACTTTCCGTTCGATCCGAGGTCCCAGGTGTAGAAGAAGAGATCTCCGGGCTGGATACCGTCGTGATCGTCGGAGGAGTACTTCCACGGCACGCCGATCACCGAATCCTCGGCCGGATAGTTGAAACCACCGTTCAGAACGTCCCCCACCTTTTCGGGGTCGGCGCTGTCGGCTTGCTTCACCGCGGCGGCCCAGATCTTGACCATGTCGTAGGTCAGGAAGTTCGTGGAGTACGCGCGGTACGCGCCGGTCTTCGAGAACTCGCCGTCGGGAAGGTAACGCTCGACGTACGCCTCGTAGAACTCTCGTACAGATGCCGGCCATTCGTCGCGTGGCAGGTGTCCCCACGACCGGAAGGACACGAAGACCGTGCCGTCCGCGGCATCGCGCGCCAGATCGGGGTAGGTGTAGTTGATCAGGCCAGCGAGCCCGTAGAGCTGTGCGTCCAGTTCGAGGTTGCTATTCGCCGTTGCGAAGCGGGACGCGAACAGACCCAGATGCGTTCCCATGATCACGGCGTCAGCGTTCGCCTTCTTGATCTCAAGCGCGATAGGCGAGAAGTCCGTCTCGTCCAGCGCGAACGTCTCCACCGCAACGGGGCTCCTGCCGGCGGCGCGTAGGGATTCCGCAACGGCATCCGAGAAGGCCTTCCCCTCGCCGTCGTTGCTGGCGAGGATGGCGATCCTCGAGTGCTTCTTGGCCGCGAACTTGGTCAGCGCCTCGATCTCCGGCGCGTCCGGAATGAACGCGCGGAAGGCGTAAGGATTCTCAGACAGCTCGGCCCCCGCACTGATGACCCACGAGGGGATCTTGTTGTCCTGGATGATGCGCGCCACGGACAGGTACGCAGACGTGCTGGCCGGCCCGAACAGAGCCGCGACCTCTTCCTTCTCGACAAGCTCGCGGACGGCGGTTGTTGTCTTGGCCGGGTCGGCCTCGTCGTCGCGCGTCGCGAACTCAACCTGACGGCCCAGAAGTCCGCCACTGCCGTTGATGTCGTCGACCGCGAGCTGAATGCCCTCGACCATGTTCTTGCCGACGAAACCGGCGAGCCCGGTCATCGGACCGACGACCCCAATCTTGATCGGACTGGTGTCGTCCGAGGTGCCGCTTCCACCACCCGACCCGCCTCCGCCTCCGCACGCCCCCGCTACGACCAGCAGTGCAACAACGGCTACGAGTCTTTTCATCTCTTCCTCACCTCTTAAGTGAGAATCGAGTCAATTTGACAGGTGTTTAGGCCTTTGCGCTGGTAGAGCAGGTGAACTACGGCGACGTAAGCCGAAATTCAGAAAGTGCCGGGCTAGGGAGGAGTGGCATCCTCGTGGGGATGGAGCGCGTGAAGCACCCGCAGAAGCTCGGCGACCGCCTCGGGGCCCCGGATACCCACGATCTGTCTTTCGTCGTTTTGTTCGAAGGATGGATCGAAGACCTCGAACGGTTTTACGCGTCGGCGCAAGCACACCTCGGCACCCACGACTGGGAGCTCGTCGTTGTGGACAACCCCGTTGACGACCAAGCCTCGGAGCGGATCGCGAGCATGGAAAGGGTCATGCACATCCCGCTCCGGGAGCCCGTCGGTTACGGCGCCGGCCGGAACCTCGGGCTCCGACTTTCCACGGGTCGCGTCGTCTGCGTCATCGACACCTCGGTCGAGATGACCGGCGACGTCGCTACACCTTTGTACTCAAGTCTTGCCGACCCATCCGTCGGACTGGTGGGCCGCTGGGGCGTCTCGACCGACCACGGCTTCCAGTTCGAGGAGTCCGGAGGTCCCGACGTCGACGGAGTCGAGGCCTACCTGATGGCTCTCCGGCGCGCGGACCTCCAGAAGACCGGGCTGTTTCACGCGAAGTTCAAGTGGTACCGCAACGCCGATCTCGATTTCTCGTTCCAAGTCCGTGCCGCGGGACTACGCACGATCGTCGACGACTCTCTACCGGTCGAGCGCCGTGTCCATCGGCTGTGGGAAGCGACGCCGGAACCCCAGCGCGAAGAGCTGTCGCGCAAGAACTTCTTCCGCTTCCGCGACCACTGGGCGGAGCGTCCGGACCTGTTAGTCTCCCCGGAGGCTCGTTGAGCGCTAGTCGTCGGCGAAGGCGATGCGGTAGCGGACCTCGTTAAGAACGAAGCCGCGCGAGTCGTCCTTCTTCTCTGTGCCGTCGAAGAACCAGCGAAACCGCTCATAGAAGCGTCTTGCGCGGACGTTGCCGTCGATGACCCAAAGCGTCGCCTCCCGGTAGCGCGTCCGCAACCAATCCAGCGCTTCGCTCATCAGCGCTCCACCAGCACCTGAGTCCCAGTGCTCGGAAAGAACATAGATCGCGCGAAGCTCACCGATAACCTCAGACGCATCCTCGTCGCGGCTCGAGCCCGCGTTCACGAAACCAACTACCTGTTCTCCGCGCTCGGCGACCCGGACGAATTCCATCGGCCCAAGCCCTTCACCGAGCCATTCACGCCACACTGAAGCTCGTTTCGCGATGGACAGTGCGTCAAGAAACTCCTTTGGGATCAATCCGCTATACGCGGCCTGCCACGTGCCGACATGGACGCGTCCGATCGCCTCCGCGTCCTCGCGCGTCGCTTGGCGAATCGTCAGGTCGGGACCCATCAGCGAGTTTAGGCCCGCCCCTTTCCAGAGGTGCGGGCCCCTTGACACCGATCCGATCGCGGCCTATAGTTAGCCATATGGTTAAGTATGCGGCGACGCTCGACCGCACGTTCTCGGCCCTGTCGGACCCCACGCGGCGCGAGATCCTCGAACGCCTGGCGCTCGGACCGGCTTCCATCAGCGAGCTCGCTCAGCCGCGCGGGATCTCACTTCCCGGCGTGATGAAGCACATCAGGATCCTGGAGGAGGCAGATCTCGTGGAGACGAGCAAGAACGGCCGAACGCGCGAATGCCGTCTTGGTCCTCAGCAGCTGGAAGACGCAACGGAATGGATCGAGTCCTATCGACGCCGTTGGGAGCGCCGGCTCGACCGTCTCGAGGACTACATCAGTAAGAAAAACGGGGGACGGAGATGACAGAAGAGTTCACCCTCGAACGCGTGATCGACGCTTCGCCCGACGATCTCTTCGAAGCTATGTTCAACCCGCAAGCGCAGCGTGAATGGTGGGCCGGGCCCGGGAGATCGTGCGCACGTCATGCGACCTGCGGCCCGGTGGAAAGGCCGTCATCGAGTGGGGCCGGAGGGTCGTTTGATACGGGCCGAGCAAGTGTTCCTGGAGATCGATCGTCCGCGTCGCATCGTCTACACCGAAACGGTGATCGAGACCGGCGCCCCCATCTACGAGTGCGTCCTGACCTTCACGTTCGAACCGCTGGACGGAAAAACGCGAATGACCCTCGTGCACAAAGGTTTCCCGTCCACAGAGGAACGCGAAAAGCACGAGCGCGGCACGGGCATCTTCCTCGACCGGCTGGAGAGCTACATGGCGAAAACGAAAGGAGCAAAGGAATGAGCTACGACTTGAGGATCGAGCGGTTGATCGACGCGCCGGTCGAAGAGGTCTTTCACGCCTTCACCGATACCGAGGCGAACCGTGAGTGGTATGCCGACAGGCCCGGTGACACCGTCATCGCGTCATGCGACCTACGCGTCGGTGGGACATGGAGCGTAGCCTTCGGTCCTTCTGCGGACGAGCTGTATCGCGAGGACAACGAGTTCGTCGAGGTCGATGCACCGCGAAAGCTCGCTTACGGGTCTACATTCACCAACGCCGACGGACGCAACTTCCACACCGATCTTGTGGTGACCTTCGAGGACCAGGGTGGCAAGACGCTTCTGACCATCGTGCAGACCGGCTTCGAGAGCGAGAAGGACCGCAACGACCACCAAGGCGGCTGGCCGGGCTTCATCGACCGGCTCGAGCGCCTTGTGACGACCGGCTCCGCCCGGTAGATAAAGCGGCGCTATCCGGTCTTCGGTTTGGGGCGTGCGGGTTGGTCCGACCCGCGCGCCTCGCGCGTCGGGATCATCACCTTCCGCACGAACTCGCAGACGATCTGTCCGTCCTGCTTGTAGGCGATCGTTCGCACCTTGACGATGCCGCGGTCGCTCCGCGATTTGGACGGCACGATCTCGAGCACTTCGGTCTCGGCGTAGATCGTGTCGCCGTGGAACGTAGGGGCCGGGTGTTTGAGGTTCTCGATCTCGAGGTTGGCGATGGCCGACCCCGAAACGTCGCGAACGCTCATCCCCAGAGCGAGTGAGTACACGAGGTTTCCTACGACGACGTTCTTACCGAACTGCGTGGCTTCCTTCGCGTAGTGGTCGTTGGTGTGCAAGGGGTGGTGATTCATCGTGATCATGCAGAAAAGGTGGTCGTCGTACTCGGTGATCGTCTTGCCGGGCCAGTGCTTGTAGACGTCGCCGGCGGTGAAGTCCTCCAGGCAACGCCCGAACGGGAACTCCCGGCTCATCGACACTCCCTTGTCCTAAGCGAGCAGTGGGAACTTCGCGGCCAGGTTCCCGAGGATGAAACGCTCGTTGGGCTCGAGGCGCCGCCGACCGGTTCCCGTGAGGATGAAGGTTCGGTCGTCCCAGCCCATCCCGTTGGGAAGTGGCGCGTCCAACCGTCGCTTCAGGATGTCGACGACGATCGGCACTGCGTCGGGATGTATGCGTTCGCCGCGCAAGGTCGCATGGCTGATGTCCATCGAGTGGATCCCGAACTCCATCACACGCGTGGCCACGAACTCGTCGAAGCGGATCGGCTTGTTCCCCGGCCTCTGAACCACGCGGTCGGGCGGCGTAGCGCGCGTGGCCGCCAGCTTATCGCCGAGCATCGCGCGTAATGAATCGGTGATCTCTGAGCCGCTTCGTCCGGCCACCTCATCGATCACGCGGTCCCGGACGACTTCGGAGAAGGTCTTGCCCTGGTCTTCGCCGTCGCGCGGACCGTTCGGGTCGAAACCGTAGTAACCGGCGCGGTCGATCTCGGGCTTCGCCTTGACCTCGGAGGTCTCCGGCATCCGGTCGAGGATGCCCTCCAGGTGGGCGACGAGCTCCTTGACCGTCCAGCCCGGGCACCGTGTGTCCCGGTTCCACTCATCGTCCGACAGCTCGTCGAGCAGGGCGAACAGATCGTTGGCCTGAGCTTCGATCGCGCCGATCTCCGACACCATCAGATCTTGTAGCGCTCGAGGAGCTGGCGCCCGATGACCATCTTCTGGATCTCGGACGTCCCCTCTCCGATGATCAGGAACGGCGCATCACGGTAGAGACGCTCCACGACGAACTCCTTCGAGTAGCCGTATCCGCCGTGGATGCGCAGCGCTTCCGTTGTGACCCTCACGCACATCTCCGCCGCGAAGAGCTTGGCCATACCGGCTTCGAGGTCGGTGCGCTCCCCCGCGTCCTTCTTCTGCGCGGCTCGGAGCATGAGGAGCCTTGCTGCCTCGATCTCGGTGGCCATATCGGCGAGCTTGAACTGGATGGCCTGGTGATGGGCGATGGGACGACCGAAGGTCTCACGCTCTTGCGCGTAACGGATCGCTTCCTCGAACGCGCGTTGAGCGACCCCGATCGCCCGGGCCGAAACATTCACACGGCCAACTTCGATACCGGCCATCACCTGGTAGAAACCCTTCCCCTCCTCGCCGCCGAGCAGATTCTCGACCGGAACCTCATGGTTGTCGAAGATCAGCTCCGTGGTCTCGACGCCCTTGTATCCAAGCTTGTCGATGTTCGGCGGGATCTCCAGGCCCGGCATCTTGTCGACGTTGGGCTCTTTCTCCACGATGAGCATCGCCATGCTCTGAGAGGCCCTCTCGGCCTCCGGGTTCGTCTTGCACAGAAGCATCACGATCCCCGAGCGAAGCCCGTTGGTGACCCACATCTTCGTGCCCGTAACACGGTAGACGTCGCCGTCGCGGATGGCCTTGCACCGGATGGCCTGCACGTCCGAGCCTGCGTGAGGCTCCGACATCGACAGGGCCGCTCTGATCTCGCCTGTCGCCATGCGGGGCAGGTATTTCTGCTTCTGCTCCTCGGTTCCGAAGTTCTCGAGCTGCCACGCTGCGATGAAATGCGTGTTGAGGATCCCGGACAGCGACATCCAGCCGCGCGCCAGCTCGATCACAACAAGGGCGTATGTGGTGAGCGGCTGTCCCAGTCCCCCGTACTCCTCGGGGATCTTGATCCCGAAGAGCCCTATCTCCTTCATCTTCTCGACGATCTCGGCCGGGTATTCGTCCGCGTGCTCGAGGTCGTTGGCAACGGGGATGACCTCTTTGTCCACGAAGTCGCGGACGGTCTGGACGATCTCCTTCTGGACGTCGGTGAGCTCGGCGATGGTCACTACTCCTCCTTCGACGTGTGGTCCTCGTAGGCTATCTAGTCCGGACGGGGTCCCACCCGGAGCGCGATTCCCGACATGCAGGTGGCGCTGTGCCTGGATACCGTGCATGTCGACCGCCGGAAGGAGGCTGCGCGATGATCGACGCCAAGACTTACCTCGAGCACGTCCGCCGGGACGGCAAGCGGATCGCCGAGGTCGCAGCGGGTCATCTGGACGACCCTGTCCCGAGCTGTCCGGGCAACACCGTTGGCAGCCTTCTGATCCACACGGCCGGCACTTGCATGTTCTGGACCGATGCCCTCATCCAGAACCGCATGCCGTCCTCGGATTGGACGATCTTCCCTACAGACGTCCTCCAGGCGCACACGTTCATGCACGAGCGCTTCATGGACGAGGTCGCACGGCATGATCCCGAACAACCGAATTGGACGTGGGCCGGAGAGGGCAAGGCAGTGTTCTGGTACCGACGGGCGGCGCAGGAGCTGGCCGTCCACCGGTGGGACTTCGAGAACGCTGTCGGCGAAGCCGCACAGATCGACCCCGGGCTGGCCTTCGACGGCATCAACGAGCTGCTGTTCGTGTTCGGACCAAAGACCGGTCAGCCCGACTATCCCGGGGCTTCAGAGCGCTTCGACGGGAGCGGCGAGCGGATACGCCTGGAGCCCACCGACCTTCCGAAAGGGTTGACCTTCACTGCGCACCCGGACCATTTCGAGACCGACGACTCGCTGCAAGCAGACGTCACCGCACGAGGGACGGCCTCCGATCTCCTGCTGTTCTTGTGGGGCCGCGTGCCGCGGAACGCGCTCGAGGTCAGCGGAGACGCATCACTTCTCGACCGCTGGCAGGAGCGCGTGAAGATCTAGCTCTTGGAGCGCTTCAGGCCGGCGGCGCGTCCCTGGGCCGCGTGAACCGCGGCCATCTTGCGGGACGCTTCGTCGATCATCTCCTCGCCGAACATCACGGCTCCGGTCCGGTCTTCCTCCGTCGCTTTCTGGTAGGCCTCGAGGATGTCTTCGGCGTGGTCGTACTCCTTTTGGGACGGCGTGAAGATCTCGTTGAGGATGGGGATCTGATCGGGGTTGAGCGCCCACTTGCCGTCGTAGCCCAACTGGCGGGACCGCATAGCGATCTCACGAAAACCGTCGAGGTCGCGGATGGCCGCGAACGGTCCGTCGATGGCCTGCAGGTTCTGGTTTCGTGCCGCCACGAGGATCCGCATGAGGATCCAATGCCAGTGGTCGCCCGGGTACTCCCGCACGATCTGTCCCACCGTCGAGTGCGGCATGCCCATGGCCGCAGCCATGTCGCCCGGCCCGAAGATGAGTGTCTCGAGGCGATCGGATGCCGCAGCGATCTCGTCGATGTTGGTGAGACCCTGAGCATTCTCGATCTGGGCTTCGAGGCCGACGCGCCGCTGGAATCCGTTCGTCTCCTCGATCATCCGCAGCAGGTCGGCGACGAAGGTCACATCCGAGGCCCACTGGACCTTGGGGATCATGATGCAGTCGATCCGGTCCCCCACCTGTTCGGTAATCTCGATGATGTCGCGGTAGCACCAGTGCGTGTAGACGCCGTTGATCCTCAGGACGACCGTCTTTCCCGAATAGTCGTTGTCCTTCAGAGCAGCCACCACGTTCTTGCGCGCGCCTTCCTTCTCGGCGGGCGCAACGGAGTCTTCGAGGTCCATGAAGATCTCGTCGGCGGGAAGCCCGGGAGCCTTGCCGAGCATCTTCGGGCTCGAGGCCGGCACTGAGAGACATGAACGGCGGGCGCGGAACTTTACGTCGCCCGCGGTGGTGTAGGCCATCGAATGGCTCCTTTCGGTCGTGAGGGTCATGCTATCGGGTCGCAACCCGGCCTCACCGAGGATTTCCGGGAGGTTTCCGAACGTCGCATTTGGATACGATTTAGCCCACTTGAGTACCGACCTCAAACGCCCCGAGTTCGGGACCTCACGGGCGGGGGCCTCGACGCCGCTGCCGACGCGAGTTATGCACGGAGCCGTCGCCGGTCTCATCCTGGTTACGTTTCTGAGCTTCGGCGGCCCCAAGGCCGCGGGGGCCCAGGAGACTTTGCGGCCTTCCCCGACCGGCTATTTCACTCGTACGCAGGATCCGCTCATCACGGCAGGCTCAGCTCTGGGTGTAGCGGCGTGCGCGCTCGGCGTCCCCGAGGTGTGCCTCGATCCGTCCGCGATCGTCGGCGGCAGTCCCGTCTACATCCGCGAGGACAACTACGTCTACGTCGCTCGCATCCTCGGTAATGACGACGCGGTCGGCACGATCGGCGTTCCGCTGTTCTCCGTGCCTCTTGGCTCGAAGATCCAATCGCTGGCACTCGAGTTCGCCGTCGACGACATGCTCGACGTCGGGACGCTGTTGTTCACTCCGGACAACCCGGGTCTAATGTTCTGCCTGGTCAAGGACGGCTGGGCCGGAGAGGACGGCGCACTCTGGGATACCCAGCCGCCTCGCGACTGCTCCGTACAGTCACAGCCGGTGAAGCTAAGAGAGGAGCAGCTTCAGGAGACGACGGGTGAAGGAGTTCCGCGCGTCACCACTCTTGTGAGATATCGCGTCGACCTCATGCCGATGGCGAGAGCCTGGGCGGCCGGCCAGTTGAACAACGGAATCATGGCCGTTCCAACACCCGATGCTCCGGATACCTTCGAGGTCGCATTTCGGCCGCCCGCTGGTGGCGGGATGACGATCAAGGTCACATACGATCCCCCGCCGCCGCTGGCCGCCGCACCCGCACCCGATGCCTTCGATACGACGGAGCCCGCGGCCCCCGCGTCGTTCGGGGGAGACGCGGCACCGCCGGCCGAACCAGCGCCGCCGTTCACCGTCGCCGAGCCCGAGACCGAACCGCGGCGTGCAGCGGCCAAGACTGGCACGCCGTGGTGGGTGTACCTCGCACTGCCGATCGGCTTCGCCGTCCTCGCGGGGATGAGTCGCGGTGTCGCTCAACCTATTAGGACGGACCAGAGAACTAAACGGGGGCCGGTCGGCCGCCTCATGGAACGTCGTCGCCAGTATTGATCGGAGGTTCGTTGTGATCGCAGATCGCATTCGTGTGCTGGCTCTGGGGTTGGTGCTCACGCTGGTTGCGCTGGCGTGCGGGCAGAAGCCCGGCGTGCACGAGCAGCTCGCCGATACGAGCACAGCGGGGAATCAAACAACCGGAACCGTCGACGGAACGACGCCGACGGACACGGGCCCCGCCACCGGTGCCACAGGCGATACGGGCGCCGGGACGACCCCGACCGACACCGGCGGAAGCGCTCCCAGTGCAGGAGGAAACGTCCCCGCTGCGCCCGCAGACGCCGGCCCCCAGGACCGTACCGGCGTAACCGGTAACTCGATAACCATCGGCATACACGCCCCGGTCACCGGCGCAGCACCGTTCCCAGCCCAGGCCTTCGCGCTCGGGCGTGAGGTCTACTGGAAATGGACGGGCGCTCCCAAGATCCACGGCCGCTCGGTCAAGGTGCTGTTCGAAGACGACCAGTACAGCCCGGTGACGGCTCGCGATCGTTGCCGCAAGATGGCCGAGCAGCAGAAAGCGTTCCTTCTCATCGGCGGCGGGGGCACCGACCAGATCCAGGCGTGCGCGCAGTACGCAGCCTCCGGCGGGATCCCCTACCTGTCGCCCGGCGTGACCCAGATCGGCGTCGACAACCTGCCGAACTACTTCGCTATCTCGATGACGTACGCCCAGCAGGGCGAGCTCCTCTGGCAGCTCATCTCCAAGGACGCACGGCTCAAGGGACTCGCCAACAAGGTCGCGATGGTCCGCACCGACACGCCGAACTTCGACGACGCGCACGACGCCTTTCTGAGCGCGGCCAACAAGCGTGGGAAGTCACTGGTCCTGGATCGAACCCTGCCTAAGAACCCCAGCCAGACGGATTACCAGACCTTGGCAGGGCAATTGGATGGCGCCGATGCACAGATCGTCCACATCCTCACGGCGCCGACGCACTACGTCCTGCTGACCGCACGATTGGCTGGGGACTACCGACCCTGGTGGATCGGAGGCGGCATCACGCACGGTCTCAACGCCGTGCTCGAGACGGGCTGCACTACGTCGAACGGCGCGATGGACAAGGCGCTGTTCTTCTCGCCCTTCCCCGGTCTGGACAAGATCGATTCGGTCGACCCCAACTATCGCAAGGCGTACCGCGAGGTGAACGGGGGTGCCGAGCCCGACGACATAGGCATCGTGCTGTGGGGGCTCGCCAAGACTCTGCATCAGATGTTCCAGAACACCGGCCCGAGCCTTAGCCGGCAGAACTTCATCGCGAAGACGCAGACCGGATCGTTCCAGAGCAAGGTGTTCCCACCGCAGAAGTATTCCCCGCAGAACCATCTCGGAGGCACGCAGGTCCATCTGCTCAAAGCCAACTGCGCGGCCGGCCAATACCGAACGGAAAAGATGTTCGTGAGCGGGTTCTAGGCCGGCCGTGGGCGCGGCAACGACCAACGGGCTGATCGTGGGCGCGGGGTACGCGCTCGTTGCTCTCGGCATCGTCCTGATCTACAAGGCAACTCGGCAGTTCAACTTCGCTCAGGGTGAGATCGGAACGGTCGCAACGTTCGTCGCCTGGATGTTGCTCGAACGCGACCTCGGATGGCCGATCTCCGGCACCATCGCTGTGCTGACGGGCGTCGCCATGGGTCTCGCGATCGAAAGGTTCGTGGTCCGGCCGCTCGCTCGCTCGCCGCAGGTGACCGTTCTCGTAGCGACGGCAGGGGTTGCGCTTCTCGCGATCGCCCTTCAGATCATCATCGGTGAGGCCAAGCTCCGAGCCATCAAGCCGATGCTCACAGGCGACGGCTTCACGATCGCTGGGGCCCTCGTGAAGCCGCAGGACCTCATGATCATCGCCGGCCTGGCGGTGACCGGTGTCGTGCTCTTTCTCTTCTTCCGATCCCCCGTGGGGACCGCTCTGCTCGCGACTTCGCAGGAGCCCACCGCGGCGAGGATCGCCGGTATCGACATCAATCAGATGTCGATGCTGGTCTGGGGTGTCGCGGCCTTGTTCGGCGCCTTGGCCGGACTTCTCTTCGCGCCGGTCGACGCCTTCACGCCGGGCTTTATGACACAGAGGCGTCTCATACCGGGCTTCACCGCCGCTGTGATCGGCGGGATCACGAGCTTGCCCGGCGCCGTGGCAGGAGGTTTCGCCATCGGATTGATCGAGTCATATTTCGGTCATTTCTTGGGCGAATCGATCCGCGGTGCGGACGGACTGGGCGTGCTCATAGCACTGCTCGCCGTGCTAGTTGTCAGGCCTCAGGGACTACTCGGGAAGGCTGCCTAAATGGCTATCGGGCTCGACGTAACGCATCCGATGGACGTTGTCGAAACCGACCTCGGCGGCATGCCTCAAGGTGGTTGGCCGGCGCGCTTGATCGCCGGTGTTCTGCTCGGCGGCGGACTTCTCGTGCTCCTCGGCGTAGTGTCGCCGCTCGACGCAAGCCGCATCGGTTACGCGTTCATCTTCGCGATCGTCGGGATCTCGATGCGCGTACTGCTCGGCCTGCTCGGTCAGATCTCATTGGGCCATCAAGCCTTCGTCGGTATCGGTGCTTTCATGGCCGGCTTCGTCGTCACCGAGCTGGAGCTCGACTTCGCCATGGCCGTGCCGGCTGCGGCACTTTCCGGTGCGGCGGCTGCGCTCATCCTCGGTGGCGCCGCACTACGCATCGGGGGCTTGCTGCTGGCGCTCGTCACGCTCACCTTCGGCGCAGTTGCCGAGCGAACCATCTTCTTGCTACGTCAGTTCACCGGCGGCGGTTCCGGGCTCCCGGCTCCGCGCCCGCCTTGGGCCGCGACCGACACCACGTATGCGTATGTGTGTCTGGCCTTCCTCGTGATCGTTCTCTTCCTGGATTGGCGCTTCGTCAGCACGAAGGCGGGACGTGCAGTACAAGCCGTTCGTGACTCCGAGCGGGTCGCCGCGTCGATGGGGATCAGCGTCATCAAGTACAAGCTCCTGGCCTTTATGTTGTCGGGCTTCCTGGCCGGACTTGCCGGCGGCCTCCTCGCCTTCAACATCGGCACCGTGCAGGCTGCGCCGTTCAATTTCTTCCTCGCACTTGAGTTCGTACTGATGACGGTGGTGGGGGGTCTGCAGTACCGCTCGGGCGTGGTCGCGGGATCGATGTTCTTTGCGTTGCTCGACCGCTACTTCGGCAACATCTACGACTGGTTCTTGCGTCAACTGGACAAGGTGCCGGGCATCCGCGGTGTCTCGGATTTCCTGCGTGACGCGATCGCCGATCCGGGGTTGCTGGTTCCGGCCGTCGGCGCCGGCTTGCTGATACTCACGCTCATCTCCTTCCCCGGCGGCATCGGTCAGCAGCTGAGGCCGATCGTGAATTGGTTCCGGGGCGGCCGCTTCGATCTTTCTCTGATCCACGGCGAGACCACCTCACAAGGAGGGAGCGAAGATGTCCGTCCTTGACATCGAGGGAGTCTCGATCGGCTTCGGTGGTGTTCAAGCGCTGGGCAACGTGACCCTGAGCATCGACGAGTGGGAGGTGGTCGGGCTCATCGGTCCCAACGGCGCAGGCAAGACAACCCTGTTCAACTGCATCACGGGCTTCTATCGGCAAGACCAAGGCGTGATCAGGTTCAAGGGAACCGAGATATCCAGACTCGCTCCACACAAGCGGGCGGCACTCGGGATCGGCCGCACATTCCAGCAAGTCGGTCTCGTGAGATCGATGACTGTGCTCGAGAACCTGCTTCTCGCGCAACACCTCGAGGTGAACTACGCGGACATAGCCGGATTGATCGGCTCCCCTGAGACGTTCGCGGCTGAGATCGAGCTGCGCCAGCGCGCGATGCAGGTCTTGGATTTCATGGACCTGGCCGACCTCGCACACTCTCCTCTGGACGGGCTCCCCTACGGCACACTCAAGACGATCGAGGTCGCAGCCGTTCTCGCGACCGACCCGGAGATCCTGCTCCTGGACGAACCCGCTGCGGGAATGGGACCCGAAGAAGCGCACGCATTCGGGAACCGCGTTCGCGAGATGCGCAAAGAGCTCGGCATCACCGTGGTGATGATCGATCACCACGTGCCACTGGTCGTCGCCGTGTCCGATTACATGTACTGCCTCGATTTCGGACAAGTCCTGACCCATGGCGAGCCGGATTACGTGCGCAACCACCCCGACGTGCTCGAGGCGTATCTCGGCGAGGACACGAAGAAGACCAACGGGAAACCAAAAGCTCGCCGACGAACGAAAACGAAGGCGAGGAGACGCTGACATGGCTTTGCTCGAAGTGAAAGGGCTTCATGCCGGCTACGGCGACGTTGAAGTCCTCTACGGTCTGGACTTCGCCGTCGAGCAGGGCGAAACCGCGGTATTCCTCGGTCTGAACGGCGCGGGGAAGACGACGACCATGCACTGCCTCGCCGGGCTGCATAAGCCATCCGGCGGATCGATCTCCTTCGACGGTGTGGACATCGCAGGCCGCGACGTCAAGCAGATGGTTCGCCGTGGGATCGTCCTCGTACCCGAGGGCCGCCGTGTGTTCCCAGCCCTCAGCGTCGAGCGCAACCTTGCGATCGGAGCCTGGACGAAACGGCGTAAGTCGTCCTTCGTGAGCGAGCGCAAGGAACAGATCTTCGACTACTTTCCGCGCCTCGCCGAACGGCAGAACCAGCTCGCGGGGACCCTTTCGGGCGGCGAGCAGCAGATGCTCGCGCTCGCTCGCGGTCTCATGTCCGATCCCAAGCTCCTGCTCATCGACGAGGCATCGCTTGGACTGGCACCGGTGATCGTGAAGCAGCTCTTTTCCATAATCGGTCAGATCAACGCGACGGGCGTCACCGTATTACTCGTCGAGCAGAACATCGGCGCCATCGATATCGCGGACCAAGCGGTACTCATGGAGAAAGGCAACATCGTGTACAGAGCAAAGGGCAAGCAGCTGGATAACCGAGAGAAGCTTAGAGAGGCATTCCTGGGGGCACCGGCATGAAACCACAGAGCTTCATGAAGAACGTCGCGGGAGCTGCGGGAGGTCTCGACTGGGCGAAGCTGTCCAACTACCTCGCCTTCGCCGTCATCGGACTCGGCTTCCTCGCGATGTACCTCGGCTGGAACGGCGCGGCGAACAAGAACTGCGTGGACTGCCAGATCCCGTATCTGATCTCGGGTGGAATGACCGGACTCGGCCTGATCGGCACGGGCGTCGGCGTGCTCGTCGTGCAGAACGCACGCCGCAACCGTGTCGAGATCGGCGAGCAGATCCGCGCGCTGAGCGATGCGCTGGAGCGCTCGGGCGGCGGCACCCGGCGTGCATCGTCTCCCGCGCGCACGGTGCGAGCCGGACAAGTGGTGGCGGGAGCGTCCTCCTACCACAAGCCGAACTGCCGACTGGTCGAGGGACGGGACGACGCGGAGATCGTTTCGGTACGCGAGGCGCGCGACCGCGGCCTGGACCCCTGCCGGATCTGTAAGCCGTGAGCTACAGATCCATGAGGTGCTCGAGGCCGACCGTCAGGCCGGGCCTCCAGGCAACAGTCTTTACGGCCAGGATCACACCGGGCATGAACGAAGAGCGGTCGATCGAGTCGTGCCTGATCGACAGTGTCTGGCCCTGGGCGCCGAACAGCACCTCTTCGTGGGCGAGCAGACCGTGCAAGCGAACCGCGTGGACGTTGATCCCCTCGACGACCGCACCGCGAGCTCCCGTGACCGTCTCCTCTTCGTCCGGATGCGCGAGACCTCCGGTGGGACGTCCGTGTTCCTTCCACACCTCGGCGATGTCGCGTGCAGTCTTCATCGCGGTCCCCGACGGAGCGTCGAGCTTCTGGTTGTGATGTAGCTCGACGATCTCGACCGAGCCCAGATAACGCGCGGCCTGCTTGGCGAGGTGCATGAGGAGGACGGCGCCCAAAGAGAAGTTCGGAGCGATGAACGCGTTCGACCTGCCGCCTTCAACCAGTCTTGCGATCTCCTGGATGTTCGCTTCCGTGAGACCCGTCGTCCCGACGACGCAGTGCACGCCCTTGGCCACGCAGGCTCTGATGTTCTCCAACACCGATGCCGGCTGCGTGAAGTCCACGACGACCTCGGCGTCACCGAATCCATCGATCGACGTTGATATCCCGTCCCCACCGGCGGGATCGATGCGCGCAACGAGCTCCAGCTCCGGGTCGGCCTCGACCGCCTCGCACACGGTCAGGCCCATCCGTCCGGCCGCACCAAGCACTCCTACCCTGATCGTCACGCAACTAGTGTGCTAGCGGCTCGACCGCGAAGTCGAGAGAGCCTTCCGCGACCGGGCCGACCGAAGCCAGAACCGCTCCCTCGCCGCCGAAGACTCGCTCCGCGATGCGCTGCACATCCTCTTTCGAGACGGCATCGACCTTGGCCAGCAGCTCGTTCACGCTGAGGACCTCACCGTGAACGAGCTCGGACCGGCCGAGTCGCGACATGCGGCCGCCGGGGTCGTCCATGGACAGAACCAAACCGCCGCGGACATGTCCCTTCGCGCGTTCTACCTCTTCTTCGCTGAGATCGCCGCCGACTACCTTGGATGCTTCGTCCCGGACGATCTTCAGCACTTCGGCCGCGTTGGAGGAATGCGTTCCGGCGTAGACGGTGAACGAACCGCACTCCAGATACATGTGATCCGCGGAGTAGATCGAATACGCAAGGCCGCGCTTCTCGCGAATCTCCTGGAACAACCGTGACGAAAGCCCGCCGCCGTAGAGCACGCTCATAACGGATTGCGCGTATCGATCGGGATCGGAACGTCCGACCGATTCGACTCCCCAGACGAGGTGAACCTGTTCGGAGTCTCTCGTGTCGTACGCGGCCCTGGGTCCACCGAACCTTGCTGCTCCTTGCGCCGAACGTCGCTTGGCTTCCGTTCCGTTGCGGAAGGCGGCTCGCACGTGCGACGTGAGCGATTCGTGCGAGATGTTTCCCGCCGCCGCGACGACCAAGCGATCGGGGACGTAACCCCGCCGATAGAACTGCTCGATGCGGTCGCGTGACATCCCGCCGACCGTTTGCTCGGTCCCCAGCACCGGGCGTCCCAGTGCGTGACCCGGCCACGCCGTGCTGGCGAAAAGATCGTGGACGCGATCCTCGGGTACGTCGCCCGCCATGTGGATCTCCTCGAGGACGACACGGCGCTCCGATTCGACCTCGTCGAATCGGAGCGCGGCCTCATGGAACATGTCGCCCAGGATGTCGATGGCCATGGGCAGGTCTGCATCGAGCACGCGTCCGTACACGCACGTGTGCTCCCGGGCCGAATAGGCGTTGATCTCTCCACCGACGGCGTCGAAGGCCTCCGCGATGTCCTGAGCGCTGCGCCGGGCCGTCCCCTTGAACAGCAGGTGCTCGAGGAAATGCGAAGCACCGGCGATGTCGTCGGTCTCGTCCCGCGAGCCGACGTCGACCCATAGCCCGATCGAGACCGAACGGACGTGCGGCATCGACTCGGTGACCAGCCGAACACCGGCCACCGGCTCGGAACGTTCGAACGGAAGCGTGCGCACTACGTGTGCGCGGCCCTTATGACTCGGCGTCCGACGACTCCCCGCCCGAGCCTCCGTTGGAGCCACCCTTGTCTACCGGCGTCAGGTTGAGCTTGCCGTCGGGACGGACCTCGGTGAGCTCGACGAGCAAGGTGTCGCCGACGTTCACGACGTCCTCGACCTTGTCCACGCGCTTGCCGGCCATCTTGGCCAGCTTCGAGATGTGGACCAAGCCGTCCTTGCCGGGAACGATGTTCACGAAGGCGCCGAAGTCCATGGTCTTCACGACCTTGCCCTCGAACACGGTGCCGACCTCGAGCGGAATCGGATTCACGATGTCGCGGATCATCTTCAAGGCCTTCTCGGCGTTCTCGCCGCCCGATGTAGATGCGACCAAGATCCGTCCGTCGTCCTCGACGTCGATCTGGGTTTCCGTCCGGGCGATGATGTCGTTGATCGTCTTGCCCTTGGGTCCGATGATCTCGCCGATCTTGTCGACGGGGATCTGCTCCATGAGGATCCGCGGTGCGTACGGGCTCATCTCGACGCGTGGCTTTTCGATGGCCTTGCGCATCGCGGCGAGGATCTCCAGGCGTGCATCCTTGGCCTGCTGCATGGCGCCGCGCAGCACGTCAACGGAGATCCCCAGGGTCTTCGTGTCGAGCTGAAGCGCCGTGACGAAGTCCTCGGTTCCCGCGACCTTGAAGTCCATGTCGCCGTAGCCGTCTTCGGCTCCCAATATGTCGGTGAGCGTCACGTGCTTGCCGCCCTCGCTGATGAGACCCATCGCGATCCCACCGACCATGCCGCGCATCGGCACTCCGGCATCCATCAACGCCAGAGTCGAGCCGCAAACGGAAGCCATCGACGTCGATCCGTTGGACGAGAGCACCTCGGAAACGACGCGGATCGTGTACGGGAACTCGTCGACGCTGGGAAGCGCAACGAGCACGGCCTTCTCGGCCAGCGCGCCGTGACCTATGTCGCGCCGGCGAGGGCCGCGCATAGGATAGGCCTCTCCGGTGGAGAACGGCGGGAACTGGTAGTGATGGATGTAGTGCTTGGTCTTGTCGAGCAGCTCGTCCACGCCGACGAACAGCTCCATACGGGGCATCCCCAGCGTGACGACCGACAGCACCTGAGTCTCACCCCGCTCGAATAGTCCCGTTCCGTGCGCGCGCGGGAGAAGGGAGACCTCGGCGTTGAGAGGACGAACCTCCGTGACGCTTCGTCCGTCGATCCGTTTGCCTTCGGACACGATGCGCGTGCGCACGATCTTCTTCTGCAGCGACCGCAGCGCCGCCTTGATCTCCTTGTGGCGCTCGGGGTCGAACTCCTCGCCGAGCTTGGCCTGCACGTCGACGGCGATCTCGTCGAGAGCCGCCTGACGGTCGGTCTTCGCGGCGATCGCGAGCGCCTCCTCCAGCCTGCCACCGGCAGCCTCCTGAACGCGCTGCCGCACGTCGGGCGCGTAGTCGTGAACCTCGATCCACGTGCGATCCGGGATGTCGCACTGCGCGGCCAGCTTCAGCTGGAGGTCGCACAGCTCACGGATGATCGGCTGGGCCGCTTCGAGTCCGTCGGCGAGCAGAGCCTCGGTCGGAGGTGTCGCGCCGTCGGCGATGAGGCCGAAGGTGTGCTCGAAGCCACCCGCCTCGATCATCATGACGTCCACGTCACCGTTCTCGTTGGTGCGCCCGGCGACGACCAGTTCGATGGTCGCGTTGTCGAGCTCGGAGTGGGTCGGGAACGGCACCCACCGGCCGTGGATATGTGCCATCCGCACACCGGAGATCGGCCCGGTGAACGGGACGCCGCCGATGAGTAGTGCCGCGCTGGCCGCGGTGATGCAATGCACGTCGTAGGAGTTGTCCTCGTCGACCTGCATGACCGTCGCGATGATCTGCACGTCGTGCCGGAACCATTCAGGGAAGGACGGACGCAGCGGCCGGTCGGTGAGACGCGCGGTGAGCGTCGCCTTTTCCGACGGACGACCCTCTCGGCGGAAGACCGAGCCGGGGATCTTGCCGACCGAATACATGCGCTCTTCGATGTCAACGGTGAGAGGGAAGAAATCGATCCCCTCCCGGATCGTCGGCGAGGCTACGGCCGTGACGAGAGTTGTGGTCTCGCCGCACGCCACGACGACGGCTCCGTCGGCCAGCTTGGCCAGCTTCCCCGTCTGCAACGTGATCTGCTTTGAATCAAACTTCGCTTCTACTTGTTTCGCTTCCATGCGAATTCCTGCTCCTTGAATAGGATTCGCGGGGGAAGCGCGGGGTCAGTTCTCAGTCGGAGGCCCTGACATCTCAAGGTCAGAGCTTTCTACTGATAACTGGCTCCCGGCGCTTCCTTACCGCCGGATACCAGTTGTCTCTTTGATCCAATAACGAGTCAGCGGCCTCGTACGGCCCCTCTCACCTCCGCAATCCGAGCCGGTCCCGCACCGACTTGTATCTATCGAAATCTTCGCGCTCGAGGTATCCGAGTAGGCGGCGCCGCCGGGCGACCATCTTCTGGAGGCCCAAGCGGGTGTGATGGTCCTTCTTGTTGATCTGGACGTGCTTGGTCAGCGCCTCGATGCGTTTGGACAGGACGGCGATCTGGACTTCAGGGGAGCCGGTGTCCTTCTCGTTGACCCGGTATTCGGCCACGAGGGATTGCTTCTGTTCTGCGGGGAGTCCCTTGGACAAGCTTCAGTTGCTCCGTGTGTTGCGGTTTCGATCAGTATGCCACAGAGCAGACCAGATTGGTCGGCCAACAGCTTCGGATGGAGGCCGCCCTCTCAGCGTGCGGTCATATCGTCCGCCCGCCAGATTCAGCAGACTCGCCACTGGACGATTGCCCCGGCCCCGAGGGCTCCATAACAAGCCGCGCTGCGGGGTCGATGCCATCGTGATCCTGCTGGTCGAAAGGTCAATCCCCGATCCTGCTTCGGGAGCATGGTCGCATCAGGCGGACCGACTCAATGCTTCTGCAAGACAATTAGGCTGGTCAGCCTAGATAGGAGTTGGGCGGACGCACAGTTGCTGAATAATGATCAGGGAAAGGAGGGCGGACGTGAGCGAAGCGAACAAGGCCGTCGTTCGGCGCTGGGTTGAGGACGTTCAAAGCGACCACAGGTTCGAGGTCATGGAGGAGATCTTCGCCCCAGATATCGTGAATCATGATCGGCCCGGCGGCCTTCCAAGCCCGCAGGGTATAGAGGGCATCAGGGAGTTCTTCAAGGGAATCGTCGCAGCGTTTCCTGACTTCAAAGCCGTAATTGAAGACCAGATTGCGGAGGGCGACAAGGTGGTGACCCGGAAGACGATTTCTGGGACCAATCAGGGTGAGTTCATGGGAATCCCACCTACTGGCAAAAGGATGGAAGTCCCCGTGATAGATGTCTTCCGCGTGGTGGATGGCAAATGCACCGACCACTGGAGCGTTGTCGACCAGATGGGCATGATGCAGCAGCTTGGGCTTATGCCAGGGCAGGGCGAAAGCTGAGACTTCGCCACCAGTGACTTGCTGGCCGCCCAACTCGCCGCAGCACCCGACCGCGGCTCGCTGCGCTCGCCGGCGGCGGGTGAGCGGCAAGAGTCCTTGTGCAGACCAGATTGACTGGCGGTGCCGACCGGCGGGTCAGGCCGGCTGTTGCGCTGGCGAGAAGAATTCGGCGAGTGCTTCAGCGAGCGCCTCGGGATGGGTCAGCGGAGCGGCGTGCGCGGCGCCGGGGATCTCTCGGATCCGCGCGTTGGGGACGTGGTCGACTACGTGCCGCGCGCTGCGGGTGAAGAAAGGCTTGGTGTCCGATCCGAGCACCACTAGCACCGGAGCTGAGATCGCGCTGAGCACGGCCAGATCTTCAGGGGCGGGCTTGTCGTCTCCCATCGCTTGCTGGAGGAGGTTGAGCAGGTTCGGGACGTAGCGCCCTGCGGCCTCGAAGTAGCCGGCGTCCTCGGCCACGGCGATCTCCTCGTCGTTGAAGGGGAAACGGGCGAACGCGCGAGCCGCAGCCTTCAGGTCGCCTTCGGCGGCCAGCTCACCCATGCGGGCGACGGCGTCGCCGATAACCGCTTGCTCCTGCTCGTCCGCCAGGCTCAGCATCCCAGGCTCGAAGGGGGCCACCGCGCGCACCGCCTCGGACTGCGCCGCCACGGCGAGTGCCAGGCCGCCGCCACCGGACCAGCCCACCAGTCCGGTCGGTTCCCCGATGCTGTCGACGTAGGTGAGGAGGTCGTCGACCAGTCGACCGGTGCTGAGGTCGGGGTGATCGCCGCTGAGGCCCCGGCCACGGTAGCTCGGCAGATGGCAGGTGAACCGGCCGGTCAGGTGCGGCAACAGCGCCTGCCAGTCCAGGTCGCCATCGCCGATGACCCCTTGCAGAAACACCAGCGGCGGGCCTTGGCCGTGCACCGTCGCACCGATGGTGACGCCGTCGGTGGTGGTCACGTAGTTAGTGCGTTGGTTGCTCATGTGCTCCCTCCATGTGTCTCGTGCGGTTATGCCCGCACCATGCCGCAGCCGACGTCGGAGACCATCACCCGACCGGGTACGTTTCGGCGCCTGGTGTGGTACTACAGGTCGCGGCGAGCCGATTCTGCGGCGAGTCCGGCGCGTCCGTCGACGTCGAGTTTGGTGTAGACGTGGGTCAGGTGCTTCTTGACCGTGTTGACGCTCATGAACAGGCGCTCACCGATCTCGGGGTTGCTGTGGCCTTCGGCGACCAGCCGCACGACGTCGCGTTCGACGGGAGTCAGTGACGCCCAGCCGAACTTGGGGCGCTGACGCTCGCCCCGCCCGCGGCGGGCATACGCGACCGCGTCGGCCAGCGACAGATCGAAGCCGGCGTCCCAGCATGCGGTTGCGTCGGCGACGTCCAGCGCGGCCTGTGCAGCGTTGCGGGCACGATCAAAGCGGTCGGCCTGAAGGGGGAAGCGGGCGATGCCCGTGTCGGTGTGAAACCGCTCCGACGCGGCGAGCAGCCGAAGCGCCCGCTCGGGCTCGCCGTGGGCTACGGCCAGGTCGGCGATCGTCTCCAGCGTTGCGGCGGCCCCGACCCGGTCGCCGTAGTCGTCGAGAACCTCCAAGGCGTCATGGGCCAGCTCCCACACCTTCTCGATGTCCTCGTCCTGCCTGGCGAGTGCCGCGAGGCCGAGCAACGACCGACCCAGCGTGTGCGGGAGCCGAGGGTCGGTCGACAGGGCGCGACTTGCCTCCAGGTGTGCTCGCGCGTCGTCATAGGCCTTCTGGCATTGTGCGACCATACCCAGCAGCCACTCGCCGATCGCCTCGTCCATCCGACTCCCGCCGGCACGACCGATCCGCACGATCTCCTCGGCTGTGGCACGAGCAGTATCCAGATCGCCGGATGCGTACGCCGACAACCCCAGCCAGTGACGCACCCACATCCCGTAATGGGTCAGGCCTCCTGGTCGTAGCACTGCCTGTGCCCTGGACAGCCAGTCCCGCGCCTGACCGTGATCACCCTGCAGGACGGCGGCCGCTCCCAGGGCGGCGAGCCCGGCCGCCTCCCACCCGGGACGTCCCCCCACCTGCCGGCTGAGCTCGACGGTGCGTCGAGCATGTCGGCGTGTCTGGTCGAGCCGCCCGGACCACACCAACCACGGGCAAGCGCCCCCGTGGGCGGCCGGCAGATGGAACGCGAGATCGTTGGCCTCACACACCTCCACGCCCTGCTGGAACAGCTGGTAGCCGGCGTCGATCGAGCGGCTGTGAAGCAGCGCTGCGCCGGTAAGTTGCAGGACGTAGGCGTGGGTCGACACATCCTCGCACCGCTCTGCGAGTCCGAGCGCTTGCTCGATGTCAGCTTCCACCTGCTCGCTGGTCGACAACCCCGAAAGCACCCCTGACAAGGCTCGTTGAGCCAACCCGACCGCGAGCGCATCGGGCAGATCGGCGACGCGGGCTCCAGCCACCGCCTTCGTCGCCGAGCGATGGAAGCTGGCAGGCTCGCTGCTGGCAAGTGCCAAGGACGCCGCAGTGGTCAATGCCCGTACGCGCTCGTTGCTCGGGGCGCCTGCGGCATCGGCCGCGTCCTGCAGCCGCCGCTGCACCTCCCGGGACAGGCCGCGTTCCATCCAGAAGCGGACGAACGGCTCGGTGATGTCCACCAGCCCACGCAGGTCTCCGGACTCCGCCGCCCAGTCCATGGCGGCGCGCAAGTCGTCGACGTCGGCCGCGAGCCGCGTCACCCAGGGCTCGGGCTGTCGACCGGTGAGACCTGTGTGGGCGCGCCCCGCCAGCGCGACATAAAACGCCAGATGCCGATCACGCACCCGGGCGGGATCATCGAGCGCGGACAGTTGCCGCCGAGCATAGACTCGGATCGTCTCCAAGAGCCGGTACCGGGCCCTGCCGTGGCGCTCGACGACCTCCAACATCGACTGCTCGGCCAGTGCGGCGACCAGGTCGAGCACGTCTTCGCTGTCGATGCCGTCCCCGGCCACGACGACCGCCTCCGCTGCGTCGAGCTCGAACGAGCCGGCGAATATCGACAGCCTCGCCAGTGCCAACCGCTGCGCGTCGTTGAGCAGGTCGTAGCTCCAGTCCAGCGACGCCTCGAGCGTCCGTTGACGTGCCGGCGCGCCCCGCAGGCCACCGGTGAGCAGCCCGAAGCGGTCCGACAGGCCGGCCGCGATCTGGCCCGGCGCGAGCACTCGCATCCGGGCCGCCGCCAGCTCAATCGCCAACGGGATCCCGTCCAGACGCCGGCAGATCTCGGCCACCGCCAGGGCGTTGTCGTCACCGATCCGGAAGTCCGCGGCGACCTGCCGGGACCGCACCTCGAACAACCGCGCCCCGTCCGCGGCGGCGACCGCGCCGGCGGACGCAGCATCGCGGTCGGGGACCGGCAGCGGGGCGACCTCGAACGTCGCCTCACCCTGCACGACCAGCGGCACACGGCTGGTGGCCAACACGTACAGCTGTGGACACGCCGACGACAATCTGGCGACCAGCTCCGCGCACCCCTCCACCAAGTGCTCGCAATTGTCGAGCACGACCAGCAAGTGTCGTGTGCGGAGCTGCTCGACGAGCGAGTCGACCAGCGCCTGATCGGGTCGCTCGTGGACGCCCAACGCCGCGCCAACGGCCGCAGCGACCATCCCGGCGTCGGTTACCCCTTGCAGGTCCACCCAGCAGGCCCCATCGGTGAAACGCGACGCCATGTCCCCCGTGACCTCCACAGCCAGCCGCGTCTTGCCGCAGCCGCCGGTACCGGTCAACGTCACCACCCGGGTGTCCGCGACCAGGTCTGCCACCTTCGCACGTTCACGCTCGCGGCCGACGAACGCCGCGACCCCAACCGGCAGCCCCGTCTGAATCTCCATGGACTCCATCCTCCCCGGATCGTACGAGCACTCCAGCAAATGCGGCGGTGCGCGGGGAGGCAGAGCGGGGCTGCCGACCGGCTATGGAGGACCAGTAACGGCTCGTCGGCGCCGCAGGACTGTGCGCGGAACCTCGCGTCTGGGGACGTGCCGCCGGCCAAGGCTTTGAACGTCGGCTGCACAACTCAGCGCGGAGCCGCCCATACCGTTGGGCGGACGGAGCAGGGTGGCGCGCCGTGCGCGCGAGTTCCTGGCCGGCTGCAACTGAGACGCGGCGTCCTGAGGCGATTACTTCAGGCGAATACCTCGGTCCAATGTCTCGTGTCGGTGTATTGCTGGAACCGCACTACCTTTGCGTCGCGCAGCTCCCAGACGTGTGCGAACGGCGCATCGATCAGCCTGCCGCGCTTCGTCTTCCCGCTGTAACGCCCTTCGACGACGACCGTGTTTCCCCCGTCGATGAACCTCTCAGTGAAGACCTCGAAGAGCGGGAGGTCGGACATCAGGCGCTGGAACACACCGCTGGCGACCGCGTCCGGCCCGATGTACGGGTTGCCCTCGGCGTAGTGGAAACCCTCCGCTTCCCGCCACTCGATCTCGGCGTCGAAGGCACCGAGCACGGCGGCGACGTCCCCTCGTGCGAACCCGTCGTAGATACGCCTCACGACATCGGCCTGCGTCCTCATGACCCTTGTCCTCTCCACTCAGCTCGGCCGCGCGGCAACGAGGTGACACTCGATCGGTGCCTCGAGCACGCCGGCATCGGTCGTGAACGGATCGAGGACCTTCCGCGTGTCTTCTCTGATGGCGCTGTAGGCCTCGTCGCTGATCCGGTCGATGAGCGGCGTGCTTTCGACCTCCGTGGTGACGAACGCGTCGATCGACGGGAACGTGGCCGTGCCGAAACGTGCGTCGGCAGCGAAGACGTCGAGACCCGCCGAAACGAACAGTCCGCGCAGCGCGTCGAGGTCGCCGCACGACCAATAGGTGCTCAACAGCGAGACGGCCTCCGGGCCGGCGTGCCGGGCAGCCGCCTCGACGAACGGCCCCCAGACGGGTTGCGCCTCAAGCGCTGAGGGGACGACGATGGCGACGGTCCCCTTGGCCACTCTTCCCATCTCCTTCAACGCCTCTCGCGGGTCCGGGAAGAACATCAGCGCCATCTGACACGTCACGATGTCGAACGAGGCATCCGGGAAGGGCAGGTCCGCGGCGTCGCCCTGCCTCCACTCGATGTCGGAGCGAACGCGCCGGGCCACCGTCAACATCGCCTCGTTGAGGTCGAGACCGGTGACCTTGCCCGTGCTGCCCACGCGGTCGGAGGCGGTGCGGGTGACGATCCCGGTGCCGCAGGCCACGTCGAGCACGCTCATCCCCGACTCGACGCCCGCGAAATCCACCAGGATTGGGGCCCACTCGGCGAACAACGCTGGAACGAACAGCGATTCATAGGCCTCGGCCCCCTCGAGGGTGATCTGGAACGTCTCCGCGGTCTCGGGCGATCCCATCGCGTCCTCCTGTCCGGTCGACGACGAGCAGAGGATGAGGCAGGACGGCCCGGGAAGCATCGGGCAGTTGCCCTATCTGCGAGCCGACGTTTCTCCGTTACGGCGCGCGATGTACGCTGCGGCTTCGGCCCGGTTGCGGAGTCCGAGCTTCGCGAGGATGCGGCTGACGTGGTGCCCGGCGGTCTTGCGACTGATGTAAAGCCGATCCGCGATCTCCGGGTTGGACAGGCCATGCCCGAGGAGTTCGAGGATCTCCGCCTCCCGCTTGGTCAAGGCCTCGTGGCCCTTGGGGCCGACGCGCACGGGAGCGCGGAGCGACCGGAGCAACGCTGCGGCTGCATCGGCGTGCCTCGCCGCCTCAAGGCGCTCGAAGGCCCGGAGGGCCGCAGTTGCCTCGGCGATGGCGACCTCCGGCCGCTCCTCGACACAGGCTCGGGCGAGCTCGAGACGCGCTTGCGCGAGCTCGAGCGGCATCTGCCCGGCGGCGAACCCCGACAGTGCTTCGTTGAGGCGATGGCGCGGATCTTCGGATCCGGTGGCCATGCAGACCCGCCCGCGCGCGAGCGCTGCAGCCGACCGCAAGTAGATGCTCGGCTGGTGTCGCGCGACGGTCGTCAGCCGGTCCGCCGTACGCGCAGCTGCCTCGAGGTCGCCCTCGGCCAGATGCACCTCGACGAGCAGCGCGAGCAGCGGACCGATCGCGGACGCCTCACCCACGATCGGCGTGCCATCGTCAGGACGTTCCACGTTGCGCTCGAGCACGTTCCTCGCCAGTTGCGTATCTCCGCGAGCCAGGTGGAGCGCGGCGACGGGAAGCGTCGCGTTCGGATGCTGGTCGTTGCCGTCGAGGAGGTGCTCGGCTTCTTCGAAGCGGCCCTGTCGAACACGCAGCTCCGCCAACCGGACGAGCGCTCCCGCACGCACGACCGGATATCCGCGATCGACGAGTCGCGCCGCTTCAGCGAGCTCGGTCTCCGCTTCGTCCCAGCGCCCGGCCGCGGTAAGGATCCCGCCGTAGTGCGCTCGGCACACAGCTCCGACGGCGATCATGTTGCGCCGCCGGACGAGATCGTCGGCCGTACGGATCCATTGTTCGGCGCGGACGACGTCCTGTACGCGTTCGCAGGCCCACAACATTCCACAGAGCAGACCCTCGAGCACACCGACGTTCCGCACCTCTCCGGCGCAGATCGCGGCCAGGGCCTCGTCGAAGAGCGCAAGCCCTTCATCGATCCGGTCGGTGAGCACGCGATGACCGGCGAGCCACCCGAGGGCCTCGAACTCGAGGTCCGCGTCACGCGTGCTACGGCCGATGGTGATCGCCTCGCTGAACCCCGACTCCCGCGCTGAGCCGTCGGCTTCGAACAGCGCGTCGATGAGCACGACCCAGCCGCGCTCGGGACCGTCCGGACCGGCTTCGGAGAGGATCCTGCGGGCACGGGAGAGCCAGCCGCCCTGGACGTGTTCATCTCCGTAGAGGTTGCCGTTCAGCCACGCGAGTGTGTAGGCGACCGCTCCCGCGCTGCGGCACTCGCTCTGATCGCGGTAGGCGAGGAACGCCCGCTCGTATGCATCGAGCGCGGCCGGATAGTCGGCCTCAAGGTAGAGCGCCTCGGCGATTCCCTCGACGACGTCGCCCGTCGCGACCTCAGCGAGCGCCTCCTCGAACAAACGCCGTGCCGTAGGGCCATCCCCCGCGCGGAGCGCTTCGCGACCCTGTTCGATGAGGACATCGACCGACCTCGTCATGCCACGATGATGGCATGTCGGCCTCCCGATCCCGAGATCGAGCATTCCCCGCTCACGTATCTCCAGACCTTGCCAGGCTGAGGGGCACCTCGGCCTGTCGCCCCATCTCGTGGTGCTGCGGACGAACACCTGCAACCGCGCCGCTAGCTCCGGCCGGCGCGAACGCGCGTACCACGTCACGGTGGGCTCGGACATCTGCGCGCAGAGCTCGTCACCGACGCGCTGGCGGGCCAATTCAAGTTACTAGACTCATGCGAAAGCCCGTGCGGCGTGATCGCGGTGCCGCCAACTCGGCGGGTGACCGCCAGGGTCGTTAGGCGGACATGAGCGACAGTTCCGAACTCGACACGCCCGAGTTCTTGAATGTCACGCTCTACGTCGATGACATTGCACCAATCAGGCACTTCTACCATGACGTGCTCGGCCTACCCGTCGTCTTCGAGGAGCCAGGACAGGCCGCAGTGATGGGTAGTGTCGCGGTTCACGATCCGAGCGAGGGGCCCGTCGACACGAGTCGCCTTTACTTCCTGGTGAACGATCCGACCGCCTTCGCTGATCGGGCCAGATCGGCTGGCGTGGAGGGCACACTCCGTACCGACGGCTACGGCGAACCAGCCTGGGAGTCGGTGGACCCGTTCGGCAACTCCGTGGTTGTGTTGAAGAGGCGGAATGAGTAACTGGTAGCCGCCTAACTCGCCGCTGCACCCGACCGTGAGGTTGACCCGATTTTGTGGACACTTTGACCTAGCGGTAACCGGAGCGCGAGACGCCGTAGCGCCGGCAGGTTCGCTACGCCGAAGCGGTCCCCTTCCGCGGTGATGAATGCGAAGACGTCCGATTTCTCGCGGAAGTGAACCGGATGGCTCTTTTTTAGCAGCGCGTGCTCAAGCTCGAGGAGCGCGTGTGCGCGCTTGAGCTCGGCATACCGCTTGAGCTCGCGTTCGGTGCTCCGGCGCTCGCGCTTGAGGCGATCGAAGTCGGCCCGATCACGTTTCGACTTTCCCTCGACTTCGACACGTCGAGTGCGATGCAGCCCTCGCGCGCATCCTTTCGCCACCTCGAACCCTGCAACCTACGGCATGAGCATGCTCAATTTTCGCATGCTCATGCAGGACCGAGGATCTCCCGGGACCGCGCGATGTCACGCTCCATCTGATGGATGAGGCTGTCGGCGTCCGAGAACTTCTCCTCAGGACGAAGGAAGGCCAGGAACTCGACCTCGCCCTCCTGACCGTACAGATCCCCCTCGAAGTCGAGCACGTAGATCTCGCATAGCCGTTGGGCGTCGGCCTTGAACGTCGGACGAACTCCCACGTTGATCGCACCCGGTAGCCGTCGTCCCGCCCACACCCACCAGCCCGAATACACACCGTTTCCCGGCAAGCACGCGCGCGGGTGAGGAGCCAGATTCGCCGTGGGAAACCCCAGGGACCGGCCCCGGCGGTCGCCCTCGACGACGGTTCCCGCAAGCTTGAACGGGTGGCCCAAGAGCGCGGCCGCTCCCTCCACGTCGCCTTGAGCGACCAGCCGACGGATGTCGGTGGATGACACGCGCTTTCCTTCTTCGTCGCCTAGTAGTCCGATAGCCTCCGCCTCGAAACCGTCGGACTTGCCGATATCTCGAAGTGTGACGACGTCGCCCGCGCGATCGTGGCCGAAACGGAAGTCTTCGCCAACAAGAATCTTGCGAACGTGCAGCTCCTCGACGAGCGCTTCCTTCGCGAACTCATGCGGTGTTAGTAGGGACAGTTCCTTGTTGAAAGGAAGCACGAGCGCGATGTCGAAGCCGACGTCCTCGAACAGTTTCAGTCTCTGATCGAGCGTCGTGAGCATGCACGGCGCCTTGTCCGGCGCCAGGACTTCGAGGGGATGCGGATCGAACGTGACCACGGCAGATCTCGCACCCAGCTTCTTCGCGTCATCGAATACGCGATCGAAAAGAAGACGATGGCCGCGGTGGACGCCGTCGAACATGCCGACCGTGACAACGGTCGGGCGGTCATCGGATGGGCGTTCGTCGGCGCCCCACAGGGTTTCCATCTGTCAGTCGCTCGCTTTACCGAGAACGGTAGTGGGCCGCAGGATACCGTCGCTTGCTTCGAACACGCCGACAGCTCCATCGGGACCGACCACGAGCACTTCGCCGTTGGACGCTTGCGCCTCGATAGACCGGCCGTTACGTGCCGCCGACGCCGTGTCAGCGTCGACGTCGATGCGAGGAAGGTGGCGCAGCACATCCTCAACCGGCCGGATGCACGCCGGTGTGACGGCGTCGGGCTTGACCGCTTCGCGCGCCGTCAGCTCGCCGATCTGTGTCCGGCGAAGGGACACGACGTGGGCGCCGCACCCCAGGCTGTCCCCCACATCGGCCACGAGGCTGCGGACGTAGGTTCCCGACGAGCACACGATGCGCGCGTCGAAGGCCGTAGGCGATGTGCGCAGGATCTCGAACACGTGCACCGTCACCTTTCTTGGCGCGAGCTCCACGTCTTCACCTCGTCTCGCTTTCTTGTATGCGCGTTCGCCGCCCACCTTCACTGCGGAGACTGCCGGCGGCACCTGCTCGATGCACCCCGTGAGCTCGCCGGCTGCCTTCCGGATGTCCTCCGGTCCGGCGCTCACCTCCGAGCGCGAAACGATCTCTCCATCGGCATCGAGCGTTGCTGTGCGTACTCCCAGCTGGGCCGTCACGTCGTAGGTCTTCTGAAGGTCTTGCGCGTAACGCAAGAGCCGCGTCGCCGGACCCACACCCAAGATCAGCAGTCCGGAGGCCGGCGGATCGAGCGTGCCGGCATGACCGATCCGGCGGACGCCGAGCGCCTTGCGCACCCTGTCGACGATGTCATGTGAGGTTGGTCCTCGCGGCTTGTCGACGAGGACGAACCCGATCACGTACTCATCAATCGAATCTCAACTCTGCGCTTCGCGAAGAGCTTCGCGAACGGACTCTATCGCTTGCTCGAGAGGCATCGCGAGACTGAAGCCCGCGGCGAGCCTGTGCCCTCCGCCGCCGAGCCTGGAAGCGATCGAGCCGACATCGGTGTCGCCCTTCGACCGGAAGGATCCCTTCCACGTGCCATCGTCGAGCTCCTTGAACAGCACGGTGACGTCGCAATCGCGGATCGCCCGCAGGGTGTCGATGACGTCGTCGGTGTCCTCCATCGTGACCCCGATCTCGTCCCGGTCGGCCTTGGTCAGGTACGACAGCACGAAGCGCGGGTCGTCTTCGAGCGTGGCTCGCTCGAGGGCCCTGCCGAGGATCTTCAGGTAGCCGAATCGGTACGAATCGTAGAGCTTCTGCGAGACCTCGTCGACTCGAACACCGCGCTGAAGGAGGAAGGCCGCCGTGGCGTGCGTGCGCGGAGCAACGCTCGCGTAGGCGAATCGGCCGGTATCGGTGACCAGTCCTGTGTACAAGCAGGTCGCGATCTGTGGCGTGATCTCGGCTCCCATGCGCGACAACAGCTGCGTGACGAGCTCGGCCGAAGACGACGCCGTTTCGTCGACAATGTTCACTGCGCCGAACTTCTTGTTCGGGTGGTGGTCGATGTTGACCACGACCTTCGCCTTCTTCACCCGATCCTCGAGCCGTCCCAACCTCTCCGCTGCAGCGCAGTCGACGGCGATCGACACCTCGGGCGGACGGAAGTCGTTGGTCTTCACGAGAAGTTCTGCGCCGGGCAGGAAGTCGTACTGCGTCGGGAGCCGTACAGGGTCGCCGTCCCACGAAGGCTGGATCGGGATGCCGCGATCGTTGAGCGCCAGGGCCAGGGCCAGGAGGCTGCCCAGAGCGTCGCCGTCCGGTGCGACGTGACATGCGATCCCGATCGAAGAGGCACCTTCGATCACCTGGATCGCCTTGTTCAGGTTCGCCTCGACATCGGCGGACAAGACGGGAAGGTGGAACCCGGGGTGCGCAGCTTCCGTCTTGTGGATCTCGTCGAGGATCGAGTCGACGCGCCGGCCCTCGATCGGAGCGTCGTCCACGTGGAACTCGAGCTCCGGAAGTGTCTTCAGACGAACGCGGCGTCCGGTCTCCGAGCGCAAGAAGGGCGTGGCGCTCTCGAGGCCCGCCTGCGTCGACGATCGCTCGAGCTCGTCGCCGAGCACGGTGTAGTACACGTCGGCCCTCGACAGGTCCGGAGTCACGCGAACCGCGGTGATCGTTACGAAGCCGATGCGCGGGTCTTTGACCGAGCGCTGGATGAGCTCACCCAGCACCTCGCGGATGCTCTCCCCGACCCTCTGTGTTCTGCGTGTGGCCAACTAGTCCTCCCAGGGGCGGATGTCCCGAAATGCATCCAGGATCTCCACGCGGTCGTCACGAGACACGAACTTCTCGATCTCTCGAAGCATCTTCTCGGCGTGGAAGGCCGATTCCGATATGCACGACACGCCGAGCGTCGCCCGCTGCCACAGGTCCTGGTGGTCGACCTCGGCCACGGCGATGTTGAACTTCGCGCGCAAGCCGCCCGTCAATCCCTTGACGATGTGGCGCTTCGACTTCAAAGACCCGGACGCGGGAATGCGTAGATCCAATTGGCTCACCCCAATGAACATGTTTCCTTTTTTGCGCCTCCGCTTCGCGCCGGCGTGGCCTACGAGGCGGGCGCGACTTCGACCATCTCGAACGCTTCGATGATGTCGCCGACCTTGACGTCGCTGAATCCGTCGAGCACGATCCCGCACTCGAAGCCCTGCGCAACCTCGCGGACATCGTCCTTGAACCGGCGCAGGGAGCCGATCTTCCCTTCCCACACCACGGTTCCGTCCCTTAGCAGACGCACGCTCGCGCCGCGTGGGATCTCTCCGTGTGTGACCATGCAACCGGCCGCCATCGCCCGCGGCACGCGGAAGGTTTCGCGAACTTCGGCCTGGCCCAGCACACGCTCCCTGTAGGTCGGTGCGAGCATCCCGGTGAGTGCGCGTTGCATGTCCTCGATGAGCTCGTAGATCACGCGGTACGTTCGGATTTCGACTCCGTCGTGCTCGGCCTGCTCGCGCGCATTCATGTCGGGCTGGACGTTGAATCCCACGATCGCCGCACCGGACGCCTTGGCCAGCGTCACGTCGCTGGCGACGATGCCCCCGACGGCGCTGCGGATGACGTTGACCTTGATGTCGCCGGCGGCCAGCTTGTTCAGCTCGCTCGTCAATGCTTCGAGAGAGCCTCGAACGTCGGCCTTGATGATGAGCTTGAGCTCCTCGGCCTGCGCAAGCATCTCCTCGAGGCTCGTGACCGGTCGGCCGGTGACGAGCTCAGCTTGTCGCCGCGCTGCGTCGCGCTCTTGCGCAACCTGGCGAGCGCGGCGCTCGTCGTCCACCACGCGAACCTCGTCGCCGCCTTCGGGAACCGCGTTCCATCCGAGAACGAGAACGGGACGCGCCGGATCGGCTTCTTCGACCTGATCCCCCCACTCGTCGACCATCGCGCGCACCTTTCCCCATGCCGCACCGGCAACGACGGCGTCGCCGACGTGCAGCACCCCGTGTCGCACGAGCACGGTCGCGACCGGCCCCCGGCCCTTGTCGAGATGGGCCTCGAGGACGACGCCGCGCGCGGGTCCGGTAGGTGCGGCCTTCAGATCGAGATCGTCGGAAACAAGGACGATGCCGGTCAGAAGGTCGTCGATCCCGTCGCCCGTCTTGGCAGACATATCGATGAACAGCGCGTCGCCGCCCCACTCCTGCGGTTGCAGCCCGTGCTCGGAGAGCTCGGTGCGCACGCGCGTGGGATCGGCCTCCGGCTTATCTGTCTTGTTTACGGCCACGACAACCGGGACGCTTGCAGCTCGCGCGTGGTCGATCGCTTCCAGGGTCTGGGGCATGACGCCGTCGTCGGCGGCCACAACCAAAACTGCGACATCCGTGACCTGAGCGCCGCGCGCACGCATCGCGGTGAAGGCTTCGTGGCCCGGCGTGTCGATGAAGGTGATCCGCTGGCCGTCTTTGGTGACCTGGTATGCGCCGATGTGCTGTGTGATCCCTCCGTGCTCGGCGGCAGCTACGTCGGCCTTGCGGATCCGGTCGAGCACGGTGGTCTTACCGTGATCGACGTGACCCATGACGGTCACGACCGGCGGCCGCGGAGCGAGACGATCGTCGGGGATGGCGTCTTCATCGTCCGGAGATTCGATCCCTTCATCGTCCGCGGGATCAACGATCTCGACATCGACGCCGAGATCGTCGGCGGCGACGAGGATCTCCTCGTCGGTGAGCGACTGTGTTATCGACTTCATCGAGCCGTGGCTCATGAGGCTCTTGATGACCTCGGGAGCACCGCGACCTACGCGGCCGGCGAAGTCTTTCACGGTCACGCCGCGGTGCACGTGGATAGTGGGGATCGATTGCGGAACCTCCGCGACCGGCGCCGGTTCGGGTTCGGGCGTCGGTTCCGGAGCAGGTTTGGCGGCCGGCTCGGCTTTCGGCTTCGGAGCCACTTCGGCCTTCGGTTTGGGTGCGGCGTTGGCCTTGCGTTTGGCCGCCGGTTCGGCTTGCGGTTTCGGAGCGGCCTTGACCGGGGCGGCCGGCGCTTTGAGCTGGGCGACAACGCTTTCGTCCACACTCGAGGAATGCGACTTCACATCGAGGCCCATGGACTTCAAGCGCTCGACGAGCTCCTTGGCCGGGACACCCAGCTCTTTTGCCACTTCGTAAACGCGCACCCTGCTCACTAAACGAACTCCCTCTTCAACCGCTCGATCTCGGCATTGCCCACCGGCGCACGGAGCGCTCGCCCAAGGCGCCCGCGCGCTGCAGCCAGCTCCAGACACCTTTGTCCGCTTGAGCATACGTAGGCACCGCGGCCCTGTGCGCGGCCCGCTCGATCGAAGGCCACCGAACCCCGGGGACCTCGTGCGATCCGAACCAGCTCGGAGCGCGGAGCACGCCGGCGGCAACCGACGCACGTTCTGATGGGCTCGGACACGATGAGGGCTACTGACCCTCCTGATTGGCCGACGCAGCCTCGGCCGGCGGAGTCGCCGCTTCCGAGGCGGCCTCCGGCTCCGCGGCGTCGGCGTTCGTCTCCGCCTCCGTTGCCGTCTTGCGTCCGCGCCGCTCGGGAACAGTGGGCTCGAAGACGGGGGCGGCCTGCGCCGTCTGCTCTCCGGCCGCGCGCTGGCTCTCGCTCTTGATGTCGATGCGCCACCCGGTCAAGCGGGCCGCCAAGCGCGCGTTCTGACCTTCCTTGCCAATCGCGAGCGACAGCTCCCGGTCGGCGACGATGACCGTTGCCGTCTTCGAGTCGGGATCGATGCGGACGTCACGCACACGAGCGGGCTGCAAGGCCTCGGAGATCATGCGCGGCGTGTCCTCGGTCCAGGCCACGACGTCGATCTTCTCGCCGCGCAGCTCATTCACCACTCCACGCACGCGGGAGCCCTTCGGCCCCACACAAGCGCCGACGGGGTCGATGTTTGAGTCGTTGGACGCAACCGCGATCTTCGTTCGGTGCCCGGCCTCACGCGCGATGGCCTTAATCTCGACCAGGCCGTCCAAGATCTCCGGGACTTCCATCTCGAACAGCTTGCGCACCAAACCGGGATGAGAGCGGGAAACAACGATGGTCGGCCCCCGCCCTTCACGGACCTCGACGATATACGCACGCACGCGATCACCGATCTCGTACCGCTCGCGAGGGATCTGCTCGGAGTACGGCATGATCGCCTCCGCTTTGCCAAGATTCAAGATCACGAAGCGCGGGTCGTGCTGCTCGACGATCCCGGTGACGATCTCGCCGGTTCGGTCCTCGTACTCCTCGAAGGCCATCTGACGCTCAGCCTCGCGCAGCTTCTGATGGATGACGTGCTTTGCTGTCTGAGCGGCGATACGCCCGAGCTCGGGAGGCGTCTCGACGTAGGACTCTTTGAGTACCTCTTCTGTCTCTTCGTCCACTTCTTGCTCGAACACTCTGATCTCGCCGGACTGACGATCGATCTCGACGCGCGCGTGGGTAGCAGAAACGCCGGGTGTCTTCGGGTAGGCAGCGGACAACGCCGCTTCCAGCGCCTGGAAGACCGTGTCCGCGGGCATGCCGCGGTCACGCTCAAGGGTCGCGAGGGCGTCGATGAGCTCGAGATTGCGATCGGGCTTCTTACGTGTGCGCGCCATCAGGTAGCAGCTCCGAATCCCTCGATCACCAATCGCGCGCGACCGATGTCGTCGAACAAAGTCAGGACGGATCCGTCGGCGGTTTCAAGAGTGACGGCGCGGTCCGTGACCTCGCCTATCGTTCCAAGCACCGTCCGGCCGCCCGCGAGAGTCACATTCGCCCGGCGTCCCGTGCACACGCGGAATTGCTCGGCCCCCTCGAGCCGGCGCTCGGCTCCCGGTGAGGTGACTTCGAGTATGTAGCGCTGCTCGCCGGGTACGGCGTCGGCATGATCGAGCTCACGCGAGAGATCCTCGGCGACGACGGCAAGCTCGTCGGAGACAACGCCTCCGGTCCGGTCGCAAGCGACGCGGAGTGTCTCCCGGCCCGCCTCGCGGACGAAGCCGATGTCCCACAGGAGGAGGCCGTGAGCGTTGCAGACTCGCCCGGCTACGGCGCGAACGGCGGCCACGACCTCGGCGGGCTGGCGGCGCAGAGCAGAGCCATCGCGGCCATGCCGAACATCGCTCGCTTTCGCTGCCACTACCGTCCCCCCAAATAAAAAGGTGGGCTCGAGGCCCACTCGCCAACGCACATTCACATGCCGCCGCGCCGCGGCTCTTGACCAAGGATAGCTCCGGACAGCATTTCCTGCAAACGCTCGACCAGCGTTTGCGCAGGTCAGAGGCTAAAAAACGGCTCTGCCAGCACCGTTTGCTGAGGCCGCGCGAACGGTAGGATACCTGCCGTGACCTCGAAACACGTCCAACGAGTCGCTGCGCTGCCGCTTTTTTCCGGTCTGGATACGGCCACCCTGGAAGCGGTTGCCGCCGTAGCTCTGCCCTTCGATGCGCCGGCCGGACACAACCTCATCGAGCCCGGACTCGTCGGCTCCGGGGTCTTTCTTTTCGAGGACGGGCAAGCTGTCCTCGAGATCCACGACCACACCATAGAGATCGGGCCGGGCGAAATCGTCGGCGAGCTGGCTTGCTTGGACGAGCGCGCCGTGCACACGGGCCGCGTCCACACGACGACGGCCGTCCGCGGGCTTTGCATCCGTCGCGACGAGTTCATTGCGCTCCTCGAGACCCATCCAGCCGTCGCCGTACCCCTGCTGAGGATTCTCGCCGCGCGTCTGGTCAACGCGATCGCCCGCGACTAGAGCGCGCGGGCTGCGGCAGCGTCGACCAGGAAGCGAACAGCAGAAGCACTCAGCCGGGCCGCCGGCACCGACAGTTCACCCGCAAGCGTCGCACGTAACGCTTCGGCGCGGTCGGCTCCCTCGACCAGGAAGACGTTCAAGCGAGAAGCCGCGAGTACCGGATAGGTCAACGTCATGCGGAGGTATCCGTGGTGGGGAGGGGTCCACGTCACCCATCTGTCACGAACCTCGAGCGCGGCGTCGCCGGGAAACAGGGATGCCGTATGTCCGTCCGGGCCGAGTCCGAGCTGCACAACGTCGAGTGCGGGCGGCGAGCCGGCCTCCTGCGAGCCAGCGAGTTTCTCCAGGGTCTCCGCATAGGCACGTGATGCGGCGTCCAAGTCGTGAGAGACAACCCGCATGGGGTGCAGGCGAGGACCCTCGCCGGCGACGTGCTCGATCAATTCCTTTTGGATGAGGGTCAGGTTGCGGTCGGGATGACCGTCGGGTACGACACGTTCGTCCACCTGGACAACGTCGACGTTCGTCCAGTCGACATCGGCGATCGCCAGACGCTTAAGCGTCGCAGCCGGTGTTTGTCCCCCGCTGAGCGCGAGCGTGCATCGTCCTCTTTGACCGATCGCGGTACGAATCGCATCCGCGAACACCGAGGCTGCGTGGTCGGCCAGGGAATCCGGATCGGGAAGGACCTCGACCCGTTCGTCCATCTAGAGGCGTGCGGCGCCACCATCGGCGGGCGTGGGGACGCGATTGTGCCAGCCGCCGTCGATCAACTCGTCTGCTTTCTTGGGTCCCCAGCTCCCAACTTCGTAGGGATGCAGCGGTGGAGGAGCTTCGAGGGGCGGCATGACGACCTGCCAGGCTTCCTCGATCGCGTCGGAGCGCGCGAAGAGCGCGGGGTCCCCCTCGAGCGCATCTCCGATCAGTCGTTCGTACGCCGTCTCCTCCAGAGCTTCGCGGTTCTCGTCGTAGGAGTACTGAAGCTCGACGGGCGCACTAACCAAGCGGTTGCCGGATTCCTTGATCTGGACAGTGAGCGACATGCCCTCGTCCGGTTTCAGCCGGAAGAGGAATTGGTTCGGGTGCGGCCGCGGCAGCGAGGCATCCCGAAACAGCGGCGCCGGCGGACGCTGGAACTCGACGAGCACCTCGGTCAGCGTCGCCGCCATTCGCTTTCCGGCTCGCAGGTAGAACGGCACGCCGGACCACCGCCAGTTGTCGATGAAGGTCTTGACAGCAAAGAATGTCTCGACGTCGGAGTCGGGCGCCACTCTCTTCTCTTCGCGATAGCCCTCGTACTGGCCGCGCACAGCGCACGCCGGATCGAACGATCGCATGGCCCGCAACAGCTTCACCTTCTCGTCGCGCAGGGCCCGCTGGTGCGATGCGGCCGGCGGCTCCATCGCCACCAGCATCACGAGCTCCATCAAGTGGTTCTGAACAACGTCGCGAAGAGCTCCGACCTCCTCGTAGAAGGCTCCCCGGCCTTGAACGCCGAAGTCCTCGGCCAGCGTGATCTGCACGCTCTTGATGTAGTGCCGGTTCCACAACGGTTCGAGGATGAGGTTGTCGAATCGGAACACCAGGAGATCCAGGACCGACTCCTTGCCCATGAAATGATCCATCCGGAACACGTCGTCTTCCTCGAACGCACGCAGCAGACACCGGTTGAGCTTGCGAGCCGATTCGAGGTCCCGCCCGAAGGGCTTCTCGACGATGACTCGGCCATTGGAAGCCAGGCCGGCATGCTCGAGGCCCCTGATCACGTCGTCGAAGATGCTCGGAGGAACGGCCAGATACGCCAGCGGATGCTGCGCTCCCTTGAGCTTTTCGCGCAGACGGTTGTAGGTGTCCTCCGAGTCGTACTCGCCGCGAATATAGGAAAGGGACTTCGACAGCCCCGCGAAGACCTGCTCGTCCAAGCCCTCCGGCCCGAACTCCTCGATCGCCTTCCGCGCGAACTGGCGGAGCTCGTCGTCGTCCCACTGCGAACGCGCGACACCGATGACCGGTATACCGAGACGACCCCGGCGCTGAAGCTGATCGAGGGCCGGATAGAGCGCGCGCTTGGCGAGGTCGCCCGTCGCGCCGAAAAGAACTAGCGCGTCGGTCTTCTCGCTCATTCCTCGCGCACCTCGTGTCCGCCAAAGGCGCGTCGGAGCGCGGCGATCACCTTCATGGCCGGTGAATCGTCCTGACGCGAAGCGAATCGTCGGAACAAAGACAGCGAGATCACGGGAGCCGGGACACCGAGTCGAACGGCTTCTTCCACGGTCCACCGACCCTCGCCGGAGTCTTCGGCGTAGCCGCGAAGCTCCGCGAGCTCGGGGTCATCCTTCACCGCGTCGACGAGCAGCTCGAGGAGCCAGGAACGGACGACGCTTCCCTGCGTCCATGCAGACAGCGCGGACGGAACGTCGATACCGAGCTCTGAGGCACGCAGGAGCTCGTAGCCCTCGGCGAGAGATTCCATGAGGCCATACTCGATGCCGTTGTGCACCATCTTCGTGAAGTGTCCGGCGCCGGCCGGACCGACGTGCGCGAAACCTCCAACAGGAGCGAGGTCGTCGAAGGCAGGCTGAATCGAAGCAACATACTTGGCATCGCCGCCGACCATCAGGCAGTAGCCGTTGTCGAGTCCCCAAACACCGCCGCTCACACCGGCATCGATGAATCCGATGCCACGCGAGGCGAGAGCTTCACCGCGCCGGATCGAATCGCGGTAGTTAGAGTTACCACCTTCGACGACGATGTCGGAGGAGGACAGGAGGTCGGCCAGCGCGGCGATGGCCTCCTCGCTTGGATCGCCCGCCGGGATCATCATCCAAACGATGCGGGGAGGTTCGAGCGCTGCTACGAGATCGGGCAACGAGTGGACGTCGGCATCGGGTGACGTGCGCGCGTAACCGACGACCTCGTGTCCGGCGCGCCGCAGACGCTCGGCCATGTTGCCGCCCATGCGACCGAGCCCCACCATTCCGATCTTCATCTATAGCGAGCGTACCCGCGGGGCGCCCGACCCCGGAACTCCACGCTACCTTCCCGACCTCCGCACGACCTTCTGATCGGTTCCCAGGTACGACGCGATCACGAGCGGATGCGACAGCACCTGTTTCGGTTTGCCGCGGGCGATCACGGATCCGAGCTCGAGAGCCACGATCTCGTCGCACAGGGACGTAAGGAGTCCCATGTCGTGCTCGATCACGACCATCGAGCAACCCGTCTCCTTCTGCACCTTGCGCAAGAGGGGGCCGAGTGCTTCGGCCTCGCGCTGCGCGATACCCGCCGATGGTTCGTCGAAGAGCACGACGGCAGGATCCAAAGCGAGCAGGCATGCGAGCTCGACGATGCGACGAGTGCCCGTCGAGAGATCCCCGGTGAGCTTGTCCTGCCACGGCACGAGCCCGACGAGCTTCAGAAGTTCGTCCACGCGCTCGCTGATCGCAGCTTCGGTATCGGTCGACGCAGGCAGGCGCAGCGCGGCCGCGACCGGATCGCGGTTCGCAAGGTGCCGTTCGAGCGCGACGCTGATCGCTTCGCGAACGGTGAGCGTCGGATACAGACGAGCTTCCTGGAACGAACGACCGAGCCCGACGATGGCCCGATGGTGGGGAGAATCTCCCGTGACGTCATCGCCGTCGAGCGTGACCTTTCCCGCATCGGGGTCGAGGAACCCGGTGACGAGGTCGAAGAGCGTGGTCTTCCCCGCCCCGTTGTGCCCGATCAACCCCACGATCGATGCCGGTTCCACCACCAGATCGACGTCGTTGACCGCGATGATCCCACCGAAATGCTTCACGAGCCCGGTGCACTCGAGCTTGGAACCGGCTCCGTTGCTGCGCACGTTACGACGACGCGCCGGCCCGGCAGGAGGCGTCTGTCCGATGAACACGGCGCGCAGTATGTCCGGACGATCGAGGAGTCGCTTCGTGGGTCCCCGGAAACGCACTTGGCCTTTCTCGAGGAACACCGCGCGGTCGGCCAGGAGCAGAGCGACGTTCACCGACTGCTCGACGAGCACAACCGTTGTTCCCTGCCTGTGGATCTCGCGAACGGTGTCCACCAGGCGTCCAACCACGGCCGGTGCAAGACCGAGCGAAAGCTCGTCGATCGCAAGCACCTTTGGCCGCAGGACGAAAGCCATGCCGAGCGAGAGCATCTGTTGTTCTCCGCCGGACAAGTTCCCGGCTTGGACCGTCGCACGATCACGCAAGACCGGGAAGAGGTCGAGCACACGTTCGCGGGCGGCTTCGGAGGACTCGCGATCCTTGCGCAGCAACCAGCACGCGAGACGGAGGTTCTCCGCCACCGTCAATGTCGGAAAGATTCCGCGCCCCCCGGGCATGAGCGAGATGCCGAGCGACGCGATGCGTTCGGCCGGCTCGCCGGTGATGTCCTTGCCGTCGAAGCGCACGCGTCCCGCCGTCGGCGGCAGTAGGCCACAGATCGATCGGAGGAGCGTCGACTTCCCGGCGCCGTTCGTACCGAGCAGCGCTATGAGCTCACCTTCGCGAACGGAGGTATCCACACCGAAGAGAACGTCGAGGGTGCCGTAAGAGGCGCGAACGCCGTCGCAGCTGAGGATCGCTCCTTCCTCTTCCGGGTCTGCATCGTCGCTCCGCCGCGCCGAACCGCCGACGAGCTCGTCCACCGTCTCGAGCACGTCCTCGAGATCGACGCCCCGGCGACGCGCAATCGCAATGGCGAAACGATCGCGCACGCGCTCGAACGCCTGAGCCAGCCCGCCCGGGAGCACGAGCAGGATGACGAGCAGCCCGGCTCCCGTCAGCAGCAGCTGCAGTCGCGGGAGCCCATAACCGATCGACTGCACGAGGATCACACCGGAAAGCGATCCGCCCAGAGATGAGATGCCGCCGATCACGGCCATCGAGAACGCAAGCAGGCTGTCCGAGGCCTGGTAGGTGCGCAGACCTATGCCCTGCAGCGACACGGCATGGATAGCGCCCGCGAGCGCGGCCAGGATGCCCGAGACGACGAACGCCGTCAGCTTTGCGCGTACGGGGTCGACGCCGCCCGCAGCCGCCATGCGCTCGTTGTCGCGCGTCGCGACGATGACGCGACCGGCGCGCGATCTTCGCAATCCACGCACGGCCCACACCGCCGCGACGAGCAGGGCCAAGGCGAGGTAATAGAGCGGTCTCTCGCCGCCGAGGTCGAACCGCTTCAACAACCAAGGACGCGTGTAGGCCTGCGGAATCAACCAGCTGAAGTTCGTCGGGTTGATGATGAATAGGTCGACCGCAACGGCGAAGGCGAGTGTGGTCACGGCGAGGAACTGCCCCGGGACCCGAAGCGCAGGCAGACCGAGCAGCAACGCGACGATCACGCCGGCTGCCGCGGCGGCGCCGAGCGTCCAGAAGAGGTCGACGTTCCATCGCCCGATGAGGTTCGCCGTGACCACGCCCCCCGCTCCGAGGATCGCAACCTGGCCGAGGCTGACCACGCCGCCCCATCCGGTGAGGATGACCAGCGAGATGGCGACGAGCCCGAAGACGAGAGCGATCGTTCCCCTGTTCGTTTGCGATGCGCTGGCAACGAGTGGGAACCCGACGGCGACTGCAGCAACGAGAGCCATCAACGTCCAGCGCGCGATCCGCACTTCGGGAAGAGCTGCGAGCCTCGCCGGCAGTCGCCGGCCGGTTCCGACCGACGTCCAGGACGACTCGCCGGCCGACTCGGCCTTCGTGGCAGGCCTTCGGCGCGCTAGCAGCGCGACGACGATGACGGCCAACAGAACCAGAGATGTCGTCGCTTGACGGTCGACGTTCCATCGCACGAGCTGATCGAGCACACCGAGCCCGACACCGGCGGTAAAAGCACGCGGAAGCGAGCTCATACCCGAGGCGACGGCGGCAGCCAGAGCAGGGAGAAGGACGGCGGGACCGGCCGCCACGTCGAGGCTCAGCCCTTCCGACGGAGCCTTGAGCACCACCGTGAGCGCCGCCAGCCCGCCGACGATCGTCCACAACAGGAGAGAAAGTCGCTGGGCCGGGATACCGAGCAGCCGAGCGCGGTCGATGTTTTCGGCGATCGCGCGCAGCGCGATACCGGCGTCGGTGCGCAGAAGGAACCACGAAAGCGCGATCAGCACCGCGGGCACGACGGCCACCAGGAGCAGGTCGTTGCCGCTGATGATGACCGGATCGATGTTGATCCGGATGTCGGTCAACGGTGTCTGGAAAGCCCCGACGAGCGGTGACGAATCCGTCAGGTCGGGAATGAAGATCGCGATGCCCCCCAGAACTTGCGCGAGGCCGATCGTGGCGACCGTGAGGATCAAGCGGGGCGCCGTGAAGAAGCGGCGTATGACCAGGCGCTCGACCATCGCTCCGACGACGGCGCCGGTGAGGATTCCTATCGGAACGGCGACGGCCCAAGGCCACTTCTGACCGAGGAAGAGTCCGGCGGCCATCCCGCCGCCGACGCCGCCCATCGCACCGTGGGCGAAATTGACGACGCGCGCCGTTCGGTAGACCAGGACGAGCCCGACGGCCAGCAGCCCGGTTCCCGTGCCGAGCATCGCTCCGAGAACGACGACTCCGAAGGGGACGCGGTCCGGGAAGATCACGGTCGCGAGCAGCAAGAGAGCCACCGCGCCCGCGGATATCTGGACGACGCGCTCCTGCGCCCAGCGCTCAGCTACCGACCTCATTTGAAGACGTTCGGCGCTTCGCGCGTCCATTCGCCGACCTTGTAGCGGCGCTTGTCACCTCGATACGCGCCCGGTTCCCCGTTCTGCACGGATCTGGCTTCCGGATCCCACCAGATCTCGCGCGCGTCCTCCATCGGGGTGTAATCCCCGGGGCCAAACTTCCAGCGTCCGGCGATGCCCTGCCCGCCGGGATAGGCAAACATGCCCTTCTCGAAGGTCTCCGGAGTCAGGTTCGGGCCCGCCATGTGTATGCCTAGCGCGAGCATGTAGATCGTGTAGTAGAGGATGTCGACGATCAGCGCCGGCTCGTCTTTTCGGATCGACTTGTACGCCTGATAGGCGAAGCTCCCGCGCAACGGCTCGAGCTCGCCGAGCGCACTTATGCCGAAGGCGTGGGACCACTCCTCCTGGTCGTACAGCTGGCCCAGCACGTCGACGTCTGTGAGAGCGGTACCCGTTACGAACCACTCGGGGAACCACGTCTGCTCGTGGGCCTTGGCCGTCATGAAGATCGGAAGGATCGGGTCGCAGACGCAGGCGACGGAAGTGATGTCCTGGCTGCGCATCTTCGCAACGAGGCTTGCTGCCTGACTGGAAAGACTCGCGATGTCCAGCGTGTACGACTCGCGCATCGCGTAGGAGTTGCCTTCACTACGCACGATGTCGACGCCGGAGTCGACGCATTGCTGGTACTCGGGGTTGTCGGGCGAGATCACGGCGATACGCCGGGCCTGACCTTGGAGATCGCCGCCGGCGTAGGCGGCCGGTCGCCCGAAGATGCGCTTGTTCGCGTAGTCGGCGATGAGGCCCGTGAGCAACGTGCAGTCCGGCGTGAGGCTCCAGGTGTAAGGACGCCGCGCGGTGTACCACTCCCGGGACATGTACGGCGCGTTGAACGCCATCACCTTCTGGCGGGCCAGAGCGTCCGAGTAGGGCTGACTGAGCGCGCTGATGTCGGCGAACGGCGCAAGCTCCTTCGACACCTTGATCGCGTCGTTGTTGGCCGCGTCCTGCCCCCCTCCGAGCAGCTCCGTCGTTAGCGCTCCCCGCCCTTGGAAGGGGACGAGCTTGATCTTGCGACCGTAGAGCTGGAAACGGGCGTTGAAGTATTCGACCAGACCGAAGGCCGTCCGCTCGATGGCCTCAGATGAATCGAGGGCATCGCCACCGCCGACCGAAGCAAGTGCATCCTGCAGGCTGGGATCCGTCGTCAATCGGTAGGCGATCACCACCTCCTTATCCGTCACGCCCCGGCTCGTCTTGCCGCCGTTGTCCCCGCTGAAAGAGATGCAGGGCGGCGAGTACCCATCGCCCGGCACCTGCTTGTCGCGGTCGGCACACTGATCGACCGCTTGTCCCCCGCTGGCCGGCTGACCGGGAACAACGGACGACCCGCCACCCGGGCCCTTCTCCGGACCGCCGAGGGCGACCGATCCCGGATCCCGCCCTCCCGACTGCACAGACTCGATCCGTTCAGGCGCGACGGTCGGCGTGAGCGTTGTGATGAGAGCGAAGATCGCGATCAGCACGAGTAGCGGCCCGTATCCGGACAAGAGCATCGAGCCCGATCCGCCGAGCTTGCCGCGCTCCTCGCTCACGTAGACTTACCTTCGCGGCGCCGGGATCGGTACGTCTCGGCACCGAGCAGGACGACCCCCACGATCAAGCTCAGCGTTCCCGCCAGGACGGCCGAGCCCTTGGAGCAACCGGGACTGCCGGACGGATGCGTGGTGGCGCACCGAGTGCTTGCGCGTCCGGCGTCGCCGGGTTGCGCTTCGATCCGCGGGCCACCCCCAGTAGCGGATTCGCCGCCGATCACCGAAGACGGTATCCCGGGCACACCCGGGAACGGAACGAGAGGAGGAATATCACCGAGGGAGCTGTCGAACACTTGCGTGTCGTGAAGGGTGCGGGCACCGCCGACCTCGACGCGGAAACCACCCGAGCCCGTCACGCCGGCCAGCAGGACGTCGGCAACGAGGAGGAGGCCGTCCAGCTGCCCCGGATCCAGTGGGCAACCGCCGCTGGAATGTATGAACGCGTAGAGCTCGTCGCGCAGAGGCTGCAAAGCGTCGAGCAGCGGCCCTACGAGAACGTTGGCCTGGTCGTTACCGCCGACGTTCACAACAAGTGGCGTTACCTCGAGGGTCCCGTCATCGTGTTGCACGAGATCGGGCGGCTCGATCACGAGGCCGAGAGTCGCGAGCACTCCGTTCAGCGAGACAAAGGCATCGGCGATCTGCGCAGGTGTTTCCGTCGGCAGCGAAATGCCGCCAACCTCGACCCCCTCGACCGTGAACGCGCCTTCATCGGCCGAGGTAGCTCCCGTGGTGCGACCGACCCGCCAGCGTAGGCCTTTGATACGGACGATCCCGCCGGCAATGTCGATCGTGCTCACCGTCGTCGCGGCAACGGATTCGCGCAGCTTCTTTGTCGCGTCGATGGCGGAATCGGCGGTCGAGTCGATTCCGTCGAAAGCGATCACGGGGGCGAGGTCTACTTGGCCCACCCGCGTACGCGCGGTCGCCGAGGGCTTGGTGGTCGCTGCGACGAACTCGGTTCCGCCGCGGACCAATTGATAGTCGGAGACACGGTTGGTGTCCGAGTGGTTCCCGCCTACCGAGTTCACCCTTATGGGAGCCGGCTGTTGCTCACGCGGGAGAGGCGGCGCACCGCCGCAGCCGGTTGGTTGAGAAAGGATCAGGCCGAACAAGCCGAGATCGATGGCTTGGGCCTGGGCGTTGCCCTGAGATCCCTGCGCGCGGGCTAGGGCCGTGCCCAGGTTGAGCGAATACTCCGTGCCGCCTATGTACCCGCCCACGCGGAGCGAGCGGCCACGGCTCTGGACGCTGCCCGGCTCGAAGGGCTCCGCCGCTGTTGTTGAAGGAACCAGGCCGACCACGAGCAGGGCCAGTCCGATGAGAGCGGCGAGGATCGCCGGACAGCGCGGAACCAGGGCGCCCCCCGGTCGGGGCTCGTGGCGTTGGTTTCGGGTCGTGCTGGTTCCCCCTGCGTCGAAGGGTACCGTCCGGGCCCGATTTTGTCCCAACGTGCTGCTACCGTCCCGGACAGTGGCGGAGGGCAACCCAAGCAACACAACGGTCGTACGCATCGTCTTGATCGTCCTGGGCGTGCTTCTTCTCGCCTACGGCGTCTACTTGGTGCGCCAGATCCTCGTCCTCGTCGTCGTTGCGTTGTTCCTCGCGATAGGCCTCGATCCCGTGGTCCGAGCCCTCCAGCGCTTCCGCTTCCCGCGCGGGGCCGCGGTCGCGACCGTTTTCGTGGTAGCGCTGCTCTTCATCGCGGGCTTCGTGGCGTCGGTGACGCCGCCGCTGGTGCGGCAAACTGTCCGGCTCGCCGAGCAGATCCCCGATTTCGCCGAGGAGCTGTCGGACCGCAGCGGGCGCTTCGCCGACCTCGATCGCCGCTACGACATCTCCGACCGGCTCCGTTCGGCCGTGAACGACCTCCCCGAGCTCGCCGCGGGCTCCGCGGGCAGCGTGCTCGGCGTCGCGAGATCGGTCGGGCGGGCGTTCTTCAGCATCCTCACGGTCACGGTGCTAACCATCTACTTCATGCTCGACCTCCCCAAGCTGATCTCGGGGGGAGCCCGGCTTCTGGCACGGAGTCGCCGGGAGCGAACCCAGAAGCTTGCCGACCTGGTCTTCCGGCGGATAAGCGGCTACATGATCGGGCAGGTCGGCGTTTCCCTGTTCGCCGGCGTAATGAGCTTGATCGTCCTCAGTGTGATCGGTGTGCCGTACGCGCTACCTCTGGCCATGTGGGTGTCGCTGGCCGCTTTGATACCGATGGTCGGCGCGACACTCGGTGCCATAGCGCCGGTGATCGTGGCCTTCTTCGACGGGACGGGAACCGGCATCGCCACCGTGATCTTTTTCCTTCTGTATCAGCAGTTCGAGAACTACGTGGTGCAGCCGCGTGTGATGAAGCAAGCCGTGGACATATCGGCAGCCGCCGTACTACTGGCCGCTCTGGTCGGCGGCACGCTGCTCGGCTTCGTCGGGGCGCTCTTGGCCATACCGATGGCGGCATCGATCAAAGCCATCACGCAAGAGGTCTGGCTTCCCCGGCAAGAGGCCGCCTGAGTACCCGTTCCGCGATCGTCAGTCGGGTTGGGGACGGAGTGCGCCCAGTCCGTTCCAAGCGAGATTCACGATCTGGCCGGCGACGTAGGACCGTTCGAGCTCGGCGGCGTCCAGCCACCACTGACCGGGAAGGGCGATCATGCCGACGAGAGATCGGGCGAGGACAGGAGCCATCTTCACGCTGTAACCACGGTCCTTGAGCTCCGTCCGAAGCAATTCTTCGACGGCGGTTGCGATCTGATCCATGACGCTGGGAAGCGATCCTCCTCCGGCCCCCACGGGCGCGTCGCGAACGAGGATCCGGAAACCGTCCTGCTCTTCCTCGACGTACTTCAGGAACGCCTCGACCGCTCGAGTGATCGTGCGGCGAGGATGGCCGGGAGTGAGTGCGTGCTTTATGCGGTCGACGAGCTCGGTGACCTCGCGGTCCACGATGACCGAGTAGATACCGTCCTTACCGCCGAAATGCTCGTACAAGACGGGCTTGCTGACCCGCGCGCGCTCGGCGATCTCCTCCATCGACGCCGCAGCGTAGCCACGCTCGGCGAAGAGCTCGCGGGCGACGCCGATCAGCTGTTCGCGTCGCTCCTCGGCGGACATGCGCGTCCGGCGCGGGTTTTCATTGACGCCAACGGTTGCAGGCTCGGGACTCTCGATACTCAAGCCGTGAGTCGCCGCTTCGCCCTCTGATCGGGCGAGGGGACCTTCGGGTCCTTCACCAGTCCCGCGGCCGTCAGGCCCCGGATCACGTACCAGCCGAAATCGATCTGCCATGGGTCAAGACCGAGCCGCGCCGACCACGGGAACGCGTGGTGGTTGTTGTGCCATGACTCTCCGAAGCTAACCGGCGAAAGCGCCCAAACGTTTCGGCTCTCATCGCGCGCCCGATACGCCTCATTTCCGTAGAAGTGGCAGATCGAGTTGATGCTCCACGTCACGTGGTGCAGAAGGAAGATGCGGACGAGCGAGCCCCAGATGAAAGCGGTGACGGCGCCCATCAGCGACTGGGTGATGGCGAAAGCCAGAAGTGGAGGCAAGAAGAAGCTCACCAAGGTCAGGATCGGGAAAGCGCGTCCGATGCGGACGATGTCTCGGTCGGCCAGCAGGTCGGGCACCCACTCCTTGGGCTCTGACTCCCCTTGGCCCGCGAAGAGCCAACCCATGTGGCCGTGCCACAGTCCCAGGAGCACTCCGCGCAAGCCTGCGGCCTGAGCTAGATGCGGTGAGTGCGGATCGCCGTACTGGTCGGCGTACGCGTGGTGGCGGCGGTGCGTCGCGCACCACTGAACGACGGAGCCCTGAACGGCCATCGAGCCGAAAAGCGCGAGCGCAACCCGAAGGGCTCGAACGGCCCGGAAGCTGCGGTGCGTGAACAGCCGGTGAAACCCGACCGAGATCCCGAGGCCGGTGGCCGCATAGAAGGAGAGGAGCAGTATCAGGTCGAGCCCGCCGATCTGGTTGCCCCACAGCTGCCAGATCCCCAGGGCGGCACCGATCACGGGGAGAACGGTCAGAAAAAGCGTGATGCGGCGCTGCGTCTTGAGCTGCGCCTCGGTGAGGTGAACCACGCCGCGGATCTCAGGCGCGGGAGGTGGGATCTCGAGCGTTTGGATAGCCACGGGCGGCTCCTCGGATAGACAACCTACGGACGCGTACCCTACGCGACCGTAGGTTAGCCGTCAACGCCCAAGTGAGGGGGGCTGGACTGGGCATCCTGCGACCGCACCCCGTTGGTTACTTCGGCTTCGGATACTTCGGATAGACGTCGCTGGGCGGCAATGAGTCGTACGACGTCCGGGCGCCGTTGCGGGTGAAGACCTTCGGGTCGCTCGTCGGCCATTCCCCCGGTGCGTATCGCTTCCCGCCGTCGACGAACTGGAACTGTCCGGCGCCGGCGTTGCCCACCTCGTCGTTTCCACGCGAGGACGGATCCCACCACACCTCGGTCACGGTGTCGAAGCCCGTGTAGTCGTCGAACGGCCACACGCCCTGGCGCCCGAACGAACGCTGAAGTTGCGTGATGAGGCCCTTCCCGGACACGGGGTAGGAGAACAACCCGTCGCGGAAAGTTCGCGGATTGAGGTTTGGTCCGGCCATATGGATCGCCGTGAACAGAACGAGCGGTTCTTGATAGAGGATCTCGTACGTCGCTTTGGCACGCGGTGGGCTGCCCGTGTGCCAAACGTGTTGGTAGTGAGGTTCATTGACCTCCTGCGGCGGGCGTATCCACAACTGGCTCATCCCGAAAGCACGACTCCACTGCCTCTGGTCGTAGGTACGGCCGAAGAAGTTCGTGTCGACGAGCGTGCCTCCCGAAAGCACCCACTCTGGGAACCAGCCCTGATTCGTAGCCTCCTGAGTGAAGAAGATCGGCGCCACCGGGTCGCCGGAGAACAGCACGCTCGTGATCCCTTTCTCCTTTAGGCGAGACACGACCACACGTGCAAGCTCCTGGGCACGGTTGATGTCGCCTTCGTAGCTGACTTTGTCCGTCAACTTGGCTCCGTACCGCGCAAGCTCCTTCTCGAAGTAAGCGACACCGGGGCGATAGATCCCTTCCGGCGTGTCGCTGTAGATAAGGCCGAATTTTCTCTTCTGCGAGCGGAATTCTGCGTCTCCGGCGTGAATGGCGTTCTTTTTCCACAAGCGTTTACCGATGTACTCGGCCAGCTGTAAGAACACTTGCGAGGAGCTCATCTGCGTGCCGTAGACGAACGGGGCGCGTTCCTCGAAGTACTCCTTGGGGCGCTGCGCTTGCGTAATGCAAACGATCCCCCGGCGAGCGAGCTCGTCAACGAAGGGCGGTGGACCGCCGAAGACCGCGAAGGGCTTTATCTGCGTTGCCACCTTGATCGCGTCCGCACGCGCGGCAGCGTCGTCGTCGGTCGGACCGGACCCGTCTATGGTTTGCAACGTGACGCGGCGGCCGTAGGTCTCGAAGTTGTTCTGGAACATGTCCAGCCAGACCCGGTAGGTCGCCATGATGTCCTCGCGCGTATCGGCTGCGCCGGCGGCTCGGATAAGCGAATCGACCGTGGGGTCGGGCTGTGCCCTGTACAGCACGATCTTGATCTCGCCGCCCGTCACTCCTTGATAAGTCGCGCCGCCGTTTTCGACCACGGGATAGACGCAGGGTGGTGCGTAGACGGACGGGAATTTGATCCGGCCCGTATTGGGATCACAGTTGGCCGGAAGAGGCCGCTCACCGGATCCCGATCCGCCTTCGCCGTCATCGGCTCCTGCCGACGACCCGCCGCTCGTGGCCGAGTCGGTTGCTCTGGGTGCAGCGATGTCCGCGGGCGCCGGGCCGACCGGTCCCGACGAGGTGTCACCGGCGCGCGTGCTCGCCGACCTCGCCGGCGGGAAAGCGAGGATGATCGCCAGCAGGACCACCAGTGAGATACCGGCCGCGCGATAGCGAGCGAATCCTCGCCAGACTTCGCGACGAGCCGCGGCGACTTCCTCACGTGTGACGGAGAGTTTCATTCCGCCGGCTCCTCGTCGAAGAGCCCGCACAGCGCCGAGGCCGGTGCGAGGAACTGGATCAGGTCGCTCGACCCGATCGGCGACTGGATGGCGGGCGGAAGCACGATCAGCACTAGCGAGATGAGTGCGAGGTTCGAGCAGCCGTCGCGGATCGCACCGGAGAGGGGGCCGAGGGCATCGACGACCTCCGGCGGGACGGGCAGCGGCGGCACTCCGGGCACGTCGGGAAGATCGATCGGCGGGATCCCGAGGTCGGGGACCAGCGGAGCGAACTCGAGCGCCAGGTCCAGGACGGCCCCGGTCGGATCGGCATCGCTGCACCCCGCGGCGATCTCGGCGAGGGTGAGCAACGCTTTGCCTGGGGCCGGAGCCCCCAGCGCTGCGCTCAGTGGGCCCTGGACCTGCTCGTAGATATCTCGTATGGGATCGGTGCTCGCGCAGGTCGGCGCCGGAGGTTCCGGCGGTGCGGGCGGAAGTCCCGGCGGCGATCCGAAATCGTCGGCGCCGCCGACCACCGGCGGAGACACCGCATCGATCAGGTCGTCCACGGCGTCACGGATCTCCTCGGGCGTGGGCGTCGCCGCTGCAGCCACGGTCGGTGCTCCACCGCCCGCTTCGCCACCGGCCAGCAAAGATGGAGCCGGTTCACCGCGCACGAACGCAACGGTGAGGACTCCGAGCAAGACGATCGCGACGAACTGCTTGTTGTCTATCAACCCTCGCCTCACAGCCGCGAGATCTAAGTTCCTGAGTCCTTCGATCAGGGCTTTCACCGCGCCTTTGCCCTCACGCGCCTCGTGGTCTTCTTCCTTACCCTGCGTGTGGAAGCTCCCGACCGGTTGACTGCCGAACGATCGACGCCGAGGTAGGACGCGACGACATCCGGATGGCGAACAACCTGGGCCGGGTCACCCTCGGTGACAACACGGCCGAGATCGAGTGCTATCAGCCGATCGGCGATCGAGGTAACCAGTGGCATGTCGTGCTCGATGACCAGTAGTGCAGCTCCCGTATCGTCGCGCACGCGTTTCAACAAAGGTCCAAGCGCTTCGGCTTCCCTCTGCGCTATTCCGGATGACGGTTCGTCGAACAGGATCACGGACGGGGCATGTCCGAGGACGCAAGCGAGATCGACGATGCGACGGGAACCGGTCGACAGCTCGGCGAGGAACTTGTCACGGAATGCGCCCAGCCCCATGAGCTCGATCAGCTCGTCGACGCGATCGACGGTCAGCCGCTCGGAGGCACCGGCGTCGCTAACCCCCAGCGCGATCGCCAGCGGGTCTCGTACATCGACTGCGCGATCCATCCCGACGGCGATAGCTTCGGAAACCGTTAGCCCGGGGAAGAGCCGAGCGTCCTGAAAAGATCGCCCGAGACCGAGGCGCGCGCGGGCGTCCGGACCCAATTCGGTGACCGGGCGGCCGTGAAGGAATACCGCACCCCGCTCGACCGGCAGGTACCCGGAGGCGAGATCGAACAAGGTCGTCTTCCCGGCGCCATTGGGGCCGATCACACCGACGATCTCACCCGGAGCGACGTACAGGCTGAGGTCGTCTACGGCGACGACGCCGCCGAATGAGCGCCGCACTTCTCGGATCTCGAGCGCGCGACCCGTCCGGAGAGAACGTGCGCGTCTCGTCACGAATGCTCGTCGACGGGCGCCACCACCGCGCGACGCCGCACCCTCGAGGAACACCGACCTCAGAACATCCGGTCGGTCGAGGAGGTCGGCCGTCGACCCCTCGAAGCGAACCTCGCCCTTCTCCAGGAAGTAGGCGCGGTCGGCGACCGTGAGTGCGACATTCACCGATTGTTCGACGAGGACGATCGTGGTCCCGGTTTCTCTGATCTTGCGTACGACTTCGAGCAGTCGCCCGACGAGGACGGGGGCAAGTCCGAGCGAGAGCTCGTCGATCATCAGCAACTTGGGCCGTCCGATGAAGGCCATCGCCAGCATGAGCATCTGCTGCTCCCCACCGGAGAGGTTTCCCGCCGGCGCATCGAGGCGATCTCGGATCTCCGGGAACAGATCGAGGACGCGCTCGGTCGCCTCGGTCACCTCCTTGCGCGATCGCCGGAAGAGCCACGACGATGCGCGCAGGTTCTCGCCGACCGTTAGCGATGGGAAGACGCCGGCCCCGCCCGGCGCCTGCACGACGCCGAGTGCGGCGATGTCGTGCGCCTGTCGGCCTGCGATCTCGTCACCTTCCAGGGCCACCGAGCCCTCCCCGACCTCGACGATCCCCGAGATGGCTTTAAGCACCGTCGACTTTCCGGCTCCGTTGGTGCCCAACAGCGCGACGATCCCGCCGGCCTCGACGTCCAAGTCGACGCCGAAGAGCACCTGCACACCGTCGTAGGAGACTTCGAGGTCGCGCACACGGAGCAAGGCCGGCTCAGCTTTGGAGGGCACGCGTTCGCGCGCCGACGGCCGGCTTCCGCCGTTCGACGATGCGCCGGCACCGACACTTAGAACGGCGGCGTCCGGTTGCACATCAGCGACCAGGCTGGGAACGACGATGTCGTGACGTTTGGCCACTCTGCGCAGGAAGCCGTCGCGGATGCGGTACAGGACCGCGCCCAAGCCTCCCGGCAGAACCATCAACACCACCAGCAGCCCGACCCCGGTTCCCAATAAGGACATGAAGGCCTGGATGCTCGTGGGCCAAACGCCCCGCGCCCACTCGACGGCTTGAATGTACACGGCTCCGAGGAGAGCACCGGCCGGAGAGCCCAGACCGCCGATCACGACCATCGTGAACGCGCGCAGGCTTTCCTCAGGTGCGAACGCCGATACGCCGAGGCTCTGCTGGTGATGGACGAACAGACCGCCGGCCAGCGCGGCGAAGAAGCCGGAGAACGCGAAGGCGGTGAGCTTGGCGCGCGTTGCGTTGACACCGAAGGACTGCGCGGCGCGCTCGTTCTCTCGGGTAGCCACAAGCACGCGACCGGTACGACCTGCGCGCAAGGCATGAGTCATGGCAAGCACGCCGACGAAGACCGCGAGACAAAGGAAGTAGTAACGCGTCTCCGACTCGACCACGATGCGGCCGAACAGCGGCGTGCGGGGGACGCGTCCCGTCGGCAACCAGGACTGGAAGTCACGGTTGATCCCCCACGACCAAACCGCCAATGCAAAAGCGAGCGTGACGACAGCGAGCAGCAGCCCCCGCACGCGGAGCGCCGGAATCCCGATCACCAGAGACACGAGAGCGCCGGCACCCCCGGCGACCAACAGCGCAAGAGAGAGGTCCCACCCCCAGTTCGCAGTGGCAGCTCCTCCAACGGCTGCTCCGACTCCGAGGAAACCGATCTGTCCGAGGCTCACCTGTCCGGCCCACCCGGTGAGAACGACGAGGGAGATCGCCACGATGCCGAAGATGAGGACCAATGCGGCCTTGTTCGTGTTCCCGTCGTCGAAGATCGCCGGGACGACCAGAACGCCGGCGAGCAGCAAAGCTCCCAGGACGAAGCGCGCGACCTTGAGCTCGCGAAGTCCGGCCAGCTCGCGCGGCACCCGTCGCACCTCGGCCGCCACCCGCCAGCTCGAGGCCTCGGCGAAGCGCGTGATGCGGTCGCGGTGCTGGAAGACCAGCGCGCCGAGCAGCACAACGAACGTGATGGGTGAGATCAGGATGGACTCGCTCCGGAACGCGATCGCCGCCTCGAGGATCCCCAAAGCGACGGAGGCTCCGAAGATCGTAGGCAGTTTCTCCATGCGTCCGATCACGGCAGCCGCCAGCGCACGCAGCAGGATCGCCGGACCGAGAACACTTCCGATCGGCAAGCCGATGATTCCTGCACGCAGAAGCATGGCGATTGTGGCGAGCACCGTGGCCAGCACCCACACGCCGACGCGTACGCGTGCCACAGGGATCCCGAGCAACGACGCGCGGTCGGCGCTCTCGGCACTGGCACGGACCGCGATGCCGAAGTCGGTGTAACGGAGCAGGCCTCCGAGCCCGACGATGACCAGCGGCACGACGAGCATCGCGAGCACGTCGCTACCGGAGAACGTGATGGGGTCGATGGTGAACGACACGTCGAAGGGAGCCGGATAGGACTGCGGCGGCACGGTTAGGTCGAACAGTCGCGGGAGCACGATCCCTAAGCCGGCCAGAACCTGAGCCAGACCTATCGTGGCCACGGTGAGTATGAGCCGCGGAGCCTTCGTGAACCGCCGGATAACGGCGACCTCGACGAGCACTCCGAGCGCCACAGCCGCCGCGAGCCCGGTGAGCGTGGCCAAAGGGAACGGCCATCTCGGCCCCACGATGAGCAGGACGGCCAGGACCGCAGGCGCCGCGCCGAGGTCGCCCTGCGCGAAATTGACGATGCGGTTCGCCCGGTAGGTGAGCGAGATGCCGAAGGCGATCAGGGCGGTGAGCCCGCCGATCACCACGCCCTGGACGATTATCCCCGGCTTGAGCGGCCAAAGGAGATGGACGGCGACGAAGAAAGCGACGATGCCCAGACCCAGACGCAACCGGCGATCGCCGCTCAAGACGGTCAGTGCGCCCAGTTCAGCCTCCCCACGGCAATGTCCGCACTTGACTGTTCAGTCAAGTGCGGGCAGACCCTACGCCAGGACTAACGAGTTCGCAACGCGTTCGTTGCTCCCGAGGGCTAGAGGCCGGCCTTCTTGTATGCGGTGACGACGGCGGCGCCGCCGAGGCCGATGTTGTGCTGGAGGCCGATCTTCGCACCGTCGACCTGACGCTTGTCGGCCAGGCCGCGCACCTGCCAGTTGAGCTCCGCGCACTGCGCAAGGCCGGTGGCGCCGAGGGGGTGGCCCTTGGAGATCAAACCACCGGACGGGTTCACGACCCACTTGCCGCCATACGTCGTCTGCTCGTTGGCGACCAGCTCGGCCCCCTTGCCCTCTTCGGCCAGACCGAGGGCTTCGTAGGTGATGAGCTCGTTGGCTGAGAAGCAGTCGTGCAACTCGATGACCTGGACATCGGCCGGACCGATGCCGGCCTGCGCGTACACCTTTTCGGCCGCCGTTTTCGACATGTCGTAGCCGACGAGGTGGATGGAGTCGCCGCCGTCGTAGGTGGCCTCCGTGTCCGAAGCCATGGCCTGGCCGATGATCTCGACGGCCTGGTCGGTGAGCCCGTGCTTGCGGACGAAGTCCTCGCTGGCCAGTATCGCCGCGCCCGAACCGTCCGACGTCGGCGAGCACTGCAGCTTCGTAAGTGGCTCGTAGATCATCGGCGCGTCCTTTATCTCCTGCAGTGAGTACTCGGTCTGGAACTGCGCGTACGGGTTGTTCACCGAGTGCTTGTGGTTCT
>JBBDRJ010000022.1:0-2602 GCA_040905525.1 Actinomycetota bacterium
TGCGTAGACCGGCGATGTTGACCAGTTGGATCGGGCGAAGCTGACCAGCGGTTTCGCTCCAAGCTGACCACCCGGATCGGTCCATGCTGACCAGGGGTCGAAGCGAAGCGACGCCGGTGTTCGTCAATCTGGAGGTGGGGCGTCGCTTTGTCGAGCCGCCTCCACTTTTCGCATCGACCCTCCCTTCAGGATGAGTTTGTGGGCACCATGGACCAGCCGGTCCATGATGGCGTCTGCAAGCGTCGGACTCGCGAGGTACTCGTGCCAGTGCTCGATGGGTAACTGGCTGGTGACGAGGGTGGCTCGACGATCGTAGCGGTCTTCAAGGACTTCGAGCAGATCCCGGCGCTCTGCATCTGCCAGAGGAGCGAGACCCCAGTCATCGAGGATGAGCAGCTCCGTCTTGGCCAGCTTCGTCAGCAGTTTGCCATAGGAGCCGTCCGCCCGGGCAAGCGCCAGATCACCGAGCAGTCTGCCCATCCGGAAGTACTTGGTGGACATGCCCCGCCGGCAGGCCGCCTGGCCGAGGGCACAGGCCAGGTAGGTCTTGCCGACGCCGGTGGGCCCGACGATCAGCACGACTTGACTCTGACGGATCCACTCACAGCTCCCAAGACGCATGAGGACCGAGCGGTCCAGGCCGCGAGCGGCCCGGAAGTTCACGTCCTCGATCGTGGCGCCCACGCGAAGTCGGGCGTGCTGCAGTAGACGCTGCAGGCGGCGGTTGTCGCGCCAAGTGAGTTCACGCTCGACGAGCAACCCGAGTCGATCCTCGAAGCCGAGGTCGGTGGCGGCAGAGTGGCTGAGTTGCTCTTCCAGCGCCTCGGCCATGCCGCGAAGCCGGAGGTCGTGCAACCGTTCCAGGGTATGATGCAGTAGCATGGATTCTGTTCTCGATTCAGGAGTTGAAGTACGCTGCGCCGCGGACATTCTCGTGGTCGGTGGGCAGCGAGAGTTCGGCTTGTTCCTCCAGCGGGACACGATCGAGTCCATGCTCGAGGATGGATTTCACGGATCGGTAGCTGTGGGCGCCGCTGCGCAACGCACGGAAGCAGGAGGCTTCCAGCCGCTCGGGCGTGTAGCGCTTGGCGAGCCGCATGAGACCCAGACAGGCGCGATACCCCTGCTCCGGATGGGGTCGGCTATCGAGGATCTTGGCGACGAGCGCCCCTGTCGAGACGCCGATCTCTTCTCCCCAGCGGATCAGCCGTGAGGGACTCCACTCCAAGTGCTTCTGGTGCGCTTTAGGCCGATGCCCGGGCAGGGTGCTGTAGCCGCCGACCCTCGAGTTGCGGATGTGTGCGGCCACGCGGCGGCCGGAGTGAAAGATCTCGACACCATTGCTGCTGAGGCGGACCTCCACCGGCTGCCGCGCCAGCGTGTAGGGGACGCTGTAGTAGTGCCGCTTCACCTCGACGTGGTAGTCGATGTTCACCCGCGCCTTGCGCCACTCGGCGAAGGCATACGGCGTAGCCGGAAGCGGCAGCAGTGCCGGCCGGTCCAGCGCTTCAAAGAGTGTGCGCCGGCAGCCTTCGAGCTTCTGGAACGGTCGATCAGCCAGCTCCTCACGAAGCGGTACGATCGCCGCATTGATCTCGGCCACGCTGAAGAAGGTGTGATTCCTCAGCGGAGCCAGGATCAGGCGCTCCACGATCTGGACGCTCGTCTCCACCTTGGCCTTGTCACGGGGCTTGCGGACGCGCGCGGGCAGCACGGTCGTGCCGTAGTGGACCGCCATCTCGTGGTATGTGGAGTTCACGTCCGGCTCGTAGAAGCATGGCTGGCGCACGCCTGCCTTCAGGTTGTCCGGCACCGTGATCTCCGGCACACCGTCGAAGTAGGCGTACATGTGCACGTGAGAGCCGATCCAGTCGCGAAGAGACTGGCTTTCCGTTGCCTCCACGAAGGTGTGGTTGCTCGCACCCAAGGTGCCGACGAAGATCTCCGCCTCGAAGACTTCCCCGGTCTCCCGATCCACGTAGGGAATCGTCTGGCCCGCGTAGTCGACGAAGGCCCTCTCGCCGGCCTTGTGCTCGTGACGGAGTACCACGTCGACACCGCCCTGCCAGTCACGGAAATGCTTCACGAACTGCGTGTACTCGTAGCCGTCGGGATGATCGGCCTTGTATTCGACCCAGAGCAGCTGAAGAGTGACCCCCTTCCGCTTCAACTCCCGGCCGATCTCGGCCCATTCCGGCATCGGACGGCTGACGCTTGCCGGCGCCGCCGGGGGGAAGAGCCGCTGGGTCAGCGCCAGGTCATCCAGCGCCTCGGCCGCTGCGGCATCGATCCCTGCCGCCGCCGCCCGCCGCAAGTAGCCGGCAGCCGTGTTGTGGCTGATGCTCAGGCTCCGACCGATCTGCCGCTGGGTGTGCCCCTTGGCCGCCAGCCGGAGCACCTCTCGTATTTTGCGCACGGACAACCTCTCTGCTGCCATTACCTCTCCTGGTGAAAGTCTGCAGGAAAGGATCGGCTCAGGGTTCAGGTGTCCAGCGCCGCCGCCAACCACCCCCTCAGGTGGTCAGCTTGCTCCGAAACGGCTGGTCAGCTTGATCCGAAATGAGTGGTCAGCTTCGAGCGAAATGGCTGGTCAGCTTGGAGC
>JBBDRJ010000023.1:0-15218 GCA_040905525.1 Actinomycetota bacterium
GTCGACATCGAGACCGGCGACGCCGATGCGGATAACTTCATCGAAAGCTTCACCGGCCAGCTCGCCGACGACACGGCGATCGGGATCGCCGCCGCCGGCAACGCCACCATCGACGTCTCCTTCAACACGCAGGAGGGTGACATTTCGTCGGATCAGCTACAGGACGCAAACGCTACTTCGGGAGATGCCGTCGCAGGCCAGGTGGCCGGTGTGGTGACTTCGGCCGGTGGATCGGCGGATCTTGTGCTCGCAAACACATCTGAGGACGTCCACGCCGAGTCGGGCTTCTCGGAGTTCGTGAACGAGGTGGAGGAGTTCGTCGGCCAGCAGGTAGAAGGCGAAGAGGAGACCGGGCTCTGATGACATCCCGTAAGGAAGCGGAAACGACGCCAAGCGAATGAACAAGACTCTTAGGATCCTTCTGGTGGCAGGGCTGGCCGTCGGAGGCCTTTCGCTCGGCGCAGCCGCTCAGGCCCAAGGCAACGAGCAGGAGGGCGACAACGAGTCGAACGTCGAGCAGAGCGGGGCGGCGAACTCCGGCGACGCCGTCGGGGGCCAGATCGTCGGTGTGGTCTCTTCGGGCGATGCTTCCGTCGATGCAACCAGCCATTCCGAGGACGTCGACATCGAGACCGGCGACAGCACCGCCGTGAACGAGGCGGACAGCTTCACCGGGCAGCTGCGCATAGTGCCTGGGCTCGAGGTGGTCGAGGGCGAGAACGACCTCGAGGGGGACAACTCGACCGAGATCGCCCAGGCCGCCGAAGCCGCCTCTGGTGACGGAGTAGGCGGTCAGGTGATCGGTGTCGTAACCTCCGCCGGCGGATCGGCCGACGTTGTTGCCGCCAACACATCGGAGGACGTCGACATCGAGACAGGCAACGCGTCCGCCGACAACGATCTTTCTGCTTTTACGGGACAGCTGTACTTCCGGTTGGGACCCCCGGAGGAGTCCGGTGCCAACTACCAGGACGGTGACAACGACCTCGAGTCCTCGCAGTCGGCGTCCGCTTCAACGGGCGACGGAGTTGGTGGTCAGGTGCTCGGGATCGTGTCCGCCGGCGATGCGTCTGTTGATGCCACCAACCAATCCGTGGACGTCGACATCGAGACGGGCGACGCTTTCGCCGACAACTTCGACGAGTCCTTCACCGGTCAGCTGTACATCAATCTTAGCGGCCTGATCGGTGGGAACGACCTGGAGGGCGACAACTCAACCGAGGTCGTCCAGGACGCCGATGCCACGTCCGGAGACGGGGTGGGCGGTCAGGTGATCGGTGCCGTGACCTCGGCCGGCGGTTCTGCCGACGTCGTGGCGGCCAACACCTCATCCGACGTCGATATCGAGACCGGCGACGCGTTCGCCGACAACGAGCTTTCGGCTTTCACGGGCCAGCTGTACTTCCGGCTCCTCAGCATCGGCCTTGGAGGCTACAACTACCAGGACGGTGACAACGACCTCGAGGCCTCGCAGTCGGCGTCTGCTTCAACGGGCGACGGCGTTGGTGGTCAGGTGCTCGGGATCGTGTCGGCCGGTGATGCCTCCGTTGACGCAACCAACGAGTCCACCGACGTCGATATCGAGACGGGCGACGCGTTCGCCGACAACTTCGGCGAGTCCTTCACCGGTCAGCTGTACATCAATCTTGGCGGCACACCGGGTGGGAACGACATGGAGGGCGACAACTCCTCGGAGCTGTCCCAGGACGCCGTGGCCACATCCGGGGACGCCGTAGGCGGTCAGGTGGCAGGAATCGTGACTTCCGCCGGCGGTTCGGCGGACCTCGTGCTCGCCAACACCTCCGAGGACATCGACGCCGAGTCGGGCGTCTCGGAGTTCGTGAACGAGGTGGAGGAGTTCGTCGGCCAGCAGGCGTTCATCGCCGGAGCTCAGGGATAGTCTCCCTCTAGCAGCGGCCATTCGACGGTTCGAAGTGGGGCCCCCCAGAGGGCCCCACTTCCTTTTTTTGGGGTAACTAGTCCGCCCGGCCCCCGATTCCCACCCGCACTCGCCATCTCAGCGGCGCATCCCTCGCCGTTTTCAGGCCAAGAGGGAACAAGGAGGAGCGCCATGCAGGGATTGGGAACGCAGCAAGAAGGGGCGGCCTCGCGCCAGCCTGCCGACGACGGTGACCGCAACGAGGCTTTGCTGACCTGGTACCCGATGGTCCAGCGCATCGCCCACCGGGTCGCCGCCACGTACGGACTACCGGTCGGCGTCGACACGTCCGATCTCATCTCAAGCGGGGTTCTGGGGCTCGCCCAGGCCTACGACCGCTTCGACCCGGAGCGGGGAGTGGCCTTCGAGGCCTTCGCGATACCGCGGGTCAAGGGTGCGATCGTCGACGCCATCCGCGCCTCCGACTGGGTGCCTCGCAAGGCTCGGCTCCGCAGCCGGATGACGGGCGAGCCGCTGGCCGTGCTCGTCAGCATCGACGAGGGATCCAGCTACGGTGACGGGGACCGTTCCACAGCCGATCGGGTCTCCGACAAGAATCAAACCGTCCCGGGTGACGACCTCGAGGCCGCCGAAGGCCGCCGCGAGCTCGTCGAGGCGCTGAACCGCCTTCCCGAGCGCGAGCGTCTGATCGTCACGCTTCACTACTTCGAAGGTGTGGCCCTGCAGGAGATCGCGCGGTCGCTCGGCGTGACCGAGTCCCGCGTCTCGCAGCTCCACACGCGCGCACTAAAGATCATGCGCGGCGCCATCGAGACGACAGCTCAAGAACCGGCAACAGCAGCTTAAGTTTCCCGCCCGCCTTGCCCAAGGCATCGGTCGAGTCCCAGACTCGACCGATGCCTGTTTCAATTAGAGACGCCGCCACCGTCGTGGTCGTCCGTCCCACCGATGCCGGATCGTACGAAGTGCTCCTGACGCGTCGGCCTCAGACGATGGCATTCATGGGCGGGACTTACGTGTTCCCGGGCGGAACGCTCGACGCCGCCGACAGCTCCGACACGATGGCCGCCCGTTCGGCTCTCGGCGTCACCGAGGCGCTCGAGCGCCTCGGTGAGCAGATCCCGGCAGAACAGGCCCTCGGCCTGTTCTGCTGCGCCGTCCGCGAGCTGTACGAGGAGGTCGGCATCCTGCTCGCAGTCGAAGAAGGCGGTACGCCGGTCGACCCGGCCAAGGTCCGCGAGGTGTATTCACCACGCCATGCCGAGGTCGCACACGATGCATCCCTTTTTGCGGCATTCCTGGCCGGCGAAGGACTAACGCTGTCCACCGACCAGCTCAATCCGCACGGGCGGCTGATCACCCCGGAGCAGGCACCCATCCGCTTCGACGCCCGATTCTTCATCGCTCCGATGCCCGAGGGACAGGCCGTCGTCCCCGACCCGTCCGAGGTCGTCGATTGGCTGTGGGTCATGCCGGCCGACGCCGTCGAGCGCGCGCAGCGCAAAGCCCTGGACGTCCCCATCCCGACCCTGGCCATCCTCCAGGGTCTGGCCGAGATCCCCGGCTACGAGCAGGTGCTCGGCGGCGTGCAGCGCCCGCGCCTAATCGAAGCCGAAGATCTCTCACCGCTCGTCACCGTCGTCCGGTCGCCCAATCCGGGGCTGATGACCGGCGGCGGAACGAACACGTACATAGTCGGGCGCGGAAGCGTCGCGATCATCGATCCGGCCGTTCCCGACCCCGTCTACATCGAGCGGGTCGCACGGGAAGCCGGCAACCACGGTCGTGCAGGCATGGTGCTCATCACACACAACCACATCGACCACATCGGCGGCGTGGTCCCGCTCGTCGAGCAGATGCCCATGGAGGTCGCCGCGTTCGGCGCTTTCGGCGACCCGCCCTTCGTTACCCGCAAGCTTTCCGATGGCGAGACCATAGAGATCGGAGGCGCGAGGTTGCGCGCTTTGCATACACCCGGCCACGCGTCCAATCACCTTTGCTTCTTCCTCGAATCCGAGCAAGCCGTTTTCGCGGGCGACGTCGTCGCCGGCTTCGGCACCGTCGTGATCTCACCGCCCGACGGGAACCTCCGCGACTACATGGCGACGCTAGAGCGGCTCCGCCAACTCACCCCGAAGCGCATCTACCCGGGCCACGGCCCGGTCATCGAGGACGGCACGGCCAAGCTCGACGAGTACATCGCGCACCGCCGGGACCGAGAGCGACAGGTCGTGGAAGCGATGAGGGCGGGGCTCACCGACATACCGGCGATGGTCAAGCGGATCTACGCCGAGGTGCCCAAGGTCTTGCACCCGATGGCCGAGCGCTCGGTGCTGGCGCATCTGGAGATGCTGGAGGCCGACGGTAAGGCCAAGCGCTCGGACGACGTCTGGGAGCCGGCCGGCTAGGGCTAGCGATTGGCGACGCTGGGCTCCATCTCTTCACCGCAATGCCTCGGCGCCTTCCCCGTGGCGGCGACCTCGAGACGCAGCCGGGTTCCGCAGACCGAGCACTCGTAGACGATGTCGGCGCTGCTCGCTTGCACCGTCGGCGGCGCGGGCGGTGGAGGTTCCGTGAGCGCGCGGAGCATCCGGCGAACGAAAAACGTGAGCACGAGCCCGATCGCCAAGCCAACCGACGCCCTGATGGCCAGCGACCCGGAACCGGTGTCGCCGGGCAGCCGGCCGAGCGCCGCTACCACCAGCGAGATGCCCGCGACGAGAGCAAAGGCGATCAGCACGATGCGCACGACGCGTCCCGCGAATGAACGGGTGGCCCGCTCGGGGCCCCCCGTCAGTTCATAGCTTTCGGCTTGATCAGGCAATGCGCTCGATGATCATCGCGTTGGCCATACCGCCGCCCTCGCACATCGTTTGCAGGCCGAAGCGCGCACCGCGGCGCTCGAGCTCGTGCAGAAGCGTTGTGCACAGACGCGCACCGGACGCGCCGAGCGGGTGGCCGAGAGCGATCGCCCCACCGTTGGGGTTGATGCGACCGTCCGGCTTGGAAACGGTTGTCTCCTCGGGCGAAAGGCCCATCTCCCGCTGCCAGGCCGCGAGGACCGAGGCGAAGGCCTCGTTGATCTCCACGACGTCGATGTCGTCCATAGTGAGGTTGGCGCGATCGAGGACCTTCTGTGTGGCCGGGATCGGCGCTGTCAGCATGATCACCGGATCGGCGGCAGCCAGCGCGAAGGAGTGGAAGCGCGCACGTGGCTTCAAGCCGAGCTCCTCGGCCCTCTCGGGCGTGGTGATGATGACGGCAGACGCGCCGTCGGTGATCTGCGAGGAGTTGCCGGCCGTGACCTTGCCACCCTCCGGCTTGAACGAGGTCTTGAGCTGACCGAGTACCTCGAGGCTCGTCTCGCGGATCCCCTCGTCGGTGGAGACCGTGTCGCCTTCGACGGGAACGGGAACGATCTCGCGGTCGAAGCGTCCTTCGTCGCGTGCGGCCTTCGCGAGCTCCTGCGAACGTAGTCCGATCTGGTCGAGCTCTTCGCGCGGGACGTCCCACTTCTCAGCGATCATCTCCGCCGAGATCCCCTGCGGGACGTAGTCGAAACGCTCCGCAAGCTGCTTGGAGAACGGGAAGCCCGGGCCGTTCTGAACGCTGGCCCCCATGGGGACGCGGGACATCGACTCGACACCGCAGGCAACCACCAGGTCGTAGGCACCGGACTGGACTCCCTGTGCACCGAAGTGGATGGCCTGCTGCGAAGAGCCGCATTGACGATCGACCGACGTTCCCGGGACCTCGACGGGGAATCCGGCCGCGAGCAACCCGTTGCGTGCGATGTTGATTCCCTGCTCGCCTACCTGACTCACGCATCCGGCGATCACATCGTCGATACCAAGCGGGTCGATGCCCGATCGCTCGACGGCGGCCTTGAGCACGTGCGCGAGCAGATCTACGGCGTGCACTCCGGAGAGCTTCCCGCCTTGCTTGCCGCGGCCGAGCGGAGTTCGGACGGCCTCGACGATGACGGCTTCACGCATGGCGACACCTTTCGCTGGGTGGATGTGACAGCACTACTGTAACGCCGGGGGCCTAATCGACCTTCCCGGCGTTTGGCTCGCGATCCGAACCCTCGTCGGCATCCGAGCCCTTGTTGGCATCCTCAAAGGAAACCGAGATTCGCTGGCCCTTGACGCGCTCCTCGACTCGCGCGCGACGACCGAGGGCCTCGCGGTCGGTACCCGTGAGGTTCCCCATGTCGATCGCCCGCGGCCACAGTCGGTATTTGCGCACGACGTTGACCTCGGCCGCCAAGAGCGTGACCTGGGCGCCGAGGTACAGCCACAGCACCAATCCGATGACGATCCCGAACACGCCGTACAACTGACTCGCGCCCTCGAGCCTGCTGCCCACGATGTAAGTCCCGGCCGCCTGAAGTCCGGCCCACGCGACACCGGCTACCACCGCGCCGGGGAACACGTCACGCCAGGACACTCCTTTGGTCGTCAGGACCTTGAACGCGAGGAGGAAGGTAACGACGTTGAGGATGATCGATCCGGGGATGGTGATGGCCCGAGCAAGCCCCTCGACCCCGCCCCCGCCCCCGGCTGCGATCGCCGACAGAGCCGTCGAGACCAACGCGAACCCTCCGAGGATCAACAGCATGAGCAGCGCGGGCAGCAGCCGATTTGGGAAACCTGGTCGCTCTCGGTGCGGGACGTCCCAGACGACGTTCATCGCGTCCTGCATGGCCCGGATGCCGCCCAGCCCTCCCCAGAATGCGCCGACGAGCCCGATGGCCAGCGCCAGGCTGCTTCCCTCGATCGAGTGCAGGCTGTCGCGTATGTGCTCGCCGATCACCGGGAACTGCGAGATCGCCGAATCGAGCAGCCTTTCCCGAAGGTCTGGATTGTCCCGAAGGACGAACCCCAGCACAGTTACCGCCACCAGAAGTAGCGGAAGCAGAGAGAAGAACCCGTAGTAAGCCAGAAGGGTCGCCTGCTGACCGCCGCGATCCTCGCCGAACTTCTTGATCACGGCATGCGGGAATCCCAGCACCGCGTGGCGCTGTTGGAAGGCATCGATCCACCTGACGATTCGGCCGAGCATCGCTGGATAATCACAACATGCCGAGAGTCGATTACGACCGAATCGCCGACGTCTACGACCGCGACGCCAACCGGTCCCGGTCCTTCGACCCCCTCCCTTTCGGCCTTCCTCGGGGAGCGGTCGCGCGCGGGCTCTGAGGCGATCGAGCGAGAGCTTGCGGCCGATCCCGACGCAACCGTTGAGTCGGAGAACTGCCGAATCGTGCTGCGAGGCGACAAACCCGGCTAGGTCTGCTCGATCTCGGCTTCGACTTCCTCCTCGACGGTGCCCAGCTCGACGTCGGCCACCGACGATCCTCGGGCTACCTCGATCACGGCCAGGCGCCGCTCCAGAGCCCGCTCTCCGAACTGCTGGAACTCGGCGGCAACGGCGTCGGCGATCACCTTCATCCCCTCGGCTTCCTCGGCGCTCATGTTCGTGGACTTCACGACCTGACCGAAAGCCATATCGGCCGTATCTTGCAGGAACTCCAAGCCGAGCTCGCGCAGCTCCTCCATACGGCGCTCGACGAACGTCCACGTCGAGGGGTCGTCGGCGACGATCCGCCGGCACAGGTACGTCCCGTAGGCCAAGTGGCGGCGCTCGTCACGCTGGATCAGCTCGATTCCGCGCTTCATGCCGGGGAAGACCTCCTGCATCTGGAAGAGCCGGCCCCAGGCCCAGTAGCCGGTCATCGCCAGCACGCCTTCGACGAAATGGTTGTAGGTCAAAGCCGCATCCAGGAACGCTTCCCCGCTGTGGTCGTTCTCCAGACGCCCCATCGCGCGCGGTAGCTCCTCGTCGAACACGCGACGATGCGCGTCCGTCAGGTAGTCCTCGACCGAGCCGAGATGACCGACCTCGTCGAACCACATCCGGAAGAACTCGGCGTGGTGAGCCTCGTCGGAGATGAAGGTCGTCAGGAACAGCGTCTCCTCGGCGCGTCCTTCCGTAGCGATCGCTCGCATCAACGGCATGATGTCGAGCGTCACCGCTTCCTCTCCGGCCATGAACGTCGTCGCCAGACCCGTGACCAGCTGCCGGCGCGCTTCGTCCTGCACCGCCCAGTCTTTTGCGTCCTGGGTGAGATCGATGTCGACCGGATCCCATCCGAGCTTCTTCCCCTTCTGGTACAGACGCCACGGCAGGATGTCGGTGCGGAAACCGCCCTTGGTCGTTGAGTAACGCGATAGCTGCGTTGTCATGACGTCCTCCTAGCTGGTGATGGCTCGGATCTTTTCCGTCGCTTCGAGTGCAAGAGGGTCCACGGGAACGGCACCGAGTAGCAGCAGCTTCGAGACGTCGCCGTCGACCTGCACATCGCCTTTCATAAGAGCTTGCATCGCAGCGTTCGCGTCCGCATCGACGATCAGCGTCTTGGCCACCTCGTATGAGGTGGTCACGGTCACATCGGGTTCGGCGAGGTGGCCCAATTCGAACTCCACGTCGCCCGACGTCGTGTCGATGTGCGCAAGCCCGATCTCGTCCCGAACGCCCATCTCGAGCACCACGAGGTTCACACGCAGCGGCGGGGGCGCGACGCTCGTCCGGCCGCGGTATGACTCGCGGATCTGGCGAGCCGCATCCAGCCACTCGGCGGACAGGAACGGGTGCGAGCCGTTGGTGGAGACCGGGTCGAGCCACTGCGTGACCTGCCCTACCATCTGCAGCGCCCCGGCCGGCACGCCGAACAGCCCGCCGACCACGCGGACGTAGCTGCGCAGGCCCGAGGCCGTCAGGCGCCGCGTGATCGCGAAGAGCTTCATGTGAGGACTCCGGGCGGGTCGGGGGTTGACATCTACTCCCAGTAAGTTACCCTCAGTAGGTGCGGAGCGCAACCCCTCGCGACACCAGCACGCGCCGCGTCGGGCGCCCTCCAGGCCCCACTCCCGACCCCGCCGTACGCCGCGAAGAGCTCTTGGAAGCGGCTGTTCGCGCCATCCGCCGCCTCGGCCCGGACGCCTCGATGGAGGAGCTGGCCGCCGAGGCCGGCCTCACCAAACCGATCCTGTACACCCACTTCGGGGACAGATCCGGACTTGCCACGGCCATCGCCGAACGCTTCGCAGCCGGACTGGTCGAGGACGTCCTGGCGAGCTTCGCCGCGGGGACCGAGCCCAGGGAGGCTGTGCGCAGAGCCATCGACACGTTTATCGCCTTCGTGGAGCGTGAGCCCCACGTCTACCGGTTCCTGGCCCGGGGCGTGGCGGCCAGCGAGAACACCTTGGTCAACCAGCGGCTCGTCATCGAAGTTGGCCTGCGCCTCGCCGACGTCCTGCGCGACCAGCTGCAGGAGGCCGGCATCGACGCCGGCCCCGCCGAGCTCTGGGCCTTCGGAGTGCTCGGCTCGGTGTTCGTGGGGGCCGAGTGGTGGCTGTTCCGCCAGACGATGACACGAGACGAGCTGGTCGACCACCTCACCGAGCTTGCGTGGTCCGGACTCTTCGGCTCGGCGACAGCCGCAGCCGCAACAACCGAAAGGACCGATGGATGAGTGTTCCCGAGACCGTTGACGCGACGATAGTTCCGCCGCTGCCCGATCTGGCAGCACTCGTCCCGCACTCGTCCTGGATCGCCGGTCGCGACGGACTGCGCGAAGCAGCCGAGCTCTGGCTGGAAAAGGCTCCGCCCGAGCGCCTCCGTCTTCAGCACAAAGCCGCCCGCCTGTCTCGGCCATCGCTGGGCTGGGGATCGCTGTCGGCCGTTGCCCGCGCGGGCGGCCGCGTCATCACGGTGGCCGGACCCGACGGGCTCGCCGAGATCTTCCGGGCCGCGAGCGATGCTCGTCGCTTGCGCGACGGCAAGCCGGCGAAACAGCGGCGCGACGGCGACCGCTCGGCGTCCAGCGTTGCCGTCGAACGGGCACGCGAGCTCGTTGAGGCCGGGGGCCCGGCCTACGTGAAGCTCGGTCAGTTCATCGCGTCCGCCCGAGGGCTGTTACCCGACGAGTGGGTCGACGCGTTCGCGTGGTGTCGTGACGAGGTGCCGCCACTGGCTCCCGGTGTGGCCGAGTCGATAATCCGGCGCACATTCGAGCGCTCTCCCGAAGAGATCTTTGCCTCGTTCGATCCCGAACCCATCGGCGCCGCATCGATCGCGCAAGTACACAGCGCAACCTTGAGGGACGGAACCGATGTCGTCGTCAAAGTGCGGCGTCCGGGCTTGCGACGCAAGTTCACCGAGGACATCCGCGTGATGGCTCTGCTATCGAGCGTCGCGGAACGTCTGGTGACCGAGGCACGCATGGCCAATCTCTCGGGCTTCGTCAATCTCTTCGCGCAGATCGTGCTCGAGGAGCTCGACTTCCGACTGGAGGCGGTAAACATCATCGAGTCCGCGCTCGCATCAGAAAGCGCCGGCCACACGTACGTTAACTATCCCCGTCCGATCCCCGATCTCGTGGCGAGCAACGTCCTGGTCATGGAACGCGTGCCGGGCGTGCGCTACACCGACGCGCTCGAGGCGTATCCGGGCAAGGTCGACGGCGACAAGCTGCTCCGCCTCGCCATCACCAGCGTGCTCGAGCAGACCCTTATCTACGGCCTCTTCCACGGCGATCTGCACGCCGGCAACGTCTTCATCGACCCGAACGGCGATTTCTCCCTCGTCGACTTCGGGATCCTCGGACGATTGACGGCCGCCCAGCGCGCCGCGCTCGTCCGATTCATGGTGGGCTTCGCGCGCAACGACGTCCGCTTGCAGCTCGCCGCGATGCACGAATTCGGAACGATCCCCATCGGTGCCGACTTCGACGAGCTCGTTGCCGAGCTTCAGGTGTACGCCGATCAGGCCGCCGCTCTCGAGATCAAGGCCGGACATATGGCCCAGGGTCTCGAGCAGCTGGCCGAGGCCATGAGCGCGATCATCCGCCTGCTCGCCCGGTCCGGCTTCGTCGTGCCGAAGGAGATGATCCTGTTCTTCAAGAACGTGCTCTACCTCAACGGTTTCGGCGCCTCACTTGCCCCAGAGGCCAACCTCATGGCCGAGATCGAGCCGATCTTCATGTACTTCGCGGCGAAGTACCCCGAGGCCATCGACCTGATGGCCGGAGCTTGATGCGCGGCGCGCGGATCGTTGCGTGCGCCGCCCTCGTGGTCAGCGTCGGTTCGCTCGCCCCGGCCGCCGTGGGGGCTGAGCCAGACCTCCTCTATCCCGTACTGTCACCGCTCGACAACGCCGGGGGCCCGGCGGCCGACTTCGCCGACGCGTTCCTCAACTCCTACTCGTCGCAAGCCGGCTTCGCGAACGTCCCGGGACGCCTCATTCAGCGCCTTACCGAACCAGCGGGATCGCCTGACCTCCTGCTCCAGACGCTGATCGACAGCACGACACACGCCCGCCCAACGCTTCTCGGAGTAAACGTGTCCGGCACCGGGAGCCCGTATTTCATGCCGGACTGGAACAACGACGGAGTCCACGGCAACGCAGCCGACTACGACATAGACAACTCCGACGCGCTCGCCGTCGCACCATTCCGATATCCGTGCATCGCCATGGACGGCAAGGTCACGTACGAAACCACGTCGGCGACTTGCACCCCGGCCGCCGACACATCCGCGGATTTCCGCTTCGGTCAAGCCCGCAAGATCGAGATCGTAGACTCGCGAGGACTGCTGCTCGCCGCTCGTATCTGGCTTCCACACACCGCAATCGACGCCGTTGCACCGCCCCACCCGGCCGTCGTATTCGCTCCGGGATTCATGTCACGCCAGGCGGATTACTACTCGTACGCGATGACCGCGGCCCGGGCCGGCTACGTCGTCCTCACCTACGATCCGGCCGGTCAGGGCGACAGCGAGGGCAGCGGGTTCGACCTCAGTGCAGCGCCGGCCGTCCCGGACTGCATCGTGCCCGGAGCATGCCGCGATCTCTGGGACGCCGTGCGCTGGCTCGTCGGCGATGCAATCACGCCGGTATCCGGAGGCATTCCCCGCCTCGTACCCCTGCGCGATCCGGCGTACGCGCCGGCGGGCGACAACGCGCCGAACCCGGTGTTGGACCGCATCGATCCGGCGAGGATCGGGATCTTCGGACAATCGATGGGCTCCCTGGCCACGATCGGCTACCTGCAGACGCAGGTGCGCGGCAGCGACCCCGAAGGTCGTTCATTACCACCCGTAGGAGCAGCCACGGCGATCTCCGGCTTCACCAAGCTCGACGCGATCGACGTCCCGCTGCAGCTTCAGACCACCGACTACGACCTCCCCGGCTACGACGCCAGCAACGGATTCGACGCCACCGACGGACCGGTCGGCACCAAGGCCTGGTACGACGACCATCGTGCGACCGGCATGGGAGGCGGAGCCTTGTCGATGTTCATCATGGAAAGCGGCAACCACGGCGACACGACCAACTTCCCGTACGGACCGCGCGCTCTATGGGTTTTGCCACTGTCGACCGCCTACGCGATCGACCATTTCGACTGCCACCTCCTGGGTGACGCCGCCGCATGCGGCCGAGCCACGTCACCGCGCCGCAGGCTCTCGCGCATCGCGGCGTCCGAATACGACGTGGACGGGCCCGCCGGGCCACAGCCGAGTCGCTGCATCACTATCCCGGACAAGGGCTCGCTCGCTCAGGCCTACCATCCGGACGTGATGCTTGCGTCGATCTTCGGGAACCCGCCTTACGACTGCACGCCTTGACGGGCGAGCACCACGCCGCGATGGTCCGACGTCAGGTGGGGTATGACCGCATCTCGTGTGTAGGCGACATCGTAAGCAGACGCATGTAGCGATCGATGCTGGCGAGCCGCCGGTCTGCCTCGGCCGCCGCGTCTGCGGCGATCGCCTCGGCGTCCAGTTCCATTAGCCGATCGAGCACATCTGCGACGTGGGACCGGGACATCGGATTGAAAAGTGAACAGCGGCAGGACGATTCTTTCGTCGGAGTCGAGCATGGTCTTCACGTAGGCATCGAACCGCTCCATGCTGCGCGGGAGCTCGAGGAGCTCTCGCTGTGCCCTGAGAGCGGGAACGATCTCGACATCCACCGCCGACCCTAGGCAGACACGCGTGACAGGACGGCGGCGTGCGGTACCCCGCGACCGCGCGTCATGACGTACTGCAGAACATCCCGGGCCCGGGCGGCGATACCCGATGGGTGCGCGGGGTGCGACGGCCCGTAGGGCTCGGTGTACGCGCCGGTCGCTCGTTCGATCACGAAGCCCGAAGCACGCACCATCTGTTTGTGACCCTCGACGTTGGGCAGTGTCCAATGCACCAGCCCTCCCACGCCGTTGATCCTTTGTACCGGGCGGCGCGGATGCGCCGCCGTGAGCGGCAGGTCGATCGCTTCGATGGACATGAACCGATCACTGCACACGCTGCGGATCGCGGCCATGGCTCGCAACGGATCTCGGAGATGGAGCATCAGGCTGCCGCAGACGACCACGTCGAACGTCCCGACCCGCTCCGGGCTCAGGTCGTACACGCTGAGCTCCAAGCGTTCGACCGACGACCCCAGGGCTTCCTTGGCGATCCTGAAGCCTCCGCCCTTCTCGGGTCCCGCGATCTGGGCCAGGAATTCCGGACCCTGGGCACGCACGTCGACGGGCCAGTCCCACTGGGTGTGATCGCTGATGTCGGTCGCTACGACTTCGCTCGCCCCCCTGCGCTCGAGCTCGAACGCCAGGAAGCCGTCGTAGGTCCCGACGTCCAGGCACCTCTTGCCTTGCACATCGGGCCAGGGGAGGCGGTCGACGATCGGACGCAGGTCGAACCAGCCCGGCGTGACGACACCGGAACCGAGGTCCAAGGTGTGGTACCACAGCGGGTAATTCCGCACTGTGGCCTGAAGATCACTGCTCACGGTCCGGACAGAGTACCTGTCCGACCAGGCTGGACGGAGCCCGTTCAGTCGTCGGCGCCGCCTTCTTGGTCCCCTGCGTCGTCGGTGGATTGGCCGACGACGTTGAACTCGCTGTCGAGCTGCACATCGACCTGGCTCCCGTCGTCGAGCGTCACCTCGACCTCGTAATAGCTCTCTTCGTCGCCGACCTCGGTCTCGGTCACCCAGCCCTCGCCGAGGTGGTCGAGCGTTGCGACGCTTGCCCGGTCCAGGGCGTTGCCGGCGATGGGCCGGTCGGGTGGCTCGTTGGCGTCGTCGTCGCCACCGGACGCGGCGGCGATTCCGCCCCCGATCCCGGCTGCGGCCAATACACCCGCTGAGATCAGCGCTTTGGTCCTGCGGTTCATGTGCTTCCCTTTCTCTTAGTCGTCTCAGCGACGGAAGCATGCCGTACGTGTGATGAAAAGATCGTGAGTCACCGATGAGAGAGGTCTTCGTGGCCGATCCGCACTGCTAGATTCCTGCCGTGGAGCAACCGGCAGGCGCGGATGCAGTGCGATCTCGGCTCCGGGCCGCAACTTTGCTGCTTTCGCTCTGCTCGATCGCTTTCGTCCAGGTTTCCCGCCACGGCGAGCGGGCTGTGGTCGACGAAGCGGCCGGGCGTCCGATCTTCTTGTTCGCTCTATGGGGAATCGCTCTCGCTGCCGCGGTTACGGCACTCGCGTCGCCGTCGTCCGTGTGGCGCCCGGCTCTCGGTGGCCTGACCCTCCCCGCCTTCCTCGGGATCTGCGTCGCGTGGGGAGCGGTCGTGTACGGCGCCGGCTTGCTATTCGAATATTCCGACGCGCCTTCGAGGGAAGACGTCGTCGGTGCCTTGATCGGATGGGTGCTCGTCGAGGAATTCCTGTTCCGCGGCGCACTGTTCGATCTGATCGACCGTGTTCGTCCGCCTGGAGGGCTGGATGCGGCCATCGTTGGTACGACCGTGCTCTTTGCCGTCTCTCACTTGCAGTACAACGCCTTCGATTTCGCGGAGAGCGCCGGGCAGATCGCCTACGTGATCCCGACCGGTTTGCTGTTCGGGTGGATCCGTAGGCGGACCGGCAGCGTCTGGCCGTCGGTCGTCCTGCATTCCCTCGCCAACACGATCGCCATCGTCGGCGGCGGTTAAGAAGGGTGGAGATGGCCGGATTCGAACCGGCGGCCTCCGCCGTGCAAGGGCGGCGCTCTACCACCTGAGCTACATCCCCGCGCTGTTAGGACTCCTTGGGCGGCTCCCAACGGCCCAGCTCGACCTGCTCGGACCGCCGGCCTCGGACGAGCCTCACGGCCATACCGACGATCGTGCCGAGCAGTCCGAGCATGAACCATTTCTTCGTGTTCGCCATGGCGAGACCTTTCCTCTTGTCTTGTGGGCCTGGGTGGACTCGAACCACCGACCTCAGCTTTATCAGAGCTGCGCTCTAACCGCCTGAGCTACAGGCCC
>JBBDRJ010000024.1:0-42155 GCA_040905525.1 Actinomycetota bacterium
TCCGCCACCTCGGCTCCTCGCTCACCGACGTCACCTACGTCTTCGACGAGCCCACCATCGGCCTGCACCCCCACGACGTCCAGCGCATGAACGACCTGCTGCTGCAGCTGCGCGACAAGGGCAACACGGTGCTCGTCGTGGAGCACGAGCCGGAGACGATCGCGATCGCCGACCACGTGATCGATCTCGGCCCGGGGGCCGGTACGGCGGGCGGCACCATCTGCTTCGAAGGCTCAGTCGATGGGCTGAGGAAGAGTCGCACGATCACCGGCCGCCACCTCGACGACAGGGCCGCGCTCAAGGAGACGGTGCGCACATCCACAGGCACATTGGAGATCCGCGGCGCCACCACCAATAATCTGAAAACCGTCGACGTCGACATCCCGCTCGGGGTGCTCGTCGTGGTCACCGGCGTCGCCGGTTCCGGCAAGAGCTCGCTCGCCCAGGGGTCGATCCCCGCCGGCGCGGGCGTGGTGTCGATCGATCAAGCGCCCATCCGCGGCTCGCGACGGAGCAACCCGGCGACGTACACCGGAATGCTCGAACCGATCCGCAAAGCGTTCGCAAAGGCCAGCAACGTGAAGCCGGCGCTGTTCAGCGCCAACTCCGAGGGCGCTTGCCCGACCTGCAACGGCGCCGGCGTCATCTACACCGAACTCGCGACGATGGCCGCCGTCGCCACCACCTGCGAGGACTGCGAGGGGAAGCGCTTCGACGCATCCGTGTTGAAGTACAAACTCGGCGGCCGCAACATCAGCGAGGTGTTCTCGATGTCGGTGACCGAAGCCGAGAAGTTCTTCGGCGCCGGCAAGGCGAAGACGCCGGCAGCGCACGCCATCCTCGAACGGCTCGCCGACGTCGGGCTCGGCTACCTCAGCCTCGGCCAGCCGCTCACCACGCTGTCCGGCGGCGAGCGGCAGCGGCTCAAGCTGGCCACCCACATGGCCGAGAAGGGCGGCGTCTACGTACTCGACGAGCCGACCACCGGCCTCCACCTCGCCGACGTCGAGCAGCTGCTCGGCCTGCTCGACCGGCTCGTCGACTCCGGCAAGTCGGTCATCGTCATCGAGCACCACCAGGCGGTCATGGCGCACGCCGACTGGATCATCGACCTCGGCCCCGGCGCCGGCCACGACGGCGGCCGGATCGTCTTCGAGGGCACACCCGCCGACCTCGTCGCCGCCCGCTCCACTCTCACCGGCGAGCACCTCGCGGCCTACGTCGGCACCTGACCGAGGCCCTCGTGGCTGTCACATGCTGGGTGCGGGCGGTGTCTTCATGTCGATGACATCGACACGAGGAGGACACATGTCCAGTACCACACGGATCCCCCGGGCAGAGATCACCGGCCTCTTCGGGGCTATGGCCAAGAGGTTCAGCAAGAAGAAGCTCGGCGTGGTGCCGGAGCCGCTCGGGGTGATGTGGCACAACCAACGGGTGCTCAAGACCTTCTTCGGGTTCTCCAGCAAGGCCGACAAGTGGGATGCGTGCGACCGCCAACTGAAGTCGTTCGCCCACATGGCAGCCGTGTCGCTGGTGGGCTGCGCCTTCTGCCTGGACCTCGGGTACTTCCAAGCCAACAACGAGAAGCTCGATGTGGACAAGGCGCGCGAGGTGCCGCGGTGGCGTGAGTCGGACGTGTTCACGCCGCTCGAGCGGGACGTGATGGCCTACGCCGAGGCGATGACCCAGACGCCTCCCATGGTGACCGACGAGATGTCCGCTCGGTTGCTGGAGCAGCTCGGCGCGCCCGCGCTGGTGGAGCTAACCGCGTTCATCGGGATGGCGAACACGGTGAGCCGCAGCAACACGGCTCTCGGCATCGAGGCGCAGGGCTTCTCGGCCGCCTGCGGCCTGCGACCGCTTGCCGAGCCGTCGCAGGCCGTAGATTCGCGGGGATGACCGACGACCCGTTCGTTACCCACCGCGGCCTGCTCTTCACCGTCGCCTACGAGATGCTCGGCTCTGCGGCCGACGCCGAGGATATGGTGCAGGAGACCTGGCTGCGGTGGGCCGACGTCGACCAGAACGAGGTGCGCGACCCGCGCGCCTTCCTGGTTCGGATTGTCACCCGGCAGGCGCTGAACCGGTTGCGCACGCTGGCCCGGCGACGCGAGGAGTACGTCGGGCCGTGGCTGCCCGAGCCGCTGCTGACGAGCCCGGACGTCGCCGAGGACGTCGAGCTCGCAGAGAGCCTCTCGATCGCGATGCTCACCGTGCTCGAGACTCTCGGTCCGGCGGAGCGCGCCGTGTTCGTGCTTCGCGAGGTGTTCGAGACCCCCTACGACGAGATCGCGGAGGCGGTCGGCAAGTCATCCGCCGCCGTCCGGCAGATCGCCCACCGAGCTCGCGACCACGTCGCTGCGCGGCGCCCGAGGATGCCGGTCAGCGCGACCGAGCAGCAGGAGGCCGTGGACCGGTTCCTCGTGGCCATCCGACACGGCGACCTGCAAGGTCTCCTCGACGTTCTGGCGCCCGACGTTGTCGTCGTCGCCGACGGAGGCGGTTTGGTACCCGCTTTCCGTCGTCCGATCGATGGTGCGGAACGGGTGGCCGGCCTTCTGATCGGAGGTCTTCGCTCAGTGGACTTCGAGGCGAAGGCCGTCTGGCTCAACGGGTCACCCGCCTTCCGGATCGACGTCGGCGGTGAGGTCGACACCGCGGTGAGCCTCGCCGTCGAGAACGGTCGGATCACCCGCATCTACGCCATCCGCAACCCGCACAAGCTGGCCCGGCTCGACGGGGTCGCCGAACTCACACGGATCTGAGCCTCGGGTCGCCTCGTTGCCGGGCTTCCACAGGACTACAGCCCGGAGTTGATCGCACTGCCTGGATACAGACCGGGGCTACTGACGGGTGTCTTTGCGCCCGCCGGCGGACTACAATCCGTGGCCGTGGCTATCGATGGTCATCTTTACGCGGGGATTGCGGTTGACGACTATGCGACAGCCGTAAGTGGTGCGAACAGTCATCGGGTCTGAGCCGTAGATCGAAGGCTGAGCGAGAAGTCGAACGCTCGTCGCAGGTTCGGGTAGATTTGCTGGCGATCCGGGACCGGGGAGGTTGCCATCCGTACGCTCCGCTATATCCGTTCGACCGCGGGCCTGCTCGCGCTCGCCTTCGTCGCACTGGTCGCCCGTCCCGACCCGGCGGTCAACGGCCAGGCAGGTCCCGGCACGGCAACGGACTTCCGGCTCGCGGCGTCCAGCACCAGTCGGACGTTCCCCATGGGGTGGTTCGATCACCTGAAGGCTCCGGACCGCCTGCCCGGCATGCGCTCGGCCGGGATGAACAACGTTATGCCGTACACGGGAATGGCAGAAGACGTGAGGCCCTACCTCGACCGTGCTCTCCGCGCTGGAGTGAAAGTCTTTGTGGAGATCGACCGGTTGCTGCTGGTAGCTCCGGACCCCACGGTCGTGTCCTTGTTCATCGAGAACTACCGTCATCACCCGGCGGTGTACGGCTGGCTCCTCATGGACGAACCGACGATAGACCCCGATTTCCGGGCGGTCACGCCATCGATGGCAAAAACCATCTATCGACGGATCAAGGCTGTGGATCCGAAGCATCCGGTCGGGATCGTGTTCGGCGTGAAGGAGGATCCGCGCCCATGGCGCCCGGCGATGGACGTGATGCTCTTCGATGACTACGTCCAGTCCTCGAAGGTGCACGAGTTTTGGGGACTGGACCGCTGGCGGGCCAGACTCATAAATCGCGCCTCGATAGCTTCATCACTGCGGGGCTACATGCCGGTTCTGCAGGCGTACGGACAGGACGCGCAAGGCCGGCCACAGAGGGAGAAGCGTCTCCCGACGTCGCGGGAGATCCGCTACATGGTGTACACGGCCGTCCAGAACAAGGCGACGGGACTGTTCTTCTGGAACCGGAACATGTCCCTCAAGGGGTGGATCGACAAGGTAATGACACCAGTGTCGAAGGAGATTGCTCCGGCGCTACGAGCGATCGCCGGCGGACCTGTCCGGGGCAGTTCGACCTCCGAGCGGCGCGTCCGCTCGACGGTGTTCCGGGACTCGCGAACGAAAGCTCTGTACCTCGTTGTCGTACACAACGGAGGCGGGACACGGAAGGCACAGATCAAGATCGACCCCAAGCTGGGGGTGTCACGCGCCCGACGAGCGTCGCACGGTGCCTTTTACATGTCGGGCGGGAAATTCGTCGACAAGTTCGGACCGTACGGCGCGCGGCTGTACCGACTGGCCTGATTCACTCATGGCTGGCCGCGCCGCGACTGCTCCATCTCACGGGGAGGGTGTCGGAACGACCGCGTAGAGTTCGGTCCCTTGGCCAAGAGCAGACAGGTGTCGGCGTTGGAGCAGTCGGACGTGTGCGAGGTCTCTGTCGCACGGTTGACGGAGTGCACGCCCGCGGTGGTCGAGCAGCTCGCCGGCAATCTGAAAGACGCCGGATGGCAGCGCGAGAACATGTCACAGAACCGGCTCGCGATCTTGCCCGACCGCACGCATTACGACATGTTCCTCGCGCCCGAACTGGTTCCGACCGTTCTGCCATTCCTCAACGGTGAACGTAAGCTCCAGGACTGGGCGGACCAGGGGCAGAGCGCCGACGGAGAAGTTCCGTAAGGGCACAGGTTTGATAGCGGACTGACCCGGCCCGCTATCTTCGATACGCAGATGAAGCTCGCCAAAGCAACCGCGTTCGCGATCAGGACACCACCCCCGAACTACGGCGGGTACTACTGGTATTTCGTCAAGCTCGAGACCGACTCGGGCCTCGTCGGCTGGGGCGAGACCGCGGTGCTGTTCAGCTTGTACGGCCACGAGCGAGCGTTCGAACAGCTGGTCGACGGCGTGTTCAACAGGTACCTGAACGGCCGCGATCCGATGAACCGCGATGCCTTGAACAAGACTATGTACGCGGGTTTGTCTTCCCAGCACACCGACTACTTCGTCGGCGGAATCATCAGCGCGTTCGACATCGCGATGTGGGACATCTGCGGCAAGCACCTCGGAGTGCCTGTGGCCGATCTCCTCGGGGGCCGCTACCGCGAACGGGTTCGGACATACACATACTTATTCGACACCGACGACGAAGGTGGTCTCGCGGCATCGGCGTCGAACTGGTCGAACAATCCGAAACGGGTCGGAGAAGTGGCAGCCAAGCTCGTCGATGAGGGGTTCACCGCAGTGAAGCTCGACCCGCTCTACTACACGCTCCCGGGCGTGCTGCCGGTCAGCCCGTGGGAGATCACGATGGAGGAGTACGACAAAGCGGAGCGCACGATCGAAGCGATCCGCAACGCCGTCGGGAACCGGGCCGACATCTTGATCGGCACCCACGGCCAGATCACGCCGTCCGTGTCGCGCCGGCTTGCCAAGCGTCTCGAGAAGTACGACCCGCTCTGGCTGGAAGAGCCGTGTCCCCCGGAGAACTTCGAGGAGATGGGTCGGATCGCGGCGAGTACCTCTATCCCCATCGCGACGGGCGAACGTCTTGCCTACGTCCACGACTTCCAGAAGCTCTTCGCCGCTGGTGCGTGCCACTTTGCGCAGCCCGATCTGGGCAGCTGTGGCGGTGTGACCGCTGCCAAGCAGATCGCGGCACTTGCCGAGGCTCATTACGTCCTGATGGCACCGCACGTCTGGGGTGGTCCGGTGATCACTGCTGCTGCGATGCAGATCGACGTCAATGTCCCCAACTTCTTGATCCAGGAGAGCATCTACAAATCGGGCGGATTCTTCGGCGAAATCGTTCGAGATCCGTTCCGTTGGGAGGACGGTGACCTGATCTTCGAGGACCGACCCGGGATCGGCATCGAGCTGGACGAACAGAAGCTCGAGCAGTACAGGGTCTGATCCGCTCGCGCGGGCGGAGAACTCACGACGCCCGGTCCCAAACTTGACACCTAAATTCGCGTGTGCAGGAGTACATGGATGAAGAACGAAATCGAATTGGAGTACTACGCAACTCCGGGTCTGATGACTGACTTGACGCGTTGCCCGCCGGACGTTTTCGAGGGGCTTCCCGACGATCCCGCCGATCTCATGGGGGTCGTGCGTGGCTGCCTGGTTTCCGACCTCATGCTCACACAGGTCTACGGGCTTCCCGTGCCGGAGGACCGGAACGACGCACAGATCCGGCCCTCAGCAGCGATGATCGAGCGCATCCAGGAGCTTGAGCCGGCGCCGCTCGTCGAGCCCCGTCCGCCGCTCAAGCGGTTCCTGGGAAACTGCCGACATTTCGCGACGCTCACCTGTGCGCTTCTTCGGAACAAGGGAATTCCGGCGCGCGTCCGCGCGGGCTTTGCCGGCTACTTCGTGCCCGACACGTGGGTGGATCACTGGATCGTCGAGCACTGGCGTCCGACCGAGGAGCGCTGGGTCCGAGTGGATCCGCAATACGACGACGAGTGGCTCCAGGGGCTACATCCGAACGCAACATCGGAGTCTCTTGCGCAGCAAATGTACTTGTCGGGCGGGGAAACGTGGCAGAGGTGTCGGCGTGGTGAGCTTGACCCGAACCGCTGCAATATGGGCGTCGTCAATTGGGGCATCGGCGAGGTCCGAGGCAGCGTGCTCTTTGATCTAGCCGCGCTCAACAAGGACGAGGTCCTGCCTTGGGACTCCTGGGCACAGATGGAGGCTGCTTACAAGGGCGAGACCGATGCTGCCTACGACGGCCTTCTTGACTCAGTGAGCGAACTGACCAGTGGCAACGACTTCGACGCAGTTCGTGAACTTTACGAAGGCAATGACGATCTTCAGGTGCCTGCATCGCTTCTTCGTTGAGGGGAGAGGGATGCGCAGGCCTGCGGCGGTGATCACGTCGATGCTGCTCGTGCTATCGACGTTCGTGATAGCCGGCGCTCACCATGTGGAATGGTACAGCTCGGCCCCGTGACGGTCCGCTGAAGGCGAGCTAGCTCCGCGCGGGACGAAGTGCGCCGACGTAGACACCCGCCAAGATCAGCACACCGCCGAAGAGAAGTCCCCAGCCGATCCGCTCATCGTCGAGCCACGCCGACAGCACGATCGTGATCGGCGGCGTGAGGACGAACAGGTATGCGTACCGAGACGCTTCCCAGTGCCTGAGCACAACGAGCGCGAGAGCGAATACGACGACCGATCCGATCACGACGATGTAAGCGATCGCGACGCGCGTCTCGGCCCGACGCGGGAGTGCGAACGGCTCGCCCTTGACCGCCGCGATCGTCAGCAGAAACACCGCAGCCGAAGTCATCCCCACCGTGTTCATCGCGAACGGCTGGACGGGAGGAAGGCGGCGGACTAGTACTGCCGCCTCCGCGAAGCAGAGCACGCTGCCCAGGATGGCGAGCAACGAAAGGGGTGGGAGCGATCCACCCACCGACGCCCGCGACATGACGGCGACCCCTCCGAGGGCAACGACGGCACCGACGGCTGCCCTGGCCCGCAGCCGTTCCTGACGCTGAGCTACGGCAACCAGCAGCGTTGCGAGGGGGACGAGAGCAAGAAGCGTTTGACCGAGGCCGGCCTGGATGCGCACCAGAGCGTAATAGGCGAGGCCGAAGGAACCGCCGAACTGGAAGAGGCCGTACAGCGCCGCACCGATCAGTGCCCGCCCGCGGGGGAGTTTGATCCGTAACGCGAGGACGACCACGACACTGAGCAATGCCGCGAGTATGAATCGCAGGCTCGCACCCCAATAAGGTGCGAGCTCTCGATTGCTGAACCGGATGCATACGGCGTTTCCACCCGCGAGTACGCCACTTGCGATGAGCGATGCCAGCGCGATCCGCTCACCCTTAGCGTTCATGTGATTTCAGCTAGGGCTTCCTCGACGGTGCGCTTTGCCAGCTCGACGAATCCCGGGTTCGTCTCGGGGTAGTACGGCTATCCAGGCTCTTGGCCGACTTCTGCACACGCGGCAGGCGCGCGTAGAGGCGGTCGCCAAGTCGATAGAGCGCGTTTACGGTCCCCGTCGACTGAACCGCATTGATCGGGAGGTCGGCCAGCCGAGGGAATTGTGCGGCCACCAGGCGCCTGACGAGTTCGGCGTCGATGCCGACCTCGTCTTTATGCATCTTCATCTGGGCTTCCGACGTTGGACTCGGTGCTGTCTACTCCCAGATCCGCCCTGGCTGACATTCGATCGTCAACTCCATCTCGATATCGAGCAGTGGCGCACGCGGCAATCGCAACACCATGGCTCCGCGCTGGTCGGGAGTGGGTATCGAACCCTGTTCGCACCGCCCGGCCAGCGGACCATGCCAGACTTCCCACCCTAACCGCTCATAGAACGTAGGCCGGTCCGTCCACAAGCAACCGATTCGTAGTCACCGATGCCTGCAGCCAACTGACGCATGGTCGCGCCCGCATATCCCTGGCTCTGGTAAACGGGCAGCGTCGAGACGCCATCGACATAGGCGGTCCTCAATACCTCGTGGCCTTCGGGTTGAGCCCATCGCGTAGTCACTACCGCATGGCTCACGAGCTCGGACGATCGGTACGCCAGAAAGTGACGGCCGCCCGACGGGATGTAGGTGAACAGGTTCTTGAAGTCGCCGTTGCTGTGCGCGGCGAGTCTTGACGATGATGTCCCCGCGGTGAGTCATGTTCGTGATTGTCCCCCGTCTTGTGATCGGTTGCCCTGCGGGCCGCCATCTGATTTACTCCTCATCAGCCGATCGCCAAGGAGAAGCCAAGTGAGAACGCGCATGTCCATCAAGAAGGGAGGCATCTATCCAAAGGACATGACGCATCTTGAAAACGCTGAACTTGGGAATTCTGGCTCACGTAGACGCAGGTAAGACAACCCTCACCGAGCGGCTGCTATACGCGGCCGGTGTCATCGACGAGATCGGAAGCGTCGATGACGGAACAACTCAGACCGACTCTTTGGCGCTGGAGCGACAGCGCGGTATAACGATCAAGTCCGCCGTCGTTTCCTTCGTCATCGATGACGTAACCGTCAATCTGATCGACACGCCCGGTCACCCGGAGTTCATCGCCGAGGTCGAACGGGTCTTGAATGTGCTAGACGGTGCCGTCCTGGTGATCTCGGCCGTCGAGGGTGTGCAGCCCCAAACGCGGGTGTTGATGCGAACCCTCAAACGGTTGAGCATCCCGACGGTCATCTTCGTAAACAAGATCGACCGCATGGGCGCTCAGAACGAGCGAGTCCTGCAAGCCATCTCCGAGAAGCTCACGTCGGCGATCGTGGCGATGGGGTCCACGCACAAACCCGGGACACGCGAAGCAAGCTCCGAGCCATACAGCGCATCCGATGAGTTGTTCACGGCTGCGCTGGCTGATCGGCTCGCCGACCACAACGACGCGCTTCTTGCGGCGTTCGTCAACGACGAGACCACGGTTTCTTATAGACGGCTGCGAGAAGAGCTTGCGATGCAGACCAAGCAAGCGCTGCTGTACCCGGTGTTCTTCGGATCTGCAATAACCGGCGCCGGCGTCGATGCGCTTACAGCAGGCATCACCGAGTTGCTGCCTTCGGCCGAAGGGGATCTCGATGGCGACGCTTCGGGCGCGGTCTTCAAGGTTGAGCGGGGTCCGGCCCGGGAGAAGATCGCGTACGTCCGCATTTTCGGAGGAGAGGTACGAATTCGAGATCAGCTCCGATTCGGACGAGGACATGAAGGGAAGGTCACGGCCATCCGCGTCTTCGATCGTGGGTCGACGCACCAGCGCGCGACGGTCGGAGCGGGTCAGATCGGAAAGCTCTGGGGCCTTGGTGAAATCCAGATCGGCGACGCCATCGGTGCATCCGAAACGACCCCGGAGCGTCACTACTTCGCTCCGCCCACGATGGAGACGGTCGTCGTCCCCGAACGTGCGTCGGACAAAGGTGCTCTACACCTTGCCCTGACTCAACTCGCCGAGCAGGACCCCTTGATCAACCTGCGCCAGGACGACGTCCGTCAAGAGCTCTTCGTTTCGCTCTACGGCGAGGTGCAGAAACAGGTGATCCAGGCGACGCTCGCGAACGACTTCGGCATCGACGTCGGGTTCAGCGAAACGACCACGATTTGCATCGAGCGTCCCGTGCGCATCGGTGCGGCTGTCGAACTCAAGGGTGAGGCGTCCAATCCGTTTCCTCTCGGCGCGGTCGGACTACGCGTCGAGCCGGCTCCAAGCGACACCGGCGTAGGTTACCGGCGGGAGGGCGAGGTCCTCGGGAGGATGCCGCCAGCGTTTTTCAAAGCGGTCGAGGAAACCGTGCACGAAACCCTGCTGCAGGGCATCTACGGATGGCAGGTCACGGACTGCATGATCACCATGACGGATGCCGGCTACACCGCGCGCCACAGCCATGCCCATCAGAAGTTCAACAAGAGCATGTCGAGCACGGCCGGCGATTTCCGGAACCTAACGCCGCTGGTCTTGATGACTGCGTTGAAGGAGGCCGGTACGCAGGTGTACGAGCCGGTGCACCGCTTTCACCTCGAAGTTCCGGCAGACGCGCTCGGCCCGGTACTGCCCGCACTGACGCGTCTGAGTGCGATTCCGAACTCGCCGATGATGCGCGGTTCTTCCTGCTTGTTAGACGGCGAGATCCCCGCTGCTCGAGTAGACGAACTTCAGCAACAACTGCCGGCGTTGACGCGCGGCGAAGGCGTGCTGGAATACGCATTCGATCGCTACCAGCCCGTCAGCGGCGCTATCCCGACCCGATCGCGCTCGGACCACAATCCGCTCAACCGCAAGGAGTACCTGCTGCACGTCGTGCGGCGGGCCTAGGCAAAAGGAGGTCGTGTGGAGAACTACGAGCCGGTCATGAGTTTTGGGGAAGGCGCCGCCGAGATGTACGGCGACGCCCAACGTGGAGATGAGGTTGCGGCCGTGGAGTTCATGGCGGAGCTGGCCGGTTCCGGTCCTGCGCTCGAGCTCGCCATCGGCACCGGTCGGATCGCATTGCCGCTTGCTGCCCGCGGGATCCGCGTCGACGGCGTCGATATATCGCCGACGATGGTCGGTCAACTGCGCGCCAAGCCGGGTGGTGATCAGATCGACGTCACGATGGGCGACTTCGCCGAAGTGCCGGTCTCCGGCACGTACCGCTTGATCTATGTGGTGTGGAACTCGATGTTCAATCTCCTCACCCAGGATGCCCAGGTGCGCTGTTTCGAGAATGTCGCCACCCATCTCACCGACGACGGCTCCTTCGTCATCGAGGCCGGCTCGCCGGCCGTGCTCTACCGGCTGCAAAACGATGGGTACGTCGAGGCCGAGGCGATCGAGGTCGACAAGGTGCGGCTCGACGTGCTTCGGCACGATCCGGCCACTCAGATGCTCGATGAGAGCCACGTTTCCCTGTCCAGCGAGGGCGTCCGCCTCGTTCCAGTCATGCAACGGTACTCGTGGCCGAGCGAGCTCGATCTCATGGCGCGCATCGCGGGGTCGCGCCTTAAGGGACGCTGGGGAGGTTGGAGCGGGGAGCTGTTTGCGTCCGATAGCAGCACTGTCGTCTCCGTCTACGGGCAATGAGCTGCGACGAACGCCCGTCGTCCAGATGGGCTTCAGCAGGCCTTCTCGCGGTCGACTCAGTAGTGTCGGGCACGGCCTTGCCCTTGCCGAGCGTCGGGGAGGTATAGCCCCGTCGACGATAGGGATGGTGACGATTGACGGCCGTGGATCATGTGATGCAGTGGGTGCAGTCGGCGCTCTGGATACTCCTTGCCGTTTCAGCGATCAACGTGTGGCGCCGTTATCACGATCGCGCTTCCACGTGGCTTGCATCGACCTTCGCCGTCCTCGGCCTGGTCATAGTTGTCGCGTTCTTCCTACCATCGGACCCCACCGAGATCGGCGACTACGAGGTTGCTATCAAGGTTCTCATCAGTGCGCTGGCACTGTTCCCCTTTCTGCTCTACCGCTTCCTCTGTTCCCTAGTTGAGCGACGGCGATGGGAGTGGCTGCTCGCGCACACACTCACCGCCGGTGTGATCGTCGCCACGCTTTTCTTGGGAGATTTCGAAAGCATCGCCGAGCGACCGACGGGTTTGGCGCGTGCTTACATCTTCCTGTTCGGAGCGCAATGGGTGTTTGTACTCGGATGTGTGAGCTTCCGGCTATGGCAATCCGGCCAGGGTCAGGCGACGGTTGCTCGACGGCGGATGCAGACGATGAGCCTCGGCTCGCTCGCGCTCGCCGCGACGATACTAGTGAGCATCGCTTTCCCGGATAGCGAGGAGATGACCGCCGCGCAGATCGTCGGTTGGGCCGTCGGACTCCTTGCCGGTCCGCTCTTCCTGTTCGGCTTTGCACCTCCTCGGTTCCTGCGGACCTTGTGGCGAAGCCGCGAGGAGGCAGAGCTGAGGCTGGTCGAGATAGGCCTCGTGAAGGCTCTTTCGAAGGCCGAGATCGCCGACGCATTGTTACCCAGAACCGTTGGTTTGCTGGGTGGCCGAAGTGCTGCGCTGCTCGACATCGACGGTACAGCCATCGGACGCTACCGAATGTCAATGAGCGAGCTTGGGCCTTTGACCGCGAAGGCCTCCGACGAGTCGCCGAATTACGAGCCGATCGCTCTAGGCGATGCTCGTGTGCTCAGGATGGAGAACGGCTGGCTGGTCGTGACCGTCTCACCCCTTACGCCGTTCTTCGGAGGAGAGGAGCTTCAGATGCTCTCCGCACTGGCCGTGCTCGCCGACCTTGCTTTGGGCCGAGCGGCACTATTCGAGCTCGAAGCGCGGTCCAGAGACGCCATGCGTGACTTCGTGGCAATCGCGTCGCACGACCTTCGAACTCCAGTTACCGTTATCCAGGGTTTCTCACAGTTGATGACGCAGCAGTGGGACGTTCTCAGCGACGAGAAGAGGCAGGGCTTTGCCGCGGCGATCGAGCGTCAGAGTGTCTTGCTCGACAGGCTCGTGCGCGACATCCTGACCGTTTCGCGGCTCGATGTACAAGAGGTAGAAGTACTTACCCTACGCGTCGACGTCTCTCACTCGGCCGAAGATGCCGTCGCGTCGATGACCGAGGATGCGGAGGTCAACGTCAGATCGAAGGGTTGTGTGATCGCACAGGCAGACCCCGAGCATGTCAGTAGAATGTTGCACAACTACCTGCGCAACGCATTGGTTTACGGGGCGCCTCCGTATACCGTCGAGATCGAGGGCCGCGACGGCTGGGTGACCGTTCGTGTTCGTGACGGAGGAGTCGGCGTGCCGACGGAGTTCGCGCCTAAGCTGTTCGACAAGTTTGCGCGAGTCGACAAGAAGAAGAGCCGAGCCGTCCAGGGAACCGGTCTCGGGTTGTCGATCGTTAAAGGGTTGGCCGAGGCGAACGGAGGGAATACCTGGTACGAGCACAACGATCCCAGGGGTGCGTGCTTTGGTTTCCGCCTGCCGGCCGCCGCCGACGACACTGATACGGGAGAAACGAATGTCCACACGAGTTGACACGGTGCGCGTCATCGTAATCGTCGAGGACGAGCCGGACATGCGGATGATGATCCGCGAGTTGCTCAGGTCCGATCCGCGCATCGAGGTCGTCGGCGAGGCAACGAATGCGCACGATGCCGTCGAAGCTGCGCGCAGCTTGGATCCAGGGCTGATCGTCCTCGACCACCAGATCGAAGGTGACATCATGGGTATAGACGCGGCGCCCCTCCTGAAGAAAGCGGCGCCGAACGCGAAGATCCTTCTCTTCTCGGCCTTCGACATGCGGAAAGAGGCCGAGGCTGAGCCAGCGATCGACGAGTTCCTGAGCAAGTCGGATGTGCGAAAGCTCGTCTCAACCGTGCAACGGATGCTCGGTTTGTCCCGCCCCCCCGGCTAGCGAACGCTGTTGGTCTTAAGGAGTGCTCGAGTCAGTACTCGTCGTGGCGCCGGATCCAGAACTCGGACGAACCCTCCTCGTCTCGTCCCTTCGGCGCCCGGTCGAGGATCGGGTAGTAACCCATCAGGAACTCCAGTCCGCGTGCCTGAGTCGAGTACGTTTGATAAACGACGCCATCTGCCAGCGCGAATGCACTCATGCCCGGTCCCTCTGAGACGTACCCGGGTACGTCCGTCCCGGTTGCGTTCGCAAGTTGGCGCAACACCGGCGGTGCCTCGCCCTCGAGGATCGGTCCCATGTGCTCGCGCATCTGCTCGTCGGTATACGAGACGCCGAAGTCGAAGTTGAAGTCGCTTTCGGCCGAGGAGACCCAAGGAAAGCTCCAGCCCATTCTTCGCTTGTAGGCCTTGATCTTATCGAGCGGCGCGCGCGAAACGTAGAGCATCGTCACGTTGCGCGCATGGAGGTGTGGCAAGACGCCGTTGACCGCGTCGGCGCTCGACGAGCAGACCGGGCAGCCGGCCGCGTACCTCGGGCCGAACATGAAGTGATAGACGAGGAGCTGGGAGCGACCGTCGAAGAGCTGTGCCAGAGTCCGCGGGCCCTCGTCGGTCTCGAACTCGTACTCCTTCTCTACCTGGACCCATGGCAGCTCGCGGCGCTGTCGTGCCAGCTCGTCGCCCATCCGCGTGTGTTCCTTCTCGCGTCGTAGCAACTCGTCCCGGGCCGCCTGCCATTCCTCGCGAGTGCCGATCTTGTGATCCGTCATCGGGGTTGCCTCCTCTTGTACGTCAAGGTGTTTCTTTCCTCGTTTGAGGTATGGGAAACCGACTCATGCGTCGCCGCGTGGACCACGCCGGCATTCTCTAGCCGGCGTTTGGCAGATCGTCTGGAAGTCGCAGCGGGCGGTGCCGCCACCATCCGAGTGGAGTCTTTCGGCGTATGAGGTACCGGTTAGGAAGATGTCGTACGGGCCGAGGGACGACCTTCGCGGTTATACGGCTGGCGAAGAGGAACGCACGGAGCAGACGCTCTTTACGCGCTGACCACTCGTAGCCGAGCTCGTCGCGGAGATGCTCCGGGAGCAGTCCGGCCGAGAACAGCGTGCCTAACGCACCGCCCAGGGGGCCGAGCGGCCAGGGAAGTGGTGGATGCCGTCCGGCGAACGCCACTAGTTGCCCGACCTGAGTCACGCGCAGATCCGATCCGATCGTGCGCTCCATGTACGTGCGCAGGTCCTCGTATGTTGCGGGGCACGCGCCCTCAGGTATTCCACACGCGTACGCGACCAGCTTCTGCTCCTGGTAGTAACGCTCGCGTTCGGATTCCGACAGACGCTTCACGCCTCGCTCGTACATCAGGACCGATACATCGACCAGCGTTGCCCACACCCAAACAAGGAGCTTCGGGTCCATGGCCCGGTAGGGCGCGCCGTCGCGGGAGACGCCTTGCACCTTCTCGTGCATGCGGCGGAGAAGGTCGGCCTGATGCGCGGATACCGCCACATCGCCGAACGCGAGCTTCAACATCATGTCCGCCGTCCTAAACCCGCGCCGGAATGGATCCTGCGCGAAGTTCGAATGCTGCTCGACGCCAGCAGCGACGAGTGGATGGAGCACCTGGAGGAGAAGTGCGCGTCCGCCACCCAAAGCGATGACCGGCTCCATGTTGACCTTCCAGGCCACGGAGTCCTTGCCGAAGGGCAACGAGGGGCTCGCTGGAGGCTTGGCCACATCGTCAGGCTGGTCGTTTTTGACACGGTGTCAATAGGCGGCCGCTTGACATATTCCTATATGGATATATTATCTCTCCATGGCACGAGCAGCGACAACGGCAGACGCGTTCAATGCGGTGGCTGAGCCCCGGCGGCGGCAGATCTTGGACGTCCTGGCCGGCGAGGGCGACGCCGCAGCGAAGCGGAGGGGCGAATGGGCCGTTAACGACCTCGTCGCGCGGCTCGGCCTGGCTCAACCGCAGGTCTCCAAGCACCTGCGGGTGCTTCGGGAGGTGGGCCTGGTGGAGGTACGAGACGAAGGGCGGCAACGGATGTACCGGCTGAACGGCCAGTCGCTGAAGCCCATCCACGACTGGGTCAAGAACTACGAACGGTCGTGGGGCGAGCGGTTCGAAGCGCTGGACGAAGTGTTGGAGGAACTCAAGGGGCCAAGAGGGAAGGAGGAAGGAGATGGTGCCAATGCCGACAAATAGCACGAGTAGCGGCACGGCAGTGCTGACGCTCCCGTCGGACACGCAGATCCTGGTCACTCGGGAGTTCGATGCACCGAAGCATCTGGTCTACAAGGCCTACACGACACCCGAGCTAATCGAGCGCTGGTGGACGGCCAAGCGCGGCACGATGAAGGTCTGCGAAGTCGACCTTCGAGTCGGTGGCAGGTGGCGCTACGTGATGGACGCAGACGGGGGATTCGAGGTCGCCTTCCACGGCGAGTACGAGGAGCTCGTTCCCAACGAGCGCATCGTGTCCACCGAGACGTTCGAAGGAGCGTTCCCCGAAGGGCACCAGTACGGTCCCGGGGACTACATCCTGAACACGCTGACCCTCGTCGAGGCCGACGGTCGCACGACATTGACGCTCCTTTCGGAGTGCAGTACGCAGGAGATCCGCGACACAGTCATCAGCTCAGGTATGGAAGACGGCATGCAGGACGCGTACGACCTGCTCGAGCAAGTAGCGGTCTCGCTCGGATAGCAGACGCTTCGCCTAGGTCCGTCGTTTATGTGGTCTGGCTGCGATCAGGGCCGGCGTCCGGAATAAGCGAGGAGCTTTTCCTTGGGCAAGATAGGGGGCCGAGCCGCTAGCGGTTAAGAGAGAAGTAAGTCCTGGCCCTCGCCGGACAGCTCGGCTACCGCCGACGGACGTCCGGCGAGGGTCATGACGATGGCCTCGAGCGGACCGCGCACCTCTGGTCCTTTGCCCATCGACCAATCAGCGTCGGAGGCAACGAACCGAACACCTTTTACTTTGGTGCCTTCTCCCCATGGCCTGAGGTAGGACCGCCGAAGGTGGTCGGCGACCTCCAGCAGAACCTCGAGCGACAAACGACCATCCATTCCCAGGGGGCGCCGGATGTCCTGTCCGTGGATGACGAGTTCAACTAGGGGGAAGACCGGCCAGATGTTGTACCGCTCAACGATCCGCGTCTCGTAGCGGGCCGTTGCCAGCGTTGCGATGAGCTCGTCCGGACTCCGGCCTGCCGCCCACTCAACGGCGTCCTTGGACATGAACCGATTTAGACCACGCGACCGCACAACACTGAGCAGGAACCGATCGATCCGATGGGTATAGGCGTCGAGACGGATCAGGTGGCCGACGACGTCGCGAACGGTCCACCCTTCGCACAACGTCGGTGCGTCCCACTGCCCCCAGTCGAGTGAACGCAGGTCGCCGACGAGCCGCATTCGCTCGTCCTGCGCTGCGCCGAGCACTTCCTTGCGTTTCACGAGGCCAGCCTAGAGTAGGTCCAGGTTTCGTCGACTCGGAAAGGAACCGGCGTGAGCACGGCCCTTCGATGGATGACGGTGGCCGATATCGAATCTGTCGAAGCGGCCCGTGACGTCTTCGACTACGAGGTGCGCACCGAATGGGCGCAACGATTCCTCGAGGACCCGAACCACCATCTCTGCTTTGCGTATAAGGACGAAGAGCTCGCCGGCATGATCACGGGAGTGGAGATCACTCACCCCGACAAGGGCACGGAGATGTTCCTGTACGAGCTCGGCGTGGCCGCGCGGTTCCGCAGCTCCGGCATCGGCAAAGCGTTGGTTGCTGCGCTGGCCGATGTCGCTCTAGAGCGCGGTTGCTACGGGATGTGGGTGCTCACGGACGCGAACAACGAAGCCGCGCTCCGGACGTATCAGGCGGGGGGCGCCACCGATAGCGAGGAGTCGGTGATGCTCACCTGGCTACTTGATCCCACACACAGGACGTTCGGGCCAGAACGCGAGAGCACCTGACCCAGCCCGGCCGCTGATCGCTAAGAGTCGCTCCCAGTTGGCGAACCGCTCTGCGCGATGAGTTTTGGTTGTCCGGATGGTCTAAAGGGCAACGAGACCAAGAACGGGAAAGAGAGAGATGACGCTAAACACGAGTGACAAGACAAGGGAGGCGAAGGGTCAGATGAAGACCGAGACGCTGAAGGTTCCGGGAGCGACCCTCTATTACGAGGTCCGGGGGTCCGGTCCGGTGTTGCTCGCGATCCCCGGCGGACCGACGGACGCCGGCATCTTCGCCGAGATGGCGGGTCTCATGGCGGACAGGTACACCGTCGTGACCTACGACCCGAGGGGACACTCGCGCAGCGTCCTCGACGGTGAGCCGGACGACGTTTCCGTCTCCACACACGCCGACGACGCGGCTGCTTTGCTCGAGGCCGTCGGTGACCAGCCCGCCTACGTCATAGGCAGCAGCGGCGGCGGAACCATCGGTCTGGATCTCGTCACTCGCCACGGAGAGAAAGTGGCAACGTTAGTCGCGCACGAACCACCGGTCATGGAGCTCCTGCCGGACAGCGAGCGCTGGCGCGCGAAGTTCCAGGAGATCTACGACGCCTACAAGAAAGATGGCGTCTTCGCCGCGATGCAGATCTTCGGCGACGCTGTGGAGGAAGGCGGTCCGAAGTACAACGAGCAACAGGGTGAGCCCACACCCGAGATGGTCGAGACGATGAACCGGATGGGCGGCAACATGGAGTTCTTCCTGGCCCACGAGATGCTCCCCATCGGGGGTTACGTCCCTGACATAGCGGCGCTGCAGGCCTCACCCACCCGCGTCGTGATCGCCGGCGGCAAGGCATCGGGGGAGCAGGGCGCTTACCGAGCCGCCGTGGCTCTAGCCGAGCGGCTCGGCGTCGAGCTCACCTATTTCGAGGGCGCGCACGGCGGCGCGGGCGCTCCCGAAGAGACGTTCGTGGAGAGACTGCACGAAGTGCTCTCCGAGTAGAAGCGTGCCGTGTTCGCGCTGCTGACCATGCGGCTTTACAACCGCGAGTGTTAGTCGCTGTAGCCTGTTGGCCGTGTCCACAACCGTCGGGCTGGATCTCGAGGTACATCGCCGGGAGCTGACGGGCTACTGCTACCGGATGCTCGGTTCGAGCTTCGAGGCCGAAGACGCCGTGCAGGAGACGATGGTGCGCGCATGGCGGGCCGCCGACTCCTTCGAAGGACGTTCGGCCCTCAAGTCGTGGCTTTACCGCATAGCCACAAACGTGTGCCTCGACATGCTGAGGGGCTCCCAGCGCCGGGCCCGTCCCATGGACCTCGGGCCGTCGTCGACGGCCGATACCGTCCTTGCTCCCGGCCTGCCCGAGAACACGTGGATCACACCAGTGCAGGACGACCGCGTCCTGGCCCCGGACGCCGACCCGGCCGAATTGACCGAGTACCGGGAGACGATCCGACTCGCCTTCGTGGCGGCGCTTCAGCACCTGCCACCCCGGCAGCGAGCCGTGCTCATCCTGCGCGAGGTGTTGCGTTGGCAAGCGAGCGAAGTTGCCGAGCTGCTCGAAACCAGCGTTGGGTCCGTCAACAGCGCATTGCAACGAGCGCGCGCCACGCTCGAAGAGGTAGAGCTCGACACCACTGATCTCTCGCCAGCGGACCCGAAGCAACAAGAGCTGCTGACCCGTTACGTCGACGCCTTCGAGCGCTACGACATCGACTCGCTTGTTTCGCTTCTTCACGACGAGGTCAAGTTCTGCATGCCGCCGTATCCGATGTGGCTCAGCGGTCCGCTCGAGGTCGGCCGGTGGATGCTGGGCCCCGGGGCCGGTTGTCGCGGCTCACGGATGCTCGCCACTTCGGCCAACGGGTGCGCCGCCTTCGGTCAGTACCGTCCGGCCTCCCCGGGGGTCCACGAGCCGTGGTCGCTTCAGGTGCTCGAGATCTCAGACGGACGGATCACCGGGTTGCACAACTTCCTGGGCCCAGAGCTATTCGAGGCCTTTGGTCTGCCGGCCCGGCTCTTCGATTAGTCGGTCCGGATCGGCGACAACGACATCGGCGAGGCCGACGAGTTCGAGCACGTCGCTGAGGTCCTGGCACGGGCCCTGCACCCGGACCGAGTAACCCGCCCGTTGCGCGCCGAGCCGGAGCCGGGCGAGCGCGTTCACGACGGCCAGGTCCGGCCGCACACCGATCAGGCGCCCGATGATCACCGCGTCGTCGCCGACAACAAGTACGACCACCCAGGCCTCGCCGGGCGTCGTCAACCAGACCTCCTCCTGTAATCGTTTCCCAAAAGACGGCTGCGACGGCCGGAATTAATCGGCACCCACCGATGAGTTCGAGGAGTCAGAGTCGTCGGAACTGGTGAGGGCTCTACCTGCGAGCGAAGGGAGTCGGAATGCGAACCCTGATGGTGCGCTACAAGGTCAAGGCGGACCGCGTGGCGGAGAACGAGAATTACGTCTCGAAGGTGTTCGACGAGCTCCACAAGCAGGATCCGTCAGGGTTCCGCTACGCGTCCTTCAAGCTCGAGGACGGTGTGAGCTTCGTGCACCTCGTGTTTGAGGGATCTACGAACGGCAACAACTCATTAGGAGACCTGAGCGCGTTTCAGGCCTTCGTCTCCGGGATCGAGGACAGATGCGACGAACCGCCAGTAGCCACAGAGCTCACGGAGGTCGGTTCCTACCGGCTCGACGGATAGATGCAAGGAGGATGAGATGAGCCTTCCTGAGATCGTGTCGCACGACGAGTGGGAAGAGGTTCGCAAGAAGCTGCTCGTCAAGGAGAAGCAGCTCACCCGCCGGCGAGACACGCTCAACGCCGAGCGCCGCAGGCTACCGATGGTGAAGATCGAGAAGGACTACGTCTTCGAGGGATCGCAGGGCAAGGCCAGCCTGATCGACCTCTTCCAGGGACGGCGCCAACTGTTCATGCAGCACTTCATGTTCGATCCCGGCTGGGACGACGGCTGCCCAAGCTGCTCGGCCGGAGCCGACGAGATCTCCAAGGGCCTTCTCGAGCATCTGCACACGCGCGACACAACCTTCTGTGCGGTATCGCGTGCGCCGCTGGCCAAGATCGATGACTACAAGGCGCGCAAGGGATGGACGTTCCCCTGGTACTCCTCGCACGGTGGCGACTTCAACTTCGACTTCCACGTCACTCTGGACGAGTCGGTTGCACCCATCGAGTACAACTTCCGAAAGAAGGCGGAGCTCGAAGCGGCCGGGATGGGCTGGCTTTCCGAGGGATCCTCGGAGCAGCCCGGTCACAGTTGTTTCCTGCGCGTCGGCGACGACGTGTTCCACACCTACTCGATGTACGCCCGCGGTGCCGAGCAGCTGGGAGGTTCGTACTACATCCTCGACCTCACGGCGCTCGGCCGGCAGGAGGAGTGGGAGGAGCCCAAGGGTCGGGCGGAGAGCGCGCGCAAGGCGGTACCCGACTTCTCTTCTTAATGCCGGTGCCGGGCGGAGCGAGCCAGCGCGGATGGCTTATCGATGTCGATCAGGCCTGTTCGATCTCCAGGAGGTCGATGACGAACACGAGCGTTTCGTTCGGTGCGATACCCGGTCGACCCTGAGCGCCGTAAGCGAGGTCGGGAGGGATGATTAGCTGTCGGCGACCACCTTCATTCATGCCCGGGATCCCTTCCTGCCAGCCCGGTATGACGCCGCTCAATGGGAAAGTCGCGGGGCCGGCGCCGTCCCAGGATGCGTCGAACTGTTCGCCCGTCGACCACGAAACTCCGACGTAGTGAACGGTGACCGTTGCATCCTCTTCGGCTTCCGCGCCGCTGCCCTTGACGATGTCCTGGATCACGAGCTCGCAGGGTGGAGCACCATCCGGGACCTCTACGTCGGGTTTGGTGTCTTCCACGCTGTCCTCCTTCGCGGGGGCGGCAGGCGTGCGGTCCTGGCACTCCTCGGTCGCCGCCGCAGATCCCGTCTCCGGCGCGTCTGAACCGATCGCTTGCTGTGAGTCGGGGCTGCTGCATGCAGCGAGAAGCAAAGCAAGGCCGAGCATGATCTTTCGCATCAATCACTCCTGTGAATTCGCGCCGGCGTGGCACGGGAGGTCGATTCTAGAGAGTCGGACGCTCCGGTGAAGCAAGGTAACGTCTAAACGGTCGCGCGTACAAGGACCAGCCAACCAGGTGGAGGTGAACGTGGAGGACGAGATTCGATGCCCGCATTGCGGTCAGATGACGCGGTCATCGGCGGCGTTCTGCACGAGATGCGGACGCCGGCACGACGAACCCGTTTCACCAGGGCCCGGGCCAGCCCCCGGCGGACCGCCGCCCAGCGCACCAATCGCTGCCCCTTCACAACCGCAAGGAGCGTCCACGCCTGAAGCAGCGCCGCAGGGTGCGCAAGGAGGGGTTGCCGGGTGGGCTCCCACTCCGCGTAAAGGATCGCCGAAATGGTTGCTCCCCGTGACCGCGACCGTTGTCGTCGCGGCCGTCTTGGGCGGGTTCCTCCTTTTCCGCTCGTCCGGCGACGGTGAGCCCAGGCAGACCGGCGACGCCGGAGGGGCGCCGGAGGGCCGATCTCTGTTCACCAGCAAGCGCGATGGGGATTGGGAGGTCTACATCGCCGACGCCGACGGCTCCAACCCCACGAACCTGACGAACAATCCGAGCACCGACGAACCTGCAGCACCATCGCCGGACGGCGAGAAGATCGCATTCCGGAGCAATCGCGAGGGCACCAACGAGATCTTCGTGATGAACGTCGACGGAAGCGAGCAGACGCGGGTCACCGACGGACAGGGCCAGAACTTCTTTCCATCGTGGTCACCCGACAGCAGCCAGATCATCTTCACCAGGGACCGAGGGGGCGTGACGGGCATATACGTCATGGACGCCGATGGTTCTAACGTGCAGCCGATCATCTCGCAGGTCAGGGGCCACTCCGGGTATACCGTGGTCCACAGTCCATGGCACTCCCGGCCCACCTTTTCTCCCGACGGGGACGAGATCATCTTCGAGGCGGAAAACAACGGGAACGCCGACATCTTCGTCCTGACCCTGGACAGCGGAGAGTCCAGGAAGCTCACGGACGAGCCGGGGGAGGATCGGAGCCCCGCCTGGTCTCCGGACGGCGACCTCATCATGTTCATGTCGAACCGCGACGGGAACGATGAGATCTACTCCATGAAGCCGGACGGCTCGGACCCGACCAGGCTCACCGATGAGTCGTCGCGGGATGCCTTCCCCGCGTTCACGACCGACGGTGACCATGTGGTGTTCGAGACGGGACGATCGGGCAACGCCGATATCTGGATCATGGATGTGGACGGCGAGAATGCCGAAGTGCTCATCGAGGATCCGGCCTCTGATCACATACCGCAGTGGCTCCCCGAGTAGAGGACATCCTCAGGTAGCTAACGCAGCCGGCGCGAATACGCCGCCGACGCGCGATACGCTCGCTTGATGATCATCGTCGACGGCGTGCACCGTTCGTTCGGAGCGCGTGTCCTGCTTCAGGACGCGTCGCTTCGCGTTGGCGCGCGTGATCGCGTCGCCCTCGTCGGGCCCAACGGGTCCGGCAAGACCACGCTTCTCGAGATGATCGTGGGAGCCCAGGCTCCCGACGCCGGGCGAATCGACCGCGCGGGTGATGTAGCCGTCGGCTACCTGGCGCAGGAAACGGACTCTCTACGCGGGCGCGACATCCTGAACGAGGTGATGTCCGCCGCGCCGGCCATGTCTCAAGCCGGTCACCGACTCGAGGTTCTCGAACGCGAAATGACCGAGACGGACGACGCTGATGAACGCGCCCGTCTTCTCTTCGAGTTCACCAGACTCCAGGGGCATTTCGAAGACCTGGGGGGCTACGCGGTCGAGACCGAGGCTCGGCGGATCCTGTCCGGTCTGGGGTTCAGCAACGCCGATCTGGCGCGGCCCACGGACTCACGGTCTGGGGGCTGGCTCATGCGGGTGGCGCTCGCGAAGCTGTTGCTCGCCGGCCCGGACGCGCTCCTCCTAGACGAGCCGACCAACCATCTCGACCTCGAGTCGATGCGATGGCTCGAGCGCTTCCTGCGTTCTTACGAAGGCGCGATCCTTCTCGTCTCTCACGATCGCGATTTCATGAACGCTCTGGCGACAAAGGTCACGGAGATCCGGGACGCGAAGCTCGTGACCTACACCGGCGACTACGAAGCCTTCGTCCGGCAGCGCGAGCTCGAAGCCGAGCAGATGGCCGCCGCTGCACGCAACCAAGCGAAGAAGATCGCGCATACCGAAGCTTTTATCAACCGCTTCCGTTACAAGGCCTCGAAGGCCCGTCAGGTGCAGAGCCGCATCAAGATGCTCGACAAGGTCGAGCGCATCGATGCGCCGAAACGTGGGCGTCGTGCGATGAAGGTGGGCTTCCCGCAGCCGCCTCGCTCGGGCCAGGTCGTGATCGAGCTGAGCAAGATGGATTTCGCGTACGGCGACACATCCGTCTATCGCAGCCTGGACGTTGTGGTCGAGCGGGGGGAGAAGGTCGCGTTGGTGGGACCGAACGGCGCCGGAAAGACGACGCTGCTCAAGTTGCTGGCCGGCGTGCTTACGCCGAACGCTGGTGAGCGCCGGCTCGGGCATAACGTTGCCCTCGGTTACTTCGCACAGCACCAGATCGAGGCCCTCGATCCGGCTAACCGCGTCATGGAAGAGCTGGAACGGGCGATCCCGCCGGGTGTGACCATCCGTCCACGCGATCTGCTCGGCCGCTTCCTGTTCTCGGGCGACGACGTGGACAAGCCGGTGTCGGTCCTGTCCGGAGGAGAACGGACGCGCCTCGCGCTGGCGAAATTGCTCGTTACGCCGGTGAACTTCATGTGTCTGGACGAACCGACCAACCACCTGGACATCACGAGCCGGGATGTACTGGAAGACGCTCTCGTCGAGTACGGCGGCACGATCGTGCTCATCACGCACGACCGGCACCTCATTCGAAGCGTGGCGAACCGGATCATCGAGGTGACGTCCGGCGTGCCGCGTTCATACGAAGGTGCGTATGACGACTACCTCTATCGCAAGGCGCAGGAGTCAGAGGAGCAATCGGCCTTGCCCGCGAAGAGCGCAGGACCGCAGAAGGACCGCGGGAAGCTCGATAAGGCGGAAGCGCGGCGGCAGCGCGCCGCCGTGCGACGAGTCGAGAACGAGCTCGAGTCGGCCCATGCCGAAAGAGAGCGGCTCGAGCAGCAGCTGGCCGATCCCCTCGTGTACGTGTCGAGTTCCAAGGCCGAAGAGGCGATGCGCGCGCAGTCGGCCGCTGCTCGGCGCGTGTCCGAGCTCGAGTCGGAGTGGGAGCGCCTCACCGACGGCCTCGAGGGGGCCGGGTAACGCAGCCGGGTAGGGCACGGCGCGCGGCTTATTGGCTCTTTCGCAACCGGAAGACGGGTGCGATCACGATTGTTCAGTTCCCAAACGTCGCACTCGTCGTGTTCCTGGTAGCCGCGGCTGTACGCCGGTTCATCCATCCCAGCGGTCATGTCGGAACGGCGGTGGCCGTGGTTGCGACGAGCGCGCTGCTGTGGTGGGCGCTCGACGAGGCGATCCGTGGCGTGAACCCTTTCCGGCGCTTGCTCGGTGTGGGTGTTCTCGCCGTCACAACGGCCGGGATCTTCGCGCGCTAGGAATCTTCCGGTTCTCATCGTGAAAGAGTGTGCTCATGACCGCGGTGGAGGGGACCGGCTCGGCCTGGCTCGGACTGGAGCGTGTCGCCGAGGACGAATGGCTCCTTCCGGTAACCGACGGTGTGAGGTCGGGCGCGTCGGCGCTGTTCGGGGGGTGTGCGACCGCGGCCGCCGCCGTGATTGCGCAATCGCTTGCGTCCCAGCCGGTTGTCTTCGCGGCGAGCCATTTCGGGGCGCTGGCTCGGCTCGGAGCGACGGTCACGGTTCGCAGCCGCGTCATCGCCGCCGGACGAACGGTGACCCACATCGAGGTCGAGGGCTCGGTGGACGGGCAGCAGTCCTTCCTGACTCGGGTGACAGCAGGGGAGCGTACGCCGGATCCAGTCACAGAAGGGCAGTGGGTCGCTCCGCCATCGGTGACCTCGCCCGAGGACAGCGCGCCGTTCGAGCATCCCGTCCACGAGAACACATGGGCCGGGCGCTTCGAATGGCGGCTCGCCATCGGCAGCGACCGAACCCCGCCCATGTCGACCTGGTGGGTGCGTCCTTCGTCCGGCGTGCCGCTGGAACCCCTGGTCGCAGCCACAGTGCTCGTCGACTACGTCACGTACGGAGTGGGTCGTGCGCTCGACGTTGCGATCGGCGGTCTGAGCATCGACAACGTAGTTCGGATGCACGGCGTGGCCGACGCCGGCTGGTATCTCCTCCAGGTGATGCCGGAGGCCATAGCCAACGGGCTCGGATTCGGTACGGCGAGGCTATTCGCCGCCGACGAGTTGGTCGCTACGGGAACGCAGTCGATCGTCGTGTTGCCCTGGGACTGGCGACTGCCCTCCGAGCGTTAGCGAACCTAGGCACCTCGTCCGGAGTTGGTTAGACATGCCGCGCCTTGCAACGCTACGAGTCCACGGGCACTGTGCTCGAGTCAGCTCTGCACGGCCCCGAGCTATGCCTCGGCGCCGTCGCGGATTCCTACCCGCCCCAATGCGGTGGTCTTCCGTTGGTCGACTGGGATTGGGACGCCGTTACCGACGAGGAGTCGGCGCCCGGAACGAAATGGGTGAACGTACCGAATGGGACGGTCCCTTCGTGGGCAACGTGGTTGTGCGGCCGGGGTTCGCGGACCAGGCGACGGCGTTCTTGCGTAAGTCCTGGTTGGGACACCTGTGCGTGGTTGAACGTGATCAGCTCGCAGCGAGGTCGAAGACGCATTCGGTCCGGGGGTCGTCGAGTTGAACGGTGCCCTGACTCCCGTCCAATAGCATCTTCTGGACGGGGATCAGGAGGATCGATGCAGCTGCGGGTCGCTACTGAGACGGATCGTGGGTTCGTCCGAGAGATCAACGAAGACTCTCTGATTGCCGAACCGCCGTTGCTGGCCGTGGCCGACGGTGTCGGCGGGCATAACGCCGGAGAGGTCGCGTCCGCACTAGCCGTCGGCGTGCTGACGCAATGGATCCCAACACTTGTACGTGACGGCGGCAAGAAGCTCCAGGACGCGGCCTCCGACGCGCATCGACGCATCTACACGCGTGCTCAACAAGAGACCGCACTGCACGGCATGGCAACAACGCTGACCGCTGCTTGGATCGACGCCGGAACGTGCACGATCGCGCACGTGCGCGACGGTCGCATCACGCTCGAGGAAGCGTACGAACATCCTTGGCGCAACATGGTTGTGCAGGCTCTGGGTGGTCAGCCAGAGGTTGTCGTCGAGATGCTGAGCATCGACTTGTCGGCCGGAGATCGGCTCGTTCTCGCCTCCGACGGTCTGACCGACCAGCTGCGCCCCGAACAGGTTGGTGAGATCCTCCAGGCAAATGAGGATGCTGTGATCGCGTGCCGAACACTTGTCGAGCGCGCGAAGCAGGCGGGCGGAACCGACAACATCACGGTTGTGCTCGTCGACGTCACGGGTGACGGCGAACCGGAAGACGTCCCGCCGGAACGCAAAGGACGGCTTCGCCGTCTCCTCCCACGCCGCCGGCGTTGACGTTCCAGCCATGACCCAAGAGCGATTCGACGCAGTCGACCGCTACTTGAACGAACTGTTCGTGTCCGGTGACGACGCCGCCGATGCAGCGCTTCGCGCGAGTGAGGAAGCCTGCCTGCCCCCCATCGCCGTTGCGCCGAATCAGGGAAAGCTCCTGCTGCTACTGGCGAGGTTGCGTGGAGCGAAGACGATCCTCGAGATCGGAACCCTGGGTGGCTACAGCACGATCTGGCTTGCGCGAGGCTTGCCCGCCGACGGCCGGCTGATCACGTTGGAGATCGATCCGAAGTGCGCCGAGGTTGCTCGCGCGAACATCGAGCGTGCCAGCCTCAGCCTGATCGTCGAAGTGCGTCTCGGTGCTGCCCTCGAAACACTCGAGCAACTAACCGCCGAGGGCGCCGGTCCCTTCGATCTGATCTTCATCGACGCGGACAAGGAGACCTATCCGCAGTACCTGAGCTGGGCGCTCGAACTTTCCGCCCCCGGAACCCTGATCATCGCTGACAACGTCGTGCTTGACGGTGAGGTCATAGACCCGGCCAACGCCGATCCGAGAGTGCAGGGTGTCCGCCGTTTCATCGGATCGCTCGCGGATGACCCGCGTGTCGATGCCACGGTCATCCAGACCGTAGGCGTCAAGGGGCACGACGGCCTCGCCTTCGCCATCGTGACTTAAAGACTGCTGAGCTCAACCCGACGTCATTCGACATACAAGGTTCGCATTCGCTCGATCGCTGCCGACATCGGAGCGCGTAGCTCTTCTGGCTCGATGACCTCGACGCTCGGTCCCATCCCGAGGAACTCGTGCTTGTTTCGCGCCCAGAAGCCGGCAAGTCGAAGTCGTCGGGTATCTCCGGAGCCTCGGTGAGCGCCTCCTCGGATTCGATGCGGGACACGCGGTAAGTGCCCACCTCGCGCTTCCGTGCCTGCGCAACGAGGTACCAGGTACCGCCCTGAACGACGAGGCCGAAGGATCGACGGTGCGCCGCATCACCGAGCCGTCCTCGCCGCGGCGGTACTGGATGTGAAGGCGCCGGCCCGCGAGCACGGCCTCGACCACGGCCGGAAGATGCGGAACGGGCTGGGCGTGATCCCACCAAACCGGGGGCGTTCGGCCGCGGGAGCCGAGCCAATAGCATGTCCGCGCCTGTGACGATATCGACGCGGACCCGTGCACCAGTCGATGCGCGGTGCGTTGTCTGCGACTGTGGTCCGGCGGTTGTGCTGAAGGTGAAGAGGTACCGCGGGCTGGTGCTCTTACTACGCTCATCACGGTTCCGAGGGCCGCTTTGCCGCGATCACGGGATCGCAGTGGCCGAGGAATACCTCCGCCGGACGGTCATCGAGGGCTGGTGGGGGATCTTCAGCATCTTCTTGAACTGGATCCCCGTGCTGGCCGACCTGCGCGCGATACGTGTGGCGCGCCGGCTGCCCGCGCCGACCGGGCGACCTCGAGCGGGCTTCGAACAACCCGAGTTGCCTGCCGACGTCATGGCCGTCGTCGGTGACGGAGCCAAGGCTAACGCGGGACGCCGGTCGGCCCTCGCAACGGTGATCGTGGCGATCCTGCTCGGCGTAGTCGTGCAGGTCGTCACGGCCGTGATGACAAGCGACGTGAACAAGGACATAGCGCGCCGGTTCGCGTTCGCGAACGGAATGATCCTCGCTTTCTACGGAGCCGTGGCCTTGATCCTCACGCGCCAGCTGTCCACTCGTCTGGTCGAGCCCATGGCCCTCGTTGGTTCGCGCGCCCGCGCCATCACGATGGGTGTGATCTGGGGACTCGGCGCCGCGGCTATCGCCATCGGCTTCAACTCCCTCATCGAGGGCCGCCTGACCTCGGATCCCGTCGTCGGCGCCATGTTCTACGAGCGCGCTTGGCTCGCGGCCATGGTCCTCGTGTTCGCGCTCGTCGTTGCAGCCCCGTTCATCGAGGAGATGCTGTTCCGCGGGCTCTTGGTCGAATCATTGCGGTCCCGCGGGCAGATGACCGCGATCCTCAGCGGCGCGGTCGCGTTCGCTTTCTGGCATCTGAATCCGGCCGCTCTCCGCTACTACGTTCTGGCGGGTTTCGTCCTCGGCTACATCTACTGGCGCTTCGGTCTGACGGGGTCGATCACCACTCACGCGGTGTTCAACGGGACGTTGGGTATCGCCGCAGCCGTAGCGCTCAGCTTGGGTCCGAGTTCAGTGGCACACAACGGCTTGCGGCTCGAGCTCCCGGTCGGCTGGGACGTCGTCGACGAGGACTACGTCGAGTTCCTCGAGGAGCTCGACGGGTCGGAGGACGGGCCGGGAACGGTCGTCCTCGCCGCCGAGTCGGTCGCGGGTGCCGGCTTCGCCGTGGAGAGTGTGCCGAGCGCGGACGTCCCCAGAGCGCAAGGATCCGGCGATGTCGTTCCGCCCGAGGGGGCTCGCGATGTTCGGCCGGTCACCGCTGCTGAGGGCACGGGAACGCGATTCGAGCTCACAGCTACCGACGGTCAGGTTCTCGATGTCGTCGTTCTGATCCGAGGCCCGGTTACTTGGGTCGTCACGCTCACACCGAACGGAAGCTCCCGGGCCGCCGAACAGTTCGAGGGGATGCTGCAGACCCTCGCTCTGCCGGCCTCCGTCGACTGACTCTTCAGAAGGTAGCCAGCGGGTTGGCCGGGCTCCCGGTCGCTCCCACCCAACGCAACGGGGCCAAAGTGAACATGAACGTCCACCGGCCGATCTCCTCGCACGTGCGCGACAACTGCTCGAGGTCGCAGTTGTCGATCAGCCAAAGACCCATCCCTACGATGCCGATCGCGTGTATCGGACTTCGGAGGGTTTTGTATCCGGAGGGGATGGCGTCTTGCGCGGTGTCGCAAGCGATCATCGCGACGCCCCGTTCGCGGAACCAGGGCAGGCAGGCTGCGTGCCAACCCGCACGTCCGCTCCGGGCCACGTCGTCTGGTCCCTTGTCGCGCACCTTCCGTCCATAACCCGTCCGCAGCAGGATGACGTCTCCTTCCTCGACGAGCGTCCCGTGCTGCCTTTCACAGGCTTCGAGGTCGTCGGGGAAAACGGCGTCGCCGGGTTCCAACCAATCGACGCTGCGAACACGTGCGACGTCGAGCAGTACGCCACGCGTCACGACACCGTTTCGCAGAGCGGTTATCGCGTGGTGAGTCGCTCCAAATGTCGACGTCACGTATTCAGCCGGCTTGCCGTTGTACATGCGGCCGTCCCAGAAGATGTGGGAAAGACCGTCGACGTGGGTGACGGTGTGGCCGTGATAGACGAGTCCGATGTGTTCGAGCGCTCCCGACGCACGGTCGTCGCTGCGGCCCCAAGGAGCGATGCGGTGCGCATCGTTGATGCCTTGTCCCGTAGCCAGCATGAAGCGTTGCGGCCCCCCGAACGGCTGATCCGCCGGCGGGTCGCCGCCGATGTCCCACGCGCAGGAAACGCTCAGGCCCGTACGGACGAGCTCGGCGGCTGCGACGAGCTTGGGTGCTGTGACGAGATTCAGCGTGCCGAGCTCGTCGTCGGATCCCCAGCGCCCCCAGTTCGAGAGCGAGTCGAAATAGGAGAGGACGTCTTCTTCGGTGGGAAGCGCCGCCACTACTACTGGTACAGCTGCGACGACGCCTTCATCCAGCGAAGCTGCATCCTCATCTCCGCGACGCGGGCGCCGTCCAGGGAGTCGGCGTAGCTGGAGAACCAGACGTATTCGGTCTTTGGACTCTCGCCGACGGCGAGCACCTCCGCGCCGATGCGATACGTGCGGTCGAGGACCATGGGGCCGTTCACGTGTCGCACCTCGATGGCACCGAAGAGTCCGACCGCGTTCTCCGCCTTCGCGCCGATGACTCGGGCAGGGTGCGTGTAGAGAAACTGCACGATCGTGGCCGGCGATGCCACCGGTCCGCCCCACGGCGAATCGCTGTACCAGTCCAGCGGCTCGGTTATCACGTCGAGCCGATCTATCTGTACCGACGCCGCGCACTCGATCTCCTTCGACTCGACGACGTCGCCGGCCTGCAGTCCGGCGAGTATGCGCAGCTCCCCCGGCGGGAAGCGGTTGAGATCGAGTGCTTCCAATGCTGTTGGCTCAGGTGGGAACCCCACAGACGCGGTGCCCTCACCGACGAGCATGCCGTCGTCCCGTTCGATGAACGCCTCGACCTGGGCGCCGGCTTCGCGCAAGTACGGCTGCTTCAGGATGGCGCGCACGGGTTCGCGGTCGGTCGTCGGATTTCTGAAGTTGATCGAAAGCGTTCCGCGCTCGAACCAGCGATCGCCGAATGCCTCGAGCAAGACCGGCGGGAACAGCTCGAGATGTATCGATCCGGCAACCGTGCCACCGCGAAAGCCCAGCTTCGATGCGACTGCGTCGTTGTGGATGCTGCCCTTGATCTTCTGGGCTTGGTTCACCGATCTGCGCAACGGGCCGACGATCTTGCCGTCGGTGATGGCGATCCTGTCCTCAGCGACCTGCGCCACGGCGGCCCCCTTGCTCGGCGATCGCACGATGCTACTGCTTCTCCACGACCCCCAGCACGGCCTTAGATCCGGTCGAGTGCCGCGCGAGAAAGGGACGCGGCGAGATCGACCGACCGCTTCAACCCGTCCAGGTCGACTCCCGTGGTGTCGAGGGCGCCTCCGAGGTAGCGCGCGTAGACACCCTCGACGATGCATGCACTCTTCCAGTGGGAAAACGCAACGTAGAACTCGCTGTTCGAGACGTCGCCGCCAGAACGTTCGGCGTACCGGTCGAGGAGCTCGGCTCGCGATATGAACCCGGACGCGCCCGTCGGGGAAACGCGATGAGCGGTCGCCGGGCCCTCGTCCGGCTGGGTCCATTGCGACAAGACGTAGCCGAGATCGGCCAGCGGATCGCCGAGCGTCGCTATCTCCCAATCGAGAACGGCGGCGATGCGACCGTCCGATCCCGTGATGCAGTTTCCCAACCGATAATCGCCATGCACGATGCGGGCGGGACCCTGGTCGGGGATCCGGCCCTCGAGCTCGGTGTGGATCTCGTCGACGAGCGGAAGCTCACGCGTCTTCGATGCGTTCCACTGGCCGTACCATCTCTTGAGCTGCCGGGCGATGTAGCCCTCCTTGCGCGCGATGTCTTCCAGTCCGACCTTGTCGGGATCGAGTTCGTGGAGGTCGGCCAGTACGTCGACGAAGCTCTCGCTAATGCCGCGACGCGCGGTCTCGTCGTAGTGCTGGGCAGTGATCGACGGGCCGGTCAGAACGTAGCCTTCGACGAAGTCCATGACGTAGAACGGGGCACCCGTAACGTCGACGTCCTCACAGAACGCCAGCGGCGGCGGGACGGGAACACCCGTCGGGTGAACCGCTGAGATGAATCGCCACTCTCGCGTCATGTCGTGCGCGGTCGGCAGAAGGTGACCGAGCGGCGGACGGCGCAGCACCAGGCGGCGATCGTTCGCATCGCGCACCTCGTATGTCAGATTTGAGTGGCCACCTTTGATGCGCATGAACACGAGCGGAGCTTCCACGTCCTCGACGTGTCGCGACATCCAGTGGGTGACGGCATCGACCTCGATGCCCGCGGGTGTGGTATCGGTTGTGCTCATCGGTGATCCAGCAAACCAGGTCTTCGCTCCCTCACGCGCGCAGGATAGCCAGCTGCCGGGCCTGCCCGACCAGCGTCCCGCTGTTATGCCAAAGCCAGGCATCCTCTTCGATGAATCCGCGGCGCGACGTCATAGTTCGGAACACGCCGAGGTACCAGTCGTCTCCTCGCGCGTCGGGAACGGGAAGCGCCTCGCGCAAGTAGTACGTCATCTCGACGGTCGGGGTGCCGCCACCGCCGCCACCGACCCCGAGCTTGGCGAACACAGCCGGTGCGTAGGCGTCCAGTAGCTGGGTGGCGACGAAGTGATCTGCCATCTGGTGCTCCCGCATCCTCAGCCACACGCCGTGCTCGGCGAGATCGCTGCGCTCTCCTTCACCGGGGCCGAGAGCACGCAGGATGTCGAACTGACGCCCGAATGGGAAGTCGTCGCGGTCGCGCACCTGCTTCAATTCCTCGGGCCGCGGAACCTCCGGCATATGCAGATCAGAGAATTCCGTTGCGCTGCGGGGGAGGGAGAAGGCGCCCATCGCTAAAGCGATGAGCTTGTCGTCCTGAACCATACGGGCCGATACGTTCGACATCGTGCGGCCCTCTCGTTCGACGGTGGTCAGCACCTGAACGCCGGCTTCTTTCGGGGGTCGGACGAAATGCACGTTGAGCACACACGGCGTTCTCGTTTGGTCGTCGATGGTCATCGCCATCGCCCGAAGGAGCATGGCGGCGAGGTGACCACCGTTGGCGCCGACGACGATGCGCCAATCCGGCGAGATCGTGCCCTCATACGTTCCGGATCCCTGGCCGGTTTCTAGCAGAACAAGCGCTGTGTCGTCGTCGAACTTCGTCATGTGCGCTGGAGTGTGAGCTCGATGAATCCCATTGGGACAGCTTAGGGACCGGCCCGGCTCCTATATGGCGGAGCGTAGGACCTCGAAGAGGCGGTCAACGTCCTGCTCGGTGTTATAGACGTGCGGGGAGACCCGCATCGCGTCTCCGCGAACGCTGACGAAGACTCCTGCCTCGGCCATCGCCTCGGCTACGCCCTCGGTGTCTACGCCATGCAGCCGCACGCCCATCAAGTGGCCGGCGCGAAGATGTCTCGGTGCTACCCCCAGCCCGGCCTCCTCGGCCTTGGCTGCGACCTTGTCGTTCAGGTCGGACGTGTAGGCCTGGATCGACTCGACCCCCCACTGCAGCGTCTGTTGCAACGCGGCCTCGATGGCGGGCATCAGAGCGAAATTGGAGGTCTGGCCCACGTCGTAGCGCCGTGCGCCGGCCCGGAAGTCCGTGCGGTAGTCGACGAGATTCGGGAAATCGTCGCTTTGCTCCTTCGTGATCCAGCTGAATTCGAGCGGTTGGCCACGTCGATGCTGAGGCGCGCACCACAAGACCGCTGCGCTGTACGGGCCGAGCAGCCACTTGTACAAAGCCGTGATCACGAAGTCGGGCTGGATGACCCGCTCATCGAAGGGCAAAGCACCGATCGACTGCGTTCCGTCGACGACCAGAGCTGCGCCGACTTCGCGTGCGCGTTCGCCGATCGCAGCGAGATCCAGAAGGCTTCCGTCCGTCCAATGACAATGCGGGACGGACACGATCGCGACGCGCTCATCTATGGCTTCCAGGATCGCGGGGGTCCAATCGCCATCCGATGGACGTGCGACTGTAACGACATCGCCCCTTTGTCGATCGGCGAGTTCTTTCCAAGCGTAGTAGTTCGACGGGAACTCCGCTTCGAGCACGACTACGGTGTTGGCCTGCGAAAACCGCAGGTTCTGAGCGGCGATTGCGACGCCGTAACTGACGGCGGGCAGCACGGCCACTCCGTCGAGGTCCGCGTTTAGAAGTTGCGCAACGAGGGCACGAACGGCCTCGACTCCTTCGAAGAAGTCGGGCGAGGTGATCTTCCAGGGATGCATCTTTCGCTCGAGCCCCGCGCGTCCGGCCGACACGACCTCACGCGACAGCGGACCCATATAAGCGCAGTTCAGGTACGTGATTCCGTCCGGGATGTCGAAGCGCTCTCGTTGGCAAGAAAACCCGGTGGCCATCCCCACAGCCTGCCACGTTCGCCATTTGCAACAGGGCCGTTACTTGCCCTTGACGCGGTTCATTGGTCGCGAAACAACGCGTTACTAGGTTTTCGAGAAGTCAGCCGTAACCGATCGCATGTTGATGTTGTCTGTTTCGGTCATTGGCGGCCTCCGACATGAAGGAGACGCATCTGTCTTGACAATCGCCCTCTTCCCTGGTCAAGGCGTACAGGCGGCAGGAATGGACGGCGGGCTCGGTGAGCTCGCCGTTGACGTTTTTGCCACGGCCTCCCATGTGCTCGGAGAAGATGTCTTGGAGCTCTGCCGAACCGGACGATCCGGGACGGCGAGCCTCGACTCCACCCTTTGGGCTCAGCCGGCCGTCCTGACCTGCAGCGTTGCGGCGTTTCGTGGCCTGAGCGCGCGGGGCGAGAGCTACGCTGCCGTGGCCGGACACAGCGTCGGTGAATATGCGGCACTCGTCGCGGGATCCGCGCTCGATCTTGCCGACGCGCTTCAGCTGATCGCGCTCCGGGCCCAAGCCACCGATGACGCAGCCCACCAGAACCCCGGCGGGATGGTGGCCGTCATGCGCATCGACCGCGAGGCGGTCGAGCAGATCTGCGAGCGAGCCGGGACATTCCTGGCCGCCGACAACTCCGCGGGCCAGCTCGTCATGTCCGGACCTCATGAGGCTCTCGAGAGCGCTCGCGCAGCCGCCGAAGGGGCGGGCGCCACCTGCCGCTCGCTGGACGTTGCCGGTGCCTTCCATTCGCCGGCCATGGAGCCGGCCATCGCTCGACTGGAAGCCGGTCTTGCGCACGTGACGTTCCGCGTACCTCGGATCGACGTTTGGTCGTCCACAACCGCCGCACCCGTGCGTGAGTCTGACGAGATCAGGGAAGTCCTCCTCGCTCAGCTCGTGTCACCTGTTCGATGGCGAGAGACTGTCGAAGGGCTGGCCGGGCGCAACCCGGCCGTTTTCGCCGACCTGGGACCCGGCCGTGTCGTCGGAGCGTTGGCCAAGCGCATCGTCCGGGGAGCCGAGATCAAGTTTGTGACAGACCTTCTTCCGGCCTCGGCGTCCGCATCGTGAGGACCGTTCAGATCGTCTCCGAGAGTGCCCTGGATGATCTCCCCGATCGTTTGGTTGTCTCGCCCGGGTACGGGCGCTTCACCCCATCTGGCCCGCAGATGTACACGTCGGAAGGCGAACTCGTGCGCTCGGGTACGGTGCTCGGCCGCTTGCAGTCAGCGAACGGATCGAGTGATGTGTGCGCACCGTGTGATGCGTGGGTTATGTCGTATCTAACGCGAGACGGCGAACAGGTTGAACCTGGCATCCCGCTCGTCCACCTGCGAGCCTTATGAGCGGCGCCGCGATCCTCGGTTACGGCATGGCGGTACCCGATCAAGTTCTCGGCAATGCCGAGCTCGAGAAGATGCTCGATACCACCGACGAGTGGATCCGGTCGCGTACGGGTATCCGTGAGCGCCGGATAGCCGGCTCCGGTGAAGCAACCGCAACCTTTGCTTCGGCCGCAGGCGCGGACGCGATCAAACGCGCGGGGCTTACACCAGACGATCTCGATCTCATTCTCATCGCTACGTGCACACCCGACTATCCGGTGCCCGGCTCAGCTCCACTTGTTCAGTCCACATTGGGAGCCGGGAGAGCCGGTGCGTTCGACATCAACGCGGGCTGTACAGGATTCGTTGCGGGTCTGGCCGTGGCCACGAGCTGGGTCGAGGCCGGGCTCGGTCGCTACGTTCTCGTGTGCGGCGCCGACACGCTCAGCCGGTTCACGAACTATGAAGATCGGACCACGGCCGTATTGTTCGGCGACGGTGCCGGTGCGGTGATCGTCGGACCGGCCGACCATGGCTCTCGCATCGGGCCCTTCGTGCTCGGCTGCGACGGATCCAAGGTGGAGTGGCTCTGGATCCCGGCCGGTGGCTCGGCCCGGCCGGCCGACGCCGAAACCGTCGTCGCCAGCGGTCATGCGATCCACATGAACGGTCAGGACGTGTACAAGCACGCCTGCGACCGCATGACGGAAGTGGCCCGTGAGATCCTCGGGGATTCATCGCTGGACACGGTCGATCTAGTGGTCGCCCATCAGGCGAATGCACGCATCGTGCGCACCGTCGCTCAGCGTCTCGGCTTGAGGGACGACCAGGTCGTCGACAACATCGCCGGTTACGGGAACAACTCGGCGGCTTCGATCCCGATCGCGCTGACGGAGGCCTGCTCTTCGGGGCGGCTGCGCGACGGGGCGCGCGTGCTCGTCTTGGCATTCGGCGCCGGGTTCTCTTGGGGCGCCGGACTGTTGACGTGGGGTGCCGCGTGAGCGCGCGCGGCAGCGCTCTTGTAACCGGTGCTTCGCGGGGGATCGGCCGATCGATCGCCCTGCGGCTCGCCGGAGCCGGCCGGCCTGTGGCAGTGAACTACCGGGCCGACGAGGTCGGCGCGAAGGCCGTCGTCACCGAGATCGAGGAGGCCGGTGGGCAAGCGGCTCTCGCGTACGGCGACGTGTCGACGACCGAGGGTACGGAGGAGGCGTTCCGCGCTGCCGAGGGACTCGGCCCGGTGCTCGTTCTCGTGAACAACGCGGGGATCCGGCGCGACGGTCTCGTCGCGATGATGAGCGCCGAAGATTGGGACGCGGTGCTCGGAACCAACCTCGAGGGTCCGTTCTTTGCAAGCAAGCGTGCGCTCAAGCGCATGATCGCCTCGCGCTGGGGTCGGATCGTCAATATCGCGTCCGTCGTCGGCGTGCGCGGAAACGCCGGGCAGACGAATTACGCCGCGGCCAAGGCCGGACTCATCGGCCTGACGAAGTCGCTCGCGCTCGAGGTCGCTACGCGTGGGATCACGGTGAACGCGGTCGCGCCCGGTCTGGTGCGCACGTCGCTCACCGAGGACCTGGCAAGCTTCGACGAACTGGCGAAGGCCACGCCGATCCGGCGCCCGGTGGAAGCGGAGGAGATAGCCGCCGCGGTTGCGTTTCTAGTGTCCGACGACGCTGCGGCGATCACGGGACAAGTTCTGTGTGTCGACGGCGGTATGACCGCATAGAAAGGGGAAACAGATGACGGAAAAGACAGCGGTATCGCGGGAGCACGTCCTGGAGACGATCCGCGAGCAGTTGAAGGGGTTCGAGGTCGACCCGGACAGCGTGAGGGCGGAGACGAGTTACGACGTGCTCGGCCTGGATTCTCTCGATCTGGTCGAGCTCTCGGTGAAGATCGAGGACGAGTACTCGATCGATCTCGAGGAGGAAGACCTCAAAGAGGTCACGACGATCGACAGCATCATCGACCTCGTCCTCAAGAAGCTCGACCAGTCGTGAAAGCCAAGCGCGTCGCCGTCACCGGCTTCGGGGCGGTTTCTCCGCTCGGCGTCGGTGCTGAGGCGACGTGGAAGGGGCTCGTGTCCGGCCGGTCCGGTGTCGGGCCGGTCACACGCTTCGACGTCTCCGAGTACGGGACGCGCATCGCGGCCGAGGTCGACGACTTCGACCCCGTCGATTTCATGGAGCAGCGAGACGCGCGAAGGTCCGATCGTTTCACGCAGTTCGCCGTGGCGTCAGCTCTCGAAGCGTGCGAGCGCGCGGGGTGGGGGAGCTCTCTTCCTTATTCCCACGATCGGGTCGGTGTTGTCGTGGGTTCCGGCATCGGCGGCATCGCGACGCTCGAGGAGCAGCACCGCACTCTGCTCGAACGGGGGCCGAGCAAGATGAGTCCGTTCACCGTTCCTTTGCTGATGATCAACGGCGCCGCAGGAGCCATTGCGATGCGTCTTGGCGCCCACGGTCCTAACTACGCACCGGTGTCGGCGTGTGCGACCGGCGCACACGCGATCGGCGAGGCCGTGCACATGATCCGCACGGGGCGAGCCGACGCGATCATCGCCGGGGGGTCGGAAGCGCCGATCACACCACTGGCCTTCGGCGCCTTCGCATGCATGGGTGCCCTATCCCGGCGCAACGACGATCCGGAGCGAGCGTCGCGTCCGTTTGACGCCGGCCGTGACGGCTTCGTGATCGCCGAGGGCGCAGCCGTTCTGGTGCTCGAGGAGTGGGAGGCGGCCGAGCGACGCGAAGCCGAGATCCTGGCCGAATTGGTCGGGTACGGCGCAACATCGGATGCCTTCCATCTCACGCAACCCGATCCCGAGGGAGCCGGCGCCGTCGCTGCTATGACGTCGGCTATCGCCGATGCCGGGATCGAGCCGGGCGCCGTCGGCTACATCAACGCACACGGCACGTCGACGCCGTTCAACGATCGCGTCGAGTCGGGGGCCATCCGCCAGGTGTTCGGTTCGAGTGCACCGCCGGTTTCGTCGACCAAGTCGGCTACGGGCCATCTGACCGGGGCGGCCGGCGCGATCGAGGCCGTGTTCTCGGTGCTCACGCTCACGTCGGGCACTCTTCCCCCGACCATCAACCAGGAAACGTCCGATCCCGAGTGCGACCTCGACTACATCCCGAATCGTGCGCGCGACGAGCGCATCGACTACGCGCTTTCGAACTCGTTCGGCTTCGGTGGACACAACGCCTGCCTCCTATTCAAGCGGGCGTCGTGAAGACCGCGTTCATAACGGGGGCTTCGCGAGGCATCGGACGTGCGACCGCCCTGCGCTTCGCCGCCGACGGAGCTTCCATCGCGGTCGGCTTCTTCCGTAACCGCTCGAAGGCCGAAGCTGTTTGCGCTGAGCTCGAGGGCTGTGGCGTGAAGGCACTGCCGGTGAAGGTGCACACCGGCGATCTGGAATCGATCTCCCGGGCTTTCGACGCCGTCGCCGAGGTATTCGGTTCCCTCGACGTCTTCGTCTCCAATGCTGCCTCGGGAGTGTTGCGCCCACTCGTAGACGTCGACGCCCGAGGTTGGGACTGGACGATGAACGTCAATGCCCGCGGATTTCTTCTTGGAGCTCAGCGCGCCGCCCAACTCATGCCGGATGGAGGCAGCATCGTTGCCCTTACATCGGCCGGCTCGACTCATGTACTTCCGGGTTACGGTGCCGTCGGGGCCTCTAAGGCCGCCCTCGAGTCACTCGTTCGGTATCTGGCCGTCGAGCTCGGCCCCCGGGTGCGCGTCAACGCCGTTTCACCGGGCGTCGTCGATACCGATGCGCTTACGCACTTCCCCGATCGTGATCAGCTGCTCGGCGAAGCCGTGCTGCGTACGCCGGTAGGTCGACTCGTTACGCCGGAAGAGGTAGCCGGGTCGGTTGCGTTCTTGTGCTCGCCGGCTGCGGACATGATCCGTGGGCACATCCTCGTGGTCGACGGCGGCGCGTCGCTGCTCGCGTGACTCTTAGCCCTGCCCAGGCGGATGTCCTCGAGCGCCTGCTCGATGCGCACAGCTTCGCCCCCATCCGTTCCCAGGTGCGGTCGCTGCGCGTTGAAGGGGGACCGGCCGGCGACGGCGTTGTTTGCGGCGAGGGTCGCATCGAAGGCCGGCGCGTCTTCTGTTTCGAGCAGAACCCGGGCGTTCTCGGAGGGTCGCTTGGTGAGGTGCACGCCGACTCGATATGCGCGGTGCTTGACCTCGCCGGCCGGTTCGGAGCTCCCGTGGTTGGGATCCACCGCTCGGGTGGTGCGCGCATCCAAGAAGGCGTCGCGGCGCTCGCCGGCTACGGTCGGATCTTCTCGCGCCATGTTCGCCTGCGCGAGGTAGTGCCGCAGATCGCACTCGTGTTTGGACCGTGTGCCGGCGGCGCCGCCTACGGTCCGGCGCTCATGGACCTCGTCGTGATGCCGCGACGAGGCGCGTACATGTTCCTTACCGGACCCGACGTCGTACGTGAGGTGACCGGCGAAGACGTCGGCGTCGAAGAGCTCGGCGGAGCGGGAGTGGCCGAGCGCTCGGGCCTTGCGAGCCTCGTCGGCCTGGACGAGGACCACGCCCTCGAGCAAACACGCGTCGCACTCTCGCTTCTGCCCAGTCGCATCGGCGACTCGTCCCCGCGCGCCTGCGAATGGCGGGTTCCCGACGGCGATCCAGGTGAGGTCGTCCCCGACGATCCCCGCGTGGCTTACGACGTGAGAGCGGTGATCGACCGTGTGGTGGACGACAGTTCGTTCCTCGAGTTGCGCCGCGGGTCGGCAAAGAACATGGTTGTCGGTTGGGCGCGCTTGGAGGGTTCGGTGATCGGCATCGTTGCCAACCAGCCGCACACGCTCGCCGGAGCGATCGATGCCGAGGCTTCGAGGAAGGGCGCGTGGTTCGTCCAACTGTGCGACCGGTTCGGGATCCCGCTTGCCGTGTTCGTCGACACGCCGGGGTTCCTGCCCGGCACGGCGCAAGAGCTCGGAGGAGTCATACCGGCCGGCGCGTCATTTCTTTCTGCGTTCGTCGGGGCGCGGGTGGCGAAGGCGACGGTGGTCCTGCGCAAGGCGTACGGAGGTGCATACATCGTGATGAACGCGCGCGACCTCGGCGCCGACTACGCGTTTGCGTGGCCGGGGGCCGAGATTGCCGTGCTGGGTGCCCCGGGTGCGGTCCGCATCCTCGAACGGCGACGGATCGCCGGAGCGAACGACCCCGAAGCGCTGCGCGCCGATCTCGAAGACGAGTACCGCCAACGCTTCTGCACGCCGTGGCCGGCGGCTCACGACGGCCACATCGACGAGGTCATCGAGCCCGGAAAGACGCGGTCGCGCCTCTCTTTGGCGCTCGGCTCGAACCACTGAAGCCATCTCGGCTGCGGTAGCCTTTGGCCGGCCGTCTTGCTCCCGTCGTCTAGGGGCCTAGGACACCGCCCTCTCAAGGCGGAGACGCCGGTTCAAATCCGGTCGGGAGTACGTAGCGGTTTCTTGTGTCCGTGGCGTATCGTTGGCGGCTGTTATTCGCCGAAAGGAGCAGAACCCATGAACAAGGGCGATCTCATCGCTCAGGTGTCCGCGGACGCCGATCTGTCCAAGCGCGTCGCGACCGAGGCTGTGGATGCGGTTATCGATGCCATAAAGCGGTCCGTTGCCAAAGGTGACAAGGTGTCGCTGCCCGGCTTCGGGACGTTCGAGAAGCGCCTTCGGGCGCCGCGCATCGCGCGTAACCCGCAAACGGGCGCGAAGATCAAAGTGCCTGCGACCTCCGTGCCCGCCTTCAAGGCCGGCTCCGAGTTCAAAGCAGCGGTGGCCGGAAAGCGGAAGAAGAAGCGGTAAGGGCGCGGTCGTGGGGGGGGGGGGGGG
>JBBDRJ010000024.1:42165-53772 GCA_040905525.1 Actinomycetota bacterium
CGACATCACGGGCAAAACCCGGGATGTCGACGACGAGCGCCGTAAGGCCTGCGCTCCGCGCGCTGCGTGAATGACGCAACGCCGAACCCGGACCATATGCGGGATCGATCAATCTCCGCAGCAGGAGTCCGGTCGTGCCGCCATCGTGGGCGCGCGCGATGATCACATCGCCTTCGGCATCGATGAGGCGTTCGACATCGGTGGTTTCAAGCCATGGAAGGTCGGCGTGCGCGACGAGGAGAGGCGGCCCCAGTCTCTGAGCGGCCAGAGCGACTGCGCGGTTCAGGCCGGGCCCCTCGTCGGTCCAGACCTCCACCCCCTGTGGGACATCCAGGGGTTCGGGTGTGAGCGCTACGACGCTGCATCCGGCGCGCTGTAGCACGTCGACGACGTGCTCGAAGGTGCGGCGGACCAGGGCGATCCGTTGGTCCGGACTGAGGACATGGGCCAGGCGCCGCTTGGCCGTCGGAGCCAGCCGGACGGGAACCAGCGCCGTTGGGTTCATGCGGTCCCTACGATAGACGCGATGCGTATCGTGCTAGCCGCCGCCGACCCCGAAGCCACCGAATGGCTGGCCGGGATCCTGGGGGCCGAGGGGTTCTCGGTCGTAGTTCTGCCCGAGCCCGATCCGGCCGCTCCCGAGCTTCGAGGTGCCGAGCTCCTCATCGCTGACGAGAGCGCCGCGTCTTCGTTGGGAGATGCTGGGCCGACGCGTCGGATGCTGCTATCGCCACGAGGTGGCACGGTTGACCTCACACAGATCGATCGCTTCGCCGACGTGATAGCCGTTCCATCGGTGCCGGAGGAAGTAATCGCGCGTGTCCGGCACGCGCTGGAGACATAGATGCGCGTTCTCGTCTTGTTCGGTGGGCGTTCCGGCGAGCACGAAGTCTCCGTGATCTCGGCCCGGAGTGTCGTCGAGGCACTTCGTTCGCTGGGTCACGACATCGTCGGCGTTGGCATAACGCGCGAAGGACGGTGGGTGCGTGCAGATCCGTTCGATGGCGATCGGATTTCCGGGTCCGGTGAGCCCTACTCGTTGATCGCCGATCCGCAGGCTCCTAAGGACGTCGACGTTGCTTTCCCCGTGCTGCACGGACCATACGGCGAAGACGGATCGCTCCAAGGGCTGCTCGAGCTGGCCGACCTCCCTTACGTCGGCGCCGGGGTCGAGGGGTCGGCGATCGGTACCAACAAAGTCACGCACAAGCGTTTGTTCGCCGAAGCCGGCCTGCCTGTCGTCGACTTCGTCGCGTTCACCAGGGACGAATGGAGTTCCGCGTCACCGGAGATATTGCAGGCCGTCGACAAGCTCGGCTATCCGTGCTTCACAAAGCCCGCCCGTCTCGGGTCGAGCGTCGGGATCTCGAGAGTGGCTGAACCCGGAGAGCTCGAACCGGCCGTCGAGCGCGCGCTCGTTCACGACGTCGATGTTCTCGTGGAGGCTGAGGGATATTCACGCGAGCTCGAGGTTGGCGTCATCGGTGAGCCGCCGGTGGTATCAGTGGTCGGTGAGGTAGTGCCGGACGGTGAGTTCTACGACTACCGCGCGAAGTATCTCGGGGACTGGACCGAACTGCGGATCCCCGCCGACGTTCCGTCGTCAGTCGAACGAGCGATCCACGATTACGCTCTCCGCGCCTTTCGCGCGGCGCGTTGCGAAGGGTTGGCGCGAGTCGACTTCTTCCTAGATCCCGCAACGGAAGCCTTGATCGTCAACGAGATCAATTCCGCGCCCGGGCTCACACCGAAGAGCATGTTCCCCCGCGTTTGGGAGGCCTCGGGCAAACCCTTCGCCGACGTCGTGGCCGCGCTCCTCGAGCATGCGCTTGCGCGGCACGATCGAAAGGCACGTTTAGAGGCCGCGCGCGCTGCTGCGCACGACCGGGAGATATCGGGCGCGTAAACCCGAACTAGAGGTGAACGATCGGGCAGGTGAGCGTTCGCGTGATGCCGTGCACGCCCTGGATCGCCGAAACGACGAGCTTCCCGAGCTCGTCGACCGTCTCCGCCTTGGCCCGCACGATGCAGTCGTACGGTCCGGTGACGTCTTCGGCCGACAAGACTCCATCGATGGCAGCACATGCGCCGGCCACCTCGGCTGCCTTCCCGACCTCCGCCTGGATCAGCACGTAGGCTTCGACGGTCACGCTGACTCCTTTCGCTAGTGCCAATCAAAGGGCCGCCTACGCGGCATCCTGAGCGGAGGCTAGTCGTGCCGGGTCCGTAGAGCAACCGCCGCTATGCTCCGCCGGAAGGACGATGGGAAGACTTCCCTACAACGACCGCTTCGAGGCCGGGCGAGACCTAGCTGAGGCTCTGCGTCCGCTGGGACTGGAGCGGCCGGTTGTACTCGGCGTCCCGCGCGGCGGCGTGCTCGTAGCGCTTCCCGTCGCGCAAGAGCTGGACGGGGATCTCGACGTCATCGTCGTTCGCAAGGTAGGTGCGCCCCGCAATCCCGAGCTTGGTCTCGGTGCTGTGGGCGCGTGGGGCGAGCCGGCGCTGGACGATCGGCTCGTGCGGACGCTGGAGGTGTCCCCGGAGTTCCTCGAACGCGAGATCGAGGCGCAGCGCGCTGAGGCCCGCCGGCGCCTTTCCGCGTACAGAGCCGACGCGCCGCCACCGGAGGTCGTGGGGCGCGACGTCGTGGTGATCGACGACGGCATCGCGACCGGGGGAACGGTCATTGCCGCCGCGAACCTGTTGCGTGGGCGGGGTCCTCGTCGCCTTGTGCTGGGGGTGCCCGTTGCGCCGGCCGAAGGCCTGGCTCGGGTTGCCGCCGCCTACGATCAGGTCGTTTGTCCCCATACGCCCGAGCCGTATTACGCCGTCGGTCAGTGGTACCGCGACTTCCATCAGGTGACCGACGACGAGGTCAGGAAGCTTCTCGGGCAAAGTCCCCGAGACACTGGGTAATCTGGGCCGTCCCAACGGACGGGGAACCAGAAATCCCCCGTTACCAAAACGCCCGTGAGAGAAGAGCGACAGGAGACGTTGCATTGACCGCTATAGGTGCGGCCGCAGCCTTCGGCCTGGACAAGCATGGCGTCACCGAGCAGGACGGATCGACATTCTGGAACCTGTCGGCTCCTGCCCTCATCGAGGAGGCGATCCGCCGGAGCGAGGGCGTCCTGGCGTCAACCGGACCTTTCTGCGCCGTTACGGCGCCGTATACGGGCCGCTCGCCGGGAGACAAGTTCGTCGTCCAGGAGACATCGAGCCAGGACAAGATCTGGTGGGGCAAGGTCAATCAGCCGATATCTGAGTCCATTTACGAGCGGCTCCGGAAAAGAGTCGTCGAACATCTGGGTTCGATCGATCGCTTCGTCCAGGACGTCAACATCGGAGCCGACCCGCGTTACCGCGTGCCTCTTCGCGTCGTCACCGAGAAGGCATGGGTTGCATTGTTCGTCCGGAACATGTTCATCGTTCCGCCGCTGGACGAGTTCGGTTCCCACGTTCCCGAGTTCACCGTTCTTCACGCGCCCGAGGTGAAGGCCGACCCGGTTACGGATGGAACGAACTCCGAGGCCTTCGTGATCCTCAACTTCGGCAGGGGAGAGGCCATCGTCGGAGGGACGGAGTATGCCGGCGAGGTCAAGAAGTCGATGTTCACGGTCATGAATTACCTCCTGCCCTTGCGCGACGTTTTCCCGATGCATTGCTCGGCGAACATGGCTCCGGACGGCACGACGGCGATCTTTTTCGGACTGTCCGGTACTGGTAAGACGACGTTGTCCTCCGACCCCACGCGGGCGCTCATCGGCGACGACGAGCACGGCTGGTCGGACCATGGCGTTTTCAATTTCGAGGGCGGCTGTTACGCGAAGGTGATCCGGCTGTCTGCCGAAGGTGAACCCGAGATCTACGCAACGACACGAATGTTCGGAACCATCCTCGAGAACGTCGTCGTGGATCCCATCACCCGCGAGTTCGACCTTGACGACGAATCGATCACCGAGAACACCCGGGGGTCGTACCCGATCTCTTACATCCCCAACGCGTCACCCGACGGGATGGGCAATCACCCGCGAGACGTTGTGTTCCTAACGGCCGATGCCTTCGGCGTGCTGCCACCCATCGCGCGGCTGACGCCGGAGCAGGCGCGGTTCTACTTCCTGTCCGGATACACCGCGAAGGTCGCGGGAACCGAGCGCGGAGTTACCGAGCCCGAGGCGACGTTCTCAGTGTGTTTCGGGGCGCCGTTCCTTCCGCTGCCTCCGGAGACATACTCAAGGCTCCTCGGCGAGAAGATCACCAAGCACGACTCGCGCGTTTGGCTGGTCAACACGGGCTGGACGGGTGGTGCTTACGGCACCGGCGAGCGGATGAAGCTACGTCACACGCGAGCGATGCTGCGCGCGGCGATCGAAGGATGGCTCGACGAGGTCCCAACGGAGCGCGATCCCATCTTCGCTCTGGAGATCCCGCTCGAGTGTCCCGACGTGCCCTCGAAGATCTTGCGTCCGCGCGACACGTGGAAGGACAAGGCCGCCTACGACATCCAGGCGCGGGGCCTGGCGGACATGTTCAAGGAGAACTTCGAGAAATACGCGGACGGGGTGCCCGAAGAGGTGCGTTCGGCCGGGCCGCTCTGAGCGGGGCTACTCGGCTCCCCGGTCCTTCAGCAGCTTGTCGAGCAGGCCGATGAACCGCTCGATGTCGATGGGCTTCGTCAGATAGGCGGGGCCGAATCTTGGGCAGCCGGGCCCCCACGCGTTCGAGTACGGAACGCGCGGAAATGGTCCAAACCGGACGTAAACGTCCTGGCCTCGGCCAGCGCCATCACCCTTTCGGCATCACCGGCCGCCCTCCGCTAAGCGAGCGTCCGCCCAATAGGTAGTCGGCCGCTCACGCCGAAATTCAGGGTCGAGGCAAGAACGCGGAATTTCCTGCAGCCGGGGCGGCTAGCCGCGGCCCAGCCGGACGAACGCCTTGGCCAGGGGCCGGGGCAGGCTGTCGCCGACGAACCTGACCACCGGTACGAGTCCCAGCAGGACGGGGTAAACCTCGAGCCGGCCGGCCAGCATCACGACCATCATCACAGCGCGCACGCCGGCATTGACGTCGAGATAGTGTCCTGCGCTCCCCACGGTGCCGAGCGCCGGACCGACGTTGCCGATCGAAGTCGCCACCACCGAGATCGAGGTCCTCAGATCAAGGGAGCCGATGGCGGCGACTAGAAAGGTGGCAGCGGCACCGATGCCCATGAACAACCCGAAGAATCCGAGGATCCTCGAGAGGTCGGCTTCGGAAACGACCTCCTTACCGAGCCGGACAACGGGGACGGCGCGCGGATGAAGCTGGCGAAAGAGGTGACGACGGACGTGTCCGACGATCCCCATGAGCCGGAACACCTTCAAGCCGCCGGCGGTCGATCCGGTCATCGCGCCGATCGCCATAAGGAAGACGAGCAGCAGTTGGACGGCCCCCGGCCAGAGGTTGTAGTCGACGATGTTGTAGCCCGTCGTGGTTCCGATGGATACGACTCCGAATATCGTTTGGCGAATCGCGTCGGCCGACCAGCCGCTCTCGTTCGTATTCCAGATCACGGCCGCTCCGGCCACGAGGGCGAGGAGTCCTAGGTATACGCGAAATTCGATCGATCGAATGATCGCGAAGGGCTTGCCGCGCAACGCGCGCCAGTAGAGTGCGAAGCTCCCGCCGGCCATCACCATGACTCCGATGACGCACCACTCGAGCGCCGGCGAGGCGAAGTAGGCGATCGACCGCTCGTGGGTTGAGAATCCGCCGGTGGACACCGTAGTGAATGCGTGAGCGACGGCGTCGAAGCTCGTCATGCCGAACGCGAAGTACAAGCCCGACACGACCAAGGTGAAGCCGACATAAAGAAGCACGAGCCGCTTCGCCGTCTCGCGGATGCGGGGAGCCAGACGGTCCTGTCCGCGCGCCAGACCACCGAGTTGCTCGGAGCCGGCAGCGCGCATGAAGGGCAGGACCGAGATGACGAACACGATCACACCGATGCCCCCGAGCCACTGCGTCGTCGCGCGCCAAAGGAGGATGCCGCGGGATACGCCGGCGAAGGGAACGAGAACGGTCGATGACGTCGTCGTGAAGCCCGACACGGCTTCGAACAAGGCGAGGTCGAAACGCGGCAGGGACCGACTCAATGCGTACGGGACGGCCGCAGCCAGAGCGAAGGCGATCCAGGAGCTCAGGACCGTCCCGTAGATCGTCGGGGTCGACAGCCGCGCCGGCGCCACCGTGCGGCGCCATAGGAGCAGCCCGGGAACGCCGATGGCTGCCGCGGGAACTATGAGCGCCGAGGCGTCCGGCCCGCCGTCGAGCTTTTCCACGATGCCGGCGACGAGCATGCCGATCCCGGCGATCGCGAGCGTCAGACCCACGACGTGTCCGACCGCCGTCTCGGGACGGGTGAAGATCGGCCGCTCGGTGAGCCTGGTGAAGCGAGGAACACGCCGAGCTTGATGCCTCCGTGGTGTTCTCAAGCGCCCGGGCGAACTTCCCGGGCTCAACCGAATATCCGTCGCAGTACGGACGATGCTTGTGGCATCGCGAACGCGATCACGCGGTCCCGCTCGTGCAGCTTCGTCCTTCCGCGCGCTATCTCCGCGTTGCCGTCGCGTACAACGGCCCCCACCAATACGTCTTTGGGCAGCGGAAGCTCGCTGACCACCGCGCCGTCGGCAACGCTGCCTTCCTTCACGAGCAGCTCGAAGATCTCGGCCTCACCCTCCAGGAACGTCGTGATGGACGAGATGTCACCGCCACGCACGACCCGCAGGACGGCATTGGCGATCGCCGTGCGCGGAGAGATCGCAACGTCGATGCCGGCTTCGTGGACCAGGGGCAGAAGAGCGAGCCGGTGGACCACGGCGATGGTCTCGGTCGCTCCGGCCGCCTTGGCGAACAAGCACGCGAGGATGTTCGCGTCGTCCTCTCCGGTAAGAGCGATGACCACGTCCTGGCGGCCGATCTCCTCCTCAGTGAGTAGGTCCGGATCGGTGATCTCTCCTTCCAGAACGACGCAGTGTTCGAGTCGCTCGGCCAGCTCGCGGGCCCGAGCGGCCTTCCGCTCGACGATCGTGATGAAGGCACCGGCGTCCTGGAGACGTTGCGCCAGCGTTCTCGCCGTGTGGCCTCCGCCGAGGAGCATCACGCGTCGCGGCGTCCGAGTCTCGAGATTGAGGAGAGACATGAGCTGTTTACGCCCCCGAAGGTTGCAGATCATCCGGAGGTGGTCGTCGGGCTCTAGGCGCATGTCCTGGCGAGCGATGCTCGTCTTGCCCCCCCGGGTGATGGACCCGATGAGGAAGTCCCAATGCGGTTCGTAGGCATGAGCGAGCTCGAGCAGGGTCTGTCCGGCCATCGGCGCCTCGGCCGGCAGGCGGGCTCCGATCAGCATGATCTCTCCGCCGACCATAGGGAAGATCTCGCTGGCTCCCGGGACACGGAGGAGTTCGTAGATCTCTTGAGCGGTCTCGAGATCGGGGTCGATGACATGGTCGACGCCCATGGCCTTGCGCAACCGGCTCGACTCCGCGCCCCGGAGCGCGTCGGATTGGAGCCGGACGATCGTTGAGTCAACGTCGGCCTGCTTGGCGATGAGCGCCGCAACGAGGTTGGCCTCGTCGTCGTTGCTGACGGCCACGAAGAGATCGGCCCGGCCGATCCCGGCTTGTTCGAGCACGCTGGGTGAGGTGCCGCGTCCAACGACGGTCTGGACGTCGAGTCTGTCCTCAGCCTCCGCGATCCTCGTTGCGTCGCGGTCGACGAGAGCGACGTCGTGCCCCTCGCGGCTCAGCCGATCGCAGACGTGGACTCCGACTTCTCCGGCACCCAGAACGACTACGTGCACTCTGGCTCCTTGCTTCGATTACTCGCTTCGGCAAAAAGCGCCTCAGCGATGACACCTCGTGTTTTCCGAGGGCGACTGCGGCGAGGCTTACGACATCATCAGTACCACTCCGGGCGGGTCGGCGTGAGCCCGAGCCCTACTCAAGGAGACGATCCGTCAGCGAGAGATCGCGGTGCTCCCGTAACAGTGCAGCCAGCTCGATTGGGATCGGTGGCGCTGGTTGACTCGTAACCGCGATCCGTTCATCTGAGAGCGAAGCGTGGAAGTTGACCCTCAGGTCCGGATCCATCTCGGGGAAGTCGGTGCGGTTGTGCGCTCCCCGTGTCTCGCGTCGCTCGACGGCGCATCGAAGCGTTGCCTCCGCAGCCATGATCCCGGCGCGCAGATCCAAGAGGTTGGCCAGGTCCGACCATCCCTCGGCTCCCGGACGGACGTCGGCGTTGTCCGTGGCCCGACGGAGTTCCGAAAGTTCTTCGATTGCGGCCAAAAGTCCCGGCTCGTCACGGACCACTCCGCACTTCTCCCACATCACGTCGCGTAGACGTCGTTGCATGGGCCGGGGAAGCTCGGGTCCGGGCTTGGTCAGCTCGTCGAGCTCGTCGAGGGCGGTGCGGATGGTCTGCCTGGATCGCACAATCACCTCCCCGGAGGCGGTGAAGGCCGCCGCCGCTTCCCCGGCGCGGCGCCCCGCGTTTACGGCTTCGGCGAGGGAGTTGCCACCGAGCCGGTTCGCTCCGTGCAGACCTCCTGTCACTTCTCCCGCCGCGTAGAGCCCGGCGACATCGGTTGCGTAGGTCTCGTGATCGCAGACGACGCCGCCCATCGAGTAGTGCGCCGTCGGCGCAACCTCCATCGGCTCGGCCGAGATGTCGAGCATCTGGTGCTCGATGAATTGACGGTACATGCGCGGGAGCTTTTCGAGGATGTAGTCCTTGCCGCGATGGGTGATGTCGAGGAGCACTCCGCCGTTGGGTCCGGCCCGGCCTTCGGCGATCTCGGTGTAGTTCGCCAGAGCCACCCGGTCGCGGGAAGACAGCTCTAACCGGTCGGGGTCGTACCTTTCCATGAACCGCTCGCCTCCAGCGTTGTACAAGCGCCCGCCTTCGCCGCGGACGGCCTCGGTGACCAGCGTGCCGGCGAGATCTTCGGGCCACACCATCCCCGTCGGATGGAACTGCACGAGCTCCGGGTCCATGAGGCGGCAGCCGGCGCGCAGAGCAAGGGCCCAGCCCTCTCCGTAGTTCTCGTCGCGGCGAGAGGAGCTGCGTCGCCACAGGCGGGTGTGGCCGCCGGTGCACAGCACGACGGCGTCGGCCAGATGGACCATGCGCTCACCGGAATGGAGATCGAAGGTGAGTGCTCCGAAACACACGCCGTCGGCTACGAAGAGGTGCGATACGTACTGATCCTCGACCACGGCGGGCACACCGATCGCGTCGGCTCGCCGGTGAAGCGTGCGCAGGATCGCGCGGCCGGTGAAGTCACCCGCATAACACGTGCGGCGATAACGATGGGCGCCGAAGAATCGCTGGTCGAGTGATCCGTCCTCCGTGCGCGCGAACTCGCAGCCCCAGTCGGCGAGCTCGAGGATCGTGCGCGGCGCTTCGCGCGCCATGATCTCAACGACGGACGGGTCTGAGAGGTAGTAGCCCTCCCGCACCGTGTCGGCGAAATGTTGCTCCCAGGTGTCTTCCGGGTCGCGCGTGGCCAGGGCGGCGTTGATTCCGCCGGAGGCGAGCACCGTGTGCGCATCCAAGCGCGGGCGCTTACCGACGACGCGTACGTGCTCGCCGGCTTCGTGAGCGGCGATCGCGGCACGCATTCCGGCGGCGCCGGACCCGATGACGAGCACGGTGCAGGCGTCGGTTCTAAAAGGTGTCGCCACGCCATCGATTCTCGCGCGTACTCGCTCGTGCGTGCAGTACCCCACATATCCGGCGACCAACGCCCGAGCATGCGTGTCGCGATAGCGTGAAAGCCGACGATGGATCTCTCCGAGCTGGGCGAATTTGGCTTCATCGAGCGCATGCGATCGTGGCTGCCCGAAGGTTCGGCGGTGGCCGGGATCGGAGACGATGCGGCCGTGATGCGGACGGGTGACGGGGGCCTCATCGTCGCGGCCACGGACGCACTCGTCGAGGGGACGCATTTCCGCTTGGACTGGTCGGATCCGTCGGATGTCGGTTTCAAGTCCGTTTCCGTCAACGTCTCGGACGTCGCTGCTATGGGTGCGTGTCCGCGCTGGCTCCTGTTGGCTCTGGGTGCGCCTCCGGAAACCAGCGAGGAGGTTCTGCGCGGGCTGTACGCCGGCATCGACGACGCTTGTCGCGAATACCGGACCGAGCTGGTGGGCGGCGACACCGTCCGTGCCCCGGTTCTGACTCTGGCGGTAACGGTCATCGGTTCCGTCGACGGGGAACCGGTGCGCCGGTCGGGAGCCGAGGTCGGCGATGTTCTTGCCGTGACCGGACCGCTCGGTCGCGCGGCTGTGGGCGTGAACCTGTTGCTTTCGCAGGATGCGAAAGCCGTGATTCCGGAGGACGCTATCGCGTGCATGGATGCGCACCGGCGTCCACGAGCGCGCCTGGACGCCGGTACGCATCTGCGTTCGATCGGCGCCCACGCCGCGATCGACATATCGGATGGATTGGCTTCCGACGCCAGACGCCTCGCCGGCGCTTCTGGCGTCGGCGTCGAGATCGACCTGGATCTCGTCCCCGTCGCGCCGGAGGCTCGGCGTGTGGCCGAAGCTCGCAGCTGGGACATCGAGCCCCTGGTGCTGGGCGGGGGCGAGGACTTCGAGCTTCTGGTCGCGCTACCGCTTGAGGCACTCGATAAGGCGGACTGGATCGAGATCGGTCGAGTCGTTCCGGAGGGGCTGACGCTCGTACGCAACGGTGAACGAGCGGAATTGCCCGACGCCGGTTACGACAACTTCGCGCGATGAGGCCGAAGAAGGCGCTCACGATCGCCGGCTCCGACTCCGGTGGCGGCGCGGGCATCCAAGCAGACCTGAAGACTTTCTTCGCGCTCGGCGTGCACGGGATGAGTGCCATCACGGCTTTGACCGCTCAGAACACCGTCGGCGTCGAGGACGTTCACGAGGTACCGCCGTCCTTCGTCAGCCGGCAGATCGACGTCGTCGCAACCGACATAGGTGTGGACGCAGCGAAGACGGGCATGCTCTCGAGTGCGGCGGTCATCGAGGCCGTCGCTAAATCTGTGCACAACCACGAGATCCCGTTTCTGGTGTGCGATCCCGTCGCTGTTTCGAAGCACGGTGACCGGCTGCTCGAACCGTCTGCGCTCGACGCCCTCCGCACCAAGCTCATCCCACTTGCGACGGTGATAACGCCGAACGTGCCGGAGGCCGAGGGTCTCCTCGGGCGCACGCTCGACCCGTCTGTGCCCGACGAGGCGGCCGCCCGGGATCTCGTCGCCCTCGGCCCCCAATGGGTACTCCTCAAGGGAGGGCACCTGGGATCCGAAGAAGCCGTCGACATCCTCACTGACGGAGCCGAGTTGATCCTCCTGAGCTCACCCCGCGTACCGACCAAGCACACACACGGCACCGGCTGCGTTCTGTCGGCCGCGCTGACGGCGGGTCTTGCGACCGGACTCGACGTTGTGTCGGCTGCGCGCCAGGCGAAGAAGTTCGTCACCCGCGCGATCGAGTTACATCTCGAGATCGGTCACGGGATCGGGCCGGTCAATCCCGCGTGGGGGATCTGGTGATTCCCGAGAATGCGAAGGGGCCCCCCCAA
>JBBDRJ010000024.1:53782-57714 GCA_040905525.1 Actinomycetota bacterium
AGCGGGCCCCTTCGATACTTCAGACGCCTAGATCAGCCCGTGGCGAGCCGGACGTTCGAAGCCTGGGGTCCCTTGGGGCCCTGGGAGACGTCGTACTCGACCTTCTGTCCTTCTTCGAGCGTCTTGAAGCCGTCCATCTGAATGGCGGAGAAGTGGACGAAAGCATCCGTTCCGTCCTCACCGGTGATGAAGCCGTAACCCTTCTCAGCCTTGAACCACTTGACGGTTCCTGTGGTCATTGCGCGTTCCCTCCTTTCCTGAAAGCTGCGGCCCGTAAAGGGACCGGGAGGGAACTGCGAAGCGAGAATCGGCTACGAAGCCATTGCGAAACCACTGCGAAGACCCTCGAGAAGAGGATACCCCTATATGGCGACGAGAAACAGTGCGGCCAGCTAGGGAGGCCTAGACGACCTTTGTGACCTTGTTCGCCTTGAGGCAGGACGAGCAGACCTTGGCGCGGCGAACGCCACCGCCCGACTGAATCTTCATCGAGTGCAGGTTCGGCAGCCAGCGACGCTTGGTCTTCCGGTGTGAGTGACTCACCGAGAAACCGGTCGAGGGCTTCTTTCCGCAGACGTCGCACTTAGCCGCCATGAGTGGTCAACGGTAGCATGGGCGGCGTTTTACGGTGTCCGATCGTAGGGGCCGCCAAACCGGCGCACCTCGGGGGAAGATGACCACGACAACAGTCCCTACGCAGACGTATACCGAAGCGGTCACCAAGTTCGGCCACGCCCTCGGTGACTATGAGGAAGAGATCAACGGGCTGAACGTGTACCCGGTGCCCGATGGCGACACGGGAACCAACCTCAAGCTCACACTCTCCGCCGTGCTGCGTGAGCTCCAGGGGGCCGAAGACGAATGCGCGTCCATCATCCGCGGCTCTCTGATGGGAGCGCGGGGGAACTCCGGTGTGATCCTGTCCCAGGTCTTTCGCGGAGTGTCGGAGGAGATCGGTGCGGCCGGTGCGCTCGATACCGGCTCATTGGCGCGGGGCTTGCGTCGAGCCACCGATCTGTCATACGCAGCGGTGATGCAGCCCCAAGAGGGCACGATACTCACGGTGACACGCGAGGCGGCCGAGGAGGCCGAGGCTGCTCTCGCGGAGGGCGACACCTTGAACGACGCCGTGCGGCGTGTTGTCGGGCGCGCTCAGGACGCACTCGATAGGACACCCGAGATGCTGCCCATCCTGAAGCAGGCGGGCGTGGTCGACGCCGGTGGCCGGGGCCTCCTTCTCTTCCTCGAGTGCCTGTTGAACACGCTGGACGGCTCGCCGCTGCCCCCGCCGCAGGTTCCGGCGAAGTCACCGGCCGAGGCGCTCCAGGGGGGGATGCCGAACGCCGAGGGCGGAAGTCTGGAGTTCAAGTTCGAGGTGCAGTTCCTCTACGAGGTGTCCGACGTCAAGGCCGACGAGTTCCGGGACCTCTTGCCCCGTTACGGCGACTGCGTCCTCGTCGTCGGGGGTGCCGGGCTCTACAACGTCCACGTCCACACCAACGAGGTCGGCGAGGTGATCGAGGAGGCGTTCGAGCGTGGACGCCCACGCAAGATCGAAGTCACACACCTAGAGGGACAGGTGGCGGAGCAACACGAGGCCGCCATCCTTGCCCGCATGAGTGGAGAGCCGATCGTGGACGCACCGCTCGATCCGCTCGGCCTGGTCTCGGTTGCCGCCGGCGACGGGATCCTCGAGATCTTTCGATCTATGGGAGTCAAAGGATTGGTGCCGGGAGGCCAGACGTTCAATCCGTCGGCCGAAGAGATCATCGTCGGCATCCGGCAGGCGCACGCCGAGGAGATCATCATCCTTCCGAACAACAAGAACGTCGTCGCCTCCGCTCGCACTGCCGCGGAGATCGCCGTCGCCGAGGGCATCGTGAAGCGCGCGCAGGTCGTCCCCAGCGAATCCCCGCTGCAGGGATTCACGGCTCTCGTCGCCTTCGATCGCGACGCGACTCTCGATGAGAACGCCGAGGCGATGACCTCGGAGGCCATGGGTACCAAGCACGGTGAGGTCGCCTACGCGGTCCGGACAACGGAGACGCCGGCCGGACACGTCGAAGAGGGTCAGTGTCTCGGGCTGGCCGGCGGGGGAGTGAAGGTGGTGGCCGACGACGCTGAGGAAGCGGTTATCGGAGTGCTGGAATCGATGATTGAGGAGTCGGATTCACTCGTGACGCTGGTCTACGGAGCCGGCGTCGACGAGTGGTCGGCCCACGCCTTCGGCAAACGCGTCGCCGAACGCTTCAACCTCGAGGTCGAGGTCCACCATGGAGGACAGCCGCACTACCCGTTCCTGATCGGGATCGAATAGCTCAGCCGTTGAGCCGGCTCAGTGCGTTCAATGCTCCATGTCCGGCGGTTCTTCGTGCGGAGCCTCATAGCAGCCGCCGTGGGGGTCGCTCGAATCGCAGGGCTCTTCGATGTCTACATCGTCTTGGTGGCTCGGCGTTGTCTGGACGACGATGACCTGAGGTGCCTGGGTCGGCTCAGGATCGGTGCCGCTGACGGGCGGAAGATTCTCTTCGACCGGCTCTGTCGTCGGTGTGGGTGTGGGCGTGGGCTCTTCGTCTTCGCCGGCCATCACGCCGATGGCGCCCTCGACGACGTTGGTGCCGATGCCCTGGGCGAGCCCCACCGCGATGAAACCGGCGCCGGGCACGAGCAAGCTGACCCCGACGCCGATGGCGACGCTGATCGCGACGCCGCCCCAGAAGCCACCGACCTTCTTGTGGCCCCTGTCGATGGCCTCGACCATATCCGTGCCCATAGACGGATTGCCGCCCGAGTGTTTCATTGCGGCCTTCGAAGTCTGGTTCACGGCCAGCTGCTTGCCGAAGTTCCGGCCGCCTTCACCGATCACCCATGAGGTGAACCTTCCACCTAATGCCTTTAGCGCCGAAAGCATCCGAATCTCCTAACCGGACTGATTGACGAATGTCGAGGTGCGTGTGAAATCGAAGCTATTGACCTGGATGATGATCCGGCTCCCGCTGTCGCGGCCGTCGAGGAAGCGGATCTGTCCGTTGGCGGATAGGAAGACCAGCCCTTGCGCGGGTGGCGGAGGAGCCGGAAGCACGATGGTGACCGGCCTCAGGAAGCGGATGTTCGTCGGACCGAACAGGAAAACGATCTGTGTGCCGGCCGGGATGATGATCGGGGTTCCACCGAATGGCGAAAGGGCGCGGATCCGGTCTTGGATCATCGACCGACGCACGGTCAGTGTCTGCCTCTCCCTGAGCGCGCCCTCGGGAACCTTGATCTTGCCGCCGTCACCGAACTCCTCCTCGCCACCCTCGGGGCCGACGGGAAGCTGAGCGAGGATCTCGCCTTCCTGCTGCGGCCCGGAGGTGATGGCCATGTAGGCAACGCGGCCGATGAAAGAAAGGATCAAGACCATGACGGACAGGAGCACGAGACGCCTCGGGTCGGCGCGTGTGGGAAGGGGTGGACCGGGCACGTACTGCTGCTGGGACCCGGGGTCGGTCTGCGGCGGAAACTGTCCGGGCGGATACGACGGTGCCTGCGCGTAGCCCGGCTGCGGCGGAGGATTGGACGGCGCCTGGACGTAGCCCTGAGGGGGGTACGACGGCTGCGCGTAGCCCTGCTGAGGACCCGACTGCGGCGGCCACGACTGCGGACCCGTCGGCGGACCAGACGGCGCTGGTTGACCTTCACCGACTACGCGAACACCGCAGTTGACGCAGAACACCTTGCCCGCCGCTACGGGGCTCCCGCAGCCCGGGCAGATCGTTGAGCTCACCCGATTGTTCTCCCCTATCCCTATGAGCAACCTACCGCGTCGGTCCAGCCGGTGTTCGAAATGTGTATCATCGATGGCTCGCTTCGGCCGCGGGGGTCAAAGCGAATCGGCGAGCAGGGAGCTTGTCTATGCCGGGGGATACAGAAGGCCATAAACCCGGCCCCGG
>JBBDRJ010000024.1:57737-166691 GCA_040905525.1 Actinomycetota bacterium
TGGGCGCGCGGGAGACGCGCCGAACGGGGTCCCTTCGCCGTCTCCTCCCCAATACGCGGCCTTACCGGTTCCACTTCATTGCCGCTGCCTTCTTCTCTTTGGGGGTGTTGACGGCGCAGGTCGCCCAGCCGGAAGTGGTCAGGCGCTTCATAGACGAGGTGCTCGAAGCAAAGATGCGCGAGCGCTTGCTTCCGTACGCCTTGGCGTCGCTCGGCCTCGGACTTGCTTGGACGAGCTTCGCCTTCACGCGCCGTCACATCTCCGGACGGATCGCGCTCGGCCTCGAATACGACTTGCGCAACCGCTTGTACGCGCATCTGCAGAACCTTTCGGTCGATTTTCACGACGGTTGGCAGTCCGGCGAGCTCGTTTCCCGCGCGGTGAGCGACATCTCCCGCATCCGTCGCTACATCGGCTTCGGCCTCGTCTTCTTGTTCCAGATGGGCATGCAGATCGCGCTCGTGATCTTCCAGCTGATCCGCATCGATGCCGGGCTGACGCTGGTCGCGGTTGCTTTCTCTTCACCCGTCGTTCTCGTCAGCTACCGCTTCTCACGCCTTTACCACCAGATCTCTCGGCAGTCCCAGGACGAGCAAGGAGACCTGACGACGATCGTCGAGGAGTCGGCAACCGGCGTCCGCGTCATCAAGGCCTTCGGGCGCATGCCCGAACGATCCGCGCTTTACCGCAAGCATGCGCAGAAGCTCTATCGGACGAACCTGCGCGGCGTCGACGCACGTAAACGCTTATGGACGCTCGACATCCTGCTGCTCGGTTTGAGCGTCGTCGGCATCCTGCTCTTCGGCGGCATCCGGGTGATCGATGGCGCGTTGACGATCGGCGACCTCAGTGCGTTCGTCCTCTACCAGCAGATGCTCGTTTGGCCCATTCGCGAGACGGGCTGGATCATCGCGATGGGTCAGGAAGCCTCAGCCGGCTCCGACAGGGTCTTCGAGCTGCTCGACACGCCGCCGGATATCGCCGACGCTCCGGGCGCGGTATCTCTCGCGACCTGCCGAGGCGAGGTCAGATTCGAAGACGTGTGGTTCAAGTATCCGGGCTCGGAGGCTTGGATCCTGCGCGGGATCGACTTTGAGATCTACCCCGATGAGACGGTCGCGCTCGTCGGCATCACCGGCTGCGGCAAGACGACTATCGCTGCGCTCCTGTCGCGGTTCTACGACCCGACCTCGGGGCGAGTGACGCTCGACGGCAAGGATCTTCAAGAGATCACGGTCGAGTCCCTCCGCTCCTACTCCACGGTTGCCTTCGAGGATCCGATCCTGTTCTCGGTTTCCATCCGCGAGAACGTCCTGATGGGCAAGCCCGACGGCACCGACGACGAGGTCTGGAAGGCTTTGGCCGATGCTCAGGCAGACGAGTTCGTCCGCGAGCTTCCCTGGGGTCTGGACACGCGGGTAGGAGAGCAGGGCTACTCGCTTTCGGGGGGCCAGCGCCAGAGGGTGGCGCTCGCGCGCGCCGTCATCGGAACCCCGCGCATCCTCGTGCTCGACAACCCACTGTCCTCGGTTGACGTCCACACCGAGGCGAAGATCGAAGCGGCCCTGCACGAAACACTGGTGAGGAGCACGGCCCTGCTCATCGCGCACCGCCCGTCGACGCTGCTCCTCGCCGACCGCGTGGTGCTTCTGCACGAGGGACGCGTGCGGGCGACGGGTACGCACCACGATCTGCTCGCCTCGGACGAGCTATATCGCCACGTGCTGGCTGCGGACAACGAGGGTCCGGAACGAGAGCTGGAGGAGGTGAGGACATGAGCGACCAAGCGCCCATCGATGTTTGGCGGGGTATCGCCACCGATGAGGAAGAAGAGGACCTGACCGCGAAATTGTCCGTTTTCCTCCGGCGGCGGAGCCTTCGGCTGCTCGGCGACTTGATCCGCCCCGAGCGCCGACGGCTCGTGCTGGGCACGATCCTCGTCGTTATTCACTCCCTCGCCGGGCTTGCGATGCCCATCATCATCGGCCGCGCGATCGACGACGGCATCCGGCCGGCGCTACGGCAAGGCGGCGACCTAACAACGCTGTACGTCATCGTCGCGATCTTCGCCGTCGTTCAGGTCACGGAAGCCCTCACGCTTCGCGGCTTCCTCGCTTACATCGGACTCGTCGGCGAGCGGGTCCTCGTCGATCTGCGGACGAGGATCTACAACCATTTCCAGAAGCTCTCGGTCGCCTTCTACGAGAAGTACACGACGGGCCGGATCATGTCGCGGCTCGGTAACGACATCGACGCCATCTCGGAGCTGTTCCTGACCGGGCTGATCGACCTGCCGTGGGCGGTCCTCCAGCTGTGCGGGATCGTCGTGCTTCTACTGATCCTCGACCTCCCGCTGGCGTTGGTCACGCTCGCCGTCTTCCCGGTCCTGTTCCTAATGACGCGCTGGTTCCGTAATCGCTCGGAGGTCGTTTATCGGCGCGTGCGCGAGGCCGTTGCTCTCGTCTATATCCAGTTCACCGAGACCCTCGGCGGGATCCGGGCCGTGCACGCGTTCCGGCGCGAGCCGCGCAACCAGGAGATCTTCGAGGACATCGACGCGCGCTACCGCGACGCGAACATGGACTCCATCAGGGCCCAGGCGATCTATGGGCCGGGTTCGGCGCTGGTCGGTGAGATCGCGACGTTCGCCGTTCTGGTCTTCGGGGGTTGGCGTGTGGCCAACGGACAGATGCAGCTCGGTGTGTTCGTGTCCTTCATCTTGTTCGTGGGCAGGCTGTTCCATCCCATCCAGGAGCTCAGCCAGGTCTACAACATCTTCCAAGCCGCGGGTGCGGCCCTCGAGAAGCTCTCGGGGCTGCTCGAGGAAAAGCCGTCGGTGCCGGAGCCGCTGCCGGAGCGCGCGGTGACGCGCCCGGCGTGGGGAGGCAGGATCGACTTCGTCGACTTGACCTTCGGCTACCGCGAACGGAACATCCTCTCCAACCTCACGATGGAGGTTCCGGCCGGGCAGACCGTTGCATTGGTGGGGCCCACGGGAGCTGGTAAATCGACCACGGCTCGTTTGGTGGCGCGGTTCTACGACCCGAACGCGGGAGCCGTGACGATCGACGGCGTCGATCTGCGCAACCTGCCGTCCTCCGAGCTGCGTAAGGCGATCATCATGGTCACGCAGGAGAACTTCCTGTTCTCCGGGACCGTGGCGGACAACATCGCCTTCGGCAAGCCGAGCGCCAGCCGAGAAGAGATCGAGAGGGCCGCACGAGTCGTCGGGGCACACGGGTTCATCGAAGCAATGCCGGCGGGTTACGACACCGATATCCGCAAACGAGGCGGGCGACTTTCCGCAGGTCAACGGCAACTCGTGGCACTCGCGCGCGCCTTTCTTGCCGACCCGGCCGTGATCATTTTCGACGAGGCGACGTCGTCCATCGACATGCCTTCGGAGCGGTTGGTCCAGCAGGCTCTCGAGGTCGTCTTACAAGACAGGACGGCGTTCATCATCGCCCACCGTCTGGCGACGGTAGCCATCGCCGACCGTGTTCTCGTGATCGACGACGGCAAGATCATCGAGGACGGATCGCCGATCGAGCTCATGCGCGCGGGCGGTAGCTGGGCGCGCCTTCACGAAGCCTGGGAATCCAGCCTCGCCTAGATCTTCAGTGAGCGTGTCCGCCGTCCGCATGTGGCGGCGGCGCATCGTCGGGCGGCGGCGCGGTATACGCCGCGGGTGGGGCTCCGCCGCCGCTGAGATCGGTTGTCTCGTAGACGTAGGCGATCATGATTCCCATCACGTCGTTGGCCGCGGCGGACATGTTGTAGTAAGTGTCGAGCAGGAGGTCCTCACCTGCTCTGACCGTTCCGATCCGGTCGTGCTGGCAGATAGACATCGACTCGACGCTTCCCATGTATGCCGGTTTGGTCCCATAACCGGCGAGCGACGTGCACATCAGCTCACCCTTGGTTGCGTTCGAAAGCGTGATCGAGATGCCTCCGTTGTGTACGTGACCCCCTGCACCGACGATGCGCCCGGTCAGGTTGGACTTCCATTTCCATTTCGTGTGCGACTCGCCCTTCGGAACGCCGAACTGCGAGTCCGCGCAGTTGTCCACGTCGAGCCAAATCGGGACTGCCGCTTTGGTCGATGGATCAGACATCGGAACGTAAGTGATATCGATCTTGAACAGCACGAGCTTCGAGGTGGGGGCGTGGTTCATGATCTCGAAGATCCCGATCCAGATCGGGGACTGGTTGGAGAATCCGTAGCCTTCGGGAAGCATCCCCGAGGTTCGTTCGTTTCCTGCGGCGAACAAACGGTGTCCCACGATCCCCACGCCCTCGTCGCGCGCGCACGTCGGGTCAGGCCGGAAGGGGTCGGCCAGGACGGTGTGGTGCAGCATCGGCCCGGTGTCGAGGTTGGCAGATGATCCGTCCGCGTAGACCAGGTCGGGCCGGATCGACGTGATCAGGCAGTTCACGCACGGCGCGACCAGCGGGAGGATGCGGTTGTAGTGGTCCATCCCGCCCTGGTCGCTGGCATTGAGAAGGAAAGGACCGTAGAGCATGGTCGCCGGCTGACCCCGAGGCTTGGGCGCGGGTGGAGCGGCAACCGCCGGCGGCGCTTGTGCATCCTCTTGGTGGGCGTGATCGGCGACGTGGCCCGGCGTGTCGGCATGCGACGTGCCGTCAGCGTGGCCGTGCGGAACGCTTGCCGCAAGCGCCTCGACGGCGGCGTGATCGTGACCAGGGGCGGAGTGGGAGGCTGCTTCGGCCAGAGCAGTTTCGGGATGGGCATGCACGGCTTCGGCGACCTCGGTCGCCTCGTGTGTATGGCTTGCTCCAGCGACGCGCACCTCTTCTCCGTGGTCGTGAGCGTGACCCTCGGTGACGAAGGCCGGTACCAGCAGTAGCAACGCGAGCGCTCCCGCTCCCGCCATGAACCGTTGACCGCGCTGACGAGGCACCAGAGCGACGCGGGCAGCCGAGGGAAGGATCAATAACAGACCGGCGCCCAGCGCAGCGATGATCTCGAACATGGTCGCGGTGGCATCCGCGATGCCGACGGGTTCCGCCGAGGCGATCGGCTCGTAGAAGGGGATGCCGGTGGTGCGAGAGAAGGCCCAGACCCCGACCACCGCGAGGTTCCCGAGTATGCCCAGGGTCAGCAAACGCGATGAGCGCTGCCAGACGACCAGAGCAGCCCAGCCGATCTGCGCGAGGGCGAGGACGACGAAGGACGCAGCGATGAGCGGGTGGTCGAGATGATCGCGGGACGCCAGTAGATGAAGGACGCCGGCACAGCCGGCGACGATCCCGACGGTGGTTGCCACTCCATCGCCGAGCTTCAAGCCATCCCCCGGGCTTGATGCCTGCGCTTTGCCCCTGCTCTTTTGGCGAACGGACATGGTCGAACCTTCCTGGGGCGCTTCGTGCAGGATGACAGACTAGCGACGGTCAGCTCAAGCGTCCTAGCTGAGTGCCAACTCGCCGGACTCGACGATTGCCTTGCTGTATGGGCGGACGAGCGCGCGAAGGCGAGAGCACTCGTCTTCGCTCAGCGCTCCCCACGCTGCTAGTGCCAACCGGTCGGTTGTGTCCTCGATCGCCTGACGACGTTCGCGGCCGAGGTCTGTGAAAGTGCTTTCGTCGGTTACCCATCCGCGAGATCGGAGCCGGTCGACGGCTGCGTTCCACTCGTCGTCGGGCCATTGCCGCGACATCTTCAGCGCCGCTGCCGGGACATCGCCGGCAGCGGCGTGCGTGATGAGGGACTCGCACCCGTCCAATCCCTCGACGGTCATCGCTGCGATGTGTCCATCCCCGCGGAACTCGCGCAACAGCGAGATCGAATGCCATAGAGCGAGGTGAGGTTCCTCCGGCCAGGCGAGCGCGGCGTGCCCCGCGTAGAGGGGACGCCCCTCGGGTGAGCAGGCTTCGGCCGCCCGGCGGGCCAGGTCCGCCGCCTCTTTCATCTCCGGAGAATCGAGGGCTCCGCCGAGGACGCGCCGCAGCATGCGGTCCGCACCGCGCAGTCTCGCTTCGAGCAGAGCCTCCGGTGTCGCGATCTCCCAGACCTTCGGAACGCGATCGGAGACGAGCTTTGGGTGGAAGTTGAAGAACGTTGCGATGATGACTTCGGCCGGCGCGGCTCCCATGGGTGCGGCCCGGGAGCCGAAGTAGCCCATCATCCGGTCCTCTATGCCGAGGTTCTTCTACTCCTCGCGTGGCTCGGGGGCGAAGTAGACGACGCCGTGATAAGGCTCGAGCGTGCGCCACGACTTTCGTGCGACAACAGGATCCACACGGGGAGCCTACGCAAGGGAGGTGTCCGCTGCCTGAATAGGCTGGTCCGGTGAGAGAAGCGGTGGATGGCGAAAGGGCGCTCGGTTCCCAGGACCGTGGGCTGCTCGGAGGATTCGCCGCGGCCATCCTGCGCAAGCTCCACGCCGATCCCAGGGCACTCGGCAAGAAGCGTCAATGGGCGATGGCGGCCCTCACGTCCTATCGCTTGAAGGATCGCGAGGAGCGCGAGGAGGTCGGACTTCGCCTCTCGCCGCACCTTCCGCCGGCGCCGCGTCCGAAGATCGGCGGGGCTCCCCTCGATACTCCGGTCTCGACACTGCCCGGGGTCGGCGACAAGACCGCCGAACGCCTCGACTCACTGGGGCTGCACACGCTGGGCGACCTACTCGATCACCTGCCGCGCGCATACATCGACCGGCGCGACATGAGAACCATCTCCGACCTGCGCACCGGTCAAGAAGCCACGATCCTTGCGACCGTCCGGAACACGAAAGTGGACCGCATCCGCGGCAACCGGACGCGCATCACGGTCACGATCTCCGACGGCACCGGATATCTCGATTGCGTTTGGTGGAACCAGGAGTGGCGGTCGCGCACGCTGACCGAGGGAACCGAGGCTGCCTTCAGCGGGAAGGTGAAGGCATTCCGCGGCAAGCCGCAGATGGACGCACCGGCTTACGATCTGCTGCGCGCGTCCGGCGAAGCGGTGCACACGGGACGCATCGTTCCCGTCTATCCGGCCACCGAGCGGCTTTCCGCCACACAGTTGCGTCGCCTGCTCCACAGCGCTTTCGATCGGCTCGGTCCGATTCCCGATCCTCTCCCGGCCGGCCTGCGCGCGGAGCGGAATCTCCTCGGGAAGGACGTCGCGACACGCCTCGTCCATTTCCCGGAGGATCTCGCGCACATCGTCGATGCCCGGCGCCGTCTCGTGTTCGAAGAGCTGTTCACGATGCAGGTCGGGCTGGCGCTGCGGAAGCGCCACGTCGAAGAAGACGTGCACGGCATCGCGCACGTCAAGGACGGCGACAAGACCGAGGCTTTCCTCGAATCGATTCCGTTCCGGCCGACGAACGCGCAGAAGCAGGCGATGCAGGAGATATCCGGGGACATGTCGACGTCGCGTCCCATGCATCGTCTGCTCCAGGGCGAAGTCGGGAGCGGCAAGACATTGGTTGCTGTGTATGCCGCGATGGTCGCTATCCAGTCCGGCACGCAGGCAGCGATCATGGCGCCGACCGAGGTGCTGGCCGAGCAGCACGCGCGGAAGATCCGTGAGTTGTGCGAGCCGGTCGGCGTAAGCGTGGAGCTGCTGACCAACGCCGTACCGCAAGCGAGGCGACGCGACATCCTCATGCGGCTCGCGGCCGGGGATCTTCCTCTCCTATGCGGGACGCACGCACTCATCTCCGAAGACGTTGGGTTTCATCGTCTGGGGTTGGCGATCGTGGACGAGCAACACAGATTCGGACTCGGTCAGCGCATGCTGTTACGTGAGAAGGGTGAGGATCCGGACGTGCTGATCATGACGGCCACACCGATCCCGAGGACGCTCGCGCTCACGCTGTACGGCGACCTCGACGTTTCGATCCTCGATGAGCTCCCCGCGGGCAGGAAGCCCGTCAAGACCATGGTCGTCGGGGGGAACACCGGTGACCGTAACCGCGCATACGACATCGTCCGGGCCGAGGTCGCGGAGGGGCGCCGGGCCTTCGTTGTTTGCGCTCTCGTCGACGAGTCCACTGCGCTCGACGCGAAGGCCGCCGTCGAGGAGGCCGAGCGCTTGCGGACCGAGGTCTTCCCGGACATCAAGGTCGGCCTGCTGCATGGACAGATGCGTACGGCGGAGAAGGACGAGACCATGGAGAAGTTTCGCCGGGGCGATGTGTCCATACTCATCGCAACCACGGTGGTCGAGGTCGGCGTCGACATCCCCGAGGCCACCGTGATGCTTATCGAGAACGCGGAACGGTTCGGACTGTCCCAGCTCCACCAGCTCCGCGGACGAATCGGCCGCGGAGAGCACGGAGGTATCTGCATCCTCTTCTCGGACGCGAAGACCGACGAGGCCCGACAGCGCCTCGAGGCGATCGCGCGCTCCAACGACGGGTTCGTCCTCGCCGAGGAGGACCTGCGCATCCGCGGCGAGGGCACTATCTTCGGCACCCGCCAAGCCGGGATCACCGACCTGAAGGTCGCCCGCCTGATCGAAGACTTCCCCGTCGTCGTCGAGGCCCGGGAAGCGGCGTTCGCTCTGGTCGAGGACGATCCCAAGCTTGCGCGACCGGAGCACATCTTTCTGCGGGCCGAGGTGGGCCGCCGCTTCGGCGATTCGCTCGACTGGCTCTTTCACGGTTAGATGCGAATATCCGGGGGCGACGCCCGAGGCATCCGCCTCACCGTGCCCAAGGGAGCCCGGCCCGCGAGCGAGCGGGTCCGGCAGGCTGTTTTTGCATCGATCGCCTATCGCCTGCCCGACGCGCGCGTGCTCGATCTGTATTGCGGTTCGGGAGCCTATGGCTTGGAGGCGTTGTCGAGGGGAGCGACGGAAGCAGTGTTCGTCGACAAGGATCTCGCGGCCACCAAGGCATGCCGCACCAACGTTTGTGCGATCGGCGCAGCCGACTCCTCGCGCATCAGGCGCACCGACGTTCTGCGCTACCTGTCGCGAACCGCGGATAAAGATGGACCGTTCGACCTGATTTTCATCGATCCGCCCTACGGAGACCCGTTGGACCGCACGCTGACAGGCATCGAACCGGCTCTCGCGCCGAAAGGCATGGTGGTCGTAGAGACTCGCTGGCGGGAGGGGGAGGTTTTCCGGCATCCGGGCCTCGTTGTGGAAGCCGACCGCAGATACGGTGATACTCGGGTTCTGATGTATGTCCGTGCGGGGGAAGACGAATGACCAAGGCCTGCTGTCCGGGATCGTTTGACCCGATCACGCGGGGTCACCTCGACGTGATCGAGCGCGCAAGCACTTTCTTCGATGGGGTGATCGTGGGTGTATCCGAGGCTCCGTCGAATCCGGCCAAGCGTCCGTTGTTTACGACGAATGAACGGATAGAGCTCATCCGCGACGTCACATCGCACGTGAAGGGAGTGGAGGTCACTGCCTTCAAAGGTCTGCTCGTCGAGTTCTGCCGTCAGATCGGCGCCCACGTCGTGGTGAAAGGACTCCGCGCCGTCACCGACTTCGACTACGAGATGCAGATGGCGCAGATGAACGCGAAGATGGGCATAGAGACGGTCTTCCTGCCTGCGAGCCCGGAGTTCTCGTACCTTTCGTCCAGCTTGATGAAGGAAGTCGTGTCGCTCGGTGGCGACATCAACGGCTTGGTGCCCGAAGTGGTCGAGAAGCGACTGAAGGAGAAGCTCGGCCCATGACGACGTATATGGAAGCGCTCGAGGCGCTCAATCAGATGGTTGCGGAGGCGCGCGGCGTACCGCTCTCGGCTTCCGCAGTGATCCCGCGCGAGGAGGCGCTGAAGTTGATCCAGGCGATCCGGGAGACGCTGCCGCAGGAGCACGCGCAGGCCCGGGAGATCGTGGACGAGCGCGAGCGCGTCCTGTCCGAGGCGAACGACAAGGCCGCTTTCATCATCGAGCAGGCACGGGAAGAGCGGTCGAGACTCTTGTCGCGGGCCGAAGTCGTGCAGGCCGCTGAGAAGGAAGCGCGGAGGATCGTCGAAGAAGCGAACTCAGAGGCGGAAAGCCTAAAGCACCAGGCGGACGACTACGTGGACGCCAAGCTCGCGAACTTCGAGATCATCATGAGCAAGATGCTCCGGACGATCGGCCGTGGGCGCGAGCAGCTCCGCAAGCGCCTGGACGCGGCGCAGGGAGACATCGAGCCTTTAGAGCTCGACGATTCCGGCGAGATCTCCGGCCCTCTGCCGGGCATCGACCGCGAGTAAGCCCCGCTAGGCTGGTAGCGCCGTGCGGAACCACTCGACCTTCGTTTTAGACGTCCGTGAATTGCTCGAAGCCCCGGGGACTCGCCGATCGGTGACGGTCGACGCCCCGGTAGCCGGGCTCGATACGGGCATCGTCACGGTGCCCGGAGACCTCAGGCTCGAGGCCGTCCTCGAGGCGATCGATGGAGGAGTGCTCGCTCGGGGAACGATGACGGGCGAGTATCGCTCCGAGTGCCGGCGCTGCCTGCGCGAGGTTCGGGCCCCGTTCCGATTCACGGAAGACGAGGTCTACCGCCCGAAGGGCGACGTATGGGAGGAGGGCTACGAGATCACGGAATCGAAGGTCGATCTCGAGCTGATGGTGCGGGACACCGTGGCTCTCAACCTTCCGCCCAACCCCTTGTGCCGGCAAGACTGCGCGGGCCTGTGCGCGCGCTGCGGAGCGGACCTCAACCAGGGCGCTTGCGGCTGCCCGGAGGAGACCGATCCGCGCTGGTCGGCTCTGCGCGACCTGGGCCGCTTGAACGGGTAAGCTGGGCCCTTCCCGGATCGGCGGAGCGCAGACATGCAGGCCCCCAAACGACGAAAGACCAGCGGACGGCGCGATGACCGCCGGGCCCACTGGCGCAAGATGGCGCCGACGCCCAACTCGTCCTGCCCGCAGTGCCACAAGCCCAAGCTGCCGCACCGCGTCTGTCCCCACTGCGGCACCTACAAGGGCCGGGACATCCTCGAGCTCGACTAGCCTCGCCTCATCTGGCACAGCCTTCAGCGCCCTGCCTGTCGCACGCGCGACAGCGCGACTTGCCGTAGAGGAGCATCCTGGCTTGGGGACGGGTAGCAGGCCACGGCAATATAGAAGCGCAGTTGTGTGGGAGGAGGGGTCGCCGTGAAGTGCCCGTCGTGTCAGCAGGAAAACCGTGAGGGAGCGGCCTTCTGCGATCGGTGCGGGGCCGTCCTATCGCCACGATGTCCGCAGTGTGAGGCGCAGCTGCGTCCGGGAGCGCGCTTCTGCGATACCTGCGGTGTCTCGGTAGCCGAGGCCGCGGCGCAGGCGAGCCCGGAAGCCAAGCCGGTCGAGACCGACCCCAGGGCGTTCACTCCCACCCACTTGGTCCAAAAGATCATGAAAGAGCGCGGCCGCATAGCCGGGGAGCGTCGCAACGTCACCGTGCTGTTCGCCGACGCCAAGGGTTTCACTCCGCTTTCCGAGTCCCTCGACGCCGAGCAGGTCTACACCTTCATCCAGGGCGGATACGAGCACATGCTCGATGCCGTCCACCGCTACGAGGGAACCGTCAATCAGTTCACCGGCGACGGGATCATGGCGCTGTTCGGCGCGCCGATCGCGCACGAGGACTCAGCGCGACGGGCCGTGGCTGCCGGGCTTGACATGCAACGGGCACTGACGAAGTACACCGAAGACGCGGGGGTAAGCGTTGCTTTTAGAGTCGGGATCAATACCGGTCCGGTCGTGGTCGGCGGCATCGGCGACGACCTCACGATGGACTACACGGCGATCGGCGACACGACGAACCTCGCCGCGCGGATGGAGCAGATGGCGGAGCCGGGCGGTGTCTACCTGACGAGCATGACTCATCACGAGGCCGCCGACTATTTCGACTTCGACGATCTCGGCCCGGTCGATGTCAAAGGCAAAGCGGAGAAGGTCCACGTGTACAAGGCTCTCGAAGAGCGTGACGTGCGCACTCGTATGGACGCCGCCGTCGCGCGCGGACTCAGCCCGTTCTGTGGACGAAACCCCGAGCTCGAAACCCTGAAGGGGCTTTGGCAGCAGGCACTGGCAGGCCGCGGCCAGATCGTGCTCATCTCTGGGGAGCCGGGGATCGGGAAGTCGCGTCTGCTCCTCGAGTTCCACCGTGCGCTCGGTGAGGACGTGATCTGGCGCGAAGCCCACTGCGTGTCTTATGGCGAGAACATCCCGTATCTGCCCGTGGTCGAGCTCGTGAAGACCGGGTTCGGCATCGCCGACGGAGACGATGAAGGAACGATCATCGGCAAGGTCGATGCCGACACCGTTCATTGGTCCCCCGAAGCTCAGAAGACTGCGTCTTATCTCAAGTTCCTACTTCAAGTCGACCCTGGGGACGCCGCAGTCGAGCACATGGATCCGATGGAGCGGCGGGCCGGGATCCTGGACGCCTTGCGCGCACTTGTTCTCGAGCGGTCCCAAGTGGCGCCACGCGTAGTCGTCGTCGAGGACCTGCACTGGGCAGACGCGCAAAGCGAAGAAGTGATCCGAGCGATCGCGGACGTCGTGTCGGCGTCGCCCGTGTTGATGATCCTTACGTTCCGACCCGGATACCTGCACCCGTCGGCCGACTTACCGCACGCGCACAGGATCATCCTCAGCGATCTCGACCCGGAAGCCCGTATCGAGCTTGCCGAAGCCACGCTGGGAGCCGCGGAGCTTCCGGAGAGCCTCGTGGGTCCCGTTACGAAGAAGGCCGAAGGGAACCCGCTATTCATCGAGGAGGTATCGAAGGCACTTGCGGCCGGTGCGACAGATGCGGAGGCCGTTCCCAACAGCCTTCAGGACGTCATCCTCGCCCGGATCGATCGCCTAGAGGTAGCCGCTCGCCAGTCGCTTCAGCTCGCATCGGTGATCGGACGCGAGTTCACTCTGCGACTGCTCGATCGGATCTCGGATCTTCAGACCGAGCTCGCCGGGGTTCTGTCCGAGCTGAAAGGACTGGAGCTCATCTACGAGAAGTCGTTCTTCCCCGAGCTTGCCTACATGTTCAAGCACGCTCTCACCCACGACGTTGCGTACTCGACGTTGCTCGTCGAACGGAGGAAGACGCTTCACCGGGTGGTCGCTGCTGCCATCGAGGAGCTGTACGGCGACCGGCTGGCTGAGAACTACGAAACGCTCGCGTACCACTACGAGCAAGCAGAAGATTGGTCCAAGGCGCTCGACTACCTCGAAAAGGCTGCGGAAAAGGCTACGGCCGCCTTCGCCAATCATGAGGCCTATCATTTCGCCTCCCGCGCGATCGAGATTGCCCAGCGCCTAGGAGATAAGGCGTCGCAGCGACGGATCGCCGCTCTCGCCGAGCTTCAGGGGATCGCTGAATTCTCGGTCGGGGATCTCGCTCTTGCTTCCGACGCGTTCGGGCGCTCGGCGGCTGCGGCGCGCGCTGCGGGCGACCGTGGGGCCGAGGCCATCGGGCTGGCCTCGCGAGCGATGGTCCAGATGTACGAGCATGAGCTCGAGACTGCCGACACGACGGCGTTAGCAGCTCTCGAGATCGCCGGCGACGAGATCAACGCCCGCACGTGCGGGACCTTCGTGCGCTGGGCGGTCGCGTTGTTCACAGGTCGCTACGACGAAACTGCGGAGTATCTAAAGACGGTCGAGGAGAGCTACCCGCTCTTGACCCACCCGTGGACTCGAGCGATGTGCGGATCGCTGCTACCGCTTGCCCACGAGTGGGCAGGACGCTTCGACATTGCGTTACAAACGTTCGGCGACGCGCGAGCGCGCACCGGAGACTCGATCGACACCTTGACTTACCTATTCGGGCGTTGGGCAGACGCGCTCTCCCACACCAGCCTCGGCGAGCATCAGAAGGCCCTCGACATCCTTCACCAGGAGATCCCGTTTGCCGAGCGCGTGGGCGTGATGCTCATGTACCTGCGCGCGCTCAACACTTTGGGTTGGGTCTACCTCGATCTCAACGACTACGACAACTCTCTCGTGTGGAATCGCAAGGGCTTCGATGCTGCCATCAACGCGTCGTTGCCCGACCCCGAGATCGAGTGCAACGCTGCGCTCAACATAGGGGACAGCTTGCGAGCGCTCGGACGGCTGGACGAGGCCGAGGAGCAGTACAGGTGGGTCGAGGGCATCTATCGCGATCCCACTCCGGCGCAGCGCTTCATGTTGTGGCGATATTCGCAACACATGCTCCACAGCTACGGCGAGTTGTGGCTCGAGCGCGGTGACCCCGTCCGTGCGGCCGAGTACGCCCGCGAGTGCCTCGATCTCGCCGAACGCAGCGACAGCCCGAAGAACGCAGTCAAGGCCCGTCGGCTCATCGGGCAGGCATTGATGGCGCAGGGCAAACTCGACGAAGCGGGGACCGAAATCGCGGCGGCAGTGGCTTCCGCGCGGTCGACGAGCAACGCCGGCCAGCTGTGGAGGTCGGCGGCCGCGCTCGGGGACGTCCGCGCAGCGCAGGGCCGGAGCGATGAAGCGCGCGTGGCGTATGCCGAAGCACTAGAGTTAATCGATCGCATTGCCTCGGGCCTTACCGACACGTCGGTGCGCGACACGTTCCTCGGCTCCCATCCGGTGAGCCGGCTTCGGGAGGCGGTCGAGGCCTAAGGTCTTGAATACAGCCGAAGCTGCGGCGCTTCTTTCTCGCACGCGATTGTTCGGGACGCTTCACCACAACGTCCACGCTTCGCTCGCGCGACTTGCCGTCCCCCGTACCTACGCGAAGGGACAGGTGATCTTCTTCGAGGGCGACACCGGTGAGTCGATGTACGTCGTGGCCGACGGGGCCGTGAAGGTCTTCATGGTCTCAGAAGAAGGAGACGAGATCGTCCTCGTCACCGTGCGCGAGCCGGACTCGTTCGGTGAGCTCGCGGTGCTCGATGGGGCGCCTCGCTCGGCTTCGGCCGCGGCGCTCGAACCGACAGAGATGCTCGTGATAACTCGGACAACGCTCCTGGATGTGATGAGGGACCACCGCGAGCTCGGTGAACGTGTCTTGTCCTCCGTCGGGGGGTTACTGCGTCGGCTGACGGAGCAAACCGCCGATCTCGTCTTTCTGGATCTGCCCGGTCGGGTTGCGAAGCTGCTGGCACGCATCGCCGAGGAACGTGGAAGACAGGAGGACGGCGCGGTCGTCGTCGACCTCGGCGTAACGCAGACTGATCTGGCGCGGATGGTCGGGGGTTCGCGACAGAGCGTGAACCAGGCCCTGCGAGACCTCCAACGGCAAGGCGCCATCGAGGTCGACGGGCACTGCGTCCGCATCCATCACCTCGACCGACTCCGGTAGCGTCTGGTCGATGCCGCCGCGCATAGCCGTCGATGCAATGGGGGGCGACAACGCTCCCGGCGAGATCGTTGCCGGCGCGGCCCAGGCCGCGACCGAAGACGGGGCGCACCTCCTGCTCGTCGGGCGGCAAGACGAGATCTCCAAGGCTCTCGCCGATGCGGGCGCTTCCACAAGTGACACCATCGAGATCGTCGACGCCGCGGACGTCATTGACATGGACGATTCCGACCCCGCCCGGGCCGTGCGTTCGCGGCGGGATTCCTCCATCAGCGTGGCCTCGAGATTGGTCAAGGAGGGGAGAGCCGACGCGGTCTTTTCCGCCGGCGCGACCGGCGCCGCTCTGGCCGGAGCCGTTCTCGAGACCGGTCGCATCCGCGGCGTGGCTCGTCCTGCCATCGCGGTGGTCCTTCCGTTCCGCGGCGCCGAGACCGTGCTCCTCGATGCCGGCGCCAACGCCGACGTTCGGCCCGAGCACTTGGTCGGTTTCGGCGTGCTCGGCGACGTCTTCGCCCGGATACGACTCGGCCTCGATTCACCCCGGGTAGGTCTGCTATCGGTGGGCGAGGAGCCCGGGAAGGGCAACGACCTCGCGAAGGCCTCGTACGCGCTGCTGGCGGCCTCCGACCTGAACTTCATCGGCAACGTCGAGGGCCGCGACATCACTTCAGACCGGGTCGACGTCGTGGTCACCGACGGGTTCACCGGCAACGTCGTCCTCAAGCTGCTCGAGGGATTCGGCAAATTCCTGATGGGCGAGCTGTTCGGCGTGTTCAGCGCCACCGATGAGGCCAAGGAGGCCGCCAAGGTGGTCATGCCGGGTCTGCTGGAGCTGGCTGCGACCCTCAGCCCCGAAACCCATGGTGGGGCGCACCTTTTGGGTGTGAAAGGCGTCTGTATAATCGGCCACGGGAGTTCGAGCGCCGCAGCGGTCCGTTCCGCTCTGAGGATCGCGTCCGAAACGGTCCAGGCAGGACTGGTCGGCGAGGTGGTCCGGCGGCTCGGATCGAGGAAGGAAGCTTAGGACGTGACGCGAGAAGACATCTTCAAGCTCATCCAGGGCCGGCTGGCCGAGCTCATCGAATGCGAGCCGGACACCATCAAGCTCGAGACCAGGCTGGAAGAGGACCTCGAAGCGGACTCACTGGATCTAGTCGAGCTGGCCATGTCTTTGGAAGAGGAGCTGTCCCTGGAGATCCCCGACGAGGAACTCGAGGGCATCCGGACGGTCAAGGATGCCGTCGACTTCGTCGCCGAACGGGTTCCCGCCTAGATGGCGCGCAAGCGCCTCGTGTAATAGGAGGAATAGCCGCGGCGGTGACTGAATCCGCAGGCCGGCCGTCGGACGACGGGGCCCGCGCGACGTTGGAATCGAAGCTTGGTGTGTCCTTTAGGGACCCGAGCATCTTCGACGTTGCACTGACCCATCGGTCCTACGCGTACGAGCACGACGTGCCCGAGACGAACGAGCGGCTCGAGTTCTTGGGCGACGCGATATTGAACCTCTGTGTTACCGACTTGCTGTACAAGCGGTTCCCCGACCAATCGGAGGGTGATCTGGCCAAGCTTCGGGCGTCACTGGTGTCGGAGCCGGCGCTGGCCGACGTTGCCGTCGATCTCGGCCTCGGACCCGCCATCCGCCTTGGGCGGGGCGAGCGCATGAGCGGAGGGCACTCCAAGCCGTCGATCATGGCCGACACGCTCGAAGCCGTCATCGGAGCCATCTACCTGGACGGTGGCATCTCAACCGTTCGCAGGGTCGTCCGGTTGCTGTTCGGTGAACTGGTGGAGGCCGCTGCTGGACGGGATATCCCGAAGGACGCGAAGACGCGGCTTCAAGAAGTTGTCACGCGTCGTCACGCGATCTTGCCCCGCTACCGCGTGGTCGGATCGGGTCCGGATCACGCCAAACGTTTTCGCGCCGAGGTCTACGTGAACGACGAGCTCTGCGGTCGCGGAGAGGGTAGGTCAAAGAAGGAGGCCGAGCAGGCCGCCGCAGCGGCCGCTCTGGATGTGCTCGATACCCAACCGTCGGAGGTGGCCGGTGCCTGAGCTTCCCGAGGTCGAGGTTCTTCGGCGCCAACTGGAGAAGGAATACGTCGGTAAACGCATCCGATCCATCGACGTAAAGACGCGCCAGTACGTGAAGGAAGCTAAGCCGAGCACGAAGCGCGTGACCAAGCATCACATTACCCCGAAGGTGTTCGAGAAGCATCTCGTGGGCGGCAAGGTCAAGGCCGTTCATCGCAAGGGTAAGTACCTCGCCTTCGAGCTCGACAACCGCAATTACCTCGTTGTGCATCTGGGCATGTCCGGCCACCTGGTGAAGGCGACGGCGAAGCGTGTGGCGGACAAGCACACCCACGTCGTCATGCATTTCACCCAAGGACCAGAGATCCGGTTCTTCGACGCGCGCCGCTTCGGCGAGTGCTACGTGGCCGACGCCGACACCTACGCGGAAGCGATGCAGGACCTCGGTGTCGATGCCATCAACGATCAAATCCCTTGGCAGCTCTTCGGAGAGATGGTGTCTACTCGCAAGTCGAAGATGAAGGCGCTCTTGATGGACCAGGAGTTCATGTCGGGCCTGGGCAACATCTATTCCGATGAGGTTCTCTTCCACGCCGGGCTCCCGTGGGACCGCTCGTCTGATTCTTTGACTTCCAACGAAACCCGTCGGTTGTCGCGGGCAGTCGGCGAGGTCCTGCAAGATGCCATTCGTCATAGGGGGACGACACTCGGCGACGGGGAGTGGCGCGATCTGTACGACGAGCCGGGCGAGCACCAGGACGCATTGAGCGTGCACGGCCGCGAGGGTGAGCCGTGCCGCAGATGCCGGACGCCGATCGTCCGGATCCGCGTTGGTCAGCGCTCGCACTACTACTGTCCGCAGTGTCAGTCGGTGCAGCCGCTCAAGGCGTCCACGCGCGTGAGATGACACCGGTCTGTCCGGCTTGTCGGGCCGCTGTCAGGCTCGACTCGTTCGTGTGTGGACAGTGTGGGCTGGCGGTGCGCCCCACCTGCGGACATTGCTCGGAGCCGCTCACGGTGGGTATGCGCGCATGCTGGCGCTGCCGTACGGAGATCGAGGAGCCACCGGCAAACCGGGAACCGGACGAGGCACAGCCCGAGAGGCGTGAGCGGATCCCGGTCGCCGCAGCCGCGGCCGGCATGGCCGTCGACAAACCCGTGGCGCCCGTGGAACCTCAGCCCGAGCCCGAGCCCGAACCCGAACCGGAACCGGTAACCGAGGCCATCGAGCAGGCGCCGCCCTTACCGGAGGACGTCGCCACCCTGGCCCAGCCACCGGTTGAATACTCACCGCATCCACCAGTCGTTCCGGTGCGCGTGATGGAGCCTTGGCCCCCATCGGGCGACCCACGGCGCGGGAAGTTCCGCCCGGTCCGCGTGACGATCATCGGCGTCCTCGCCGGTCTGCTCGTGGCGACGGGGCTGCTCGTCGGAGAGGGCGTCTTGCTGGAGTACCGGTATCCCGATCCTCGGACCGTCGAGCTCAGCGTCCAGCCGTTCGCTCAGCTGGGCTTCAGCCTCGACGTTCCCTTGGCGTGGGATGTCGACGCCGTGAACAATTCCGTCACCTTCAGCGACCCCGACCGTCCGGACGATCGTGGGTGGCGCGTGGTGGCCGAGACCCGGTCCTTCGAAACCGCGCGTAAGGACTTGGACCGGTTCAATCGGGCCCGGTTCTCGTCCTTCATCAGACTCGCTCGCACCACCGATGAGCTGGTCTCGGGTCGATCGGCAATCCGCAGCGAATTCATCGGGAACGATCTCGAGTACCGCCAATGGTGGATCGACGGCGGTCGGGACGGATCGTTTCGCCTCGAGTCGTGGTTCCACCCGGCCGAAGGAGCCGAGGCGATCGTCCTCGATCAGCGCATGGTCGAGACATTCGACGTTCTGTGACGCGCTTCTTCCTCGTCCGCCACGCCGAATCTCAATGGAACGCCGAAGGCCGCTGGCAAGGCCGCGGCGACCCATCTCTGTCGCCTCACGGACGCGAGCAAGCCTCGATCGCAGTTGAACGGATCAGAGGTGAGGTCGACTTGATCGTGGCGTCGCCGCAGCGACGCGCTGTCGAGACGGCGGAGATCATCGCCGGTGCGCTTGGCTTGGGAGAAGTAAAGACCGACGACGGACTGCGAGAGATCGACGTCGGCGAGTGGACGGGGCTCACCATGGACGAGGTCAAAGCACGCTGGGGAGCCGAGCTCGAAGCGTGGAGAGCGGGCGAGCTGGCCGCTCCGCCGGGCGGTGAGGATCGCATGGTGTTCCTGGAACGCGTCCTGGCGGCACTCGATCGCTTGCGGCAAACGCACGGAGACAAGCGAGTGCTTGTCGTCACGCACGGCGGGGTGATCGGACGCGTGGAGCGGTATCTCGACCGTCATCCCGGCCGCGGGTCCGGCAACCTGACGGGGCGTTGGTTCGAGCTCGACGGCGAACTGCTTGCGACGAGCGAACGTATTCCCTTGTTGCCGGAGCCGGAGGTTCCCGCTCCCGAAACGCGCTAAGCGAGCTGCTTGGCGAGCTCCTGAGGATCGGACGTGGGAGCCTGGCACGCGTAGCGCTCGCATACATACGCCGTAGCTGCGGTCGTTGCGGGCTTGTCGCGCATCAGTGCGATCTCGCCGTTGCCGGCGGCCATCACTCGATTGGGCAGGAACCTAGAGGTCACGACACTGAGCAAAGCGTCATCGAGTGGACCGGTGAATGCGATCTCTTTCGGTGTGGACACATAGAAGTCGAGAGCGGACAGCCAGCTCGGCACGGCCTGGGCCGCGCGCTCCATGTACGGGTGCGCAAGACGGAGAGCGTCGACGGCGGACTTCGCGAGGTCGGGAGCGTCGTACATCACAGCGAGCTTTTGCAGGACGAGGGCCAGGACGGCGCCGGGAGCCGGTGTTGCACTCTCGACGATCTCCTTCTGACGGACGATCAGGTCGTGGGTGGGCGGAGCGGTGTAGAAGCCGCCCTGGTTCGGATCGCCGAACCTTTCGAGTGCCGTCTCCGACAGTGTCCGAGCAGCTGTGATCCACCGTTCGTGGAAGGTCGCTTCCCACAGAGCGATCAGACCGTCGGCCAGGAATGCGTAGTCCTCGAGCAGGCCGCGAACGTGCGCGCGTCCCGCTCGGTACGTGTGGAGGAGCTCGGTAGATGATTCGGCGAGCTTTCCCAGTACGAAGTCGGCCGCTTCACGGGCCGCGTCGATAAAGTCCGTGCGGCCGAAGGCTGCTCCGGCTTCGGCCAGCGCTGCGATGGCCATCCCGTTCCAGGACGCGAGGACCTTGTCGTCCTTGCCGGGACGGACGCGCCTGGATCGCACCTCGAGCAATCGCGCCCGCGCCTCGGCCTGGGGATCACCCTCACTACCGATGAGGATGTTCTTGCCCTCGAAGTTCCCGTCCGGCGTGACTCCGTAGTACTGAGCGGCCTCCGGCGCGATCGTTTTGAACTCGTCGTATTCCCACACGTAGAACTTTCCCTCGACGCCTTCGGAGTCGGCGTCTTCTGATGAATGGAAGCCGCCGGTCTCATCGCGCATGTCGCGCAGCAGGTATTCGAGTGTCTCGATCGCGATGCGTTCGTACAGTAGGTCCTGGCGCGCTTGCCAGGCATGTGTGTACACGCGGGCGAGCTGCGCGTTGTCGTAGAGCATCTTCTCGAAGTGCGGGACGGTCCACGTCGCGTCGACGGCATATCGGGCGAACCCGCCGCCGATCTGGTCGTAGATGCCGCCGAGTGCCATCTTGTGCAGGGTGTTGTCGACGGCTTCGCGCACGCCGGAAACCCGCCCGGACATGCGGAGCATGAACTCGAGGTTGGGAGCTTGTGGGAACTTGGGCGCGCCGCCGAAGCCTCCGTTGGCCGGGTCGTAGCTGCGCATCGTTTGCGATGCGGCTGCGGTCAACAGTCCGGCCTGCAATGGCTCGCGCGACGGCGGAGGAGTGGCGCGCTCGATGGCCTCGAGGAGGCGCTGTCCCTGCGTGAGCAGGTCCTCTCTGCGCGTCGTCCAGAGCTCGTCCACCTGCTCGAGGACGCGCCGAAAGGACGGCATCCCGTGACGCTCCTCGGGAGGGAAGTACGTGCCGGCGAGGAACGGAGTGCCGTCGGGCATGCAGAAAACGGTCATAGGCCAGCCGCCCTGTCCCGTCAGAGCTTGAGTGGCGGACATGTAGATGGAGTCGACGTCCGGCCGTTCTTCGCGGTCGACCTTCACGCAAACGAAGTGCTCGTTCATTACGGCGGCGACGTCCGGATCCTCGAAGGACTCCCGCTCCATCACGTGGCACCAATGACATGCGGCATAACCGATGGACAGGAGCAGAGGCTTGTCCTCGGCCTCGGCGCGCTCGAGGGCCTCGGGGCCCCAGGGATACCAATCGACGGGGTTGTCCTTGTGCTGAAGTAGGTAAGGAGAAGTCTCGTCCGCGAGGCGGTTCGGCACGATGTACACCCTATCCGCGCGTCGCCGAGCTCTGGCCGGGCGAACGATAGCTTAGGACCAATGCGTTCCGATTGCCTGGTCACCGGCTTCTACGATCCTGAAGGGGCTGGCTCGACGAGAGCGTCTGGCGTGCGGCTCGTCGCGGGGCCGCCGCGTTGGCCAACACCTTCTTCGGCGAGGGACTCTGCGTTATGAGTCTTCGACCCATCCTCGTGACCGATTACGACCCGGCGTGGCCCGTCACCTTCGAGAAGCTTCGCAAGAAGATCTGGCCCGCAGTCAAAGGATTCGCGAAGTCGATCGAACACGTCGGGAGCACGGCCGTACCAGGCTTGGCCGCCAAGCCGATCATCGACATGAGCATCATTGTGTCTTCTCCCGCACAGACAACCCGGGCCGTCAAAGGACTTGCTTCACAGAAGTACGAACACCTCGGGGACCTCGGCATCCAGGGCCGGGAGGCGTTCCGTCATCCCAAAGGGCGGCCCAATCACAACCTCTACGTCTGCCTCGAGGGCAGCTTGGCGTTGGTCAACCATCTGGCGGTGCGCGACTACTTACGGGCCCATCCGGAGGTCGTGCAACGCTACGGCGCGCTCAAGAGACGTCTTGCGCGAGAGTTCCCCCACGACATCAATAGATACGTCGAAGGCAAGACCGATCTGCTCGTCGGTGTCCTTCGTCAGGTGGGACTATCGCGGGATCAATTGATGGCCATCAAAGACGTGAACAGAAAGCTGGAGTAGATCGATATCGCGAGTCCCTGGACCGGGAACTTCCCGACGCTCCCGTCCATGACGCCGAGTTCGACGGGCGGCGCAAGGCCCCTTGAGGCCGAGTTGACAGGCTGAGAGCGGGCTAACTCGTCCCCAAGCGGTAAAACGGCCCCCTCCGCTGGCCCCGTTTGCTCAGCGGGCCTACCCTTGGACGAGTTGACGTGACAGTCCTTGTGGCAAACCATAGGGGAGCCACTTGACTGGCGAGTCAAGGGACATGGGATCAAGGGAGAGAGCCAATGACGTTTGCGTTCACCGATGAGCAGCAGGAGCTTCGTTCGACCGCCGCGCGCTTCCTCGAGGAGAAATCGTCCTCCGAGAAGGTCCGCGAGCTGATGGAGACCGAAGCCGGCTTCGACGAAGCCACGTGGAAACAGATCGCCGATCTCGGATGGCTCGGCATGGCCATTCCCGAGTCCTACGGCGGCGTCGGCTTCGGCCCGGTCGAAACCATGGTTCTCCTCGAGGAGATGGGCAAGAAGCTCTTCTGCGGCCCCTTCTTCTCCTCGATCATCCTCGGCGCCAACGCCATCCTCAACGCCGGCACCGAAGATCAGAAGAAAGAACTTCTACCCGGTATCGCCGACGGCACCACTCGTGCCGCTCTTGCCTTTGTCGAGCCCAACGGAAAGTGGGAGTTGGAAGGCATCGAGCTCGAGGCCAAGGAGTCCGGTGGCGAGTGGACGCTCACCGGTTCGAAGTCCTACGTCGTGGACGGACACACCGCCAACCTCTTGATCGTCGCCGCGAAGACCGGTTCGGACGTCTCGCTGTTCATCGTCGACCCCGATGCATCCGGTGTTACGCGCACGGCGCTCACGACTTTGGACATGACCCGTAAGCAGGCAAAGATCGATTTCGCCGACACGCCCGCGAAGTTGCTCGGCGAGAAGGGGAAGGGAGCCGAGGCTTTGACGCGGACGCTCGACCAAGCTGCAGCAGCCTTGAGCGCAGAGATGGTCGGCGGTTCCCAGGCTTGCCTGGACGCATCGACCACATATGCCAAGGAGCGCTACCAGTTCGGCCGTCCCATCGGCTCCTTCCAGGCGATCAAGCACAAATGCGCCAACATGCTGATGGAAGTCGAGATGTCGCGCTCCGCCGCGTACTACGCCGGATGGGCCGCCGCCGAAGACCCCGAAGAGCTCTCTCTGGCGGCGTCGCTCGCCAAGGCGTACTGCTCGGATGCGTTCTTCCACGCTGCCGCCGAGAACATCCAGATCCACGGCGGTATCGGATTTACGTGGGAACATGACGCCCATCTGTATTTCAGGCGGGCCAAGTCGTCCGAGATCTACCTCGGTGACGCGACGTACCACCGGGAGCTCGTCGCCCAGAAGCTCGGGGTCTAAACGTGCGCTGGACGATCGAGGACACACCCGAGCGCCTGGCTTTCCGCGAGGAGGTTCGCGACTGGCTCCGTGAGAAGCTCCCGGCCGGCTGGGCCGAGGCCATCGAGTCCGGTAACGAGGAGAAGCTGGGCAAGGCCCGCGAAGGATGGGACTTTCTCGGCTGGTCGCGCATCATCGGCGAGTCGGGTTACGGCGCGCCTCTGTGGCCGAAGGAGTACGGCGGTCTGTCCGGCGAGCCGTGGCAGCAGCAGGTCGTACGCGAGGAGCTCGCGCGCTACCGCCTTCCGACCGTCGGCATCAACATCCTCGGCGTCGGATTGGCCGGGCCTACGCTTATCGCGCACGGTAACGACGACCAAAAGGCGCGTTACCTACAGAAGATCCTCACGTCGGAAGAGGTCTGGTGCCAGCTGTTCAGCGAGCCCGGCTCCGGTTCCGACCTTGCGTCGTGCGGCTGTCGTGCCGTGCGATCCAACGGCGAGTGGATCATCAACGGCCAGAAGGTCTGGACGTCCATCGCTCAGCTGTCCCAGTTCGGCATGCTGCTCGCACGCTCGGATCCCGAAGTTCCGAAGCACGATGGACTGTCGTACTTCATCGTCGACATGAAGTCGCCGGGTGTGGACATCCGTCCCCTGCGTCAGATCACCGGTTCGGCTGAATTCAACGAGGTGTACTTCAACGACGTCCGCATACCGGCCTCCAACATCGTGGGAACCGAGGGCGACGGCTGGCGCGTGGCGCGCACGACTCTGATGAATGAGCGCGTGGCTCTTTCGGGATTGTCCCTCGACGCGGCTTCCTTCACCGGCGGCACGCGCAAGGACCCCTGGGGTCAGTTCGTCGACTCGATCCCGGACAAGCAGAACGCGGTCAACCGCCAGTTCATCGCGCAGTCCTACATCGAAAAAGAGGTCAAGGAGATCACGCAGTTCCGCGCGAACTCGGCCCGGATGCGCGGCGAGCAGCCGGGTCCGGAGGGCGCCGTGACCAAGGTCTACAACGCCGAGTTCAACAAGTGGCGTTCGAACGAGGTCATGAACGCCAACGGCTTGGCGGCCATCGCCTGGGAGAAGGGTGACACAACGGCTGAGAACCGCATGCACGCGTTCATGCGCGCCCGCGCCAACTCGATCGAAGGCGGAACGTCCGAGGTGCTGCGCAACCAGATGGGCGAGCGGATCCTCGGGCTTCCACGGGAGCCGGAAGTGGACAAGGGCATCCCGTGGAAGGAGATCAAGCGCAATTAGCCGATCGACGGTGTCGGGCGCGGTGTGAGCGACCGGGAAGCCGTCCGCGCCGAGGTCGCGAAGGTCTCGTGGTATCAGTGCATCGAGTTGCCGGGCGGAATCGTGACACCAGGCGAATACGACCTGAGGCCGGCCCTTGCGCGCGTGCCGATGCCGCATGACCTCTCGGGCATGCGTTGTCTCGACGTCGGCGTTCGCGACGGCTTCTGGGCGTTCGCGATGGAGGAGCGCGGTGCCGCTGAGGTGGTGGGGATCGACCTAGACGACTACGGGGCCTACGACTGGCCAGAACCCCGGCCCCCGCTCGACGCGGAGGTAGTCGGTGAGCTCGAGCGCCGGTCGGGCGCTTTCGCCGTTGCCTCGCAGGCACGCGGCTCCAGCGTGAAGCGAGTCTTCATGTCGGTGTACGACCTCAAACCGGAAGTGATCGGCACCTTCGACTTTGCCTTCTTCGGCACCCTCTTGCTCCACCTACGGGACCCGGCCGGGGCCCTGATGGCGGTGCGGCGCGTCTTGACCGGCGAGTTGATCCTCAACGAGCCGTTCGCCGTGAGTCTTTCGCTTCTGCGACGTCGGTCCCCAAGCTCGGCGCTTCTCACTTGGAACAGACCTTATTGGACGCTGATGAACCGAGCCGGTCTTCGAGTCACGTTGAAACGAAGCGGCTTCGAGGTGCTCGAAACCGGGCGACCGTACAGCGTTCCGCGTGGACCGGCCGCGCCGAAGTCCGACTTCGTCCGCTGGCGCAGGGGACTTGGGCTGATCGAAAACCTCGCACATGTACGCGGAGGGATGCCTCACAACTGGTTTCTCGCTCGGCCTATCGGCAAATCTCCCTGAAACAGATCCGGCGCTTCCAACGACGCCTGATAGCTCTGGCAGCGTTTGCCATCATCGGTCTGTTCGTCCTTCTCCTGTGGCCGACGGAAGACCTCCGCACGGGATCCGATGAGCTGGGGAGGGGTCGGATCGATGTCGCTTCGCGCACGCTCCGGACCTACAGAATCGTCTATCGCGTCGAGAGCCTCGCCGGTGACGACGTCACGATCTCGACGGATCGAGTACTGGTGAACCGGCCGTTCAACGCGCGCGTCGACTCCCGTGGTGGACCGCCGCCGGGGGAGCGGAAGATCAGCGTGACGACCAACTCCTTCGGACGTTTACAAGTACGCGACGACGTGCTTGCCGTCCCTCCCGATGTGCCATCGGTGGATCGCCGCCCGGATGCCGCGATAGAAGAGATGGTGCGCCGGGGCTACGCAGAACAACGTGAGCGACGGCGCGTGGCCGGACGGGTCTGTCGCGTCTACCGCGTCTCCGGCGATTCCTCCTCGACTGAGCTGGTCCCCGTCCACAGGGCCGGTGGCGACCACACCGACGTCTGCATCGACGCCACCGGTCTGGTGCTCGAGGAAGCGGCCTTCGCGGACGAGACGCTTTCGTCACGCCGCGTCGCCGTCTCCGTTGATGAGCGCCCGTCGGTCGACGAAGACCTTTTCGATCTCGACGAGCCAACGCTCGGCGTCCGGGAGGGTGGTGGATCGCTTCAGGAGGTCGATCCCGGAAGCCGTTTGCCCGGTGGTCCCTTCTGGGATCTTCGCCAGGCGCCTGACGGTTTCGAGAAGCGTGGAAGGTTCGCCGTGATCCCGCCGCAGCCCGGTTTCGATGATCCCGTGCAACGCAACAGCATCATCACGCTCATGACCGATGTGTGGACCGACGGCATCGACGTGCTCACTGTCGAGCGTGGAGCCACGCAGGGCGGTGTAAAGCCCTTCGAGGACGACCCCAACGCCCGGCGCGTCGATCTTGGTGAGCTGGGATCCGGTGAGCTGCGCTACGGCCTTCGGACGAGCGAGGTCCGCGTGCGCACGACCGGCGGCCGGTTCGTCCGCGTTGCGGGAACCCTCAGCGGCGCAAGGCTGATCGCCGTCGCCCGGGCCCTCGAGCCGATGCCCGAGGGCCCTCTCGTCGAGCTCGACTAGGACTCAGCAGCGGTCCAGCTTCTTGGTGACCGGCGAGGGGTAACAAGGCCACTTGTCCACCGGAGGCGGCTGGTTGTAGATCGTCACCGTGCCGGCCGGGTCGAAGGCCTTCGGCTCGGTCGTAGGCCACTTGCCGGGCAGGTATCTCTTCCCACCCGCGACGAAACGGTACAGGCCGCGTCCGTTGACACCGCGTTCGTCCTCACCTTGGGCGTTGCGGTCCCACCAGATCTCCGTGGTGTCGTCCGCGGCGACGGGATCCTCCTTCCACGGCCATAGGCCCTTGTCACCGTAGGACTGCGCGATGGTGGTTATGCCTCCCTCGCCCAGGATCGGCTGCGAGTACATGCCCTTGCGGAAGGTCTCCGGTGTAAGCGCGGACCCTGCGAGGTGGACGCCGTTGAAGAAGATCGAGATGGGCGGCGCCAGCACACCGTAAGAGTTCGCGGCGGTCGGCTCCCGGTTGAAGTGCCAATTGTGCAGCCGGTAGTACTGACCAAGGTTCTCGGGCATGCGCGCCGGCAGGTACGACACCCCGAACGCGTGCGCCCACTGGTCCTGGTCGTACAGGCGGCCGAAGAACGCAGTGTCGGTGAGAGCCGATCCGGTGAGGATCCATTCCGGACCGTAGAGCTGCCTCGTCGCTTCACCGCTGAAGAAGATCGGACCGAAGGGATCGCACGAGCAGATGATGCTGGTGACGCCGGCTTCCTTGAATTTCTGGATCACCGGACGTGCCTGCTCCTGAGTGGCGGCGACGTCCGGATATCCGTTGTACGCCGTGGTGACCATAGAAACGCCGTACTTGTCCTTCATGTACTCGACGAAGTAGTCGGCGCCTGCCTTGTAGGCGAAGTCCGTCGTCTCGTAGTAGAGGAAGCCGAACTTTCGCTTCTTGCCCTTGAACTGCTGTGTGGGGTTGAGATCGTCGTACGCCCACTTGGCGTTGCGCCCGGCCAGGCGGCCCCCGACGTACTGCGCCCGGTGGATGTAGCCCTGGGTGGACGCCAGTAGAGTAGTCCATACGTAGGGCGCCCACTTGATGTAGGTCTCGATGGGCTGGGACACGGTGCACATGCACATAACCTTGCGCGCCACGAGCTCGTTCACGAACGTGTTGTTCGGCGCGCCGATCGCCGCGAAGGCCTTGATCTGGGTAGCGATCTTGATCGCGTCGGCCTTGCCGGCGGCGTCGTCGGTGGCTGCTCCCGACGGCTGGACGATGTGGAGCTCGACCTTCCGTCCCCACATGTTGTAGTGCGCCTGGTACATCGCAAACCAGTCCTGCACGGTCGCGCGCTCCGCTTCCGGACTGTCGTTGGCGCCCGCCGCTGTCAGCACGGCCTCCGATGCGGCGTCGCCTTCGCCTTGGTAGTAGGCGACGACGATCTTGTCCTTGGTGACGCCCTGCCACGTGTTGCCGGAGTTCGGTGCGACGTACTTCTGCGTGCACGTCGGCGCGAATCGCGTTGGGATCTTTATCTGACCCGTCTTCGGGTCGCAGTTGGCTACGAGAGCGACGCCCTTCGCTTGCGCTTCTTCGAAACCGAGGACGCCCGGATTGGATGGCGCAACCGTCGGTGCAGACGTCGTTTCCGTCGTCGGCGCCGCGACGGGGTTGTCCGGGGATGCCTCTTCGAGTGGCGCGTCGGGGATCTCGCTCGTGATGTCGGACGCGTCGGTTGTCTCCGGCGAACGTCCGGGCAGCAGGACGGCGATGAGCGCGATCGCGATCACCGTGATCAGGAAGGGCTGATAACGGGATACGAACCGGCCGGCCCTTTCGATCCGGGGGTCCTTGGTCCACTCGCGGGGTGACTTCATGACGTCCTCCTAGCCCTTGTCCTCACTTTGGTAGAACGCGTTCTAGCGCGTTTGGTTCGAACGCCGGCCCGCGCGGTCTTTCCGGAGCGCGCTATGACCGACTGGCTCGTCCCCAGGTATGCCTCGACCACAGCCGGATCCTTCACGACATCTCCCGGCGCCCCCCGCGCGATCACGCGACCCAGATCGAGCGCGACGATCTCGTCGGCAACGGATGTGACAAGCGGCATGTCGTGCTCGATGAGCAGCACGCTGGCGCCGGTATCGTCGCGCACGCGGCGCAGAAGGGGGCCGAGCGCTTCCGTCTCCCGTTGCGCGATGCCCGACGATGGCTCGTCGAAGAGCAACACCGACGGGTCGTGGGCGAGTACGCACGCGAGGTCGACGATGCGGCGGCTGCCGGTAGAAAGCTCGGAGATGAATTTGTCGCAAAACGCGCCGAGCCCCATCAGATCGATGAGCTCGTCCACCCGCTTCTGCAGCCGGGCCTCGGAGTCGGCGACGTCCGGAAGGTTGAGCGCCGCGGCGATGGGATCGCGCACGTCGATCTGGCGTTCGAACGCGAGCTTGATCGTGTCCTCAACCGTAAGGGCCGGGAAGAGTTTCGCATCTTGGAAGGAACGGCCTAACCCGATGCGGGCTCGACCTTCCGGACCGATATCGGTTATGTCGGCACCGTCCAGAGTTATGCGACCGGCGTCGGCGGGAAGGAAACCCGAAATAAGATCGAACAGGGTGGTTTTGCCCGCGCCGTTGGGTCCGATGACGCCGAGGATCTGACCGGAGTCGAGCGTCAGCGAAACATCGTCGACGGCGGTGATGCCGCCGAAGGATCGGCGTAAACCTTCGATTTCCAGGACCGACCGCACCGGGCCGTCGATCTTGGCCGCCGTACGCCGGCGTTTGCGGCTCCCATTTTTCCCGTTCCCGAGGGCAGAGCCGGCACCTTCTAGGAAGACCGAGCGCAGGATGTCGGGACGCTTCAAGAGCTCGCCCGTGCGTCCGTGGAAGCGGATCTCCCCCTTCTCCATGAAATACGCAGTCTCGGCCACCGTCAGCGCGACGTTTACGGATTGCTCGACGAGGATGATGGTCGTGCCGCGCTCGCGGATCGCGCGCACGATCGCCAGGAGCTGCTCGACGATGATCGGCGCGAGGCCCAGGGAGAGTTCGTCGATCATCAGCAGGCGGGGGTGAGCGATGAACGCTTGACCGAGCGTGAGCATCTGCTGTTCTCCGCCCGACAGGTTGCCCGCCGGCTGATCCCACCGCTCCTTCAGGACGGGGAAGTAGTCGAGTACCTGCTGCGTGGCTTGTTTCAGGTAGTCCGTTTCGCGCTGATAGAGCCAGCCACCCAGACGCAGGTTCTCACCCACGGTGAGGCTGGGGAACGCACCCTTGCCACCGGGCACCTGCACGACGCCGCGGGCGGCGACCTCTTGCGGCGGTGCGTAAGTCATGTCGCGTCCGTCGAATATCACGGCGCCGGCATCGGCTTCGACCAGCCCGGAGATTGCTTTGAGAAGGGTGGTCTTTCCGGCTCCGTTCGTGCCGAGCAGGGCGACGATCTCGCCTTCGTCCACGTCGAGGTTCACACCGAAGAGCACCTGCGTGCCGTCGTACGAGACGTCGAGGTCCTTTACGAGCAGGAGCTTGACCTCGCCGCGACGCCTCGCGGCTAGGACCTCGGCCTGGGCGACCGTGGATGCGCGGACCTTTGCGATGTCGGAAGCGACGAACCGTCCGGCCGAGGCAATGACGGCGGCGCCGATGCCGAACACCGGCACCATCACGAGCAGTGCCTGTCTGATGCCGGCGTCGTCTGCGACACCACCGATGATCAGGAGCACCAAGACGCCGGGGACGATGAACAAGGATCCGATCGAGAACCCGAGGGCACGGATACGGGGCGGGATCGCCAGCGAGAGAGTGGCGTAGATCCCCGGAGCGAGGATCGCCAGCGTTCCGCTGATCAGGGCGTGCATGATTATCGCGACTGCGAGAACCGGCGTGTAGGCGAGCACGGCCCACATGACGGCGACGGCGGCTCCTACGAACCCAAGGAACTTCAGAGCAAGCCCGGGATTGCGATTGAGGAGGCGGTTGGCGATCGGGATACCGATCGCGATGCCGGCGAGTTGCGAGAGCTCGACGCCGGCGAATAGTGCGCCACGCTGCGCCTCGTTCAGCCCGAAAACATCCTCGTAGAAGATCGACAACAGTGCAGCGAGCCCGATCACCGCTGCGGCAAGGAAAGGCAACGAGAACCAGATGCGACGAAGCGTCCGGACTTGCCACGCGATGCGCCACGCCTCGGCAAAGCTCGGAGGCTCTTCCTCCGTCCCGATCGTCTCTTCGCTCGCGCCCATGGCACGGCGCTCGAACGCCCCCCGCTTCGGCTCCCGCAGACGGAAGGCCAAAACGACGAACACCGCGGTGGGGATGGTGAAAACCAGGAATGGAACGCGCCAATCGAAGAAGAACGCGAGCACACCGGCGATGGCCGGCCCCAGGAACAGCCCGACGGCGTTGGCCGCGCGATGGACACCGTAGACGTTCCCGCGTACGTCCACGTCGTAGTAGTCGGCGAGAAGCGAGTTGTGCGTCGGCGTGTTGACCGCACGTCCGAGACCCGAGCCCGTTCGCGCGATGACCAGGAAGGCGATGGCGGGGGCCAGGCCTGTGCCAAACGAGAACAACCCCCACGCGATGGCGCCGAAGGTAGCGATCCGCACGCGATTCAAGCGGTCGGCCCGATGCGCGATGGGCAGTTCGAGAAGAAGGACGGGGACGGCGATCAACGCGATGACCGTGAAGATCCCTTCGTTCGAAAGGTTGAAGTAGTCCCGGATCTCTGGTGCGAGCACACCGAACGCGCTGCGGTCGAGCTCGTCCACCGCATTCAGGCCGAAGAGAACGAGCAAGGGGTAGAGGGGTGCCCCTTTCGTTATGCGTTCGCGCAGCCGCTCGGAGAGCTTCATCGCGCGCTCTTCGCCTTGGCCGGCTTGCGGCGCCGGGGCCGGGCCGGCTCGAGGGTCTCACCGTTGCCGCCGGGCTTTCCTTCGACCCCGCTGAACGCAGCCACCTCAAGCTCCTCGGTGGCGCGGCGATCGGCCACCAGGCTCGGCACCAGGATCCCCTTCCGCTGGGCGACCTTGCGCAACAGCGTGTCCCGGAGCGAATAGAAGACCTGCGCGAGCCCGCCGGGCACGAGCATCAGAACGACGATCACGCCGATCGGCCCGGTCAGGAACCCGAGCAGGTTGCGGATCGTGTCGGGGAAGACGTTGCGTATGTACTGGAACCCCTCGATGAAGACCGCGCCGAGGATCGCGCCGGGCACCGATCCGATGCCGCCGACCACGGTCATGATGAACACCTGGAAGCTGCGCTCCACGCCGTACGCCTGGATCCCGAGCACCTGTTGGTGATGGACGAAGAGGGCTCCGGCGAACGCGGCGATGAAACCCGAGACGGCGAAGGCCGTGAGCTTTGCGCCGACGGCGCTAACACCGAAAGCTTGCGCGGCCCGTTCGTTCTCACGGATGCCGATGAGCGCGCGGCCGGTGCGGCTTCGGCGCAGGCCGCGCACCGCGAACACGGCGAGCGTGAGGCCGCCGAGCGCGAAGTAGTAGTAGCGGTCCTCGGTGGCAACCGAGATCCTCCCCAGCAGGAGCGGCCGCTCGAAACGCTCCACGGGAAGCCATCCGAAGAACTCGCGGTTCAGCAGGTACGAGGAGGTGGCCAGCGCAAACGCCAGGGTGATGACGGCCAGGAATAGTCCGCGGATGCGCAGTGCCGGCAGGCCGATGATCATCGCCGCGGCGGCACCGACAACGCCGGCGGCCACGAGAGCAAGAGCGAGGTCCCAATGCCATCGGGTGGTGATGAAGCCGCCGACGGCCGCGCCGATCCCCATGAACGCGACCTGGCCCAGACTCACCTGACCAGCCCAACCGGTCAGAACGACTAGCGACACGCCGACTATCGAAAGGATCACGATCACCGCCGCGAGGTTTATCTGGCTCTCGGACATGAACACCGGCATCAGGAGCGCGAAGACCACGATCAGTCCCATCAGCGCGCGGCGCCCCCATGCGACCTCCGGGATGCGGATGAGCTCTCGCGGGATTCCACGGAACTCCGAAGCGACCTTCCAGCTGGAGGTTTCGTCGGTGCGCGCAACCTCGCCGCGGCGCTGTAGCAGTAGGGCACCGAGCACGACTACGAACAGGATCGGATCGACGAGGATGCTTCGTCCGGTGTGGAAGATGATCGCGCTCTCGAGAACACCGAGCAGAAGCGAGGCGCCGAATATCGTCGGCAGACGCTCCATCCGGGCCATGACGGCGGCGGCCAAAGCGCGCACGAGGATCGACGGGCCGAGAACGTTGCCGATGGGAAGACCCACGATGCCGGCCCGGAGGAACACCGCCAGAGCAGCGAGAACCGTCGCGACCACCCAGACGACGGTCTGGATCCGCTTCACGGGTATGCCGAGCAGGAATGCGCGATCGGCGTTCTCCGCGCTTCCGCGAACAGCGATGCCGATGTTCGTGAATCGGAAGAAGGCAACGAGCGCGACTATGCACACGGGAACGGCCACCATGGCCAGGACGTCGTTCCCGCGGAAGATCGTCTGGCCGATCGCGAAGTGGAAGTCGAACGGCGACGGGAAGCTCTGTGGCGGTGTGGTGATGTCGAAGGCGTTCGGCAACAAGATCCCGCCGAGGGCCAGAAGCTGTGCGAGGCCGATGGTCACGACGGTCAGAACCAGACGCGGCGCCCGGAAGAATCGGCGGATGAAGATGAATTCGATAAAGGCTCCAAGGACGACGGCCGCGGCCACGCCGATGGGCAACGCCAGCGCATAGGGCAGGCCGGGCCCGACGATCAGCAGCACCGCGAGCGAAGCCGGAACCGCACCGAGGTCGCCTTGCGCGAAGTTCACGATGCGGTTGGACCGGTAGATCAACGCGATGCCGAAAGCGATGAGGGCGGTGAGCCCACCGATGACCATGCCCTGGACGAGCACCCCCATGGGGGCCGGCCAGAAAAGCTGTTCGGCCAGGTAGAAGAGCAGGGCGATGCCCGCGTAAGTGAAGGCCTTCCGAACGAAGGCGTCGTCCACCAAGCGGCCGGCCTGCCCGCGGAACCCCGCTGCGAACGGCGTTTCTCCCTGCGCCGTGCGCATCTCTTCGGTCGCTGCGTCGCTCAAGCGTCCCCCGTTGACGTGAGCCCGCCTTGACTCGCCGGTCAAGACCCTTGCTATGGTCCGCGTCACTAGGTCTAGACGTCAATCGAGGGTCGTAGGTTCGGTAGGATTACTGGCTCATGGACATCTCAAGCGTGAACTCGGTCGTCCTGCTTGCTCAAGACAGCGGCGGGGGCGGCGGCAGCATCGCAGCGTTCCTCCCGCTCATCGTCCTGGTGGGCGTTTTCTGGTTCCTGATCATGCGGCCTCAGCAGCGCCGGATGAAGGAGCATCGGGCCCTGCTCGCCAACGTGAAGCAGGGCGACCGCGTAGTCGGGGCCGGCGGTATCCAGGGCACGGTCCGGCGGGTCGACGACGATGCGATATCTCTGCAGATAGCGGACAACGTCGTGATCAAGATCGACAAGGGATCGATCACCAAGATCCTGACCGACGCGTGACCCCGCGGGGAGACCCGTGACCCGAGCCCGCAGATACGTCATCTCGCTCCTCGTTGTGGTCCTGCTCGCCGGCGCGAGTCTGGTGGGAGTGCTCTTCTTCGACCTCCGGCCCAAGCTCGGGCTCGATCTCCAGGGCGGTCTCTCCGTCGTGCTGACCGCCAGGGGGGAAGTCGAAGAGGGCGTACTCGACCAGACGGTCGAGATCATCCGAAACCGCGTGGACTCGATCGGTGCGCAGGAACCGGACATATCGACGTCGGGGTCCGAGAACATCGTCGTGCAGCTCCCCGGCATCGACGATCCCGACCGTGCTCTCGAGATCATCGGTCAGACGGCGCAGCTCCGGTTCCGTGAGGTGCTCGATGCGATCAACGTTTCGACGATCGAGGCCGAGGCCGTCGAGGAAGGCCATAGAAGGGGCAGCCGGGCGTTCGATGAGTTCGTTCGGGAAAGGCTGGAGGAAGGTGACTGGGAGATAACCAGAGGCGATCCCGTTGACGAGGAAGTGGTCTTTCGCGATGCGAACGAGAACGTCCGATATCGCCTGGGCAAGGCTGAGGTCGTTGGAGACCAGGTAGCTGAGGCGCGAGCCGAGTTCGACCCCACCCAGTCGACGTGGGGAGTGACGCTCAACTTCAAGAGCGATGGAACCAGTGCCTTCGCCGAAATCACGACGCGACTGGCCGGCACGGGTCGTCAACTCGCGATCGTTCTAGATCGGCGTGTCGAATCGGCCCCCGCCGTTTCCAATGCGATCACCGACGGCCGCGCTCAGATCACCGGTCAGTTCAGCGATCAGGATGCGAAGGATCTTGCCCTCGTGTTGCGCACCGGCGCCCTGCCCATCGAGCTCGAACAGGCTCAATCCCAGCGGGTGAGCGCAACGCTGGGGACGGCGTCGCTGCGTTCCGGACTCATCGCGGGCGCGATCGGGATCTCGCTCGTTGCCGTCTATATGTTCTTGTTCTACCGGGCACTCGGCATCATCAATCTCATCGGGCTCGCGCTCTTCGCTTGCATCATCCTCGGCGTCATCGGCGTGATCGGCGTGACTCAAGGGTTCACGCTGACCCTCGCCGGCGTCGCCGGATTGATCGTTTCTGTCGGGATAGCCGCCGACTCCTACATCATCTACTTCGAGCGGGTTAAGGACGAGCTCAAGGAGGGCAAGACCTTTCGCAGTTCGGTTGAGCGCGCCTTCCGCAGTGCCCTGCGGACGAACGTAGCGGCCAACGGGGTTGCATTCGCCGCGGCGATCATCCTGTATCTCGTGGCCGTCGGACCCGTTCGCGGGTTTGCCCTGACGTTGGGCATGTCGGTCGTCGTAGACGTCGCCTTGTTGTACTTCTTCACCCACCCCGCAGTGGCACTGCTCGCGCGAAGCAAACGGTTCGGCTCCATGCACGGGATCGGGGTACACAACATTGATCAGCGGCCGCAAGCGGTGCCGGTCGCATGACCACGGTTTTCCGGCGATCTCAGATCGACTTCGTGGGGCGTGCCCGCACCTGGTTCTTGCTTTCCGGAATCCTGCTGCTCGTGAGCATTGCATCCCTGGGGTTCCGTCAGTTGAATGCCGGTCTCGAATTCCGCGGAGGAACCTCATTCCAGGTCGAGGCGGCGGCCAAGGACGTGGATGTTGACGACGTGCGCGAAGCCGTTGAGAGAGTGGGCGTTGAGCACTCCTCATTCCAGGAGATCGGCGAGCGGGGCTTCCTCGTTCAGACCAGCCATTTGAGTCCTTCCGACCAGGCAGACGCGATCGAAGAGATCGCCGAGGTTACGGGCGTCGACACGAACGATGTGAACGTCACCGACGTCGGACCCAAGTGGGGCGCACAGATAACGAGTAAGGCGATACAGGCACTGGGGTTCTTCCTCGTGGTCGCGGTGGTTTATCTCTCGATCCGCCTCGAGCCGAAGATGGCCTTTGCAGGTCTGGTTGCTCTGTTACACGACATGGTTGCCACGGCCGGGATCTACTCGTTGACCGGATTCGAAGTCACGCCGGCTACGGTCATCGCCTTGTTGACGATCCTTGGCTACTCGCTCTACGACACCGTTGTGATCTTCGACCGGGTGAAGGACCGGACGGTGTCTCTGTCGGCCTCCGGACGCGTTACGTATTCGCAAGCCACCAACGGTGCGCTCAACGAGGTGTTGCTGCGATCCATCAACACCACGGTGGTCTCGCTGCTTCCGGTGGGAAGCTTACTCTTCGTCGGATCGTTCCTGCTCGGCGCCCAGACGCTTCGTGAACTCGCCCTCGCGCTCTTCGTGGGGCTGGCCCTTGGCGCTTATTCGTCGGTGTTCGTCGCCACCCCGATCCTTGCCCTGTGGAAGGAACGCGAGGATCGATGGTCTTCCCTCCGGGCCCGCATCGGCGCGCGCCAGGACCTCTCGACCCCGCCGTCACGGCCGGCCCCCGCCGCCGCCCCTACACCGCCCCAGCCGCAGGCAACCGCCGTGGCAACGGCACCGCCGGCTCAGGCGTGGTCCCCGCCATCGTCGCAGCCTCGTCCGGGCGGCGGGGGCGGAGCGCCAAAGACTCGACGCAGGAAGCGCAAGAAGCGTAAGCACGGCCGCTGACGGTGGTCCGGTGAGCGGCGATCCCGGTCTGGAGCGGCTTCGGGGACTCATCCGTGACATCCCGAATTTCCCGAAGCCCGGCATCGTTTTCAAGGACATAACGCCGCTGCTCGGCGATCAGCAGGCGTTCTCGACCGCCATCGATGTCATCGTTGACGGGTTCGTGGGACGCGGAGTGACCCGTGTGCTCGGCATCGAGGCTCGCGGCTTCATCGTGGCTGCGCCCGTCGCCTACCGGCTCGGTGCCGGGTTCATCCCGGCCCGCAAGCAAGGAAAGCTTCCGTGGGACACGCGTGGCGTGTCCTACGAGCTCGAATACGGCGCCGAGCGCCTCGAGGTGCATACCGACGCCGTGGGTGCCGGTGATCGCGTGCTGGTCGTAGACGACGTGCTCGCCACGGGCGGAACCGCCCGCGCAGCGTGCGACGTCGTGCGCCAGTTGAGGGCCGAAGTTGCCGGCGTGGCCGTGATAATCGAGCTCGGGCTCCTCGCTGGACGCAAGAAGCTCACCGACGTCGAGGTCTTTTCGATCGTCGCCTATGACTGAACCGGCTCGCATGCTCGTGATGGGGACGGGAGCCGTCGGCGGGTACTACGGCGCGTGCCTGTTGCGCGCCGGACACGACGTCACCTTCGTCGCACGCGGAGCCAATCTCGAGGCGCTGCGGGCCGGAGGCCTTCGCGTCACGGGAGCGATGGGGGAGTTCGGATCCGATTCGGTAATTGCCACCCACCGTCCGGAAAGCGTCGAAGCCGATCTCGTCCTGATGTGCGTCAAGAACTACGACCTCGCACCGGCGGCCGAAGCCGTCCGTGGCTCGGGCGGTGTAGTGCTGACGATGCAGAACGGAGTGGAGGCTCCGGAGCGAGCACGGGCGTTGCTCGGCGACGTCGTCGTCGCCGGGTCGACGGGCATCGTGGCCGACCTGCCCGATCCTGGGCACGTCCATTGCGTGTCGGCCTACGCCTGGGTCCGGTTCGGCGAGTTCGGCGGAGGTGGTGTGACCGATCGGGTCGAGCGCATCGGAAGATGGCTCGACGTCGAAGGGGTGGAGCCGATCCCGGTTCCCGACGCGCGTATCGCTTTGTGGGAGAAGATGTCGCTCATGTGCGGGATGGCCGGCCTGACGACTCTGCATCAACGGCCGATGGGCGAGATCCTCGGCGACAAGGACCTGCGCGCGAGCTTCGTGGCGATCGTCGGGGAGTGCGACGCCGTCGCCCGCGGGCGCGGTGTTCCTTTACCGGACGGATTTGTCGAGAGCCGAATGACGTACGGGGGCGGCATCGATCCTGCTGCCATGTCCTCCATGAGCCGCGACTTCGCGCGGGGCCGCCCGATTGAGCTGGAGACGTTCAATGGGGCGATCGTGCGAATGGGAGCCGAGCTCGGGCTCGACGTTCCGGTGAACACCGCGGTGTACAAAGGGATCCGCGCCGCGACCTAAACTCGTCGTACTACGGACGCACCTCGTAGTACATGTTGAGCGGATTGCCGAAGTCGTGAGTCTTGAACCGCGTGAACCCTGCGGTGGCTGTCTTGTCGCGCGCTACTCCCTCATGGAAGCCGAGGGTTCCGAGCCCTTCACCGTCCGGCTCGGATAGCGCCGACGACATGCAAGATAGGACGGAGAAGCCGTACATCATCGCCGTCATCGGGTTTTCCTCGATGTTCTTCTCGTACGTCGGTTGGGCGTTGATGTCGGCAATCAGGTAGGTGCCGTCGTCCTTGATTGCTCTTCGGATGGCAGCGATCACCTCGGTCGGGTGGGTCATGTCGTGGATGCAATCGAACGTCGTGACGAAGTCGAAGCTGCCATCGTCGGGCAGGCTCTCGCCTCGGACGTCGTGGAACGTCACGTTTTGCGCGCCGGCCTCGGCCTTGTTCTTGGCCGCGAGGGCCAGAGCTTCCTGTGAAAGCTCGAAGCCGTGGAAGTCTGATTTGGGGAACGCCTGTGCCATGGTGATCAAGGCGATCCCGGCGCCGCACCCGACGTCGGCTACCTTCGCTCCCGCCGCGAGCTTGTCCGTTACACCGTCCAGGGCCGGAAGGATCATCGGGACGAGCATGTGGCGGAACCACGGTGCGAACATGCGCGCGACGGCGTGATTGCCGCTTTCGCCCTGTGCGTCGTAGGGAAGTCCGACTCCCGTGCGGAAGGACTCCCTGAGCGGGTCCAGCACGGAACCGATCGTGGTCATGACCCCGAAGCCTCCCGCCGAGAACAGAACGGAGTTGTCCTCGTCGGCGAGCACGGCCGCCTGCTCCGGCGTGAGCTCGAACCGATCCTCACCCCGATACGTCACGAGCTCGGCCGCACCCTGGTTACGAAGCCATTCCCGCACCCAGCGTTCCTGGAGGCCCGTGCGCTCGGCGAGCTCGGTTGAGGTGAGCGGCCCCGCGTCCTGCATCGCCTTGTACAGCCCAAGCGAATCGCCCAGGTGGACCAGTGCCGAGACGACGGCCCCCTGCATGTAGCCAAAGACTTTCTCCGTGAATTCCATTGCGACTTCAAAGTTGACCTCGGTCATGCTTCAACCCTTTCGTTCTTCGGCGGGAGCGGAAGGAAACCACTCGTGCGAGCAACGTACTCCTGATACCTGGGTCTGGTCCGGGCCATGCGCCTCTCGAGCAGCGGAACGCCGGAGACCCGCAACAACAGAACGGTCATCACCGCGGGGCCGACGAGCACCCATCGGTGATCGGGAACCGACAACGCGATGACGCCGATCCCCAGCCAGGCCAGGGCGTCGCCGAAGTAGTTCGGATGACGCGAGTAGCGCCACAAGCCGCTATCCATCACCTTCCCAGCATTGTCCGGATCGGCTTTGAACGCTGTCAGCTGGCCGTCACTCATCCCCTCGAAGGCAAAACCGATGACCCACACGCAGGCACCGAGGATGTCGGTCCACCGGACGGCCTCCGGTACCGGTGAGTTGATCGCGACCTGAACGGGCAGCGAGACGACGAAGAGGAAGACACCCTGCAGGACGAAGACCGTGAACAGGCTGACGACGGGGAAGCGGGAGCCCCATCGCCGTCGCATGGCCCGGTACCGGGGATCCTCACCCTTGCCGGCATTGCGCACGAAAAGATGCGTCGCTAGCCGGACGCCCCAGATCGTCACGAGCGCTCGAACCAGCACCTCTCGCGCCGTCGATCCCTCGCTCGAGGCCGACGAGACCCAAGCGACGAGAACGAACCCCATGCCCCAGAAGATGTCGACGATGCTCGCGTCGCGCAGAATCAGGCTCAGCAGCCAGAGCAGGAGCATGGCGCCACCGATCCAAGCGAGCGGCGACCAGCTGAAGGCTTCGAAGCTCAAGGGATGACGCCGTTGACGATGTCGCGGATCTTTTCGCCCTGGGCGAAGCGCTTGAGGTTCTCCAGCGCGGCGACCATGATGCGACCTACCGATTCGCGCGTCGTCCCGGCCACGTGCGGTGAAAGCACGACGTTCTGTGCGGACCGGAGGGTATGGTCCTTCGCCGGCGGCTCGATGTCGAACACGTCGACGCCGGCGGTGATGCGTCCCTCATTGGCGGCCTCGGCGAGGGCCAGGTTGTCCACGACGGGCCCTCGTGAGGTATTGACGAAGATGGTTCCCGGCCTCATCTTGGCGAACTCATCCCGCCCTATGAGCCCGCGTGTGGATTCCATCAGCGGCGTGTGCACGGTGATGACATCGGAGCGCTGGATCAGGTCGTCGAGCTCGGCCCGCTCGAGTCGAAGCTCGAGCTCTACTTCCTCGTCGGCCTGGATCGGGTCGAAGTAGAGCAGGCTCATTCCGAACGCCTTCGCTCGCTTTGCGACCTCGCGACCGATGTGTCCGAGCCCGACGATGCCGAGCGCTTTTCCCTGGAGCTCGATGCTCGAGCCCGTGAGCGCCGGCCACTCGCCCGCGCGGATCCCGTTGTGCCCGTCAATGAGGCGGCGTGCGCACGCCAGCATCAGCAGCACGGCGTGCTCGGCTACGGTTCCCGCCTCGGCGCCGGATGTTCCGACGTTGCACACGGGGATCCCACGCGCTGCCGCCGTGTCGATGTCGATGTGGTCGAAGCCGTGGCTGGGCGTTTGGATGAACCGCAGATTCGACGCTTTCTCGATCACGGAGGAGGAGACCTCGGCCAGTGCGGCGAGGATCGCATCCGACTGCTCGAGAGCCTGGAGGTCGTCGGTCGGATCGGCCGCACCGGTGACCTCCCAATCGTCACCGAGCGAGGCGCTCACGAACTCAGCGATGCCTTGGGGGTTCAGCCGCGACGGAAAGAGGGCGAGCAACCGCACCAAGCGAGCCTACGGAAAGTCAGAGGACGAGCGCGAGGACGAACATGATCAATATGACCACCACGACGATCTGCACGATCGGCCACGAGCGCGTTTGGGGGCCGATCATCGGCATGGCTACGTCCGGCCGTCCTCCCGAGCTCAGGACCTCGCGGGCCTCTTCGGCGTATCCGGGTGGGACCTCGACCCGTGCCCGGCCCGGCTCGGCGGCATCTCCCAGGTCGACCGGGATGTGAGCACGCTCCAAGATCTGAAGCGGGTTCTGCGCCTCCACGAACGGGCCTTCCCAGACGGGGACCCAAACCTCTTCGTCGTGGCCGTTCACGCGACGGATCCACCGAGATAGCTGCGCACGAGGACGGGTGACGCCCTGAGCTCGGCCGGCTCGCCGGCCCACACCACGCGACCGCGCCCAAGGATGTAAACGATGTCCGCCACCGCTAGAACGTGCGCCGCGTACTGCTCCACCCAAACGATCGTGCGCCCCCGGTCTTCGTGAAGGTCTCGCAGGATGCGCGCAACCATGCCTACGAGCTTTGGGGCCAGACCCAACGAGGGTTCGTCCACCAGCAGGAGCTCGGGCGTGTCGCCGAAGGCACGCGCTAGTGCGAGCATCTGCTGCTCGCCGCCCGAGAGGGTGCCGGCCGGTTGTTCGGCGCGCTCACCGAGGACCGGAAAGCGCTCTAGGATCATCGGCAGCGTCGTGCGGTCGCGTCGGAAGGCCAGCTTGAGATTGTCGGCCACGGAGAGCGCTGGAAGGATCCCGCGGCCCTCGGGGATGAGACAAACACCCAATCGCGCGACTTGGTTCGGGCGCATCCCATCGATGCGCCGTCCGTGAAATGTCACAGAACCTGAGGATGGCCGAACAAGACCGGCGATGGTTTTCAGCAGAGTGGACTTACCGGCGCCGTTCGGCCCGAGTATGCCGACAACGCCTCCTTCCGGAACGGCCAGGTCGACGTTGCTCAGCGCGGCCGAAGCGCCGTAGGTGACGCTGAGATTCCTAACGTCGAGAAGCCGACTCACTGGGCATCTCCTCACCGAGATACGCGGCCCGAACGTCGGGATCCTTCTGGATCTGACGGGGTGTGCCGCTGGCGATCATCCGCCCGAAGTCGAGGACGTAGACCTCGTCCGACAAGCCGAGAACGAAATCCATGTTGTGCTCGACGAGCAAGATGCTGAGCTCTCTTTTCTTGCGTAGCGAGGCGAGCAATTCCGCGAGACGCGTTGACTCCTGATCGTTCAATCCGGACGAAGGCTCGTCGAGTAGGAGGAGCGATGGATCGGTGGCCAGAGCGCGAGCGAGCTCAAGAACGCGTGCGAGGCCTATGGGGAGGTCGGCAGCTCGCGTTGTTGCGTGATCTGTAAGACCGACGAGAGCGAGCAGTTCATCCGCGCGGCCTTGCGCGCGCCGCCGAACGTCGATGCTCGTGGGTCGCCGCAGGATTTCGTTTGCGAGACCGCCGACACTAGATACGGATTCGAGGGCGACGATCAGGTTGTCCAACACCGAAAGAGAACCGAAGAGCTCGAGACGCTGAAACGTCCGGCCGATGCCGAGCCGGGCTCGCCGGTGCATCGACCACGCCGTGACGTCCTGGCCGAAGAGGCGGATGGCTCCGGCCGTCGGCTGGACGATGCCTTGGATGCAATCGAAAAGAGTGGTCTTGCCGGCTCCGTTCGGACCTATCAGGCCCACGGTCCGGCCGCGATCCAAGGTGAAGGAGACGTTTTGGAGGGCACGGAGTCCTCCGAAGTCGACGGTGATCTTGCGGACGTCGAGAAGAGTGTCCGCGTCCTTGCGTCGGCTCATCCCGGAGAGCCACGCGCCACATGGATCGTGTCGTTGAGGAATCCGCTCTTGGGATTGATCCTTTTGAAGTCGAGCTTGCCGCCGCTGGAGACCACGCGTAGCGCCGTGGAGCGGTTGAAGATCCATTTCCAGTCGAATGCTCCGTAGCGGTCGTAACTCACCCGCGTGGTGCGGAACGGGGTCGTGCCGCCTAGAAGGCCACCCGCTGTGAAATCCTTCATCTTCCTCAGAGAATCCATGATGCAACTTCGGGTCGGTGCTTCCGGACACGATCGCAGAGACTCGACGAACATCAGTCCGCTTGCGAAGCCCAGTACGGAGAACGTCGAAGGTCTTGTGCCCGGGATGTCTTTGATCGCGTCCAGGTACACCCTCATCGCTTCGTTGCTCGTCTCCGTCAACGGGACGTGAGGGATGAAGGTGCTCACGGAGTTCGCGGCTGCTCCGGCGTCCTGGATGAACTTTCGGTCATAGGCGGACAACGGGACGTAAGCCACCCGGAAGCATTGGTCGCCTTTCTTGCACGAGCTCGGCGGCCAGACCCCACGGTTCGCCATCGCCTTGACGAGCTTCACGCTCGATTCCAGGTCGCTGTATGCGAACGCGCAATTCATACCGTCCGAGACCATCTGGTCGACGATGTTCTGGTAGTCGAGGTCGGTGCTCGGCGGGATGAGTGTGGCTGAGTACAGATCGGTGTTCGACATGCCGAGATTCCCGCCCCAACTCTGCGCGAGCGAGACCCGGCCCACACGTGCTTGATCCTCTGAAGCCCCCGTCGGTTCTTGCAGATAGACCACGCCTGCCTTGCGGCACGGCGTGCCCTTCTTCTGCTGTTCGGTGATGAAGAACCTGTATTGGCCGCCACCCACGAGAACAGGCGATACGCTGCCGACTACGCCGGCATGCCAATTGGATTGGCTTCGTCCATACGCAAAGGCTAGGCCGCCAACGTCGGGAACAAATCCGCCGCCCCCTTGGACTTGTGGTGCGAACGGAGGATTCTGTTCGTAGTCGAGGAAATCGAAGACGGATTCATTGCCCACGAAGGCCAAAGCGCTGCCGGCAAGGTTGCGGATGTCCGCAGAATGGATCGCGGCGTTGTAGTTGTCGTTGCGGTACTCGAGCTTGATCTTGCGCTTACACACCCCACCGCGGTCGTTGACGAACTTCACGAACGCCTGCAAACCCTCATGTGCGGGGCGCAATTGCTGCGGGATCTGGTTGGAGTCGGTGACGATCTGGCCGATCGTGATCGTGTCGTTGGTTACGCCCGTCTGGTCTGTGTTGCGAGGGCTGCACGGTTGCCTCAGCCAGGCGAGAACATCCAGGGGTTGGGCCGGCGGGTTGATCACATCGGGAGCGGTGCTCTGGCCATCGGTGAGCGTGCCCGCTCCGCGTTCGGTCGTGGCCGTCGGCCCCGGTGAGCCGGTAACTCGCGGATCCTCGGCTTCGGCGACCGGCCCCTCCTCGGCCAGGCGGGAAGATTCATCATCACCGTCTCTGACGAGTGCGACGGTAGCGCCTGTGACGAGGACGGCGAGAGCGACGCCGACGGTCAATAGTCGTGAACGAAGAGTCCAGTCGGATGGGAGGCGCTGTAGCATGGCGGCCAGCCTTTCACAGGCGATTTTGGTCATCAAGTCTCACGGGGAGTACGGGCGGAGTACGTGGCGGCGCTGCTGACCACGCTGTTCCTTGGCGCCGTGCTCGGGAGCCTCTATTCGCTCTCGGCCTTCGGCTTGGTGCTGACCTATCGCGCGTCGGGGATCTTCAACTTCGCGCACGGTGCCATAGGGATGCTGTTCGCCTACGTGTTCTTCCAGCTGGTTCAAGGCGGGAATCTTGGGTTTGTCGTCTTCGAGTACGACCAGGCTTGGTCACTCCCTGCGGGAGTCGCACTAGTTCTCGTCATAGCCGTGCTGGCGCCGGCGTTCGGTTGGTTGCTCGATGTCGCTCTTTTCCGTCGGCTTCGCGATGCCGGCGAGGTCGTCAAGATCGTGGCCACGATCGGACTGCTGGTCGCGCTGCAGGGAATCGCCGGCCTTATTTGGGGTGCGGGGACCACCTTGACGCCTACCAGCATCTTTTCGCAGCGCGTCTTCGAGGTCGGCGGCTTTCGCGCATCCCTCGAGCAGATCTCAATAGTTTTGCTCGCGGGAACGTTAACCGTGGTGTTGCTGGCCTTTCTTCGCTATACGTCGCTGGGTGTCCGAATGCGGGCGGTGGTCGACAGGCCCGAGGTCGCCGAGCTATCGGGTATCGACTCCGCCCGGGTGTCGAGCATGTCCTGGGCGATCGGAACGAGCTTCGGGGCACTGTCGGGCATCCTCCTTGCGCCGTTCTTCTCCAGCCTTGACCCGATCACGCTGACCTTCTTCGTCATTGCCGCCACGGCTGCAGCCATTGCCGGACGACTGCAGAGCTTCCCGCTCACCCTGGCCGGGGGCGTCGGGATCGGTGTCGCGGAGATGATCGTCCTGCGCTATGCCCCCAACGAGGTGGCACGTCAGCTTCGTCCGGTGATCCCCTTCGTCGTCCTCTTCGGTTTGCTCTTCCTCCCGCAATGGCGCCGGCGGCCAACCGATCGTTGGACGGTGCCGCCGTTGCCGGTGTCGCGGATCCTGTCACCGAAGGACACGGCCACTCGGGTTGCCGTTGTTGCCGCAGTTGCCGTTGTTGCGCCGTTCGTCCTGGGTCCGGACTGGCAGCTACATCTGTCTCGAGTTCCTGCGGTTGCGTTGATCTTCCTTTCGCTCGTGGTCGTGTCGGGGTTTGGGGGCCAGGTGTCGTTGGCCCAAGCTGCCTTGGCCGGATTCGGTGCGTTCGTGGCTGCGCATCTGGTTGCCGATCTCGGCGTGCCGTTTCTGGCCGCCTTCATCCTGGCTGGTCTGGCTGTCGTTCCACTCGGCGTTGGTCTCGCCTACCGGGCGGCCAACCTGACTCCGTTGTTCTTCGGCTTCGCGACGCTGGCCTTTGGTGCGGTCATGGATGAGGTCGCATTCAACTCGCGGTCATTCTCCGGTGGCTTGACGGGTGTCTTCTTCGCACGGACGGGGTTTCTCAGCAGTCCGCGCGTCTACTACCTCGCTACCCTCGCGATCTTCGGGGTGGTGGCTTTGGGTGTTCAGAACCTGCGTCGGAGCAAGACCGGACTCGCGCTCGGGGCTATGCGTGACTCAGAGGTCGGTCTTGGAGCTCTCGGTGTGGATGTGGCGCGACTCAAGATCACAGCGTTCTCGTTGTCGGCAATGATCGCTGGGATGGGTGGTGCATTGTTCTCAGCCGCCGACGAGCTCGCGACGCCGTTCTCGTATTACAAGTTCCAATCGTTGCTCTTTCTCACGCTCGCCGTGATCGGGGGCATCGGGACGTGGCTGGGCGCATTCGCCGGAGCGGTGATCTTGCAGCTGGTCCCGGCGTTCGTGCACGAACCCTTCGTCCAGGACAACGCGTTCACCCGAACGGTCTTCGGCGGCCAGCTCGAAGCCCTTCTGCCGGTGCTGTTCGGTTTGGGTGCCATCGGGCTGGCTCGAAACCCGCATGGGATCGCCGAGCAGATCCGGGTGTTGTTCACACCGCGCGCCAAGCCCGAGCTACAGCCTGCAGTTGACTCTGTGCCCGCCCTGCGAGCCGGCCGGCGATCTGGTCTGGTCAGTGTGCCGAAAGGTACTTACGTTCACCGTGCTGATTGTCCGCTCGCAGCGGGGAAGCGAACCCGGACGGTTAAGACTTTGGGGCGGAAGGAGGCTTGTCCGGTCTGTGAACCGGCTGCTGGATGACGGATGTCCTTGAGGTCGTGGAGCGTTGGCTAGACGATCTCCCGGTCGGAGCCACCGCGGAACGAGTGCGTGAGAACTTCTGGTATGTACGTCTGCCGGGTGTCTCCCGGAGCTGGATCCCGATCGAGATCGAGGTGGGGGAGAAGTCGGTCAAGCTCACCAGCCATGTGATCATCGAGCCCGAGGAACGAGAGGCAGACGTCTACAAGCTCCTGCTGCGTCACAACCACAAGGCGGCCGGTGTGAGCTTCTCGCTCGACGGACGCGAGGGTGTGATCTGCCTCGTCACGCGGATCCCGCTCGGCGAGATCGACCAAGCCAAGCTCGACTCCGCCGTGGGGCGGATCGTCGAGGCGACCGAAACAACGTTCCGGTCGATCCTCGAGATCGGCTTCGGAAGCCGCTTACGGAAGCGTTAACCCTTGCGCTTGTCGAGCTCCTCGATGAGCGCCGGCAGCACCTTCATCGTGTCGCCCACGATGCCCAGATCGGAGATCTGGAAGATCGGCGCCTCGGGATCCTTGTTGATCGCGATGATCCGTTTCGATTCCTTCATCCCGACCTGGTGCTGCGACGCTCCCGAGATGCCGGCCGCGATGTAGACGTCCGGTTTCACGGTCTTACCGGTCTGACCGACCTGCATCGCGTAGGGGACCCAACCGGCGTCCACCACCGCACGCGTGGCCCCCACGGCCGAGTTCGGGATCGCCTTCGAGACCTTCTCGAGGAGGTCGAAGTTGGACGCCTCGAGCAAGCCACGCCCGCCCGAGATCACAACCTTCGCGTCCTCCAGCTTCACTCCGGCCGCCTCTTCCTCGTGACGCTCGACGCGCTTGGCCTTCTTCTCGTTGTCGGGGATCTCGATGTTGACGGCTTCCGTCTCCGCTGAGCCGCCGACGGCGCTCGGCTCGAAGGACTTCGGCCGTGTGATGACGATCTTCGGATTCGGGCCGCTCAAGGCGACATCGACGATCTTCGTCCCGCCGAAGATCTGCGTCTGCGCGTTATCCGCTCCGAGGATGTCGGTGGCGTTGCCCATCACCGTCGATCCGATGGACGCCGCAACGCGTGCTGCGATGTCACGCGAGTCATAGTCCATGCCGAAGACGATCATGTCCGGCTGGTTCTGCTCGGCCAGCTTCCACAACACGTAAGCCGACGGCTGCGCAACGAAATCGGTGAACACCGAGTCGTCGCTCAGGTACACCTTCTTTGCGCCGTGCTCGCCGAGGGTGGCTGCCGCTTGACTTGCTCCCGGCCCGAGCACCACGGCCTCGGCGTCCCCGAGCTCCCGTGCCTTGGCGAGATTCTCGAGCGCGCTCGACGCCACTTTGCCTTCCGCGTCGCACTCTGCAAAAACCCAGATCTTGGCCACTTAGATCACCTTCGCTTGTGTGAGGAAGTCCGCGATCTTGGCTGCGCCGGTGCCGTCGTCCTCGACGACCTCACCGGCGCCGCGGGTCGGAGCGTCGTTGATGGCTTCGACCTTCTGCGTGGCCGGGGAGTCCAGGCTCAGGCCGAGGTCGGTGATCGAAAACTGCTCGACCGGCTTCTTCTTCGCCTCGACGATGCCCTTGAAGGACGGATATCGCGGCTCGTTCACGCCGGCCGTCACGGTGATCACGCACGGCGTCGGGCACTCCACGACGTCATAGCCCTTCTCCGTCTGACGGTTGATCTTGACGGTTCCGTCGTTGATCTCGATCGACTTCGCGAACGTTGCCATCGGAACGTCCAGCAACGCCGCAACCATCTGCGGGACGACGCCGGTGTAGCCGTCCGTCGACTCCACTCCGGTGATGATCAGGTCGAATCCGTTCTTCTTGATGGCTCCGGCCAGGACCTTGGCCGTGGTCAGTGCGTCGGCGCCCTGCAGGCCGTCGTCCGAGACGAGGATGCCCTTGGCGGCTCCCATCGAGAGCGCCTTGCGCACAGCTTCCATGGCCTGGGCCGGACCCATCGAGACCACCGTGACCTCGCCGCCGTGGGCGGCGGCGATCTGAAGGCCGGCCTCGACGCCGAACTCGTCGCCCGGGTCGAGCACGCCTGCCACGCCTTCGCGCTTGAGCCGGTCGCCGTCCAGGGCCGGAGCGACGTTGGGATCGGGGATCTGCTTCACAGTTACGACGATGTTCATCAACTGCTCCTGTTCCGGGGACGCGCCGGAGGCGCGTCCCCTCCGACAGATGACGCGCGGGGATTGTCGCACATCTGAGGCCGAGCGGGCCCAAGGGCCGTCCGTATCCTGCATACGTGTTCTTGTTGACGCCTGAAGTGGTTGAGGCAGGTGCCCGCCGGGCCGCGGCGTGGCTGTCGTCGCGCGGCCTGCGGGCAGGCGACCGACTGGGCGTTGTCGCGCCGAACGACCCGCGCTATGTGCCGATGACCCTGGGCGCCTTGCGTACGGGCATCGTGCCGGTGCCCGTGAACGTCCATCTATCGGCCGGCGATCGCCGGCGCATCCTCGACGACGCAGACACCGCCCTGGTCGTCGACGAGCGGACGTGGCCCGACCTGAGCACGGGGGCTGAGGCCGAGCTCGCGCCGCACCCGCTCGCGCGGCCCATGCACTACACGTCGGGGACCACGGGGCTGGCCAAAGGCGTGTGGTCGGGTGTTCTGTCCGAAACCGACGCTGCGGACCTGACGGTCGACGAGCAGGAGTTGTGGGATCCGCGGCCGGGGGAGACGTACATCGTGTGCTCGCCCCTGTATCACTCGGCCCCCCATCGGATAACGATCTCCGCGCTGGCTGCGGGAGCCCGGGTGCTCGTCTTCGAGCACTTCGATGCGGCGCAGGTCGCTCAGGCGTTTGTGGACGAGAAGATCGCCGGCGCCTTCCTGGTACCGACGCAGATACGCCGGCTGCTGACCGACCTCTTCGCCGCACCTCACGCGCGGCGGATCCTGCATGCGGGCGAGCCGTGTCCGGAGCCACTCAAGCGACGCGCCATCGACGCCTTCGGCGCGGACAAGCTCTGGGAGTTCTACGGATCGACCGAGGGCCAATTCACGCTTTGCCCGTCGGAGGAATGGCTCGGGCGGCCCGGCACTATCGGGCGTGCGCGCCCGGGCCGGCGACTACGGATCGAGGACGAAGGTGCAGACGGCGTCGGGACGATCTGGGTCGACGCGCCGCCCTTCGCTCGTTGGGAGTACTGGCGCGACGGCGAGAAGACGGCGGCGGCGTGGCGCGGGCCGGGTTTCACGGTGGGCGACCTTGGCCGTTTGGACGACGACGGCTACCTCTTCTTGGAGGGAAGGCGTGAGGACCTCATCATCTCCGGCGGGGTGAACGTTTACCCGGTGGAAGTAGAACGCGTACTGGAGTCACACCCGGACGTCTTCGAGGCCGCCGTGTTCGGCGTGGACGACGCCGAGTGGGGACAGCGCGTCATCGCAGCTGTGGTAGGCAAGGTCGACCCGGACGCTGTGCGCGCCTTCGCCCGAGATCGGCTGCCCGGCTCCCACGCGCCGAAGGAAATATTCGTTGTCGAAGAGCTTCCTCGCACGCAGACCGGAAAGGTGCGCCGGTCCGATCTCGCAAGTAGAAGGGGCTGAGGTACTCCGCTAAGAAGCGCTCAAGATCCTCTTCATGAGCGTTGTTTTCATTCGACGACTCTAGAGCACGTCTCGTGAGAGTCTCATGAGAAGGCGCCGTCAGCTCAATCGAAGCGGTACTGGTCGACTTCGGAGATGGGGCGGTAGCCGATCCGTTGGTAGATGGAGTTCGAAGTAGGGTTCGCCAGGTCCGTGTAGAGGAAGCAGAACCGGCGTCCGCCCTCGAGGAGCATTTGCGTGAGCGCGGAGACGCACGCACTCGCGTATCCGCGCCCTCGAACGTCGGGCGGGGTGTACACGCCGCCGATGCGGATCCCGTGCGGTGTCGGCCCGCTGTACGCGGCCATCGACACCACCCGCCCTTCGTCTTCCCACAGCCAGACTCCGGTGTCGCGGTCTTGAGCCATATGAAGCTCGACCCACATCTCCGCACCGGGCCCCGCCGGGCCCCCCGTGTCCGTGACGAAGCCGTTGTGGAAGTCGATCAGGATCGCGCGGTCGCCTCCTTGGGCCACGCGAAAACGTCCGCTGACGTTGTCGGGGGCCTGGGACTCCGTGGCCTCGTAGATCCTCTGCTCCATGAAGACGCGGGGTGTCTGTCCGCTTAAGCCCTTCCAAAGGTCGGCGAAGATGAGGGCATCCTCTTTCGGTCCGTGGAAGCCAGGCAGGGATCCGAACGTCGCGTGCGCGTGATCCGCGATCAGCTCCAGCGCGCCGGAGGCATCTATCTGAGACAGTCCGAGCGGAAAGGGAGGTGTGCGGAAGGCTGCCGCGACGATGTCGTCGCCGCTGTCCACGGTTACGAGGTAGGGATCGGTGTACCGACCGGTGCGGATCTGCGAGCAGATCCCGAGAAAGAGGCTGTGCTCCGCTTCGCGCGCGGCCAGGAACCCATGAGCGCGAGCCTCGAATGCGTCGAGGTCCTCGTGATGCGTTAGCCGGAGCGCTCCCATTACGGGCGACGGTATGGCCGCGTCGTCGCGGGCATCTTGCGTCCGGGCCAGGGCACCGACGTAAACACCGACTAGGACAAGGACTCCGCCGGCAGCTATGGAAGCAGTCAACGGCTCTCCGATGACGAACCATCCGCCTAGAGCGGCGACGATCGGGATCAGTACGAACTGGTACGAAGCACCTGATGCGGTCCAGTGCTGAATCACGTACACAAAGAGGATGAACAAGCCCACCGATCCGATGGGGACGAGGAAGGCCAACGCGTACCACGTGGTCGCTCGGTCGGGAACCGTCCAGCCTTCTTTCGACGCCAAAGACAGGACGAGCAGTAGCGGCGGCCCGATCGCCATCCCGACCGCATTCATAGCGATGGGGTGAACGGTGGGGAGCCGCTTTATCAAGACCGACGTCTGTGCGGCGCAAAGTGCGGACGCAACGACAGCTGCGACGTACATACCGGGAACGGAGCCGTTGGCGGGTGAACCCACCATCACGCCGACCCCGGCGATCGCGACCACGGCTCCCAGCGCAGCGCGGAGGCTGAAATGCTCGAGGCGCTGCACAACGGCCAGTACGTAGGTGAAGAGCGGGACGGCACCGAAGATCACTGCGGCCAGCGCTGCCGGGACTCGCTGGAGTCCCCAGTAGAAGAAGGCGTAGCCGGCGAAGAAGTTCAGCAGACCGAAGATGGTGGCCCCGATCAGCGCGCGGCCCCGGGGCAGGGCGATCCGCGAGATCAATGCGATCGCTAGCAAGAGAGTCGCTGCTGACGCGAAGCGGGCGCCGGCACCGAAGTACGGAGGCAGGTCCCGGTTGCTCAGACGGACGGCTACGAAGTTCGATCCTCCGATGAGGACGGCGAAGCCGAACGCGACCAGCGTCCGCGGGCCGGGTCGAGCGCTCTCCATCGGGGTGTCACGCTAGCAATGGCGCGGCCGCCGGCCTCTGGTGGGGCAAACTGGTAGCGATGGCCCAAGCCAAACCGGTCTCACGAAGCCCCCTTCGCGCCATCCTCGGCCGCCTGCGGCGCACACCACATGCCGGGGAGGCACCCGAGGTGCTGCGTCCGGTCTACGACAGGGTGCGCGGAGCCCATCCACGGACCAACGCCGACGACATCATCCGGGCGTACCAGGTGGCCGCTGAGGTTCACGAAGGTCAGCTCAGGCTCTCCGGGGACCCCTTCATCACGCACCCGCTGGCGGTGGCCCAGATCCTCGCCGACATGGGCATGGATCCAACGACGATCGTCGGCGCCCTGTTGCACGATGCCGTCGAGGACACCGACGCGTCTTTGAATGACCTGCGCGAGAGCTTCGGCGACGAGGTGGCCGAGATCATCGACGGTTTGACGAAGATCGCGAAGATCTCATTCCGATCCACCGAGGCGGCTCAAGCCGAGAACTACCGGAAGATGATGGTCGCGATGGCCCGCGATGTCCGGGTCATCATCATCAAGCTCGCCGATCGTCTGCACAACATGCGGACGCTCGATCCGCTTCCCCCCGAAAAGCAGGAGCTCAAGGCCAGGGAGACGCTCGAGGTATACGTGCCGCTGGCGAGCCGACTCGGCATGTTCCAGGTGCGAAGCGAGCTCGAGGATCTGGCGTTCCGCTACCTGTACACCAAACGGTTCGAGGAGATCGCCGATCTCACCGACCGGCGTCAGCCCGAGCGCGACGCTTACCTGGTCGAGGTCGTCAAAGAGATCGACTCGCATCTGGATCAGGCGAAGATCCGCGCCAACGTCTCGGGGCGAGCCAAGAACTTCTACTCCATCTATCAGAAGATGGTTGAGCGAGGCGTCGAGTTCGACGACATCTTCGACCTCGTCGGCGTACGGATCGTGGTGGAGGACCTCCGCGATTGCTACGCAGCCCTCGGAGTGATCCACGCGATGTGGAAGCCTCTTCCCGGGCGCTTCAAGGACTACATCGCGATGCCCAAGTTCAACATGTACCAGTCGCTGCACACATCGGTCATGGGTCCGGAGGGCAAGCCACTCGAGATCCAGATCCGCACTCGGACGATGCACGAGATGGCGGAGTACGGCATCTCGGCTCACTGGAAGTACAAGGAAGCCGATGGCGGACGGAAGAAGCCGAAGAGCCCGGACTCCGACGTTCCCTGGCTCGGCGAGCTCGTCGAGACGTTCCATGAGGCGAAGGATCCGCGGGAGTTCATGGAATCGCTGCGTCTCGACCTCTTCCACGACGAAGTCTTCTGCTTCACGCCCAAGGGCCATGTCATCTCACTGCCTCGCGGCGCGTGCCCCATCGATTTCGCCTACGCCATCCACACCGAGGTCGGACACCGCACCATGGGAGCCCGGGTGAACGGAAGTCTCGTTCCGCTCGATACGCGTTTGGATTCCGGTGACGTCGTCGAGATCCTCACGACGCGCGCTCAGGACGCGAGGCCCAAGGAGGACTGGCTCGCGATCGTAAAGACGTCGCGTGCTTCGAATCGGATCCGTCACTGGCTCACCGCACATCGGCGCGAGGCGGCCCGCGAGGAAGGTCGCGATCTGTTCGTCAAGACCCTCCGTCGCGAGGGCATCGGGCAGAACGAGCTCACGCTGGACATCTGGCGCAAGCTCTTCTCCGAACTGCGGACGTCCGGTGAAGAGACGCTCTACGAGTCACTGGGCGAAGGACGCCTTCCGACGGCGGATCTGGTAGAGGTTCTGCGGCAGGTTCTTCGTCCGAGCGAAGCCGAGCCGGTCATCGAGCCGGTTGCACCGACGCGCCGCACGGAGGAGGCACCTTCCGTCGTCGTGAAGGGTGAGCGTGATGTTGCCGCGAAGCTCGCCCGGTGCTGCGCTCCGGTTCCCGGTGACGAGGTGTTCGGATTCATCACCCGCGGCCGGGGAGTCTCCGTTCACCGATCGGACTGCCCGAATGCCAAGACGCTGATGCTTCAGTCCGAACGCGTGGTCGAGGTCGAATGGGATACATCGCAGGGCGGGCGCTTCACGGTCGTCTTCCAGGTGTCCGCGCTCGATCGGACGGGCCTGCTGCGCGACATCTCGGACACACTCACCGACTGCGGCGTCATGATCCTGTCTTCGTCATCGTGGGCCAAGAGCGACGGAACGGCCCGGCTCCGTTTCGCCTTCCAGCTCGCCGACATCGCGCACCTCGATCACATACAGCGGACCGTCCGCAGAGTCGAAGGAGTGTTCGACGCCTATCGCGTCCTGCCTCTGAAGGCTCGCCAGGGCTAGTGCGAGCTCTCGTCCAACGCGTCTCGCGCGCCGCTGTGCGCGTTGAAGGCGCGACCGTCGGCCAGATCGATCAGGGGCTGGTCGCTCTGGTGGGTGTGCACGGCGACGACGACGAAGACGACGCGGCCTATGTGGCGGAGAAGATCGCGAACCTGAGGATCTTCTCCGACGAGGAAGGAAAGATGAATCATTCCGTCCTGCAGTCGGGCGGGCAGGTCTTGGTGGTGAGCCAGTTCACCCTTTATGCCGATACGCGAAAGGGCCGCCGGCCGTCCTTCGTCGAGGCCGCGCGTCCCGAGCACGCGGATCCGCTCGTCGACCGCGTGTGCGAGCACCTGGGCGACCTCGGGGTGGCGACGCAGAGCGGCGTGTTCGGCGCTCGGATGGAGGTCGACCTGACGAACGACGGGCCGGTCACGATCCTGATCGAGTCCAAGGAGCGGACTTAATCCGCCCGCGCCAGCCTGTATAAGTACGACATGGCCAAAGCCCAAGGGCCCCGTGGCGCCCCCGACCTGCTGCCTCCCGACTCGACGCTGCTCACCGAGCTCGAGGACGCTGCGCGCGGGCTTTTCGATCGCTACGGCTACGGACGCATCGAGACGCCAATCTTCGAGCACACCGACGTCTTCCAGCGCGCCGCAGGTGAAACCTCCGAGATCGTCCTCTCCAAGCAGATGTACACGTTCACCGATCGCCGCGAGCGCTCGTTCAGCCTGCGTCCGGAGGCCACCGCGGGCATCGCGCGATCCGTGGTCGAGCACGACCTGGCCAAGCGCGAAGCCCTGCCTCTTCGTCTGTACATGATGAGCTGGTTCTTCCGCTACGAGCGTCCTCAGAAGGGCCGGACACGGCAGTTCCACCAGATCGACGCCGAGGCGATCGGATCGCCCGAACCGACCATCGATGCCGAGCTGATAGCGCTGGCTTCGCAGTTCTTCGATGCCATCGGTATGGCGCCCCGGCTGCACCTGAACTCGATGGGCGATGCGGCAGACCGCGAGCGGTACTTCCCGGTCCTGCGGGAGGCGATCGGCGACCGGGTCGACGAAATGTGCGACGACTGCCACATCCGGCTCAAGAACAATCCGTTGCGCGTGTTCGACTGCAAGGTCGCCGGCTGTAAGAAGGTTCTGCGCAGCGGCGACATCCCGCCGGTCATCGACTACCTGTGCGACGAGTGCCGCGCGCACTATGCCTCGGTGCAGGAGATCCTCGAGTCGCTCGGCATCGCCTGGACGGACGACCCGCACCTCGTGCGTGGCTTCGATTACTACACGCGCACCGTGTTCGAGTTCGATCTGGAAGGTTTCGGCGCCCGTTCGGTCGTGTGCGGCGGGGGCCGGTACGACGGCTTGGTCGAGCTTCTCGGGGGACCGCCGACGCCGGCGGCCGGGTTCGCGGTGGGGACGGAGCCGGTGATGGTCGCGCTCAGAGAGTCGCGCACCGTCGAGGGCAGGAAGCCCGACGTTTTCGTCGTATGGACGGAAGGACTTGCCGGCGTGGCGACGGCGACGGCTCTCGACCTGCGGAAGGCGGGCCTGCGAGTGGTCGTATCCGACGTAGCGAAGTCGTTCAAGGCTCAGATGCGTTCGGCGGACAGGCTCGGTGCCCGGCGCGTGGTGATCCTCGGTGCCGACGAAGTGGCCAAACAGGTAGCCAAGGTGAAGGACATGGAGTCGGGCAGCGAGCGCGAGGTCGGATTCAAGGATCTGGCGAAGGACGTCGCCCGGTGATCAAGTCGCATGGATGCGGCGATCTGCGCGCCGCGCACAGCGGATCCGAAGTAACGCTGGCCGGGTGGGTGAACGCCCATCGCGACCACGGTGGCGTTCTGTTCCTCGACCTGCGAGACGCGAGCGGTGTCGTTCAAGTCGTATGCGAAGCCGAGGGCGTGGCTGCGATCGCGCACCAGGTCCGCGACGAGTGGTGTCTGTTGATCAAAGGCACGGTTCGCGACCGACCTCAAGGGACGCTCAACCCGAAGCTTCCGACCGGAGATGTCGAGGTAGCGGCTGGCGTGGTCGAAGTGCTCTCCGAGTGTCCGCCCTTGCCGTTCCCGGTCACCGACGAGATCGAGGCCGAAGAGGCCACACGCTTGCGCTACCGGTACATCGATCTTCGCCGGCAACCGATGCAGGAGAAAATGGCGCTGCGGTCCAAAGCCCGCAAGGCCATCCGCGACCACTTCGAAGAGCACAACTTCATCGAGATCGAAACGCCGATCATGACTCGCGCCACCCCGGAGGGCGCGCGCGACTTCATCGTTCCCTCCCGGCATCACCGCGGGAAGGTGTTCGCTCTTGCGCAATCCCCGCAGCTGTACAAGCAGACATTGATGGTGGGCGGCATCGAACGGTACTACCAGCTCGCGCCGAGCTTCAGGGACGAGGATCCACGCGCCGATCGTCAGATCGAATTCGTCCAACTCGACTTCGAGATGGCGTTCGTCGAGCGCAACGACGTGCTCGAGCTGATGGAAGGCCTCATGTCGCGTATGTGGCGCGACTGTCTCGGCGTCGAGATCGAGGTTCCGTTCGCGCGGATCGACTTCGACGACGCCATCGCCCGCTACGGCACCGACCGGCCCGATATCCGCGAGGCGGCCGGTCCTACCGTGGTGGACTTGTCGGCCGTCTTCGCCGGAACCAGCTTCAACGCGTTCGGCGGCGTCCTTTCCGGTGGCGGTGCGGTCCGTGGACTTCGCGTCCCGGGCGCCGGCGCCGATGCTTCACGCGCGACGCTGGACGGACTGATAGATCGGGCAAAGGAACTGGGAGCCAAGGGTTTGGTGTGGATGGTCGTGGAGCCGAATGAGCTGAGGGCGACGATCACGAAATTCCTGTCCGAGGGCGAGATCGCGGGCATAAGGCGCGAGCTGGGAGCCGAGAACGGCGATCTCCTTCTGCTGGCCGCCGACGAGCCGCGATTGACCAGCGAGATCCTCGGCACCCTTCGCGTTGAGCTCGCGCGCTCGCAAGGACGCATCCGTTCCATCGCCGACCCGGAGGATTGGCGGTTCGTGTGGGTCCTCGAGATGCCGGCCTTCGAGTGGAGCGACGAAGACGATGCGTGGATCTCGATCGGGAACCCGTTCTACGCGCCGACCCCCGAGACTCTGCCTTTCCTCGACTCGGATCCCGCGTCGGTGCGCACGCAGCAGTACGACCTCGTCATCAACGGGACGGAGCTGCTCAGCGGCTCGATCCGGATGCACCGCGCCGACATGCAGCGCAAGGTGTTCCAGATCCTTGGTCTCACCGACCAGGAGATCGAGGACAGGTTCGGGTGGTTCGTCGAGGCTCTGTCCCACGGAGCTCCTCCGCACGGGGGTGTCGGCATGGGACTCGACCGCACGCTGATGGCGATGACCGGCGGCGGCTCGCTTCGCGACATCATCGCGTTCCCCAAGACGCAGACCGGAGTCGACCCGCTCACGGGAGCCCCGGCCCCCGTCGACCCCGTGCAGTTACGAGACCTCGGTTTGCGACTCACGGAGAAGGAACAGACGTGACACCGCGCGACCGCGAGGACGACCAGTCACTCTTCGCGGACTCGCCCGAAGCCGGGGGAGCGAAACCCCCGCTCGCCGCGAGGATGCGCCCCCGAGATCTCGACGAGATCGTCGGACAGGAAAAGGTGATCGGCCCGGGCACGACGCTGCGCGCGCTGATCGAACGCGACGAGCTGCGGTCGGCGATCCTGTGGGGCCCGGCCGGGACCGGCAAGACGACGATCGCCCACATCGTCGCCGACCGGACGAAGACTCCCGTCGAGAAGCTGTCTGCGATCTCGGCCGGTGTCGCCGACGTTCGCAAGGTGATCGCGAACGCGAAGAAGTTCGGCCGCACACTGCTGTTCTTGGACGAGATCCACCGCTTCAACCGCGCGCAACAGGACGCCTTCCTCGGCGCCGTCGAAGACGGACTGATCATCCTCGTCGGTGCCACAACGGAGAACCCGTTCTTCGAGGTGAACTCGCCGCTCCTGTCGCGTTCGCTGCTCTTCAGGCTCGAAGCGCTGGAGCCCGAGAACGTGAAGACGATCCTTGAGCGAGCGCTGGCGGACCACGAACGCGGGCTCCCGGACGTCAAGGCGGACGACGACGCGCTGGATTGGATCTCTGAGAAGTCGGGAGGCGACAGCCGCATCGCCCTCAACGCTCTCGAAGCCGGCTCGGAGCTGGCCGCGGCGCGGGAATCGCAACAGGTCACTCTCGAAGATGCACAGGCGGCGCTTGCGCGGCGGGCCATCCGTTACGACAAGGCTCAAGACCGGCACTACGACGTCATCTCCGCGTTCATCAAGTCGATGCGCGGCTCAGATCCGGACGCGGCCCTCTACTGGCTGACGGAGATGATCGAAGGCGGAGAGGATGCGCGGTTCATCGCGCGGCGGATGATCGTCCTGGCTTCCGAAGACATCGGGCTGGCCGATCCGCAGGCCATGGGTGTGGCCGTTGCGGCGTCGCAGGCCGTCGAGCACGTCGGGCTCCCGGAGGCCTCGTACAGCCTTGCGCAAGCCGCGATCTATCTGGCGACCGCTCCGAAGTCCAACGCGGTGGCTCGAGCGTTGTGGGCCGCGCAGAAGGATGCGAAAGAGCGTTCGTTCGAGGTGCCGGCTCACCTAAAGAGCGGTGACAAGGCCATGGAGCGCAAGCTCGCTCGTGAAGGCAAGGGCTACAAATACCCGCACGACCATCCCGGCAATTACGTGGAGCAGGAGTACCGCCCGGTCGAGCTCGAAGGGCGCCGGTACTGGGAGCCGGACGAGCCGAGTGAAAGGGACTAGTCGGCTTCTTCGAGCAGCGCCTCGACGTCGAAGGGTGCGTTCTTGAGAGCGAGGTTCCCGTCGGCGTCACGCTCCCAGTCCTCCGGCGGACGGTCGTAGTAGAGCTCGATCCCGTTCTCGTCGGGGTCTCGCAGATATATGGAGTAGTTGGCCCCGTGGTCGCTTGCACCGTCGAGCTTCCAACCGAAATCGAGGACTCGCTTGACCGCATTGGCCAGTGCCTTGCGGTCGGGGTAGAGAACTGCGAAGTGGTAGAGGCCCGCGATCGGTGCTTCCACCGGCGCCGTCGGGCCGCCTTTCGAATGCCATGTGTTCAACGCGAGGTGATGGTGATAGTCGCCATACGCGAGGAAGGCGGCCTGGTCGCCGAGCCGGCCCTTGCGTTCCATCCCGAGGGCCTCGATGTAGAAGGTCTCGGCCCGGTCGAGATCGGTCACTTTCAGATGAACGTGTCCTATGCGGGTATCAGCCGGCGGGGTTGTGGCCACCTGATCACTCCTTTCTTGGTCGTTTCCAGTGTTTGGACCGGGGGTACCCGCTCTCAAGGGACGTGCACTCCTGGAGGTGTCCATCATGGCCCGAATGGCCCGGATAAACGTCATCGCGGCATTCCACACGACTCGAGGTGTCCGGTCGGCTCTGCGGCGACTGGCCGGCTCCGGGATAGAGGAGTCGCGGGTTCACGTTGTCGGCTTCAAGCCGACCGCCGAAAACGGCGATGAGGGAGCCGCGCGCAGATCGGCCGGGAAGGACGACCGCGACACGCTTGTGTCGGTCGAAGCCGAGACGGCCGACACGGCGGAGCAGGCGCGTCTCGTGCTGGAGGAATCGGGGGCCGATCGGGTGGATGCCGTCGACGAAAACGGGACACCGCTTCCACCGGCATCGGAGCCGCAGTAGTCGCGCTGAGCGCTGACTAGACTTCCGACGGGGCGTCTAGCTCAGTGGTAGAGCGCCACCCTTACAAGGTGGATGTGCGAGGTTCGATTCCTCGGACGCCCACACTCTAACGCCCACACCGATCGGCGTGCGAACTTTGGCTTGTCAAAGCCGTTTTCCAAAGCGCATAAAGGTGACTCCTGCGAGGAATACAACTCCGAGCTCCTGGCAGGCGAAGTTAGTAGTGCACGTTGTCCCCCGATCGGGACTCCACCGCGACGCCACGGATCGCGTGCGGCGCGAGAAGGGCTGCGATAAGCGCGCACAGCAGTGCCGTCCCGATCCAGATCTCCGCCGGCCAAGCCACGGTCTCGGTGACGATGGCGAGCGAGAAGTAGGTCAGCCACATCGCGGCGATCGCGACGGCAAACACGACGCGCGGCTGCGCCCTCGGCCTTCGCAATGCGAATCCCGCGTCAAGTAACAAACCGGCGACTACCGCAGAGAGGACGCCGATCCACTCCTCCTCGAAGGCGACGTGGACCGCGAGGCTCACCAGTCCAAAGAGCATGACGAACGTGCCTAGAGCTGGACGTCCGAGCCGGACGGCATGACGCGCAGCGATCGTGAGAACGAAGGTCGCGACGAGCGCGCTGGCCACACCAGCGATCACGTCCCTCTCACCGGCTCCGGTGGCGTGGTCGTACGCTACCTTGAAGCCGCTGTCACCGAGGCCCCACACGAAGTTCAAGAAGAACGCCACGAGCGCGGTTCCGATGCCGAGGGAAACGAGTGCGATCCCGCGACGTGCCTCGGCAGCGGTTGACGCAACCGCGGCGAAGTACGGCGCGGTGACGATCGCAAGGAGCGACGCCATGAGGATCAAGTGCGTCGGGCTGAGGAGCGCGTCGATCCCAACCTCCACACCGAAGATGCTGTGCCAGATCCCGTCGCTGATGCCTCCGAACGCGAACCCGACGAGTCCCAATAAAGCGGAGCCGTAGCCGGCAGGGATCCGATCGCGGAGCCTGCGACCAGGCCGTCGGTAGACGATGAGAGCGATCGAAGTGGCGGTCGCCGCGAACCCGGCGTAGAACACCGCATGCCAAGGTGTCAGGAAGGTCTCTCTTCCTGTGACGAAGTGTTGGTGCGCGTAGCCGTCCAGGAACAGGCCGATGATCAACCAGGATGCCGTCAGAACGGTGCGGAGGTCCTCGCGCCGCGTGCTGGGTCGCGGGCTCGTTATCGGATCGACCCCCGGTGGGCGCTCGATGATATTCATCATGCCGCCTCCGTCCATCATTCCATTGATTGCTGTAATGATGTATGATTCTAGGTATGGCGTCAACACGGACGAGACGGCAAGCAGCGCGTGTCGCCCTCGAGAAGCGCGAGCTCTTCGACGGTGAGACGGCCGAACGGCTCGAGGCGTTGTTCAAAGTGCTCGCCAATGGGAGCCGGCTTCGCATGGTGCACGCCATCCATCGTGCCGGCGAACTCAGCGTGAACGAGCTCGCCGAGATCGTGGGCATGTCCACGCAGGCGGTGTCCAACCAGCTCCAGCGACTGGCCGATCGAGGCGTCCTGCGCGCGCGTAGAAACGGAGCTCACGTGCACTACCGGATCGTCGATCCGTGCGTGCCCGCGTTGATGGATCGCGGCGTGTGCCTGATCGAGCAGCAACCCTGAGCGCGTGCCTAGGCGCGGTGCTCGCTTCCCGTAAAGCCCTCGTCCCAGGATGGCCGCGTCCAGTCGAGCGACTCCCAGAGCGCACAGTCCGCGACTTTGCGCGCGATGTCGTTCACGTCGAGTGGGTCGCGATTCGCGAGCACCCCGATACTTGTTCGCTTCTCCGGGAAGCGAACGAACTTCGCGCCATAGCCGGGCGCGTTCCCGCCGTGCGTATGGATCGTGAGCCCATGGTGCGTCCAGACAGCGAGTCCCCATGCGTAGAACTGCGAGTCACCGCCGTTCAAGGTGTCCGTTTCCACCATCCGCGAAGCAATGCGGGAACCGAGCTTCGAAGTGCCTGCGAGGAACGCGTCCCAGGCGGCGAGATCTGCCAAGCACGTAATCAGCCCACCGTCTCCGACGACGTGAAACCTGTACGGAACGTGACGGGGGCCCGCGTTAGACGCGACATAGCCGAGAGCCAGGCTCTCGTCGTCGGGGTTTTCGGGCGCCACACGGAACAATGAGCGAGTCATGCCGACGGGGATGAGTACGTCATTCCGAGCGAAGATGTGGAACGGCACGCCGGCTATCCGCGCGATCAAACAGGCCAAGACCATGTATCCGGTGCTCGAATACTCGTAGCGATCGCCGGGCTCGAAGAGAAGGGGTCCGCGCACACGCTCCAAGGCTTCTGCATTACCCACAGGTGTCTCTGGGGCGACGGGTGAAACCGTTGCATAGCCCGGCAGCCCGCTAGTGTGATGAATCAGGTGCCGAACGCGGACCTTGTCATAAGCACTCGGTAGCTCCGGAATGAATCGACGCAAGCGATGCGCCACGTCAAGCTGTCCACGCGTCACCAATACCGCGGCACAAGATGCCGTCACTTGCTTCGCCAGGGAAGCCGCATAGAACGATGAGAACTCGTCGAGCGGCTGGACGTTTTCGATTCGGCGAGAGCCCTGGTAGTGCACCCATTCAAGGTGACCGTCGACGATGACGCCGGCGACATAACCAGGTTCGTGAGGAGCTATTGAGACGAGCTGAACGTCCTTCAAGCGTCGCAACGGACCAGCTGCGTACTCACGACTATCGGGCACCGTTTCATGGTGTCACTCGTGAGAGCCCTGAAGGCTGGATTGCGCTCCAGGCGACAAGCTAATTCTCGATCCAGCGGAAGGCCGGATGGTCCAGGCCGGCGAAAGCCTGGACGGCAGCCCTACTGACCCAGTGACCGTGGTCTGAGTTTGTGAGCACAACGATGCCTCGTCGCTCGTCGGGCCAGGCGATCAAGATGCTCTGGAAGCCCGGGTTCTCACCCCAGTGCCACACGGTGGTCCGGCCATCCACCAACCACACACCGATGCCGAGACCCCAGTGGGCCCCGGGGCCCGGTGCCCCCTTCAGGAACCCCTGGTGCACATCGACATGCGGCTTCAAAGCTTCCGCATGAGTCGGCGGCTGGTCGGGTCGGACCAGTTCGCAGAGGAACGCGGCAAGATCGGGCGCTGTGCTGTGCAGCTCCGCGCTCACGTATTTCAGGCGGCCTGACTTCTCCTTCTCACAGACGTTCCCCTCCAGGTCGTGCGGCGACGCGTAGTCGTCTTCGAACGACGCGTCCCAAGCGTAAGAACTCCTCGTCATGGCCAGCTCGGACATGAACCTGTGCAGCTCGTCCCGGGTGGGTTGCCCGGTCAGTTGCCTAACGAGGGCCCGGAGGCATTCGAACCCGGCGTTGGAGTAACGAAACACGGCACCCGGGGTGCCACTCAGAGAGAGCCGACCTTCGTCGCCGCGACCGGTGAACTCCCAGGACAGCGCACTCGTGTGGCTGAGGACCATGCGCGCCGTAATCACATCCGCGCCGTGGTCGAGCACTACCCGATCTGTGGTGTACCTACTGAGCGGCGCGTCCAGGTCGAGCACACCTCTTTCGCATAGGCCAAGGACCCACCACGCGAACACAGGCTTGCTGATGGAAGCAGCTTCGAAGACCGTATCGACCGTTGTCGGCTCACCGTCGACGGCGCGGACCCCGTACGCATCTGCCCAAGCGAGAGCGCCATCCTCAACGGTCGCAACGCTGACACCGGGGACATTGCGCGCCGACATCTCTCGTGCGATTGCGTCGGCGACAGGTTCCGGAGTCACAGGGTTCCTTCGTGAGCAGAACGAGTTGACGGCAACGCCCCAAACATAGTCTCACGCAGACTCCGCAAGCCCCGGTTGTCCTGGGATTGAGACCAGGCGGCCCATACTGAAGCTCGATGGACGAGCTCCTTCGAACAGAACTTTTGGCGATGCGCGACCGGGATCAGGTAGCAGCGCGCAAGGCCTTCGAAGCGTCTGAGCAGGACGAGCGGTTCCGCGGCAAGTTCTTGTTCCAAATCCCCGCCGAAGACTGGCTCCCCGAGTTTCATGAAGTCGCTGCCATAACGGCCGAGCACGCGCCTCGCATCCTTGAGATCGTGCGAACGCACGGCTGGCCGGGCAGATCGCGCGTCGGCGACGACGGAGCGGCCGCCGCGTGGCTCGTCCTTCAACACTGTGGCCCTGAGGTCCAACGCATGTGCCTGACCGCGCTCGAGGCGGCTGTGCTGAGCGACGAGGCTGACGCCGAGCACCTCGCCTGCGTCTCGGATCGTATCGAGCTCGAGTCCGGGAGGCTACAGATCTACGCGACGCACTTAGCCCTCAACGAGGCAGCCGAGCAGGTTCCGCTGATAGGCGTGGCCGACCCAGACCGCCTCGACGTCCGGCGGCGAGACTTGGGCTTGGAGCCCTGGGACGTTTACGTGCGGCGCGTCAGTCGCCGTCAGTAGTCCAGTTGTGTTCCAGGCGTCCCGCTCAGCCGTTCCCGGCCTCGTCGCCGATAGCGCCCATCGGAGGCCCAATCGCCTCAGGCGGCGGCTGCGGGGGCTGGTTCCAGCTGGCGAGCTCGGGACGATCTTCGAAGGTGTGTTTCGGCGTCCAGCCGAGGACCAACTTCGCCTTCGCGTTCGAGACTGCCCACCCTGGGTTGTCTGGCGTCAGGTTGAACACTTCGAATCCGGCGATGTCGCTCTCGAGTGCGAGGCGGAAAGCAGCGGCGACATCGTCGACGTGTGTGCCTCGTCGCTCCATCACACCGGGCTCGTGCACGGCCGCGAGCCGCAGAACGATGCCCCGCATCCCGCGTCGGGCCACGAAGTGATGGACGATGTCCTCGGCGAGCAACTTCGAAAGGCCGTAGTCGTCAGCGCTGTCGAACGTGAACGGGTCGACGGTCTCGTCCAGCGGAGCCGAGCGATCGATGTGCCCGTACACGGACAGGGACGACGCAAACACACAAAGCCCGGCACCGAGCCGGTGGGCCTCGTTGAGAGCGATCCACGTTCCTCGCGCTGTGACGTCGAGATGCAGCACCGATTGATCCTCCGGTGCGAGTTCGTCGTACGTCCTCGCGAAAGCCAGGTGGATCAGCGCGTCGATCGGGCCGTGAGGCTCGAGACACGAGCGGACTGTCCGCCAGTCGGTGATGTCGGCCTGCACGGGGGTGCCAACGTCTACGCGCTGCGGCCAGCGGTCGAGGAGGATCAGGTCGTGGTCATCTTGTAGCGCGCGACGCACCGCGCGCCCGACGACACCTGCCGAGCCGGTGATGACGATTTACACGGCCCGAGTTTCACCGATCTCGGCGCATGGTCAGTATTCCTGGCTCTCATCCAGACGGGCCTAGAGCGCTTCAGCGAGTTCTCTTAACGGCTCCAATACGTCAGAAAGAGCGTCGAAGGCGACCGCCGCGTCGCGTTCCTCCTGGTCAGTCGGTTCAGATGGTGTCCTCGGAGGTCCACGCCGACCGCCGTCGGAATGGCTTGTCAGAGCCATTTCTGATCGCGCCAATGCCGTGACACGGCTCATCGCTCTGACCTGCGGCGCTCATGCGACTGGGAACGGAGGTGACCGTCGGTACGGGCGGCTACCGTGTCAGCGTTCTCAATGGCAATCTTCAACCTCGACGAACGACCGCCCGAAGACGGCCTCCCGGACAGAGATGCTGGCTCATGGGCCGCCGTCAAACTCGGGATCATCCGTTGCTACTTGGAAGCCTTTGTCGTCGCTAGCACGACCGCGCCGCATCGACAGTACGCGGAGGGTTTCTCGGGTCCGGGCATCAACTTGATCCGTGAGAGCGGGACTCGCTTGTGGGGCTCGCCGATGATTTCTCTGAGCGTCGAGCCTGTCTTCGATCGATGTTTGTTCATGGATACGGGTCAATCCAATGTCGAGGCGCTAGCATCTCGAACCGAACAGTTCCGCGATCGAGCCCATGTTCGCCAAGGGGACTGCAACAAGGACATAGTGACCGAGATGCAATCTCGATTCGACAAAACGAGTCCAACGCTGTGTCTGCTTGATCCCGAGGGCGCAGAACTTGCGTGGCAGACGGTCGAGTCGATCGCCGCGTACAAGACCTCGAAGTGGAAGGCAGAACAGCTCATCCTTCTCGCGACCGACACCGGCTTCACGCGTTTGCTCTTCCTTCATGCTCCTCTTGAGAGGTGGGCGGAAGAACGAGTGACCGCTTTATTCGGAAACGAGCGCTGGCGCCAAACGTTCGAGAGGCGACGCGCCGGCGCGATAACTGCCGATGAGGCGCGCACAGAATACGTCCAGCTATACACCGAAGGTTTGCGTAACCTCGGTTACGCGAATGTTCTCGAGCGTCCGGTGCAAGCGGCACCCGGCGGGCGCATCCTGTACTTCCTAGTATTCGCCACTGATCACGACGCCGGAGCTCGGATCATGGACCACTGCTTCGATAACGTTTGGGGAGAAGCTCAGCAGTCCCTTCCCGGGATCAAAGCGCCACGTCGGCGGCGCATCGTCTAAGAGTCTCTCGGGTCGGCATCTGGTCCCATGTCCTGCCGTCGAGCGAGCGTCCACCAGCCTTCGGTGTTCGTCCGCCCCACTGCTTGAAGAAGAACGGTACGCCTCTGTCCAAGCAGGCATCACGTATGTCTCGTGCCCACGACGGGTCCATCGTTCGATGTCCCGGACCCGACTCACCCCCGACGATGACCCAGTCGATGCCGTCGAACGACAAGCTCGGAAGAGGACCGAGAAGGGGCTCTAGAGATAGGAAGCGTACGGCCGCCGGTACGCACCGAAGCTGTTGAGCGCGCGCGACGTGGTCGTCGGCCTCTATCGATGTTCCCAACCAGACGTTCGGCAAAGGTTCGGGAGCGACGTCGCGGACGACCTTCAGCATCCGTCCGGGTCGCTTCGTCAGCACTTGGAACGTGTGTTGCTGTGCCTCTGCCATTACCTCAAAAACGCGCGCGATGAATGCCTTCGGTACACGCGCATGGAAGAGGTCGGACATCGAGTTGACGAAGACGAATCGAGGGCGTCGCCACTTCAGGGGCTGCTCAAGCCGCGACGGCCAGAGCCGCAGGTCGAAGCCCTGTTCGTAGGGATGATCCGGGACGCCGCGGAACCGCTCGGCGAAGGTTTCCGCGTAGCAGTGGTCGCACCCCGGCGACACCTTGGTGCAACCTGTCACCGGGTTCCACGTCGCCTCGGTCCACTCGATCTTGCTTCGGTCAGCCATAATTACACAAGTGTAATTCGAGTCCGTGACACAGGGTAGTCGGCTGACCTTGGAGTTCTGGGCGCCATGCTGCGACGATAGCTGCCTAGGGCCAGCGACGTTCCCTCCATGCAACCGCCGGTTAGTACTGCTGATTCCGGACCAGGCGGCCGACCTCAATAAAAGACGACGGTGTGACTCTGCCCGAGCCTCTGACCAGGCACGTTCCAGAGGGTTAAATGGCCCGTCCAAGTGACGTCAGCTTTCACTTTCCGGATCATCTCGGCTGCTGACAATGTCGAACCTCACGACGACGTGCTTGCCGATTGGCATCATCATGCCGCGCACGACAACCGACCGCAGCCCCGATTGCTACGAGTAGCTGATGCACTCCATGAAAGGAATGACGCCAAGAGCATTAGCGAGGCTCGCCGTAGGGATATTCGTGAGGTAGTAGCTGTAAAATGCGACTCGGCCTGTGTCGAGCTGGCAGTTCGCCCGCGCCCGGCAAACCTGCGCGGCATACCCCCGACGCCGATAAGGTTCCGCGGTCTCCGTTCCGAGCTCTGCACAGCGATCGTTCCGGCGGGAAAGACTCCGCTCGCGACACCTCTCGGCCACCGACGATCACAACGAACGCATCATCGGGCTCCTTGACGAGCGGGTACGAATCCGAGGGGAATCGATGTGGAAAATAGGCGGCGCGCCCAATCCACCATCGATCGTTGGGTCCCGGAGACCCATAGAGGAACGTCGCCAAGCTGTCGGGCCGCTCCCAAAGTTCTTCAGCCGAGCGGCTCGTCACTTCTCGAACCACCGCCGCGTCGGCATCGTCTCGAGTCAGTACCTCGATCTGGTCTCCGTAGTTGCACACGAAAACGAGGTGTATGTCGTCGGGGTTGTCGCCCGCAATCCTGCGGAGCCGCCGCTCGTCAATCGACGCCGATGCATCCAAGCTCCAGCTGTGCGCGATTTGAAGTCTCGAGCGTGCATCACGAGACCGCCCTATTGATGTGATCAAGACAATGGCTCATCCGATGCGCGTGAAACCAAGAGCTCGGCTGCTCGAGAAGTTTGTCCGCGACCCAAACGGCGTCACTCAGCGCGCGGAAGAGCAGCAACGGTTTGAAGTCCGGAAGGCGCTCGTTGCGCGCAGAGCGATAGCCCTCCCAATAGCTCTCGTACAAGACATCGAAATGCGCTTCATGACGGAAGATCCCGTAACCCCACTCGCCGAAGTTGAAGTCGCGTAACGGATGGGCAACGGCCGCGTGGTCCCAATCGAGAACGGTGGATACGTTGCCGGCATCGTCCAGAAGGATTTGCGTCTCGTGCACGTCGCCGTGCGTGAGAACGGGTGCGAGGTCGGCCAACGGCCGAAGTACCGCGACCCATCGCTCGACGGCTGCCGCTCGTGGCGAGAGGTCGGCAGGCAGGAACGCATCGAGCTTCGCCCACCATGCTTCGACGACCTGACGAGACAGTTCAATCGGCTTATCCCACGACGGCAAACGATCGACAGGGTCTCGAATAGCGGATGTGTCCATTTGATGCCAGGTCGCTGTCGCCGCACCAAGCGACCTCAGGATGGACCGTATCTCAGGGACCGTCAGTTCATCCTCGACGTCGTCGTACAACGTGCCGAAGCGGCGCTCGACCTCGAGGAACGGGTATGGCGATATCCGCTCGTCGCGATGAAGGCCGAGCAGCCGTGGCGCGACGGTCACGCTCGCGACGGCGTCCAGAGCAACCGCTTCACGCTCGACGACCTGAACGTCACCCTCGTACCGGGGGAAGAGGAATGCACGGTCGGGCGCGAGGACGGCGCGCTTGTGCCACCCATCAAAGCTTGACTCGAGGTGATCAGGCTTCAGATCGAACCTCGAGAGGAAGTGCTCGAGCTGTGGAGGAGTGAAGATCGCTTTCAGCATCGCCGTCACGTAATCGGTCTCTGCCCAGGCCTACCGCGCATTCGTGAAACCCGTGGAGCACGTCCGATACAGGTCACGGAGTAGGGCGATCTCAGCCATGTGGTGGATGAACTCGAAGTTGCCCGCCGCGAGGACGTTGATGAATGGGAATTCGGCAGCGTCGCTGTAGGGGTGCTGGCAGAAGCCAACGGTGTCGAGCTGTTCGTCGGTTATGGCCGCGATGCTGTCGCGCCAGCGGTCGACCGCGGCCCAGAACTGCTTCAGCGCCACCGAGGCCGAGGGGCTGAACTCGACGAGCGTGTGGGGATCTCGCCGGCGCTCCCCGAAGGTCCACTCCCAGCTACCGGCGAAGTCCAAGTGCAGGTGCGCCAAACGCCAAGCGATCGTAGTGACCGGTGTCGGATCGAGATCGCCCTCGGCACCGTCGAGCTGCCACTCGCCCGGGCCATAGGGCCTGGGACTCATCGCCTCGCCGCGGCGCCGCAGCGACCAGGCGTCCGGCGCCGGCTCCCACAAGTACTCCTCGTCGCTGAGCAGCCCATCACCGATTCTCGAAGGCAGGGGCGCCCCTCCGGGGAGGCTCGCCGGCGAGACGAGGCCCTCCAGCCGCGCCTGAGCGGTCGCACGAGCAACGTCGAACTGGCCGAGCAGCACTCCGAGGCGGTCAGTCCGAGGACTGGTCGGGTTCTGTTCCCGGGTCTCCATATCCCGCTCCTTTACGATCGTGACGTGCATGCCTGGCTCACGCGTCTGCGGCGAAGACGCCCGGAGGCGATCGCCACGGTCGCGCGTGCTGGTTGTGCGGGCTCGCTAGGTCTTGGAGTACGCGCGCAAGCACGCGAAGAAACAAAGGGTTAGCGCGCGGCGCCGCTGGCCGGTGCGTGAGCACCGTCGAGCCAAATCGTACCAGCGATCTCCGTCGATGTTCCAGCGCTGACCGCGTTCAACAGGTGGAACGACGTGCACATCCCAGGCGGCCCAGGACCGGACGTGTAATCCGACCTTGGTGAGTCGATGCGTCGTGATCTAGAATGTTGTTGGCGAGACTCACGCCCAGCCGTCGGTAGGCACCCCAGCTGCCTGCCGGTCGCGGCGAAGGGAGATCATCCTCTTCGAGTCCTGTGATCGCGACCACGCCGTGGCCTGCTGACGCTGGGGATCATCAGGTCGCACGCGGCGAAAGGTCGGCGATGACGCGAGACCGGCGGTTCAAGCAAGCGGTGCGCAAGCTGATGCGCGCCACGGGCCAGAACTACCTGTCCGCTCGAGCCTTCCTGCAGCCGCGCGATTCCGCCGATGGCGGAGAGGAGGTGAGTCGGGTGGCTTCGAGCACCCAAGAGGTGAGTGGCGCCGCAAGGCACGAGGTAATTCTGCGTGGGGAGCACGACCTCGTGATGGCGTACCTCGACGAGATCGGCAAGCTGCCGGTCCTGACGGACGACGAGGAGTTGCGCCTCGCGCAGGAGAAGGAGGCCGGCGAGCTCGCAGAGTGGTACAGGGAGCCTCGCGACAACGCAACGGGAGCCGACCGCGCGACGCGCGCCGAGACCGCAAAGAAGGGACGCGCGGCGCGCAAGCGGCTGACCGAAGGGAACCTCGAACTGGTCGTCTCGATCGCGAGGCGCTATCAAGGACAAGGACTAGGGGTGCTCGCGTTGATCGAAGCGGGCAACCACGGCCTCGTACGAGCGGTCGACAAGTTTGACGGAACGCCCGGACGAAAAAGCTGGCTCGGAGACGACGTCGCGTCGGCGGACAACGCCCAGACTACGTTCGCGGCCTTTGCGACACCGTGGATCGTCGCCGCGATCCACCGCGCGCTCGACGTAGCGAACCATCCGCGAGTCCCGCGATACGGAGAGCCCCAGAACAATCGTCACGCCCAGTTGTTGCAAGACCTCCTCACCGAGCTCCCTGCCAAGCTCGGTCGCGCACCGACGGTCGAAGAGGTTGCGAAGGAGGTTGGGTTCACGGCGGAGAGAGCGCGCCGGCACGCCTCGAGCATGGTGGCGATGACGGATCTGGACCCCAACGAAACGGACCGCGAGCGGGCCGAGCGCGTGATTGCCGCATCACGTGACCGAGACTCCCGATCGTAATCACGAACCGACCAACCGAGACGCTGTTCGGGCCGCCTGGAACCCACCAGGCGGCCCGAAAAGCTGCTCAGCAAGTTCTCTTAACAGCCCAGTGCTGCAGTAAGGACCTCGAACGCGGCCAACCGCTGCGTTTCTCGTGGTCAGAGCGGTTCAGACAGTGTCCTCGGACGCTCACTTCTGTTCATTGTCTGTTACGTCGCACCGCGCGTACGCGGGCGGCTGCCCGTGAAAAGGGCCGTAGATCCGACAACGTCAACCGTCACGTCCTGGAACGAATCTTCCAAGATCTCTCGAAGCCCGTCCGCGGTGTCTCCTCGGTTGTCGAATGCGCCGTTCAGGTTGAAAACTCGGATCACCGCGCGCGCGCGGCGGTTGTGTCGTTCCGTCAACCCCAATACCGTTCCGCCGAACAACACCCCATCGGGCTCGAGCACCGCAGCGACATTCCGGACGGCCACGGCTTTGTTCGGTTGCGGCCCGGGCAGGCAGTGAAGGACGAAGTTGAGAGCTGCTGAATCGAAACGACCCTCGACCGGCAGCGGCCTCATGACGTCCGCTTCGACGGTCGTAGGATCCATCGCCGTGAGTCGGCGGGAACTGTGTGCGAGCACCTTGGGGTTGGCATCGAGCAGCGTGATCTCGGTCCCCGGGGGCGGCGCCGCCTTCTCGATGAAGTAACCCGTGCCCGGGCCGATGTCGAGATGTCGGCGGCCGATCTGCTTGCGATAGCGTTCGACGACCGGCCCCATCGGGCTCTTCCAAACCGCGCGGGTCATGAACCCAAGGACGAATGGGTCGTAAATCGCCAGCATGAAGCGGTTGTAGCCCGCTTGCCCCTTGTATGCGGGATCGTCCCGATCCATCCTGCCTCCTTGGCTCCGCACGAGTCTCTAAACAGGGCGCTCCGGAAGCGTTACGACAGATTACTGCGAGGTTGTCGGTCTCGTCCTGCAACGATGGTCGCAAATCGTTTGGCTGTGCTCAGCGAGTGGATCGGGCGGCAATCGCGAAGGGCAGAAAGTAGGCGTCGAGACCTTCACCGGTCGAGCCGTACTCGTTGTCCCCAACCAGGAAGTCGCAGATCAGCTCGCGCGCACGCAATGGTTCCTTGAGTCGGTCAATCCACCGTGGGTCGGCGATCGTGAGGTCGATGAGTTCGAGCGCGCGTTCGAGGGCGGACCACATGCGAGCGTCATCCCCTCGTCGTTTCGCGCTGGTCGCGCGACCCACTTCACTTCCCACGTTCCCGAGCTGCTCCATCAGGCTGAAGGAACCCCATCTGCCATCTGCGAGCGTCTCGTGCTTGGCTCTCGTCTCAGCCATCAACCGTTCACCAACTCGCCGACGATCTCTCGGATCTTTGCCTGGATCGCCGGATCTTCTACCGACCGGCTTCGATTGTTCTGAGACGGTCGGACGTTGATCATCGAGTCGAATTCGATCCATCCGTCTCGACCGAACTCGTCTGGATACAGGTTGATCCCCCATAGGTTGGATTGGTGTGACCCTTGCTCAAGGAGGGTCGCGTCGCTCAAGAACCCGGTTACCGGCGAGGCGCACGGCGTCGCCATAGATCTCGCGTCTGGATTCATATGGAAGCGCGGGGACTGCGGGCAAGGCACCTTCCGCGTGGCCGCAGAGGGCATCGACCTCAGTTTTAAGGACAGCAACTGGATCCTCTACGACTTCGACTGGACGAATCAGACCTAAGCTTCGGCACAGTTCCTCGAGTGGCTCGCGCACGAAGCCGACTTTAAGGGCTGGTTCTTAAGCGATGCTGGCCTTGAGAAACGTCCAAATTTGAGCTTCTTTCGAGCGGCCTTTGGCCAGACCAGCAGGTCCAGCGAGCTCGCGCAGCGGTTCAAGTATTGTCCTCCCTGGTCCACTTCCCAAGCGCCGGTCCCCGGCCCTTTGCGCCGCCCTAAGATGAGATGGAACCGTGAGGGGCATGCAGGTTTACGTCGGACGGCGGCGCGCGCTCGATCAATTGCTGGGCGCCCTCGACGAAGCTCGAACGGGCCGCGGTGCTCTTTTGCTCGTGAGTGGAGAACCGGGGATAGGGAAGACCCGGTTTGCCGAAGAGGCCAATGCGGTCGCCACGGAGAGCGGATTCGACGTGCGGTGGGCGACCTGTTGGTTGGGCGAAGACGCGCCTGCGTATTGGCCCTGGATCCAGATCTTCCGCGCTCACGCCGAACTCCGCGATCCCTCCGAACTCGCACAGGAGAATGGTTCGGGGGTCGCTCTACGAACATTGCTGCCCGGGTTCGCCGATCGGCTACCGCCTCCCGTGCACGAGCTGCTCCCATCACTCGATGCGCAGGAAGAGCGCTTCCGGCTCTTCAACGACGTTGCATCGTTCCTACGGCGCGCATCGGAACGGCGACCGATGCTCGTCGTGATGGATGATCTGCACTGGGCCGACGCGACGTCGCTCCAGCTCCTCATGTCTGTTGCCTCTACGGCCCGCACGAGCCGGATGCTGATCATCGCTACGTATCGCGAACCGGAAGCTCGGTCAGGCAATCTCGGACACGCGCTGCCAGATCTGCTCAGCCAGGCCGACACCATCGCACTCAGTGGTCTGACGGAGTCGGAGACCGCCGAGCTGCTCGACGACGTTACACGGTTGTCATCGGACGAGGCGCTCGCTCACACCGTTCACTCGCGCAGCGGGGGGAATCCGCTCTTCGTACGGGAGCTTGGTCGGTTACTCGTGGCGCAGGGGTGGGCGGCAGATCCACAGGCGGGTGCGCCGGCCGTACCGGCAACGCTCTTCCCACTCATCGAACATCGTACGGCCCTGTTGTCACCGGGCTGCCGCGCCGTTTTGGGAGCGGCAGCGACCGCCGGCGCGGAGTTCGAGATCGACCTCATCGCCCATGCAGCGCAAGTCACCGACGACAAAATCATCGAGGCCATCGACGAAGCGGTGCGGTTGGGCGTCGTCGTCATCCATCCACGCAAGCCGGGAGCCTTCTCCTTCGTGCACGGCATTGTGCGCGACGTCGTGTATCACGCAACGCCGACACTTGATCGAACCCTGCTGCACCGCCGGATCGCGGAGTGGTTGGAAAGACGACCGGACGCCGGACGGCATCACGCGGAGCTCGCTCAGCACTTTGCCTTGGCCGGCGGACCCACGGACCTAATGCGCGCGGTCGATCACGCAGAACGCGCGGCGGTCGACGGGCTCGACGTCTTTGCGTTCGATGAGGCGGCCGCACACGCAGAACATGCGCTTGAGATCCTTGCGGTGATCGACAGAACCAACGACCGTCGGCGCGCGTCGTTGCTCCTGCTGCTCGGAGAGATTCAGGCGAGGGCCGGCCGCATGGCGGAATCTCGCCGAACGCTCGCCCGCGCCGCCGAAGTAGCACGCCTTTCGGGTGACTCCGAGAAGCTCGCTCGCGCGGTCCTCGGGTACGGAAGGTCTGATCAGTTCACCGGCGGCGTCGGCATCGAGCCGCGGCAGGTAGCTCTTGCGGAGGAGGCACTCGCCGCACTCCCATCCTCAGACAGCCCGCTACGGGTCCAGCTGTTGAGGTCGCTCGCATTGCAAATCGTGTATGTGGATCCCGATCGATTCAGGGAGCTCAGCGGGACCGTGATCGAGATGTCGAGGCGCCTCCTCGATCCCGATTCGATGGGGGCCGCCCTTCAACTGCGTCATCAAATGCTCTTCGACGGAGCGGACCATGTCAGCGAACGCCTCGCCGTCGCCACCGAGCTTCTCCGGCTCGGAGAGGAGCACAGGCGCACCGAGTTCATCGTGTACGGCCGCATCTGGCGCGTCTACAACCTCCTCGAGCTCGGAGACATCGCCGCAGTCGCCGCTGAGATCGGGTCGTTCGAACACCTGATCGAAGAAGCACGGCTCCCGTCCTTCCGGTGGTTCCCTGCATTGTGGCGTGCGATGCGGAGGCTCCTCGAGGGCCGGATCTCAGAAGCGGAGACGCTCGCGGCGAAGGCGCTCGATGTCGGCGAGGCTCGAGGGCAAGGCGCGCTCGATCATTTTGGAATGCAGCTCATCGGCATCCGCCGCGAACAGGACCGCCTGGCCGAGCTCATCCCGTTGATCCGCGACAGCGCGGAGCGGTACCCCGAGATCCCTTCGTATCGCTGCGCCCTGGCCCTTGCGTACAGCGAGTCGGGAGAGTCCTCTGCGGCGCGGGCCGAGTTCGAGCGCCTCGCCGCAGACCGGTTCGCCACGATCCCGCGTGACTACAGCTGGACCGTCTGCCTGTTGCTCCTTTCCGAGACGTGTGCAGTGCTCGGCGATAGCGAAGCCGCAGCCGTGTTGTACGACTGCTTCCTGCCCTTCAAGGGGCGATCCGTTGTCGTCGGTTACGCCGGAGTCAGTGGAGGTGCCGTGGATCATTACCTCGGCGTGCTCGCGACTGCGGCCGGTCGTCATGACGATGCCCGGCACCATCTCGAAGCAGCTCTCCGCGATCACCGCCGCATGGGTGCTGCTGCCTGGATCGTGCGAACGCAGTACGAGCTAGGTCGATGCCTGGCCGACAGCGAGCCCGAACGCGCCGCGGACCTATTGCGCACGGCAAGTACGACGGCCAAGGAGCTGGGTCTCATCGCTATGGGGAAACGCGTCGACAGGGTCCTTGCATCGCTCGGGTCTATGTCACACCGAGAGGGCGAGGTCGAGGACCGCGACACAAACGTGTTCCGCCTCGAGGGGTCGTTCTGGACCATCACGTTCGAAGGCACGACAGTGCATCTCAAGGACGCGAAAGGCATCCGGGACTTGTCACGGTTGCTGGGGCTCCCCGGTCGCGAGATCCATGCGCTCGATCTCGTCACCACACCTTCTGCCCACGGGAGGACGCCCCTAACCGCCGACGAAGGGTTGTCGCCGGGCTACGGCGGGAGTGATGAGCAGCTGGACGAGCAAGCACGAGGTGCCTATCGGGCGCGCATCATCGAGCTCCGCGATGACCTCGATGGGGCGGAGGCTGTCAACGACGTCGCCCGAGCCGAACGGGCACGCACCGAGCTCGACATGCTGACGGCCGCTCTCGCCTCCGCGTACGGCCTCGGCGGTCGCCGGCGCCGTTCGGGGGACCCGGCCGAGAGAGCACGGAAGGCTGTGACCGAGCGGATCCGCGACAGTTTGCGACGGATCTCCGACGCCCACTCGAGTCTCGGCCGTCACCTCGACCGGTCGGTGAACACCGGCACCTTCTGTAGCTACACGCCTGACCGCCCGATCTCCTGGGACGTCTGAAGGCGGTTCTGGCGTCCGCCAGACACCATCTGGCGCCTCTATCCCTGAGCCGCGCGACCACCGTGGCCCTTGGACGAAAGAGGGAGGCAGCCGATGACAATGACCGAGGTCGCGACGATGCTCGACCGGTTCGTGCGGTTCCTCGAAACAGGAGAGGACACCGACGAACTGCTCGATCCACAGGTGTTCGTGGACTTCAACGTGCCGCACTGGCGGTTCCAGACGCAGGGAGCCGAGATCCTTGCGCGTCAGCTCAAGGACGACGCGCCGAACGGGGCCAAGGTCGCGACCGGACGCCCGCTGGCGACGCCCACCGGATTCGTCGTCGAGGCGGAACACGTCCAGGACGACCAACACGGCGACGATACGCGGTACCGGACGATGTGGGCGGTCGAGACCCGTGACGGTCGCATCGCTGAGATCGTCTTGTACTGCACCGGCGAGTGGGACAAAGCGACGCAGGCACGTCAGGCGGCGGAAGCTCCGATGATCCGGGCTGACAAGCGGTAAAGGAGAGGCCCAATGCGAACCACGACAGAGACAGACCTGCTCGAAGAGGTCCGCCGGATCGGCCCGGCCTTGCAAGCCAATGCTGCGCTCTCGGATCGCGAAGGGCGACTTCCGAAGTCTTCGCTCGATGCGATGCGCGATTTGGGCCTGCTTCGGCTGTATGTACCGAGGTCGCTCGGCGGCCTGGAGATCGACCCGGTGATGCACACGCGCGTCCAAGAGGAATTGGCTAGGTACGACACCGCCGCGGCCTGGGTCTTGCAGGTCGCGTCACCGGGCGCGTGGTTCGCCTCGCGCCTTCCCACCCAAACGGTGGAAGAGATCTTCGGCTCCAGCCCCGACCAGATCATGTCGACCTCGTTCGGCGTTCCGGTCGAGGCCACCGCCGCCGACGGCGGGTTCGTCCTGTCGGCGCAGCGGTCGCTCGCGTCCTTCGTCTCCGAGTCGAGCTGGATCTGGCTCACGGCCCTGAACATGATCGACGGCCAGCCGGAGGCCGTCGACGGGTCGCCGGTTGTGCGCGCCTGCTTCTTCCCTGCGACCGAAGCGAAGGTCGTTCACACCTGGGACACCCTCGGTATGCGCGGGACGGACTCGAACGACGTGTTGGTCGACAACCTTTTCGTCCCCGAGCACCGGACGTTCCGCATCGGTATCGACCACACGCCCGGCCCGCTCTTCGAGGGCCCGCTGTACCGCATGGCCGTGATGGCTGCGGCTTCGACGTGGTTGCCCGCCGTCGCCTTGGGCGTGGCACGTGAAGCGATCGACGAAGTCGTCGAGCTTTCAAGGGGCAAGACCCCGTTCTCGTCGGCCACGACGCTTCGCGATCGCGGCGTAGTTCAATCGAAAGTCGGCCGGGCCGAAGGCGTACTTCGCTCGGCGCGCGCGTACCTGTACGAGCGGATCGCCCACGCTTGGGATCACGCCGTCGCCTCTGGAGGCTTGACGCTCGAGGAGAAGACGGAAGTGTTGCTCGCCGCGGTGCAGGCCATCAGTGCGAGCGTCCAAGCGGTGGATCTGATGTACTCCGTCTCCGGAACGACCGGGATCTACAAGCGCAATCGTCTGGAACGCCTCCACCGCGACGCCCAAGTGCTTAGGCAGCACGGGTTCGTCAGTGAGAGCCGGTTCGAAACCGTCGGCCAGGTGTGGATGGGCTTGGCACCCGAACTCGGATTCGTCGCCCTCTAGCGCTCCGAAAGTCCCGACTCAGAATGGCCATGAACGAACTCGGAATGGAGGCGAGGAGCCAGCTACCCTTCATGTTGTTGTTGCGGTCTTGGCGGCGCGCTTGATTGCCGGGCCCCGGGGGGGAGGATGTATGGAGGCGATCAACGTGACTCCGCTCCTGGTCATCCTTCTGGTGGTTGTTCTGATGGGGGTGGCGATCGCCGTCGTCCTGCGGCTCCGCCGCTCCGGCCCAGCCCCCTCACCGAGCCGCGCCACCGGACCAGCTGTCGAGGGTCAGGTCGAGGTGACCTTGCCTGTCGATCACCCCGACCCGGATAACCCGGCGACGCAGCGGCTCGTCGGTGAGGCGGCCAGTCGCGCGCTCACCGCCGACCCACAGGTCCAGACGGTGGTCGTCCTTTCCCGCGACGGTCAGGAGCTGGGGCGCGTGGAACGGACCGCACCACCCGTTCCCAGGCCGTTCGTCGAATCGCCGATAGCGCTTCGCGAGCCGCACGCGCCGCGGCACGCCGGCCCGCGTGAACCCATCCAAGACGAGCATCCGACCGCTCCGCCCGGCCAAGTGCACTTCAAAGAGGAGGAGCGGTCGCCGGCGCATAGAAGCCTCGCGGATCACTTCGAGTTTCCCGATGCATTGCGAGAGCGGATCCACGATCGCGAAGATCCCGTCGAGATCGTGCGCGCGATCTTCGAGGAGGCGGGCGTCACCTTCGATGCCGAGGGGAATGTCTTCCGGCGTGGCGACCATGCTTTGGTCGTCCTTCGTGCTCCGCTTCATACCGTGGTTGACCCCGAGAGTCTCAACACCGCCTTCCTCCGCTTCCAGCGCAGCGGTGCCAAACGCGGCGTCGTCGTGACGGTCGGCACGCTGTACTCACACGAAGTGCACCGTCGAGAGCTGCTTGCGCCGCAACTCCTGCACACCGGCCCCGAGGGGATACAGCGCATGGCCGACGCTGTCGCCGTGGGAGCCGATCCGCTGGACTTCGTAGTTCGGGCCGCCTGAGCCGCGACGAAGCTCGCGAGCGCTCAATCCGGCAAGAGCGGAACGGTCAGGCCCTCGTCCCGGTGCAGGAGCACGGCTCGCGTGACCGATTTCGAGCCGAATCGACGCCGGACGTCGTCCACCGCCACATCCAGCGCGATGCCATCACTCCGGTTGAACGGCAGCGACAGCTGCACGACGGCGTCGTCGTCGAGGTTGCCGACGGCGATGCCCACCAGCGTGACGCCGTTGCGGATGATGAGCGGCATCGCTGCGGCCAGCAGGCCGCGAGCCGCCGTCAGGATGGTCTCCGTCTGTGCAGTGGCCCGTTCGAGCGTGTGTGACCGCGTCACTCGCGTGAAGTCGTCGAAGCGCAGGCGGAGGAGGACGGTTCGTCCGACACGCTTTCCCTTACGCATCCGCCGCGTCACCCGGTCGACGAGCCCGACGAGGGTTGCGTCGATCTCGCTCGCCGACTTCGGGCGCCGTCCCATGGCCCGCTGGGAGCCCACTGATCCCCGCCGTCGTCCGACGACGACCGGCCGGAGGTCGTGGTTATTCGCGAGCGCGTGGAGGTGACGCCCCGACGCCCGGCCGAGCATCGCGACCAGAGCGCCCTCCGCCACACGAGCGACCTGCCCCACCGTGAAGATCCCGCGGTCGCGGAGCTTCCGCGCGGTGACTTCCCCCACACCCCAGAGACGCTCGACCGGGAGAGGATGCAGGAACTCGAGCTCGGTGTCCGGATCCACAACCAGCAGTCCGTCGGGTTTAGCGACGCCGCTGGCGACCTTCGCGAGGAACTTCGTTCGAGCAACGCCGACGGTGATCGGAAGGCCGACTCGTTCGAGGACGGCCCTGCGCAATCCAGCAGCTATGTCGGCCGGTTCTCCGACTAGGCGCCGCAAGCCGCCGACTTGGAGGAAGGCTTCGTCGATGGAGAGCCCCTCGACGATCGGAGTCGTGTCGTCGAACACGCGGAACACCGCCTTGCTCGCCTCGGAGTACGCGGACATGCGCGGGTGGACGACGACGGCGTGAGGACAGAGGCGCCGGGCCCTGCGCCCACCCATCGCCGTGCGGATGCCGAAGGCTTTGGCTTCGTAGCTCGCCGCCAGTACGACGCCGCCTCCGACGATCACGGGCCGGCCCCGCAGACGGGGGTCGTCCCGTTGCTCGACGGACGCATAGAACGAATCGAGGTCGGCGTGCAGGATGGTGGTGTCCACGAACACATGTTCGCATACGCCGCATGGGGACTACCCGTTCAGGAAAAGCCCGATCACCGGCACGTCCGGATCGGGAGCCTTTACCGGGCCGGCGTTCAACGACGTGCCCTCGGAGTCTCGGGGCGGATGGAAATCGTGCACGAGAAGGTCGCGACCCGCCGGTGTGTTCGTCGCCCGTGTAGTCGGTGAGCTTCGAGTCCCACAAGCAGAATCCATCGTCGTGTTTTGTCGTCACCACCATGTACCGCATCCCGGCGTCACTCGCCGCGTCCGCCCAGTGCTTCCTCGGAGGTCGGTGCTGTAAGAACATAGACTCGAGGTGGATGCCTGGTCGAAGGATCGCCGACCGTTACGAGCTTGAGTCGAAGCTCGGCTCGGGAGGCATGGGAACGGTCTGGAAGGCGAATGACCGCTTGCTCGCCCGGACCGTTGCGCTCAAGCTCCTCCGCGACGACCTTCCGTCCGACGAAGATTTCGAGGAGCGATTCAGGCGTGAAGCGCGGTTGGCCGCAAGCCTCACGCACCCCAACGTCGCGATCGTCCACGATACAGGTGAAGTGCGCGCGGATGGCGCGCCGGACGGCGTGTCTCCCGGTACCCCGTTCATCGTCATGGAATACGTCGACGGGGAGTCACTGCACGAGATGATCAAGCGCCAGGGGCCGCTACCGATCGACGACGTCGCCCGGATCGCGCGCTCGATCCTCGCAGCGCTGGCGCACGCGCACGAGCGGGGGCTCATCCACCGTGACGTCAAGCCGGCCAACATCCTGCTCGATTCAAGGACCGGCGCCGTGAAGGTGGTCGACTTCGGCATAGCCAAGGGCCTGGACGACCGCGGAGTAGTGACGGCCACCAGCAGTCTGATAGGTACGGCTTCATACATGTCCCCCGAGCAAGTCAACGGCCAGCACGCAACGGAGGCCTCCGATCTGTACGCGGTCGGCTGCCTCCTTTACTGCTGCTTGGCCGGTGAGCCTCCGTTCGGCGGAACTACGGCGGTCACGATCGCGATGCACCATCTCAACGATCCCGTCCCACCGCTTCGCACCCGGCGGCCGGACGTACCGGCTTCCTTCGAAGCCATAGTGATGCGTGCGCTGGAAAAGGACCCCACACGGCGGTTCGCGTCCGCGCAAGCGATGGATCAGGCGACAGCGACGATGGATCTCGACTCGGGAGTGTCCACCGAGCATTGGACCGTGGAGTCCGGCGCAGAGCCGATCAGGGTTCTTCTAGTGGACGATCACGTCCTCGTCACGCAAGCCCTTTCCGCGGTGATCGACGGCGAGCCCGACATCGAAGTGGTCGGTTGCGCGGACACCGCGGAACAGGGCAAAGCGCTTGCGAAGTCTCTGACGCCCGACGTCGTCTTGATGGACTACGAGCTTCCCGACGGGGACGGTGTATCGGCAGCACGGGGGATCCTCGCCGAGCGTCCTCAGACGCAGATCGTGATGCTCACGGGAGCAACGAGCGATCTCGTCCTCATGGCTGCGATCGAGGCCGGCTGCGCCGGATTCGTTCCCAAGGAGCAGGCCGTCGAAGAGGTCGTCGCGGCCGTCCGCTCCGCGCACGCCGGGGAGGCGCCGATCTCACCGCAGCTTCTGGCGCGCCTCCTTCCCAAGCTGCGCGAAGGAAAGCGGCCCGTCGGCTTCGATCTGACCCAGCGCGAGACCCAGATCCTGGGCATGCTCGCCGAGGGCCTGACCAACCAGGCGATCGCCGACAAGCTCGCGGTCGCCATCGCGACCGTTCGCAAACACGTTCAGCACGTGATCACGAAGATCGGCGCACATTCCAAGCTCGAGGCGGTGGCTATCGCGACGCGCGAGGGCTTGGTCGACCCGAAACGTACGCCGCCTGGTTGAATCCGCGCCGACGCAGCCCTTCCGTACCTACCTCTTAGTCGCCACGGCCACGATGTACTCGAAGTCGCAGGCAGCGGTACCGTCCGTCGCCCGGCTGGTCCGTTTCGCAAGGTCGACGAGATCGCGGCGCAGCGCCGGACGATCGTCCTCCGGTAGTGATTCGAACGCTTTCAACGTCGGGCCGTAGTTAGCGATGAAGAAGTCAGCGAAATGCTCCGGTGAGAGGAAGCGCATCGTGATCGCACGGGTCTCAATGCGAGGATCGACGCCGTCTGCCAGGATCTCCTTCAGATAGTCCTCGGTTCCCCACATCCCCGGCGGCATGATTCCGGGGGGCGGCGGAACGTGCTTGGCGATCGCACGGGACATGTCGCCGACGAATCCGGCCGGCGTCCAGTTGACCATCCCGACCTTCCCGCCGGGACGGCACACGCGGACGAGCTCGGACGCGGCCTTGGGGTGATCGGCGGTGAACATGACCCCGATGGCCGAGACCACGTAATCGAAAGACCCGTCCTCGAAGCGCAAAGCCTCGGCGTCGCCTTCCTCGAACGAGACCTCGAGGCCCTCGGCCTCCGCGCGCCGGCGAGCAACTTCGATCAGCGCGGGGACGTAGTCGACGCCCGTCGTGTCGCAGAAGCGGCGGGCGGCCGCGAGCGCTACGTGACCCGTCCCCGTGGCCACGTCAAGGACCTTCGATCCGGGACGGACATCCACGGCGTCGCACAGCGTGTCGCCCAGCGGCGAGGTGATCCACGCGATCTTGTCGTAAGCGCCGCTGCTCCACGTCGCTTGTTGCTTCACCTTGATCGCTTCGAGTGTTGGCATAACTCTTGCTCCTCATCGAGAGGGTTTGATGTTCTGGTTCAGGCGGAACACGTTGTCCGGATCGAACCGGTCCTTCACTGTCTGCAGGCGGCGGTATTTGGCGTCTCCGTACGCTGCGCGGATCCGGTCGGTGCCCTCCTCGCCCATGAAGTTCACGTACGACCCACCGTCCGCGTACGCTTGCGCGCTCTCCCAGATCGCCCGTGTGTGCTCGATGTGGAGGTCGGACTCGGATGGATCCGCCCACCGGGTGTTGATGTTGAGGATGAACGGCGCGGATCGGTGCCCGTAGGCGGTGTCGTCTTCTCCTACACGTGCAACGGCTCCGCCGAGAGCTGCGACCTTGAAGTCGGACAACGGTGACGTATGCCTCGTGGTGAGGGAAGCCAACGCCTCGACGCAACCGTTGGGCAAGCCTGTCAGATATTCCGCCTTCCAGTAATTCTGCAAGCCCGGCGCCCAACTGCCATCGAACATCGCGTTGAAGGCTGCATAGGGCTTCGGCCCCATCGCGTCGCCTGCAGGCTTACCGAACGACCGCAGCGGTGCGAACGCTTTCTCGCCGTCCTCAACCGAACCTGCGAACAGTCCGGCAACGGCAGCGATGGGCTTGCCGTGGATCGACTCGGGAAGGAACGGCGCGGGAGGTGCTGTCCGGCAGATCGCGATGCAGGTCACATCATCCGAGGCGTCGGTGATGAAGTCGCGGTAGAAGGCGAGGACCTCAGCGGCGTCCTCTGCGGGCCACGCGACGATCCCCGCGAACACCTCGGGCCCGACCCGGTGCAGGGCGAACTCGAACGATGTGACGATGCCGAAGTTCCCGCCGCCTCCCCGCAGCGCCCAGAACAGTTCACCGTTCTCCTCTGCGCTTGCGTGGACCAGCTCATCGTCCGACGTCAGGACGTCCGCCGAGATCAGGTTGTCGCAGGCCAGCCCCAGCTTGCGCTGAAGCCACCCGATCCCGCCGCCGAGCGTGAACCCCGCAACTCCGGTCGACGACATGACGCCGCCGGTAACGGCCAGCCCGAAGGACTGCGTTTCCCGGTCAAGCTCGCCCCATACGAGGCCGGGCTCCGTCCGGACAGTTCGTGCGACGGGATCGACACGTGCACCGGTCATAGGTCGAAGGTCGAGAACGAGGCCGTCGTCACACGTGCCGAATCCCGCGACGTTGTGACCGCCGGCGCGTACGGCGATAGGAAGGTCTTGGTCGCGCCCGAACCGAAGGCCCGTTCGAACGTCGTGGACTCCCCGGCACCTGATCACCAGAGCCGGACGGCGATCGATCGAACCGTTCCACACTGCTCGAGCGCCATCGTAAGAAGCGTCCTGCGGGGTTATCACCTCTCCACGGAGGGAGTCACGGAGCGCGTTGATCACTCCATCCGTCAACTTCGCCGATGCAGTAATAGTCATCCTTCTCGCCTCCTCAGCCCGAGGATGACCTTTCTCGGCCCGCACAACTAGTCCAGGAACTGGACCACCTGTACGATGGACCGGTGAGTCGATACGGGCAGTACTGTCCGGTCGCCAAGGCGGCGGAGGTCCTCGCGGAGCGCTGGACCCCGCTCGTGGTCCGGGAGCTGATGTGCGGGAGCTCCACCTTCAACGATCTGAAGCGCGGCGTTCCTCTGATGTCGCGGACCCTGCTTTCCAAGCGGCTACGCGAGCTCGAGAGGGCCGGTGTCGTCGAGCGCCGACCCACAACGGGGCGCAGTTCACACGGCTATCACCTGACGCCGGCCGGTGAGGAGCTCAGACCCATCGTGATGGGCCTTGGTGAATGGGGACAACGATGGGTACGCGCCGAGGTCACCAGGGAGGATCTCGATCCCACTTTGGTCATGTGGGACATGCGCCGCGGCGTCGCGATGGACCGTGTGCCCGACCGTCGAACGGTCGTCCATTTCGTTTTCACGGATGTGCCGAAGACTGCCCCACGACGGACGTGGCTCGTGATCGACCGACCGGAGGTCGACGTCTGTTACAAGGACCCGGGGTACGAAGTGGATCTGATCGTCACGACCCCGCTCCGGCGCCTCATCGAGGTGTGGATGGGTGACTTTTCTTTCGGTGAATCAATGCGCGACGGTTCTATCGTTATCGACGGTCCACGGCAATTGGCGGCCAAGTTCCCTACGTGGCTACGACTGAGCCCCTTCGCGCAGGTCGAGCGCTCAGTGGTTTCCCGCCTAGCTTCCGGCGATTAGTTTCGGCGCGCAGCCACGTCCTAGATACGGGACGAACGAAGGGAGTAATTGTGGCCCGGTTGAACAAGAGGTTCGACGCAGAGTTGCAAAAGAGTCCGGCCAAAGGTGGCTGGACCTACGTGGTCATGCCCGATTCGGCCGAGTTCTTCGGCACCCGCGGACTCGTAAAGGTCAAAGGCACGATCGACGGCCGTCCATTCCGGAGCTCGTTCATGGCCATGGGCGACGGCACGCACAAGCTGCCCGTGAAGGCCGACGTCCGCAAGGCGATCGAGAAGGAAGCCGGCCAGAAGGTGACCGTCCGACTTTCCGAGCGGATCGAAGACTGAAGCTTCGGCGGCTACCATCTGCGACGTGGCTACCACCAGCGAAGAGATCCTCCGCATCGACGGCCACGAGGTCCGGGTAACAAGTCCGGACAAGGTGTTCTTCCCCGAGAACGGGGAGACGAAGCTCGACCTCGTCAAACACTACCTGCGCTTCGCCGAACCCTTGATGCGGACGATGGGCGACCGGCCGCTCCTCCTGCAGCGGTTCCCCAACGGTGCTACCGGCTCGTCCTTCTTCCAGAAGCGCGTGCCGGACTCTGCGCCGGACTGGCTGGAAACGACGATCGTGATGACGCCGAACGGCACGACGTCCCGGGCACTGGTGGCGGCCGATCTCGCCCACATCGCGTGGGCCGTCAACCTCGGATGTCTCGGTTTCCACGTATGGCCGTATCTGACCGCCGACCCCGACCACACCGACGAGCTCCGGCTCGATCTCGACCCCCAGCCCGGCACGGACTTCACGCAAGTTCGGGCGGCGGCCAAGGAGCTGAAGGGTTTGCTCGACGAAGTCGGCATCCTCGGTTACCCGAAGACGACGGGCAACCGAGGGCTGCACGTGTACGTCCGGCTCGAGCCGCGATGGGATTCCTATGAGGTGCGGTCCGCGGCCGTCGCCGTTGCGCGCGAGCTCGAGCGGCGCCAACCCCAGTTGCTGACCGCGCAATGGTGGAAAGAGGACCGAGGCGAGCGCGTCTTCGTCGATTTCAACCAGAACTGCCCGCACAAGACCGTGTTCGGCGCGTGGTGCGTGCGGGCTCGGCCCGGGGCGCAGGTGTCTACGCCGCTGCGGTGGGAGGACGTCGATGCCAGTCACCCGGACGACCTGACGATCGCCACATTGCCTGCGCGGATAGAAGCGAACGGCGATCCGTGGGCGGACATGAACGACCATCCGCAGTCGCTCGAGCCGCTACTCGCCATGAACGAACGCGACCTAGCGAACGGCCTCATGGACGCGCCGTGGCCCCCCGTCTATCCGAAGCAACCCGGCGAGCCGCCCCGAGTCTCACGCAGTCGCGCGAAGAAGGCTTGAAGGGTTAGCTCGTGAGCTCAGCGGGCATGGAAGTCGTGATGCGTCTTCGAGTCCTGTTCTTCCTCGTCGTTGCTCTCTCGTTTCCGATCGCCGGACCGGCCGAGGCTCAGTCGCCCGATCGGCCGTCGCAGCCGTCCCAGCGCGGTGACGGTGGCCTTCACGTCTCGAACGGGGGGATGGTCGGCTACGTCGGCGGTTCGGGCTCGATATCTGGAAATGTCGTAGGGCCCGGCGGCACGCAGGATGCGGCAGCGGAGCCCGCAGTGGAGGAAGGGGAGCCGAACGCAGTGATGGGCGGCGCCGTCGGTCCCGCTCAGAAAGCGACGCGCGAGGTCGACGACAGCACCACGCAAGCTTCGAGCACCGGGTCGAACCTGCTCTTCCCTGTGTTTGCTCTGCTCGCAGTCGCGCTCATCGCATTCGTAGTGCGAGGACCACTGCGCGCCAGACTCTCCCGCTGAAAGGCCGAAGGGTCAGTCGTACCAGATGCCTTCGCGCACGCGCTTGTAGCCGAGCGCTCGATAGACGGCATCGATGAGCGACTGGCCGCGTTCGTTAAGCGCGAGCCCGCCGCCCTGCTTGTTCATCACGTAACCGAACGACAACCTTGCCTTCGGATCGGCGAAGCCCATGGACCCGCCCATGCCTGCGTGACCGAACGCCTCCTCCGACATGAAGCAGAAGTCGCGGTCTCCGGGACCTTGCGCGCGGTTGTCCAGGGCTTTCATGAAGCCCAGGGTCCAGCGGCTCGGCATGAGCACGCTCGCGTCGATCCCGGCCGCGCTCACGGCGCCCATCTGCGCGAGCTGTTCCGGAGTGACGAGGTCGCCGCCACCATTCGCCAGGGGGGCGTACATCCCGGCGAGCGCACGTCCGTTGCCGATCCCGCCGAGCGCCGGGAGCTCGGCCGCGTGGGATTCGCGGGTGTTGCACGCTCCGGTTCCCATCCAGCCTCCGGTGTTGAGGACGATGAGTCCGGGAAGCGAGGTCGGATCGGACAGCGCGACCCTGTAGAAGGTGGGCAGCTCGTCGGGTGACGCCGGCATGTCCATGTCTATATTCGGCGCGACTCGCGATTCGTGTTCCTCCGGGAGCCCGATGAAGAGATCGAGCCCGAACGGCTGCGCGACCTCTTCGCGGAAGAACGTGCCGAGGCTGCGCCCGTCCACACGACGGACGACCTCACCAACTAGGTGTCCGAACGTCGTTCCGTGGTAGCCGTGGCGAGTTCCCGGCTCCCAGAACGGCTCTTCGCCCGCGAGGGTGTCGGTGATCACGTCCCAGTCGTAGAAGGCGTTTATGGGCAGCGGATCGTGGAAAGCTGCGAGCCCGGCCTGATGGCAGAGGAGCATCCGCACGGGGATGGCATCCTTGCCGTTCTTCGCGAACTCCGGCCAGTACTGCGCGACGGGGGCGTCGAGGTCGAGCACGCCCCGCGATGCGAGCATGTGCGCGCACAGTGCGGTAGCGCCTTTCGTGGCCGACCACATGAGCGCGAGAGTGTCCTTCGTCCACGGGCTTCGATCTCCCGGGCCGGACGGCTCGGTCGTTCCGCCCCAGAGGTCGACGACGGTCTCGCCGGCAAGCGTCACGCAAACCGACGCCCCGACCTCGCCGCGCTCGGCAAGGTTGCGCTCGAACTCATCCCTCACTTGCGCGAAGCGCGGATCGCAGGCGCCGTCGACGCTCATATGCCCTCCTTCGAATGGTGGGGAGCCACTTTCGCTCAGATAGGCCACCGGCAACAATCCGTGATCGTCGAACCAAAGAGCCACTCGTAACGGACTGGACGCTCGGGCCATACTGACGCCGTGACCGAGCGCAACGTCCTGGGCGGCCGGTTGGAGATCTGTTCGCTCGACCCCGTGACGGGGTTCTTCCGCGACGGATGCTGCAATACGAGTCCGGAGGACGCAGGCAGCCACACGGTATGTGCGGTGATGACGGCGGAGTTCCTAGACCATCAACGCAGCATCGGAAACGACTTGAGCACGCCGGTGCCTGAATACAGATTTCCGGGGCTCGTTCCCGGCGACCGTTGGTGCGTTACCGCGAGAAATTGGCTTCGCGCTCATTACGACGGTGTGGCGGCTCCCGTCGTTCTGGCATCGACGCACGAGCGCGCCTTGGAGTTGATCCCGCTCGAGATCCTCCAAGAGCACGCCGTCGACGTCCCGGCCGATCTGAGCGACCTCGAGGGCTGAGCTCTGCCGGCGTTCCTCAAGGTGGCACTGATCGTCCTTGGGAGCCTTGCCTTCTTCTGGATCATCGTGATCCCCGTCTTCGAGCGCTTTGCATCGCCCGAGGTCGTGCGCGCCTATCAGCGCCTGACCATGCCGTTTTTCCGTCTGTCGTGTGGGTTTACTCCGGGCTTCGGCGTCGTCGAGACCATCGGGCGTCGCACTGGTGTGGTGCGGCGTGTGCCCGTCGGAGGCCGGCTCAGCGGCGACACCTTCTGGCTCGTCGCCGGCCTCGGGCGCCGAGCAAACTATGTGCGGAACATCGAGGCCAACCCGCGAGTTCGCGTGAAGGTCTACGGACGCTGGCGTTCGGGGACGGCCCACCTGTGTCCGGACGACGACCCCCGCAAGCGGATGATCCGGATCAGCCCGATCAACGGCTTCTTCCTCTGGGTCGCCGGCGGAGACCACCTCACCGTGCGCATCGATCTCGACCACTCATAACGCCTCTGTCTTTCGTCAAGAGGGACTCAGAACTTGATGTCGTCGTGATACGTCATTCCCAGCTCAGCGGCCAGACGATCGCGGTGGGCCTGATCGAAATCACCGCGTTCGATGGCCGCCGCCATCTCACGGAAAAACCGCTCGAAGCCGCCGGGGGAGTGGATGATGATGAGCCGCGCTTCTCCGTTGGCGCGGAAGCCGTGCATCGTCTCCCGCGGCACGAGCACGAACGAGCCCGCCGTACCTTCGACCGTGTTCTCGCCGGCCAGGAACGTGACGCTGCCCTCAAGGACGTAGAACGATTCCTCGCGGTCGTGGTGCACGTGCGGCGTTGCGAAAACAGTGCCGTTCGCCTCGACCATCGAATACGACCCCTGCGTTCGCTCGCTGTCGGCTTTGATCACGAAACTTATGGAGCCGACGATCGCACCTTCGCCGCCGCCGGGTCCCAGGACCAACGGTGCCGTCATCGCTCTTCTCCCGTGATTCGTGCTTGGATACCCAACGTCCAGGATCCGTACGCATGGCGGCGGACCGCACGGCCGCTCCTTTCTCACTAGTTTGGAGGCGTACCACGTGGGCACAGAACCGAATGGAGAACCTGTGAAGCCCGAGCGGATCGATGAAGGTGGGTTGGCTGCCGTTCCAGCGCCTCCCAACGTTGACGAGGCGGCGGCCGAGAAGGCCATCCGTGATCTACTCGTTGCGTTCGGCGTTGACCTCGATCGCGAGGGCCTTCAGGACACGCCGGGACGTGTCGCCCGGGCCTATGCCGAGTTCCTCGAGCACAGGCCGTTCCGCCTAACGACGTTCCCGAACGATGAGAACTACGACGAGCTGATCATCGCTCGCAACATCCGCTTTCATTCACTGTGCGAACACCACCTGTTGCCGTTCGTCGGTGTGGCGCACGTCGCCTACCTTCCGTCGGAGCGCATCCTCGGGCTTTCGAAGCTCGCTCGGCTCGTCGAGATGTTCGCTCGGGATCTCCAGGTTCAAGAGCGAATGACCCAGCAGATCGCCAACTGGCTCCGGGACAACCTCAACCCCAAAGGCGTCGGCGTGATCCTCGAGGCCGAGCACATGTGCATGGCGCTGCGAGGTGTGGAGAAGCCGGGCTCGACCACCGTCACGTCGGCTCTGCTGGGGGCGGTGCGCAACGACCCGCGCACCCGTGAGGAGTTCCTGGCGCTCGCGCGCGGCACCGGATCCGGCTGACGACGATGGCCCTCTACGTCACGCGACGGGAGACTTTCAGCGCGGGTCACACGCTCTTCAACCCCCAGTTCTCCGATGAACGAAATCGTGAGATCTTCGGTAAGTGCAGCAACCCCTCCGGTCACGGCCACAACTACGTCCTGGAAGTGACCCTGCGTGGGGAGCCCGATCCGAACACCGGATTTCTTTTCGACCTGTCCGAGCTCGCGGCGATCATGCGCAAGCAAGTCATCGACGACATCGATCACCGCAATCTCAACACCGATGTGGACTGGCTCGCCGTTGTGATCCCAACAACGGAGAATCTCGCCTCCGCCTTCTGGGAGCGGCTCGACAGCCACCTTCCGGACCGACTTCTCTACTCGATCCGGCTGGGTGAGACCGAGAAGAACTGGGCCGAACGCCGGCGTGATTGAGACGTCGAGGAAGGCACCCGGGCCGCTCATCGCTCGCTTCGGGGCCGGGGACCTCGATCTCTTCGACGCCGAGGAGCGAAAGCGCTTCCTCGATCCTTTCGGCCCCCTGGCCGATGCCGCTCTCCAGGGGGACGAGGAAGCCTGGCACGAGCTCGCTCCCGACATCGCGACCGAGCTGCTCTATCGCAAAGAACCAGATCTCTACGAGCGTCTGATCTCGGGCGAACGCATCCACCGGGATGTGATCGAGTGGTTGCCGTCCTCCGTTGGGACGGCCGTCGAGGTTGCTGCGGGAACGGGCCGACTCACGATGGACGTCGCCGGACGTTGCCATCGCTTGATCGCCGTTGAGCCCGTGGCGCAGCTGAGCTCGTCGCTCGGAGCCAAGCTTGATCGAAGCGGCGTATCCAACGTCGAGGTTCGACGCGGCTTCTTCGACGAGATTCCCGTTCCTTCGGATCAAGCCGACCTAGTGGTGTCGTGCTCGGCTCTGACGTCCGATCGATGGCACGGAGGGGAGCCGGGCCTGGCCGAGATGGTGCGTGTAGCCGCTCCCGGCGGTTTGATCGCGCTGGTGTGGCCGGCGGATGTGGACTGGCTTCGGGCGCAAGGATTCAACTACGAAAGCTTCCCCGGCGAGATGTTCGTGGAGTTCGCGGACGCCGCCGAGGCCGCGGCTATTGCACGGATCTTCTACCCACATGCCGTCGACGAGATCGTTCGACTGGGTCTCGAACGTGTTCCCTACGATCTATTGGGGATGAACCCTCCGCGTGACGTGGCTTGGAAGCGCGTGTCGTGAGGATCGCGATCGTTGCGCCCCTGGTCACTCCCATCCGAGAGCCACAACTCGGGGGTTCGCAGGCGCTGCTGGCCGACATCGCCGCGGGTCTCACAACTCGCGGGCACGAGGTGGACGTCTACGGGGCGACCGGCTCGGCCATCGAAGGAGCGCGCATCGTAGACGCGGGCATCGACTCCGAACAGCTGTCCGAAACGCTCTTTCGGGCCGGCGAGACGCAGCGCGCGACCGCGGCAACCCAGCGAGCCTTTGCGCAGGTGTACGAGATGATCGGGCGCAGCGGCTACGAGCTCGTGCACAATCACGCCTTCGATGCCCCGGCGATCGAGCAAGGCATCGGACTTGGTGTGCCCGTGGTGCATACGTTGCATCTACCGCCGGATCCCGAGGTCGGCCAGGCACTGGCGCGGGCCCGGGCCTCGGATGCACCTCCGGTTGTGGCCTGCGTGTCGCGGCGACATGCCGACGCCTGGTCCAAGTCCTCAGAGATCGACCTGGTTCTGCCCGACGGTGTTCCCGTCGACCGTATCGAGTGGTCGCCTGATGGGGGAGAGACCGCATTGTTCGCGGGGCGATTCAGCCCGGAGAAGGGGACAGCCGAAGCTATCGCCATCGCCCGCCTCGCCGGCGTACCCGTCGTCTTGGTGGGCAGTCCCTACGACGAGGAATACGCGAGAACCTTCGTCGAACCCCACCGTGGGAGCCCGGGTGTTGACATCTGCGAAGCGCTCCCGCGTGCCGAGCTTTGGCGCGTGATGTCTCGGTCGTGCGCGGTGCTGTGTCCGGTTTCGTGGGACGAGCCGTTCGGGCTCGTCGCCGCCGAAGCGCAGGCCGCGGGGACACCCGTGATCGGTTTCCGGCGAGGTGGTCTCGTCGACGTCGTGGATGACGGCGTGACCGGCGCTCTCGTCGATGACCTGGAATCGGCGGCACAGGTGTTGGTATCCGTTGACCTTTTCGATCGGCGCGAGTGTCGCAAGCACGCGGAGAGGGATCTGTCACTCGATCGCTGCCTCGACGCCCACGAGGCGCTCTACGATCGCGTGGCCGGCCGATCGCACACGAGGATCAACTGATGGGAACCGGTTGGCTCAAGGGTCGAGTCGCGATCGTCACGGGAGCCAGCCGGGGGATCGGTCTGGGAACGGCCGAGCAGCTCGCGCGAGCCGGTGCCCACGTGGTGCTGGCCGCGCGTACGAAGGACCTTCTAGAAGAAGCGGCCGGCGATCTCAGGGGTGCGGGGCTCCACGCCACGGCCGTCGTGTGCGACGTTTCCCGACCGCGCGACGTGGACTCGTTGTTCGCGTCGGCTCTGGAGATCGGCCCCCCGACCGTTCTCGTCTGCGCCGCCGGCATCCTCGAGCCCTCCCTGTTGGAGACGACATCGGACGACTCGTGGCAGCGCACGCTGGAGGTGAACCTCACCGGGACGTTCCTGTGTTGCCGGCGGGCCTTCACGGCCATGCGGGAGGCCGGGGGCGGACGTATCGTCACGATCGCTTCGCTGTCCGGTGTCTACGCCACCGAGAAGTTCCCCGGTCTCGCTGCCTACAACGTGTCCAAGTTCGGAGTTGTGGGTTTGACCGAGGCGATCGCCGTCGAAGGCCGCGAGTTCGGGATCAGCTCGGTGTGCATCAGTCCGGGCGCGGTCGACACCGAGATGCTCCGCCGGGCGGCGCCGCACCTGAAGGCCGGCCTCACGACCGAGGACGCCGGGCGCCTCATCGTCGCGTTGCTCGACGACGCTCTGGCTCCGCTGAGCGGAGCTAACATTCCGATCTTCTCGAATCGATAGAGTTTTGCTTCGATGCCAGACGGCAAGCTTCCGGACGGGATCAGCGGCCGCTGCGACGAGCGGTTCGGGGCCCTCGCCGACGTGCTCGCTTCGCAGATGGAGCGGGACGAGCACCACGGTGTAGCCTTCGCGGCTTATTTCCGGGGTGAACCCGTCGTTGACATCTGGGGCGGAATGCGGAGCACCCCCGAGGGTGACGCGCCCTGGCAGGAAGACACGATGGCCCTTTGCTTTTCCACGACCAAGGGTGTGGCGGCGACGGCGCTGCACATGGTCATGGAGCGCTCGGGTACCACCTACGACACCCCGATGGCCGAGATCTGGCCGGAGTTCGGAACCAAGGGCAAGGACGTCGTAACGATCCGCCATGCGCTGTGCCACGAGGCCGGCGTGCCGCAGATCCGGGACCAGGTGGACTCGGTTTGGGACATGTCGGATTGGGACGCCATGGTTCGCATGGTCTCCGGACTCGAGCCGCTTTGGGAGCCCGGTACCGCGAACGGCTATCACGCGATCAATTTCGCTTGGCTCATCGGAGAGCTCATCCGGCGTATCGACGGACGCGACGTTCCGACGTTCCTGGCCGAGGAGCTGGCCGGACCTCTGGGGCTCGACGGATTGTTCATAGGCACTCCGCCCCACGAGCACCATCGCGTTGCTCCGCTCGTGACTACGGAGGAAGTCCAAGGCAGCGGGGCCGACGAACAGCTGGAGACCGTGCTCGGTAAGGACTCGATCGTCCTGAGGGCGCTGTCGCCGCGCGGGAACATCGTCGAGTTCTTCAACACGCCGCAGGGACTCGGATCGTGTATCCCATCGGCGTCCGGTGTGTTCACCGCACGTTCGCTCGCCAAGCTCTACGCAGCGCTCGAGCGCGGTGGCGAGGTCGGGGGAACGAAGATCCTGACCCCGGAGACCATCGCCACCGCCACGACCCAGCAGAACGACCGCAACGACCTCGTGATCTTTTTGGCGCCGCGATGGCGCCTGGGGTACATGACCGGAGGCTCGGCCGTCCCGGTTCTCGGACCGAACGACGAGGCCTACGGTCATGTGGGAGCCGGCGGCACCTACGCCGGCGCCGATCCGAAGGCCGAGGTGACGTTCGGGCTCGTGTACGACCGGTTCGCCGGTATGGATCTCCTCGGCGCGGCGCGCGGCGCCCTGCTTGCCTCCACCGTCGTCCGCGCGGCGGAAGCGGCTCTGTAGCATCCTCGTCCCACATCGTTTTGAGCCGGTCAGTAAACTCGTCCGCGCTCGCAAAGGAGGCTCCTTGAACGAATCGGTCACAGCGCTGCTCGATCTTCAGCAGATCGACCGCGCCCGCGACCGCCTCCGCGATCGAAAGGAGCGCCTCGAGCTCCGGGACGAGCTGGTCGACGTCGGATCGCGCATAGCCGAGGTCAAGGCGGCCATCGCCCGCGTTCAGAAGGAAGCCGACGAGCTCGAGCGTGAGGAGCGAAAGGTCGAGGAAGAGGTCCGCCTGATCGAGGAAAAGATCGGTCAGGAGGAGAACAAGATGTATTCGGGTCAGGTGATCAACCCGAAGGAGCTGTCCGCCCTCGCCGACGAGGTCGACATGCTCAAGCGCCGTAAGTCACCTCTCGAGGAACGAGGCCTGGAGGAGCTGGAGGCGCGCGATCAGCTCCTCACCGAGCGCGGACGCCTCGAATCCGAGCTCCAGGAACTGGAGCAGGAAGCGTCCGCCATCCGGACGAAGATCGAAGAAGCCGAGGGTGAGATCGATCGAGAGCTCGCTATCGAGGACTCCAAACGCGGTGAGGTCGTTGTCCACATCCCGGCCGACACGCTCGAGCTCTACGAAGAGATACGCAGCTCCAAGCGGGGCGTCGGCGTGGGCGCACTCGAGAACGGAAGCTGCACCGCCTGTCGCGAAGCGCTGTCCGCCGTCGAGGTCGACAAGATCAAGCGCCGCGCGCGAGAGGGTGAGTGGCTTTTTCGCTGCGAGCACTGCCGGCGACTCCTGGTCGTGAGGTGAGCTCGGAGGATGCGGCGGTTCTGTACGTCGACGGCGCATCGTTTGGGAATCCCGGCCCGTCGGGAATCGGGTTCGTCTTGACGCAAGGCGACAAGATCGTCGCTGAAGGTTCCGAGGACATCGGTTGGGGGACCAACAATCAGGCGGAGTACCGCGCCCTGCTGGCCGGGTTACGCGAAGCCATCGAGCGCGGGTTCGATTCGTTGCTGGTTCGCGGCGACTCACAGCTGCTCGTGCGTCAGGTCACCGGTGAGTACAAGGTCAAGGATCGCAAGCTGAAGTCTCTGATGATCGAGATCCAGGAGCTGATCCGACGCTTCGAGCGCGTCTCGTTCGAGCACGTCCGGCGGGAGCTCAACGAACGCGCGGACGAGCTTGCGAAAGCGGGAGCCGAATCAGCGAAGTCACGCGGTGTGCGTCCACAGCAAACCGAGATATTCGAGTGATCCTGTGGCACGCGGGTCTGACGATGCTCATCGTGTGGTTCGTCATGCGCGGGAACACGCGCGTGGACTACCGGATCGTGGCCGTCGCGTCGTTGCTGCCCGATCTGATCGACAAGCCGATCGGGCGGCTGATCTTCCGCGAACGGTTCGAGAGCGGCCGGATCTTTGCGCACACTCTGCTTATCAACGCCTTGTTCTTCTGCATACTTTTCTTCATGCGCGGACGCATCAAGCGCAAGTTTGTCCTCGTTCCGATCTCTTCGCTGCTGCATCTGGCCGAGGACGGGGTCTGGTCGGACCCTCAGGTGTTCTGGTGGCCCTTCTTCGGTACGACGTTCCCGAGGGATCCCGTTGCCGGTGGTCTGTTCAGCTTCCTCAGCCCGGCGAACATCTCGGGAGCCGCGTGGCGGGAAGCGATCGGCATCGCTGCGATCTTGTGGCTACTGGCTTCGCACGACATGCTCAATCGACGAGGCGTGCGGTCCTTCCTTCGTACGGGCCGCCTCGAGCTTGCGGAGTCTGCGGCATGACGACCCGATTCATCTTCGTGCGCCACGGCGAAACGGATTCGTCGCGCGAGCGCCGTTTCGCGGGAGCGACCGACGTGGAGCTCTCCGATCTCGGTCGCGAGCAGGCGGGGGAACTGGCCAAGAGGCTCCGCGCCGTGCGCATAGACGTCATGCACGTCTCGCCGTTGATCAGGTGCCGGCAGACGGCCGAACCCATCACCGAGATCACGGGACGGAAGGCGACCGTCGTGGACGACATCCGCGAGTGCCATTTCGGTGATTGGGAGGACCTCACGATCGCCGAGGTGGCGGAACGATGGCCGGAAGAGTTGCAGAGCTGGGTCGGCGACGACAGGGTTCCGCCACCGGCGGGTGAGTGCTGGGCCGACCTCGGCGAGCGCATGCAGTCGTGGTTCGACTCGGCGATTGAGCGGTACGAGGGACGAACCGTCCTAGCTGTTACTCACGGCGGGCCGATCATGGCGCTCTTGCGCAAACTCATGGGGATCCCGCGGGAAGCGATGGACGCGTTCCTGGTGGAGACGGGATCGCTTTCCTTGATCCATGTCAATCATGGCCGCCGCCGGATCCGTCTGTGGAACGACACGACGCACCTGCAGGATCCGCTGCACGATCGCACTGGGCTCCCGGGCTACGGGCCGATCGCATCGCGCGACCGCGCGTAGCAGCACCGGTGGCCGACCGGCCGTTCGACGCCAAGCAGTACTGGGAGCAACGTCTCGGCTCCCACGAGGGCCTCGTCGGTGTGGGGAATCTGAGCCTGGGGCCGGCCTACGTTCCTTGGCTCTATCGCGTGCGCCGCCGGGTCTTCAAGCGCATCGTTCGTTCGTCCGGCATCGATGTCGACGGAGCCAGGGTGCTGGACGTCGGCTCGGGTACCGGTTTCTACGTTGATCTGTGGCGCTCCGCGGGAGCCGGGACGGTGGTCGCGACCGATCTCACAGAGGTCGCGGTCGATCGGCTGCGTGCACGCGGGATCCGGGCCGAAGAGGTGGACATCGGTGCGGACGGCCAAATTTTCGATCCGGGTTCGTTCGACGTGGTGTCGGCCTTCGATGTCCTTTTCCACGTCGTGGACGACGATCGCTACGAACAGGCCCTGCGCAACGTCCGGCGGCTTCTTCGTCCGGGTGGATGGTTCGTCTTTACCGATCTGCCGGTTGCCTCCGGATCGACAAGAAGGGCCGCGCACCAGGTTCGCCGCGCCGAGAGCGACGTGCTCCAGGCGTTGGAGCGCAACGGCCTCCGCCTCGAGACCCGGATGCCTTCGTTCGTACTGATGGAGGCGCCCGCGGCTGCTCGCCGTGCGATCTGGCCCGGCGTGTGGAAGGCGCTGGTCCTGGCTCCTTCCCGACTGCCCGTTGTGGGGCCCCTGCTCGGCCCCGTTCTTTATCCAGTCGAGCTCGTCCTAACACGCGTAATCCGGCGTGGCGCGAGCATCCAGGCGTTCGTGTGCATGCGGGAGCCCGACTGAGCCCGGCCTTCGCGGAGCCGTACACTGGCCTGGAGGAGCCGTCCGGGCGACCGCGTCGGATGTTATTCGTCCGCCGAGGAAGGTCGGGACTCCACAGGGCAAGACGCTGGGTAACTCCCAGGCGGGGAAACCCGTGGGCAACGCCACAGAGAACAGACCGCCGATCTAAACCATCGGCAAGGGTGAAACGGTGGGGTAAGAGCCCACCAGCGGGCCGGGTGACCGGCCCGGCTGGCGAACCCGTCAGGAGCAAGGCCAAGCAGGGAGCGGGTGGCCCGCCCAAATGCTCCCGGGTAGGCCGCTAGGGGGTCTGGGGGATGTGCCCCCAGCCCAAGGAGCGGCCGGGTAACCGGTCGCCGAGAGGGATGGTCGCCGCCGCCGCGGCCGCGAGGGCGTGGCGGGACAGGATCCCGCCTATAGGACGGATGCCTCCGAGAGGTCCCGCGCAGCTGACGGGGCCTCTCGCTTTTCTTGCGCACCCCTCAGGCTCTCTATCCTGGTGGAGTCATGGCGGGGGGAAGAGACGGCCAGAGGCGGACGCCCGCAGGTGCTAAACGGCGGGCCGAGCTCATGCAGACCGCGGTGCTGCTCGCCGCGGAGTTCGGCTTCGGCCGCACGCGCGTGTCCGACGTGGTCGGCCGAGTCGGAGTCGGGCAAGGCGTCTTCTATTGGTACTTCGAATCCAAGGATGCATTGTTCCGCGAGATCCTCGACGACACGACCAAGCGCATGCGCCTGTTCCAGGGGGCGTTCATCGCCGGTGAACCGGATCCGATCCGTCGAATAGCAAAGGGGATCGTCGCATCGTTTGACTTCATCGTGCGCAACGCGCACGTATTCGCCGTGCTCGACCACGAGGGAGCACGGGTCCGGCGCACACGAAGATCCGGCGGTGGTAACGCCGTCCTCGACACGGCGCGGCACGTCTCCGAGGCCATCGGGCAGGGCGTAGTGCGATCCACCGATCCCACCTATCTCGCTCGCGCGATCTCAGGCGTCGTAGACCACCTTTCGCGCGCGTACTTTGTCACCAGCGGTGCCGACATCGATCGATTCATCCAGGAAGCGATCGACTTCTGTCTCGGCGGCCTGCTCGGAGCGCAGACGCTCACGGTCGCCGAGCTCAGGGCCTCCTTCGAGCTCACCCCGAGTCTGAAGCAACTGCGCGACAAAGTCGGTGCTGCCGGGAACGGTGCACCGGCGCGCTCGCGCGACAGTTAACTTGCCCGGCTCGGGCGACGCGGCACTCCTTGCCCGCTTCGGTTTCCGGACGCCAGAACGCGCGCGCACCCGGCTCCCGGAGGGATGGCGTGACGATTCTCGATGGCACGCGCTGCTCCAGCATTTCGGCGACGCGGCCGATCCGGACGCTGCGCTTCTGCGCCTGGGACGTCTCGGCACCGATGTGATCGAAGCAGCGCTTCGCAAACCGGCGAGCGCGTCGCGACTGTTGCATGTGATCGGGTACAGCGACTACCTGACCGAGCTCTTGGAACGAACCCCGGGATTGGCACAGGAGTTGCTCGGAGATGAACCCGTTGCGAGGACGGATGTAAGAGGTATCCGCGACGCCGGGTTCGTGCACATCGCCTCCGAAGACTTGATGCGCACGCCGGATCGAGACTCGTTCGCCAAGACAGCGCGCGCCTTGTCCGATCTGTCCGACGTGTGCGTCGCGCAGGTGTTGTCCGACGTTGCGGGCGGGCTCCCGCTGGCCGTCCTGGGCATGGGCAAATACGGTGCACAGGAGCTGAACTACGCATCGGACATCGACCTGCTCTTCGTACTCGGAGACGCCGAAGCCGAGGGGGCCGAACGTAACGCGCGCCGGCTCATGGAGGCGATGAACGGTCCGCCGGTTCTGTTCCGCGTCGACGCCGACCTCCGGCCGGAGGGCCGGGACGGTCCGCTCGTGCGCTCGCTCGCTGCCTACGACGCTTACTACTCGCGGTGGGCGCAGGTCTGGGAGTTCCAAGCGTTGATCAAATGCCGGTTCGTCGCCGGCGATCAGGCAGTCGGGTCGGCGTTCATGGAGATGATCGACCCTCGCGTGTGGCCGGACACGCTCGCGCCCGAAGCCATCGAGCAGGTGCGCGCCATGAAATCGAGGGCCGAGCAGGAGATCGAGCGCCGTGGACTCACCGATAGACAGGTGAAGCTCGGCTCCGGTGGTATCCGCGACGTCGAGTTCGCCGTTCAGCTGTTGCAGCTCGTTCACGGCCGCCACAATCCGGACCTGCGCGTCCGCGGAACCCTCGAAGCCCTGGACGTGTTGGGCGCCGACGGCTACGTCGCCGAGGATGACGTTCGGGAGCTCGTCGACGCTTACGTGTTCCTGCGACACACGGAGCACCGCCTTCAACTCGAGGCCGGACGCCAAACGCACACGCTTCCACGCGCGCCGGGCAGGCGTGAGCACCTCGCTCGGGGACTCGGCTTCCGCGACGGCGCGGGGGCGTCGGCCCTCGAAGCTTTCGAACGAGCTTGGACCCGCACGACGTCGGTGGTACGGACGATCCACGAGCGCTTGTTCTACCGCCCGCTGATGGAATCGTTCGCCGCGGTGCCGTCGGTTCGTCCCACATTGCCCCCCGAGGAGGTGGACGAACGACTGGCCGTGCTGGGCTTCGACCGGCCGCCCCGCGTTCGCGAAGCGATCGCCAGCCTCACGAGCGGTGGAACGCGTCGCGGGAAGATGATGCGCGCGATCCTGCCCGGCTTGCTCTCGTGGATGGCAGAAACGCCGGAGGCGGACGCGGGGATGCTGCGGCTCGTCGTTCTTGCGCAAGAGCTCGACGCCCTGCCGCATCTCCTGGCGATGCTGCGCGACGAACCACCCGTGGCCGAGCTCGTGTGCCGTGCGCTGGGGACCGGTCCCGTCCTCGCCGGACTGCTTCAGGGCGATCCGAGCCTGCTGGCGGCCTTGAGCGGGGATCAGTCACCCACCGGCGGCGACCGGCGGGCCCACGCCCTCGCCCTGATCGGACGCGCTGCAGCGCCCGAAGCCGCCGTCGGTACGCTGCGACGCTTCAAAGAAGGCGAGTTCCTTCGATTGGCGACGCGAGATCTCACTTCGGGAGCCGACCCGGCTGTGTTCGTCGACATCGCGGCCGGACTTTCGAACATCGGCGACGCCTGCCTGGATGCGGCGCTCGCACTAGCCGTCACCGAGCAATCGAAAAAGACGGGAGGACCACCCCCGGGCGATTTCACGATCGTGGGGATGGGGCGGCTCGGCGGTGGCGAGCTGAACTACGCCAGCGATCTGGACGTCATGTTCGTCTACGAACGCGACGGAAACTGTCCCGACGGATCCGAGGGGCGGCTGTTCCACACCGCCGTTGCTGAGGCGATCATCAAGATCCTCGGGTCGACACCACCGATCTTCAAGGTCGATACCGAGCTGCGACCGGAGGGACGGAGCGGACCGATCGTCCGGTCCCTCCAGAGCTATCTCCTCTATTACCAGCGCTGGGCATCTCTTTGGGAGTTCCAGGCGCTTACCCGAGCTCGCCACAGCGCGGGTGATCGCGGGCTTACGACGACTCTGCTCGACGCTGTAGCGCCGCGAGTCTGGAGACCGAAATTGGAAGACGCCGACGTTGCTGAGATCAGACACATGAAGGCGCGGATAGAGCGCGAACGGGTGCCGAGGCGTGAGGATCCGCGTTACCAGGTGAAGCTCGGGGTCGGAGGGCTCGCCGACGTGGAGTTCACCGTGCAGTTGCTGCAGATGCAGCACGGGTACCGATATCCCGCGCTTCGGACGCCGAACACACTTCGAGGGATCAACGCGCTCGAGGGATCCGGGCTGATCGAACCCCAAGACGCGCAGTGGCTACGCGAGGCGTACCTATTGCTGAATCGCGTGCGCAATCACCTCTTCCTTCTGCGTGGACTGGCCACGGACGCACTCCCCACTCGGGACGAGGAGATGGAGCGTCTGGCACGCAGCCTCGGCTACGGGCGCTTGTCGCGCTCGAAGTTCCTCGAGCGCTACAAGCGCGTTACGCGGCGGGCACGCCGCGTAACCGACCGCCTCTTCTACGGCGAAGGATCCTAGGTCGGCGTACGTCCGGATCGACGCCGAGCCCTTCGAGACGTGTTTCTGGGTCTCGTAATCGGCGAGATTGATGACGGCGAAGTGATCAGCTTGCGTCGCTCGTTGCCGTGATCGACGGGCTGCTCCTTCGAGTCCATCGTGTGCCTTAGGGGGAGGAAATGGACTCGGACGTGACCGCACGACCCCGACGAGGAGTCCCAGACACGCAGAAGGGGCGGCGCGAGCCGCCCCTTCGTGCGAGTGCGGTCCTGGTTACGGCTTACAAATCGAAGTACAGAGCAAATTCGTGGGGGTGCGGACGCAGCCGCACCGCGTCGACCTCGTTCTCCCACTTGTAGCTGAGCCACGACTGCACGACGTCCTCTGTGAACACGTCACCGCGCAGCAGGTAGTCGTGGTCGTCCTCGAGAGCCCTCAGCGCTTCTTCGAGCGAGGACGGAACCGTCGGGATCCCGGCGGCTTCCTCGGGCGGCAGGTCGTAGATGTTCTTGTCGACCGCATCGCCCGGGTCGATCTTGTTCAAGATCCCGTCGATACCGGCCATCAACATCGCCGAGAAGGCGAGGTACGGGTTGGCCGACGGGTCCGGCGGACGGAACTCGAGGCGCTTGGCCTTCTCCGACTTCGAGTACACCGGGATCCGTACGCACGCCGAGCGGTTGCGCTGGGAGTAAACGAGGTTGACCGGAGCCTCGTAGCCCGGCACCAGGCGCCGATAGGAGTTCGTCGTCGGCGCTGCTATGGCCAGGATGGAGGCCGCGTGCTGCAGAAGGCCGCCCGCGTAGTACCGAGCGTTGTCCGAGAGACCCGCGTAGCCGGTCTCGGAGAACATCATGTTCTTGCCTTCCTTCCACAGCGACTGGTGGACGTGCATGCCCGAGCCGTTGTCCATGAAGATCGGCTTCGGCATGAACGTTGCGGTCTTACCGCGCGCCCACGCCACGTTCTTCACCACGTACTTGAGCAGCATTACGCGGTCGGCCTGCTGAAGCAGGGAGCCGAAGCCCATATCGATCTCAGCTTGTCCGGCCGTTCCGACCTCGTGGTGCTGGATCTCGACGTTTACACCGGCGTCGATTAGGCGCAGCATCATCTCGGTGCGGATGTCCTGGTAGTGGTCCATCGGAGGAACCGGGAAGTAACCCTCTTTGTAGCGAGGCTTGTACCCCTTGTTGCCGCCTTCTTCCTCGCGGCCCGTGTTCCAGGCACCCTCGACCTCGTCGATGTGGTAGTAGCCCTCGTGCTGGTTCTGGTCGAAGCGGATCGAATCGAATAGGTAGAACTCCGGTTCCGGACCCCAGTAGGAAACGTCGGCCAGTCCCGACTCCTTCAGATACGCCTCCGCCTTGCGCGCGATTCCACGGGGGTCGCGTGTGTACCACTCACCCGTTACGGGGTCCTTGACGAAGCAGTTGATGTTGACCGTCGGGTGCTCGCGGAACGTGTCGACGTAAGCGCTGTCGGGGTCAGGGATGAGGAGCATGTCCGACTCTTGGATCTCTTGGAACCCACGGATCGACGATCCGTCGAATCCGGAGCCTTCCGTGAAGACATCTTCGGTGAGCTCGTGCGCCGGCATCGAAAAGTGCTGCATCAGGCCGGGCAGGTCGCAAAAGCGAAGATCGACGACGGCGGCGCCCGAGTCCTTCACGAGTTTCAGGGCGTCGGCGGGTGTAGCCATCTAGTTCCTCCTTGCGGTCTGGAAACGCCGTGGAGCATAGGCGACCGGGGTTGCCGAACGGTAACTGGACGTTACGTCGGTGTAAACGGGCAGGTCCGCGGTAGATTCTGGGTGCCCGGCCCGCGCACCGAGGCGTCCCTTAGGGCGACGTGAGGCGCTTCCGGTACGGTTGGCCGATGTCAGATCTGGAGCCGGAGTTCATCGAGCCCCTCCTGGACCTACTCCGCATACCTTCCGTCTCGACGGGGGGTGGGAACCCGGAGGCGATCAACGCAGCGGCCATTTGGCTGCGCGACTTCGTGAGAGCGGCCGGCGGCGAGTGTGATCTCGTGAGCACGGAGCTCAATCCTCTCGTCGTTGGAAGATTCGCCTCACCGAACGCGAACGCGCCCAACGTCATGATCTACGGCCACTACGACGTGCAGGGGCCCGAGCCCATGGACGAATGGAAGACCGACCCGTTCGAGCCCGTTATCAAAGACGGCCGCATCTATGCCCGCGGCGCCTCCGACGACAAAGGGAACTTTTGGCCGTTGCTGTACGAGACCTGCTCGATGGCGCAGGACGGGACCCTACCCGTCAACGTTCGCGTGGTGATCGAAGGTGAAGAGGAGCGCGGAAGCTACAACCTTTGGCCTTGGCTCGAGGCCTACGACGAACCGACCGATGCCTGCGTCATCTACGACTCGGGAGGCATCGGCTCCCGCCCGACGATAACCCTCGGCGCCCGGGGGATCATCAACGGTTATGTCCAGGTACGGACGGCCGACATCGACCTTCACTCGGGTGTGTACGGCGGTGTGGCGCTGAACGCTTTGCACGTCTTGATGGACGTGCTTCGTCCCTTGCACGCGGACGCCGACGGACGGCTGCCGAACACCTTGCGCGCCGGTGTGGATCCGATCCCCGATGCCGAGCGTGCGACGTGGGCGAACATGCCGCCGGGCGATCGGGCCCTTACGGCCGTGGGGGCCCGCGCGATCTCTCCGACCTCCGGCGACCGGTACTACGAGATGACCGGCTGGGAGCCGTCCCTCGACGTCAACGAGATCAAGGCTGGCGATCCGCGCACAGTTATCCCGTCGAAGGCATCCGCCTACATATCGATGCGGCTCGCTCCGGGCCAGAACCACACCGACATGCGCCGCGAGATCGAACGTCTGGTGACCGAGGCTGCACATCCGAGCGCCGAGGTTTCCTTCGACTGGCAGGGCAGCGTCGACGCCGCGGGATTCGATCCCGAGGGCAAGGTTCTGACGGCGGCCCGGAGCGCCTACGCCAAGGCCTTCGGCGAAGAGCCGGTTTTGTGGAGACTGGGAGGAACGCTTCCGCTCCTCGACTTGCTGGCGAAGAAGGGGATCGACACGATCCTCACCGGGTTCGCCGGCGCGCAGGACAAGATTCACGCGCCCAACGAGAGCTACGCGCTTGAATCTCTCACTCGCGGACGCAAGGCCGCCCGCGCGCTGTACGAAGAGCTCTCCGGCCTGTAACGGGACCGCCTAGCTTCCCTCGCGGAAGCGGTTTGTGATCGGAAGTCTTCGGTCGCGCCCGAAAGCCTTGGACGTGACCTTCGGCCCGGGTGGCGCCTGCCGCCGCTTGTACTCGTTGGTGTCGACCATACGGATGACGCGTGCAACCGTCTCCCGATCGAATCCGCTCGCCACGATCTCTTCGATCGACCGATCCTCCTCGACGTAGGCCTCGAGGATCGGGTCTAGGACGTCGTAGGGCGGCAGCGAGTCCTGATCCAGTTGGTCGGCTTTGAGTTCGGCCGACGGAGGCTTGTCGATGATCGACACCGGGATCACTTCTTCGTCGCGGTTCCGCCAGCCCGCCAATCGCAACACCAACAATTTCGGAACGTCTTTGAGGACGGCGAAGCCGCCGGCCATGTCGCCGTAAAGCGTCGCGAAACCCGTCGCCAGCTCTGACTTGTTCCCGGTCGTGAGGGCTATGGAGCCGGGCCGGGCATTGGTGAGCGCCATGATGAGGAGCCCGCGGATACGCGCCTGAACGTTCTGCTCGGCGATGTCCTGGCCCGGTTGTCCCTGCACGTGATGTTGCAGCGCTCGGAACAGCGAGTTGTGCGGGTGCCTGATCGACAGGTCCATCACATTGATGCCGAGCCGCCGGCCGAGCTCGAAGGCGTCCGTCCGTGAATGCTCGGACGAGAAGCGCGACGACATTACGACCCCGGTTACGGCTTCCGCTTCCAGCGCGTCGACGGCGATCGCCGCGGTGAGCGCCGAGTCGATACCTCCCGAGAGCTGGATGAACACCTGGTGGAACCCGTTTTTGCGGACGTAGTCGCGCGTGCCGAGGACGAGGGCCCGGTAGACCTCTTCCTCGACGGTTACCTCGGGCGCGACCCGCGGTGCGATCGGCTCGACATCCGGAGCGCGCTCGCCGGAGATCACTACCTCCGAGGAAGCGGTGCCGGAGGGCGCCGCCGTCACCTTTCTCATGCGTGGATCGTGGAGGCGTTCGCGGGCGATCGCGTCGACGTCGATGTCGACCACGAGGAGGTCTTCCTCGAAGGAAGGCGCCGACGCCACGAGATCGCCGTCGGCGTCGAACACGAGAGAGCCACCGTCGAAGACGAGCTCGTCTTGTCCGCCCAGGAGGTTCACATAGCCGAGTGCAACGACGTAATCGGCGGCACGTGTCGCGAGCATCCGCTTGCGGAAGTCGTCGATCCCGACGCGGTACGGCGAGCCGTTGATGTTGACGATCACCTCGGCCCCCGCCTTCGACTCCCACTCGGCCGGACCGGACGGGTACCAGATGTCCTCACAGATGCAGACGCCGACGCGCGTTCCTGCCACCACGAAGACCGGTGCCGCCGTACCTCGCTTGAAGTAGCGGTCCTCGTCGAACACTCCGTACGTCGGCAGGAAGTGCTTGTGGTAGATCCCTTTCACCTCGCCGTCCGCGCAAACGGCGGCAGCGTTGTAGAGGTCTCCGTCGAGGTGCGCGAAGCCGACGACAGCCGTGATCCCCTGGACCTGGCTCGTGACCTTCTGGAGAGCTTGCTCGTTCGCCCTTATGAAAGAAGGCTTGAGCAACAGATCCTCGGGGGGGTAACCGGGCAGGAAGAGCTCGGGGAAAGCCACGAGATCGGCGCGCTGATCCCGAGCACGTTCGACACCCTCGAGCACCTTGGAAGCATTTCCCTCGAAGTCGCCTACGGTGGAGTTGAACTGCGCGAGCGCGAGCCGCAACGTCCTCATACATCCATCGTACGAGGGGATCCGAGGAGCGCTTGCACCGCTGCTAGTTCGCCCAGTCGACCCCGAACACCAGGTGGGGGCCGAGACCCTTGAGGTGGGCGAGACGGCCGCCGTCGAAGCGGTCGTCGTGGGCGCCCAGCGCGTCCACGACGTCGGCCGAAGCCAGGATCTCGCCGGGGCCGGCCTCGCGGGTGATGCGCGAGGCGAGCACGACGTCCTTGCCCACGTAATCGTTGCCCTCGGCGTTGGCGATCCCGGTGTGGATCCCGATCCGGATACGGAAGCCATCAGGGGAGGGATCGCGACCGAGCACCCGCTGGATGACCACGGCTGAATCCATCGCGTCCCATGGGGAGCTAAATGTGACCATCCAGCCGTCGCCTAGGAACTTCAAAGTGATTCCGCCGAAGTTGTCCACGGCTTCGGTGACGACCTCGTTGTGCTCGCGCAGGGCTCGGAGCCAGGTCTGCTCACCGAGCATCGTGAGCATCTCGGTCGAACCGACGATGTCGGTGAACAGGAACGTAGCCATGCGTTGGGTCGTCCGGGACGATTCGATCACTGGAGCGAGTGCGAGCGTCATCGACGATCCTCCGATCGAGTTCGGGAGCCGATCAACATGCCAAGACCCAAAAGCATCAGGCCGCCGATGGCGATCCAACGCAGGCCTGGTCCGTACAGGTCGACGTCGCGTGCGGACAGCAAGCCGCTGGCCGCTAGGAATACCAATCCGAACACGAACGACAGAACATCGAATGCATGACGTCTCAACGCACACCTCCTCTGTCGAGCTCGAGCGGACGGAAGTCAAAACTCTCTGCGTCGCCGGAGTTGACGTCTCCGAAGCGGAAGGTTCGATCGTTGTTGCGGCCGGTCTCGAAGTCGTCGGTGGACCGGACCCGACGGACGGTGATCTTGCCGAAGACGACCTCGGCATCAACCTCGAGAGTCCCCAGGTCCTCGTCGCCCGATCGCTGCACGCGGTCTTCGATGTCCCACCCCTCGTTCGATTGACCGAAAAGGATCATCTCGCCTCCTTGAACCGTCGAGTTGATCTCGACGGGCTGATCGTCAGGTACGACGACGAGGAGCTCCCCGAACGTGACGTCCACTTCGACGGATCTGTCGTGGGAGCCGAAGTTCACCTTGGACAGGTCGAGGACCGCCTTGCCGGCGAAGAGCTCGTAGTTGCCGCGGAGCTCCGATCTCGACTCGGGACTCCAGGTGACTTCGCCGAGTCCGCCGCGCACGTGCAGCGGTATGAAGGTCGTAATCGCAAGAGCGAGAACCAGAAGGATGCCCGGGATGATGAGCCAGCGGGCGCTCCCGAACCACGTTCCGATGAGCAGGCCCAGCCCGACGATGGCCAGGAGTACGGCGAACGTGCCCCGGGGTGTCATCTTCAGCACGTTGAGGTTGTCGAGCAGCAATCCAAGGCCGATGGCCAGCGCCGCCGCCCCCACGACGAGTCGACCCAGCACCGACGGTT
>JBBDRJ010000024.1:166701-215042 GCA_040905525.1 Actinomycetota bacterium
CCCACGGCCGGGGAGGGTCTGGGGACGGACGACGCGGCCGAATGTCGGGGCGGTGGTGTGGGCGGCGGCGGAGTCGTCGGCGGCGTGGCCATCGGCATGGTGGGTGAGGTTCCGGTTTCCGGCGTCGGTGGCGGCGAGTTCGGCGGAGGCGTTGAGGGCCGGGGGCTGGGGGGGCGAGGTGATCCGACGAGGTCGCGTCCCCAGATCGCTATGCCTATGCCGAGGAGCAGCAGTCCCCAGAAGATGCCTCCGCGGAAGTCCCAGACCCCTCTGAACAGCAAGAGGGCACCGATCGCCAGCAGGCCGATGCCCACCCAGCGCCCGACCTGCGACGAATCGGTGGCCAGGGCCGGCTCGGGCAGTGGTTCGCCCGGCCGGGCCATCGGCATGACCAGCCAGGCCACGATGTAGGCGAGGATCCCGGCGCCTCCGGCGAGAACCAGGACAACCAGGCCGATCCGCCATATGACCGGATCGACACCGGTGTAGGCACCCAAGCCGGAACAGACACCAGCGATGATCTTCCCCTCCGGCCGCCGCGTGAGCCGGCGCGGAGCCGGCTCATACGGCGCGGCGGGAGGGACGGCGCCCGGCTCGGTCTCTTTCTCGTTCTTCGGTTGGTCGCTCATGGGCGCATCGTGCTTCACGACGGCCCTGCGGACAATCGGGAAAAGCCCTGCCCCGACCCCTGAGTGCGCCCCCGGCAATCAGGGAAGTCCCCTATATGGCCGGGTCCCTGCCCGTGGGAACATCGAAGGCATGAAGGACTCGCCGGCGCGACAACGCCGGGGGCGCGAACGCCCCAAGGAACCCAAGGCCGGATGGGTTCGGCGACCTTTCCAGATCACCGAGCAGCCGCTGTCGAAGCTGCGTTTCGCGCGGAACGCCGACGACGCTTTGATCTCCGGCGTGGCCGGTGGCCTGGGAGCGCGCTGGGGTGTGGAGCCCGTGTTGGTGCGCATCGCCTTCGTGGTGCTCTCGTTCGCGGGGGCCGTCGGCGTAGTCGTCTATCTGGGCGCGTGGTGGATCTCTCTGGATCCGGGTGACCCGAGAGCGCCACGACCTCGGGACAGCACGGTTCCACAGGCCATCGCCTTCGGCGCCATAGTTCTGGGTTTGGTGGTGCTGCTGCGTGACGTCGGCCTGTGGCTGGGCGATGAGTTGGGCATCCCGCTTCTCATCGCGGCGGGGGGAGCTGCCGTCGTCTACGTCGGAACCGGGCAGAAGCGGCGTCCGCGCTGGACGCGCGCGTCCCTAGCGCGCGAGACACCCGGACGACCCTCGCTCGTCCATCTCCTTTCCGGCGGCGCGCTCGTGGTCGGCGGTGTCGTGTGGTTCCTTACGACCAACAACTCCTTCCCAGGGATCCTCACCGTCGTCATGGCTGTGGCCGTGACGACCATGGGTCTGGCCGTCGTGTTCGGTCCGTGGGTGTACCGCATGGCGAACCAGCTCGGCGACGAACGTCGAGACCGGATCCGCTCCGAGGAAAGGTCCGACCTGGCAGCCCATCTCCACGATTCGGTTTTGCAGACCCTGGCGTTGATCCAGCGCAATGCCTCCAGCCCGCGCAAGATGGCGAGTCTCGCGCGCCGGCAGGAACGAGAGCTTCGGTCATGGCTGTACGGACAACCCGAGGCCAGCGATACGCGACTCGAGGCCACCTTGCACCAGATGGCCGACGGGATCGAGGAGTCCTACGAAGTGACGGTTGAGACCGTCGTTGTCGGCGACCGTGACTTGGACGAGCGGACGAGCGCCGTCGTTCACGCCGCACGGGAGGCGGCCGCCAACGCCGCCCGGCACTCCGGATCCGAAGAGATATCCGTTTACGTCGAATGCGAACCCCATCTGCTCACGGCCTACATACGGGACCGAGGGAAAGGGTTCAACCCCGAGCAGGTGCCGAACGGACGCCGCGGCATCACCGATTCGATAAGGGGCCGGGTCGAACGACACGGAGGAACTGTGATGTTCACGACCGGGTCCGGCGACGGAACCGAGGTGCAGATCGTGATGCCGGTATGACGCGCGTCTTCTTGGTCGACGACCACCGCCTGTTCCTCGCCGGCGTGCGGGCCGAGCTCGAGGGCAAGGTCGATCTGGTCGGTGAAGCCAGCGACGTGGATGCAGCCGTTCAAGGCATACGCGCGTTAAAGCCCGAGGTGGTGCTGGTCGACGTTCATATGCCCGGCGGTGGCGGCAAGACGATCATCGAGGCCGTCGCAGAGACGCATCCCGACGTTAAGTTCCTCGCACTCTCGGTGTCGGACGCCGCCGAAGACGTCATCTCTCTTATCCGGGCCGGCGCACGCGGTTATGTGACCAAGACCATCAGTGGTGAGGAGCTGGTCGAGGCGATCGAGAGCATCCATGGAGGCGACGCGGTGTTCTCGCCCAGGCTCGCGGGCTTCGTCCTCGATGCCTTCGCGGGTGAGATAGATCTGCCGACCGATCCCGAGGTAGATCAGCTGACGGTGCGGGAGAAGGAAGTGCTGCGTTTGATAGCGCGCGGCTACACGTACAAGGAGGTCGCAAAACGATTGTCGATCTCGGTGAAGACCGTGGAGACGCACGTCTCCGCGGTGCTGCGCAAGCTTCAACTTTCCAACCGCCACGAGCTCACAAAGTGGGCGAGCGATCGCCGGCTTGTCTGACGTTCCGCGGTTCGGCTGTCTGACGGTCCAGGAGATCCCCAGGGACGAGCTCTTCGCCGCGTGGGATCGCATAGTGGACGCCGGCTTCGACGGCCTCTGGCTGGCGGATCACGTGATGACGTTTCCGAAGATGGGTGCTCTTATGGAGGCCTGGACCACTCTTGCGGCAGCAGCGATGCGAACGGAGCGCGTGCGGTTGGGAACGCTCGTTACGAACATCACCTATCGCGATCCGGTGCTCGTTGCCAAGGAAGCGATCACGATCGATCACCTTTCTGGTGGCCGGCTCGACCTCGGTATCGGAGCAGCCGGGACCCGGGACGGCGACGCCCGCGTGGCTGGCGTCGATACCTGGAGCACTCCCGAGCGCGTTCAACGCTTCGCCGAATTCGTCGAGCTGGTGGACGGTCTCATGTCCGGGGAGATCGAAAGCTTCAGCGGGAAGTACTACTCGACGGATTCTTTCGGCCGCGGCCCATGGCCGGTGCAAGAACCCAGGCCGCCGTTGGTGATCGCGGCTAACGGCCCAAAGACGTTGCGTGTCGCCGCCCGTTTCGCAGACGAATGGAACGCTCTAGCCGGCTGGGGTCACAAGGGCGACGATCTGTTCGAGTTTCTTCGCTCCTCCAACGCTCGCCTCGACGACTTCGCGGCCGACGCCGGCCGTGACCCATCGACCATCCGTCGATCGGCTCTCGTGGGCGAGGCGGGTTTCGAATGGTGGGACTCTGCCGACGCGCTCCAGGACTTCGTCGGGAAGATGCGAGCCTCGGGGATACAGGACCTGGTCTTCTACTACCCGACGAGCCAGGCGGCCGCAGGCGGGGCCTTCCAGGCTCGCTCGTTCGAACTCCTGGCGGAATCGCTCCCCGCGTTGCGAAAGGACGAGTAACACCTCTGTAACGTTGGTGTGCCAGGCTCGACTGCGAGGTGACCCCATGGATGAGAAGCAAAAGGCCTATGTCCTAAGAACGGTCGAGGAGCGCGACGTGCGCTTCGTCCGGCTGTGGTTCACGGACGTCCTAGGTTTCCTGAAGTCGTTCGCCATACCGTCGGAGGAGCTCGAGGTCGCCTTCGACGAAGGCGTCGGGTTCGACGGGTCGGCGATCCAGGGTTTCGCGCGCTTCCAGGAGGAGGACATGGTCGCGCACCCCGACGCCACGACATTCCAGATCCTGCCGTGGCGACCCGAGGCACAGGGCGTCGCTCGCATGTATTGCGACATCGCCAACCCCGAGGGCACGCCCTTCGAGGGAGACCCCCGCTCGGTGCTGAGACGAAATCTGCAGAAGGCTCATGACCTCGGCTTCACTTTTTACGCCAACGCCGAGATCGAGTTTTTCCTTTTCGGTTCGGCGGACAACCCGGTTCCCCTGGACCAAGGCTCGTACTTCGACCTAACGCCTCAGGACGTAGGGTCGGAGTTCCGGCGGCACACGATCAACTACCTCGAGCAGATGGGGATATCTGTCCACTCTTCGCACCACGAGGTGGCGCCGTCCCAGCACGAGATAGATCTGCGTTTCGCCGACGCGCTCACGATGGCCGACAACATCCTCACATTCCGGCTCGCCGTGAAGGAGGTCGCGCAGGAGCACGGCGTGTACGCGACGTTCATGCCCAAGCCGATCCAGGGTCAATGGGGCTCGGGCATGCACACGCATATGTCCTTGTTCGAAGGTGACCGCAATGCCTTTTTTGACGCGGCCGACGAGTATCACCTGTCCAAGATCGGACGGTCGTTCATCGCCGGCATCCTTCAGCACGCGCGGGAGATGACGGCGATCACCAACCAGTGGGTGAACTCCTACAAGCGACTGATCCCGGGCTACGAGGCCCCCGTGTTCACCGTTTGGGGCAGGCGGAACCGTTCGGCCCTCGTTCGCCTGCCGAGCGCTAAGCCCGACAAGGAGCAGTCCACGCGTATCGAGTACCGGGCTCCCGACGCCGCGTGCAATCCTTACCTGTTCCTCGCGGTTGCATTGGCTGCCGGTCTCGATGGGATCGAGCGAGAGCTCGAGCTTCCGCCCGAGGCGCAGGACGACATCTACGCGATGTCGGTTGAGGAGCGTCGCGCGCTCGGGATCGGAAATCTTCCGGACACCTTGGAGGACGCGCTCGAACTCATGGAGGGCTCTGAGCTCATGGCCGAAGCGCTCGGCGAGCACGTCTTCGAGTGGTTCCTGCGCAACAAGCGCGAAGAGTGGGAAGAGTACAAGGCCTACGTCACCCCGTTCGAGCTCGACCGTTATCTCCCGATGTTGTGAGGCAGGCCAAGGAACTCCCCCGATGAAGATCTGTCACATGTACGCCGCCGATCCGGAGGAAACGGCCGGTGTCGTTCGCGACCTCGGCCTGCTCGGCCTTGATGCCGACTCTCACAGCTTCGCCGAAGGGACTTCGGAGGACCGGCCCGATCTAGTGCTCGTCTCGGCCGGGGATGACGCGCCGGAAGCGCTTCAGTTCTGTCAGGTCCTGGGCAAGGAAGAGGCGATGGGTGGCGTGCCGCTCCTCGTCCTCGTGCGGGTGGAGCAGCTGCGCGAGCTCTTCTTAAGGGAAGGAGTCTTCGACGACTTTCTCGTCATGCCCTATCAGCTCGCTGAGCTCGACGCGCGCCTCCGTTACCTGTTGTGGAGGGCGAAGCAGGGCGAGCAGTCCGACATCCTCAACCTCGGCCCGCTGATCATCAACTTCGCCACGTATCAGGTCCACGTCGACTCCGAGCCGATCGATCTCACGTATATGGAATATGAGTTGCTCAAATTCCTCGCCACACATCGCGGACGCGTTTTCACTCGGCAGACGCTGTTGTCCCGCGTGTGGGGATACGACTACTTCGGTGGGACGCGTACCGTCGATGTGCATGTCCGACGGTTGCGAGCAAAGCTCGGCGAGCACGCGAACACCATCCAGACCGTTCGCAACGTCGGCTACAAGTTCGCTTAGCCTCCTCACAGATGAGCGACCGAAAATGGGCCTCGTCCGGCTCGCCCTACGAAGCCTCCATCGGGTTCAGCCGTGCCCTGCGCGTCGGTGATCGCATCTTGGTTTCGGGGACGGCACCGGTATGGCCCGACGGTTCGTGCGATCCCGATCCTGAGTCACAGGCCATGAGATGCCTCGCGATCATCGTGGACGCGCTAGCCAAGCTCGGAGCGGGGGCCGAGCACGTTGTCCGCACGCGGATCTACCTCACGAGGGCTGAGGACTGGGAAGCCGCCGGACGGGCGCACGCCGCGGTGTTCGGTGACGTTCGTCCGGCCGCCACGATGGTCGTGGTGGCCAGCCTTCTCGATCCACGCTGGAAGGTGGAGATCGAGGCCGAAGCTCACCTTACTTAAGCAAACCTTAAGGCGAGGTCACGCGCCGGAAATCCGTGCTGAGCACGGACCTTCTTAAGGCCAACATAACAACTAAGGGTTGACGGCCGAGTGACGCATATGAACATGAGGGACGGAGTCTTCTCGCGCGGCAAGGTCGGCTCCCGACGAAGTCGCGGCACGATCGGAGCGCATCTCGTCGTCCTCGTTGCCCTTCAGCTCGTTTTCGTTCTAGGACTCATCGGTTATGCCGGCATCCAGGACTTCCGTTCGGCTCGCAGCGAAGCAACCGGCACGACCAAGACGAGCGCCGATCTCGCCGCCGACTTCGTCGCGGGCGAGATCGAGGACGAGGGATCAACCCTCGACCTCATCCCGGGGTTTGCCGGCCTGATCAGCTCGCCCGGCGTCTGTCAATTGGCCAACCAAGACTTCGACGACGGGGAGAACGACGCGGACTTCGAAAGCTTTTTCCTGCTACTTCATCTCGATGGCACCCAGATCTGCCCGGGAGCAGAAGGTGTATCGCCGGACGTCTACGGCGACGCGGCTTGGTTCAAGCAGATAGCAGCTTCCAAGGAGTCCGTTACGGCCGGGCCTCTGGTCGATCCGATTTCAGGCAAGCACGTGATGGTTTTCGGACTTGCGCTACGCGAGCAGAACGCGGTGATCGCGATGGTTGTCGACCTGGCGTCGATGGCCCCGACCCTGGAGAAGAAGTTTGGCTCGGCCCCTGTACCACTCACCTTCCTAGTGACGACGCCCGATCGGTCGGCCGCACTCTCGGCGCCCGGTAGAAGTAGCGATCTGGAAGGCACTTCATTCAGCCGTGCCATCGCCGACTCGAACACGTTCGACGACTTGGAAGGAACGGAGCACATCTTCGCCGAAGCCGAAGTGCCCGGTCTCGGATGGCACCTGTTCGCCGGGATCTCTACGTCGGACGCCCTGGCCTCGGCCCGCAAGACGCTGCGCGAGCGAGTCGTGCTGGCAGCGTTGATCGTGCTGCTGGTCTTCGCGGCGGCGACCGTCCTCCATCGGCGCTTCGTCCGGCCCATCCGTTCGCTGGCCTCGGTAACTCGGAAGTTCGCGGAAGGCAATCTCAAGGCCAAGGTTCGTCCCAGCGGGCCGATCGAGCTCGCTGAGTTGGGTGAGAGCCTCAATGCGATGCTCGACGCACGAGCTGATGCCGAGAAGGCCGTTCACCGCGCGTACAAGGCCGAGAAGCGAGCCGGTGCGCAGCTTCGCGAAGTGGACGCCATGAGAAATGCGTTCCTGATGGCCATCTCGCACGAGCTCCGCACGCCGCTCACATCGGTGGTTGGTTACGCCTCGTTGATCGAGACCTGCGGCGACACGCTGACGGCCGAAGAGCGGGACATGAGCATGCACGCGATCAGCGTCAACTCGAAGCGCCTCGAACGCCTGCTCCTGGACCTCCTCGACGTCGAACGCCTCTCACGCGGAACCATCGAGCCCAACCTCGCGCCCACCAATGTCCGGGAGCTGGTGATGAGGGTTGTCGAGCAGACGTCGGCCAACGGCCGGATCAAGGTCAGCATCACCGGAGCGCCCAACGCTAACGTCGACCCTGCGCTTGTCGAGCGGATCCTGGAGAACCTCATCTCGAACGCGATCAAGCACACACCACCGAAAACCAAGATCTGGGTGCGCGCGACGAGATACCGCGGGGAGCTGATTCTCGTCGTAGAAGACGACGGACCGGGAGTGCCCGACGAGATCAAGCAGGTCATATTCGAGCCGTTCAAGCAGGGCAAGATCAAGGAGCACGCGCCCGGCACCGGGGTCGGCCTTTCGCTCGTCGCCCAATTCGCGAGGCTGCACGGGGGCCGTGCCTGGGTGGAGAACCGCAAGGGCGGTGGCGCCTCTTTCCATGTGTCGCTACCCGTGAAGGCCACGAAGGTATCGAATGCGGCTACGCCCGCTCACGGAAGTGAAAACGGAAGCGGTCCGGTCAAGTTGGACGGATCGTCGAACGGATCCGCTCCCGGCGCCAAGCGGCGCGTCAAGGCGCCGAACACCGTTGCTTAGCCGGTTGCCGCGCCCTTCTTGATCAGATAGCGGTAGACGCCGTCATCCTGCTCGGAAGAAAGCAGCTCGTGGCCGGACATCTTGGTCCAGTTGTCGAAGTCGGCCACCGAGCCCGGATCGGTCGCGATCACCTCGAGCACGTCACCTGGGCCGAGTTTCTCGATCTCCAGGCGTGCCTTGACCACCGGCATCGGGCAGGCGAGCCCTTTGGCGTCGAGAGTTGCGTTGGGTGTCATCGCTTCCAGTATTCCATCCATGACGCTCCCTTAACCGAGGAAGTCTCCTCGACTATTCCCCAAGCCGGTCAGGAAGCGTTGAGGAAACGTGCGAACGTGTAGGCGTAGGCCCGCGTGGCCTGCACCAATGCGTCGACGTACACGTGCTCGCCAACCGTGTGCGCTTGGTAGAGATCGCCGGGACCGAAGATGACCGACGGGATGCGTGCCTGGTTGATCAAGAACCTCGCGTCCGTTGCCCCCGCGTAACCGATCTCCGATCCCTCGATCCCGAAGGCGTCACGGGCTTCGCTCAAAAGGCCGACGAGGGACATTCCTTCGGGTGTTTCCGAGGCCTCGGCCCAATCATCCATCTCGATGCGGGCCTTTATGTCGGGCACTGCATTACGAACGCCTTCGAGCAGCACTTCGAACTCACCTAGGACCTCTTCGACGGTCTCCCCGGGAAGCGTCCGGCGATCGATCTCGATCTCACAGTGATCGGGAACCATGTTGACTTTCGAGCCGCCGTGGATCGTTCCGACGTTGACGGTAGGGGCCCCGAGCATCTCGTGGAGCTTCTTGAAGCGCATGCCTCCGACCGCCTGGACCACGTGCGCCATGTGCTGGATCGCGTTTACGCCGAGCTGCGGTGACGATCCGTGCGCGGCCACGCCCTCGGTGAGGATCCGGAGCCATACGGCGCCGCGCTCGGACGTGACGAGATGCATGCCCGTGGGTTCCCCAACCAACGACTCGGTTGCGCCGTCGCAATAGCCGTTGGCTACGAGGTACTTGGTGCCGTGGGCGCCGAGAGCTTCCTCGTCGGCCACGAAGTGCATGACGAGCTTGCCGTTCGGTTGCAGTCCTGCTCGCTGCAGAGCACCAACCGCGGCCAGACAGCAGGCGATCCCCGACTTCATGTCGCTCGAGCCTCGCCCGTACAGCTTTCCGTCTTCGATGTGTCCCGCGTAAGGAGGATGCGGCCAGACATCGGCATCGGGCACGGGCACGACGTCGTAGTGACCGTTGAAGAGCAACGTGGGGCCGTCGCCGGACCCCCACGTCGCCAGCGTGCTCACTCGGCCCGGGAGCGGCTCGACGAAGTCGCAGTCGATGCCCAGGGAGCCGAGCAAGCGTTGCGAAGTCTTGGCGATCTCGCGCTCGTCGCCCGGAGGGTTCTCGGAAGGAGACCGGACGAGCTCCTGGCAGATTTCGATGACCTCGTCCTGCGCCACGTGCTCGCCCACGGTACCTTTGAGCTCCGACATGCGCTCAAAGGTACCGGTGCGCGAGCATGAGCGTCATGACGGATCAAGCGCTGCCATCCGCAGTAGCCGAATGGGAGGATTCCGGACGCTACATCACGCATGACGGGCACCGGATCTTCGTGCTCGACACGAACTCCCATCCGGGCCGGACGATCTTCATCCTGCACGGATTCCCGAGCTCGTCCTTCGACTGGCACCTCGTCGTGCCCGAGCTCGCGAAGCAAGCGCGCGTGGTGACCTTCGATTTCCTCGGTTTCGGACTCTCGGACAAACCAGACCAGCACTACTCGCTCTTCGAGCAGGCGGACGTAGCCGAAACCGTGGCCGCGGATTGCGGCATCGAGGAGTGCGTCTTGGTATCCCACGACATGGGAGACACGGTCGCGGCCGAACTCTTGAAGCGGTCGACTGAGGGCAAGCTCTCATTCAAGATCGGGCGCGCGATCCTCACGAACGGCTCGATCTTCATGCACCTAGTCCAGCTCTCGGCCGGGCAGCTGTTCCTGCTCGAGCTTCCGGACGAACGTCTATCGGAGCCGATGCAGATCGACGGACTGACCCCTGGACTCCGGGCAACGTTCTCGACCGATAACTCACCGCCCGACGACGAGCTTCAGGCGATGGTGGAGCTGATCCAGCACAACGGAGGCGACCAGCTGCTTCCCCGCACGGTTCGCTACATCGAGGAACGCAGAGCGAATCAGGAACGCTGGACCGCCGGACTCGTCGACTACCCAGGTCCGCTGACTGCGCTGTGGGGCGAGCAGGACCCGATCGCGGTCTTACCGATGCCCCACCATCTCAAGGAGCTGCGTCCGGAAACGGAAGTGGTCACCTGGCCCGACGTATCCCATTGGCCGTCCATCGAGGTGCCCGAACGCGTAACCGAAGCGATACTCGCGCGCCTATGAAAGAGCGATTCGTCGATTCGGGTGGGATTCGCATACACGTCGTCGAGGAAGGACCCGAGGACGGCGCTCCCGTCGTTTTCCTTCATGGGTTCCCGGAGTTCTGGTGGTCGTGGCGTCACCAGCTGGCGGCAGTGGCCGATGCGGGCTACCGGGCCGTCGCTATGGACCTGCGCGGCTTCGGAGATTCGGACAAGCCCGCCGAGGTCGCGGCGTACGCGCTGCCGAATTCCTTCGCGGACGTGACGGCGGTGATCGACAGCGTTGGGGGCCGGGCGGCGCTTGTGTCCCACGATTGGGGCGGAGCGCTGGGCTGGGTGTACACGGCCCTGATGCCCGACAAGGTCGAACGGTCAGTAGTGTGCAACGCACCACATCCCAATGCCTACGCAGAGCTGGCCAAGAATCTGCCGCAGCTCCAAGCGTCCTGGTACATGTTCTTCTTCCAGTTCGAGGGTGTGGCCGAGGAGGTCCTTTCGTGTAACGGGTTCGAGCTTTTGCGTGCGTGGTTCTACGACACAGCCTCAGTGAAGCTCGAAGAAGAAGACATCGCGAAGATGGTCGAGATGATGGCGCGGCCCGACGCGCTGACTGCCGGCCTCAACTGGTATCGCGCGAACGTGCCGCCCAGCTCCTACCTGAGCGATCAGCGCCCAGGGCTGCCGGAGATCGCTTGTCCGGCGATGCTGATCTGGGGCCTGGACGATCCCTACCTGACATTCGAGCTGGGTCGTCGAGCCGGTGAGTTCGTGACCGGGCCCTTCGCGCTCCAGGCTTTACCCGATACCGGTCACTGGGTACAACAGGAACGGCCGGAAGAGGTGAGCAAGTTGATCGTTGAGTTTCTCGCTTCTTCGGCGTGAGAGATATAGGGTGCCCGGCGGGGCGTACGAAAGGAGCTCGGCATGCGGCGGTTAACGGTCCTGGGTGCAGCGCTTGTCATGCTCACCGTTCTCGCGGCGTGCGGACGGGAAGCACCCGTCGAGCAGGTCGCCGCAGGACCGGCGCAGGTCACCGTTGTGGCCACCGACTACAAGCTCGCTGGTCCGGCGTCGGTCGGGGCCGGAGCCGTTTCTCTCTCCATCCGAAACGACGGCATGGAGGCTCACCAAGCCGCTCTCTTCAAGCTCAACGCAGGCGCCGACGTGGCCCAGATGATCGAGGCCGCTAAAGCACCGGACCGCAATTTCCAGAAGCTCGGCGCCTACTCCAGCGGTCCACTCGCGTCACCGGGTGGTACAGAGGAGATTGTCGTCGACCTCGATCCCGGGCAGTACGCCTTCTTCTGCGAGATTCCTGATTCCGCAGGGACCCCTCACTTGGCTTTGGGTATGGCCGCACCGCTCGAGGTGACCGATGCCGCTGCTGCTGACCGCCCCGAGCCACCGACGGTCGATCAAGCAGCTAGCGGGACCGAGATGTCGTTCGTGCTCCCGACCGAGTGGACCGGCACGATCGGATTCGAGAACAAAGGGCAGCAGCCGCACGAGCTCGTGATCGGCGGTGCAGCGGAGGGCAAGACGATCGACGAAGCGATCACAGCGATCACAGCGGCGCCGGGCACGGAGCAGCCGGCCGGACCGCCGGCATTCACCCTGCTGGGAGGGGTCAGCCCGATCCGTTCCGGAAAGACCGCGTGGTTTGAGGTCGATCTGGCGCCCGGCCCGTACTTCGCGCTGTGCTTCGTGGGCGATCCCGCACAGATGGCTCCGCACTTTGCTCTCGGAATGCTGCAGAAGTTCGAGGTCAAATAGCAGCAGCCTTCGCGCAGGTCACGGAGTTCGTTTGAGTCCTCGAGCGGCCGGGTAGCTCACACCTATCCCCGGAAGCGAGGAGGACGACGATGGCAACGAAGAAGAACGGGGCCCGGCGCATCGCCGAGGTGATGACTCCGAACCCGATCACCGTCGAGCGCGACACGCGCGTTGACGAAGTTGCGCGCCTGATGCGCGACCGGGACATCGGAGACGTACTCGTGACCGACGGCGGGCGTCTTTGCGGTATCGCGACCGATCGGGACCTTGTTGTTCGGTTCCTGGCATCGCCCACCGGTGAGCCGAGGTTGATCAGCGAGTTCTGCTCGTCGGAGCTGACGACGGTGAGTCCGTCCACATCCGACTACGAGGCCGCAGAGATCATGCGCTCGAAGGCGCTCAGGCGCCTGCCCGTGGTCGAGAACGGAACCCCCGTCGGGATCGTGTCGATTGGGGACCTGGCACGCGATATAGCGCCGAAGTCGGTGCTGGCGAGCATCAGCCAGGCTCCGCCGAACATCTAGCCCGGAACGAAAAAAGCTCAGGCGCGGCGGGCAACCCCTGCGAGCGCCACATAATGCTCGGTGACGTGCCCGCCGAATTCTGCGTCGATGAGTTCGCCTATACCGGCCAGCAATCGATGGCGTATCTCTGGCTCCAACGCAGCCTTGGCCGAGTGCGTGGCGCACAACCCAAGGTAGTCCTCGGTGTTGAGAGTCCAATGCCAGGCGTGACCGATCTGCGCTAGGTCGTAGAAGAGGCTCGAACCGTCGAGGGGATGTTCGGGCATCTCGTCGGGCTTTCGGAAATCGCCCTGATGCATCATTTCCGGCGTGTGTTCGCGGTAGACCTCCTGCACGCGTACCCAGAACGGCAGGTTGTCCTCCGGAGCGACTTGGATGTTCCCGATGATCGCGGCTGTTCCGTGCGCGTACAGCACGTCGGCGAACCGCTGTATGCGCGTTTCGGGATCGAGCCAGTGCCAGGCTTGAACGCAAGCGGCCAGACCGAAGGAGTTGTGCTCCATACCGGCATCTTCGAACCGAGCGGTGCGAACCTCGACGCTTTCGAACGAAGCTAGATTGCGGCGGGCAACGTCGGCCATGGCCGGCGCCGGCTCGATCGCGAGTACGGGATTGCCCCACTCGGCAAAGAAGACGGTGCCGCGGCCCGTTCCGCATCCGATCTCGAGCACCTGGTCGTCGGGCGCCAGATCCGCGTAGGCACGGATGTCGTCGTAGAGCGCTTGTGGATAGGACGGGCGGTACCGGTCGTACGCTTCCGCCGTTTGCTCGAACGTTCGGCGTTGGTAGTCCCAGGCCGGGTCGTGAATCACCAAGGGCCTGGGTACCGGTCGTCTCGAGCACGTCCTCGGATCAGGTCGCGTATCAATCCGATCTCCGCGCCGTGGTGCGTGTGCTCGATCGCGATGTCCCATACCAAGTCGCCGGCCGAGCGTTTCTTGCCGTAGTGCGTGGGCCGCGGATCGTCGACATCCTTGTCGTGCATCGCGTGCACGCATTTCGCGAAGGCTTCCTGAGCTCGTTCCAGCCAAGCGACGGCCTCCGAGGCATTGCCGGGATACTCGAACTCCTCGGCCCTCGGTCGCCTAACGCCGAAGGTCCACTCACGGTAGATGTCGGTCCAAACCGCGAGATGTAAGAGACGCCAGCCGATCGTGGGTACGAGCGGTTTGTCGGGGCCGTGCTCGTCGACGACCCAGTCGCCTGCACCCAGCACGTTGGCTCGTGGCGCCGCTCCGAAACGCCAGACGCCCCAGCACGGTGTCGTCGGCTCGTAGAAGAACTCGTCGTCGCTGAGATCTTGGACGTGCCAGCGGGACGCGGTGAACGCGTGGTCGATGAGCTTCTGGAGCCGCTCCACCTCGGACATCAGTCGCGAGTTTAGCCAGCCGGTGGCGGGCCTTCGGAGTCCTAGGCGTATTCCTTGAGCTTGGCCGGTGCGCTCGGGTGGCGCAGCTTGGCGAGAGCCTTCGCTTCGATCTGACGGATGCGCTCGCGAGTGAGGTTGAACTCCTTGCCGATCTCCTCGAGGGTTCGAGGGCGACCGTCGGCAAGTCCGAAGCGCAGCTCGAGCACGCGCCGTTCGCGCTCGGAGAGCGTGTCGAGGACGCTGCGCAGGTCCTCCTGCAACATCGAGGCCAGTGCGCTGTCGGCCGGAGCCTCGGCTGTGGCGTCCTCGATGAAGTGAAGGAGCTCGGTCTCCTCGTCCTCGCCGACCGGCGTCTCCAGGGACACCGGCTCGGGCATGATGCGGAAGATCTCCTGCACCTTGTCCGGCGGGAATCCGGCCTCCTTGGCGATCTCTTCGACCATCGGCTCGCGGCCGAGCTTGTCGAGGAGCTCCTCTTGTATCTTCCGGACCTTCTGTACCGCCTCCACCATGTGGACGGGGATGCGGATGGTGCGGGCGGTGTCGGCGATGGCGCGCGTGATGGCCTGACGGATCCACCACGTCGCGTAGGTGGAGAACTTGAAGCCCTTACGCCAGTCGAATTTCTCGACCGCGCGCATCAGTCCGAGGTTTCCCTCCTGGATGAGGTCGAGGAGGGGGAGTCCCATGCCCTGGTAGCGGCGGGCGATGGAGACGACGAGGCGGAGGTTGGACTGGATGAAGCGGCGGCGACCGGCCCGGCCGTGGTCGAGATCGACCTCGAGGCGCTCAACCGAGCGCGCGGAAAGCTTGGCTGCCTCCTTCGCGAGCCGCTGCTTGGCACGCTCTCCGCCCTCGATGGCCTGGGCAAGCTCGACCTCCTGTTTGTCGGTGAGCAGCGGGTACTGGCCGATCTCACGCAGATACATCCGGACGAGGTCGGCCTCACCCTGCTCGAAGACGTTGTCGCGGTTGCGTCCACGCGGGGCGCCACGGGCCGGGGTGACCTTGGGGGCCGGGCCTTTACCGCGCTTGGGAGCTTCGGTCTTGGGATCGGGGGCGGCTTTCGGGGCTGCGGCGAGCTTGGGTGCTTTGGACTTGGATGCTGCGACCTTGGGCGGTGCCGTGGAAGTGGTCTTAGCTTTGCGCACCGGCGCTTTGCGAACTACCGGGGCCGGCGACTTGCGAGCGACCTTGGGGGTCGGCCGCTTGGCTGCCTTGGACGCGCCGCCGCCCGATCGAGCCGCCGATGCCCGGGAGCTGGAGGAACGCTTGGGGGAGGAGCCTGAAGAGGTGCGTTTGGCGCCTGCCGGGGCACGCTTGGGCTTCCGATTTACGGCCATACGGGAACCGGGCTCCTTGCCATTACGGGGCCGGATACGGCCGCTCATTGTACTCTGCGAAAACCCGCTTGTTGAGGACTCTCCGCAAGGTTTTTCGGCAGGTTTCGGCCCTTTCTCAACCCCGGTTACCACCGGCTCAGGGAACGTCGATCGACTCGAGCGGCTGTGGTCTGGGCCACGGGAACGCGAGCGGTTGGTCGGAGTCGACCAACGTGATGTTGTCGGCCCTCTCCAGCCACGCGCCGACCGCTTGCCGCTCACCGAGCCCGGCCGTGGGAAGGGCCAGGCCGAGGTCGGGGGTGCCGCCGCCTTCTCCGGGCCGAGGGTCACGGCGATCGATCAAGCCGTCCACGAGCGACACGGGTCCGCCGGGGGTGTCGATGAGCAAGCGACCGGCGGAGCGGACCGCGCTCAAGCGCCCGGAACGGTCGATCACTCGGACGAGATCGTCGAAGGCATCGCGATGGCCCGCGGCCTCCTCGAATCGCTTGGCCGCGGCCAGGGAGCCGAGCTTGGAGGCCAGGCGGCGCCTAGCGGCCCCAAGTCCGTCCCGAAGGTCTTCGCGCAGACATCCGGCCGCGGCATCGTGTGCGGCTACGTCTTTCTCGATCGCGGTGCACGGGCCGTGGCAGGAGCCTAGGTCGTAGAGGGCACAAGGTTCGTGAGCTTCACCGTTGAGCCTGAGAGTGCACGTACGAAGACCGAAGAGACCGGAGAGGGTAGACGCGATGGCCCGGGCCCGTGCGGTCGACGAAAAGGGTCCAATCACGGTTGCGCCGTCGGCTTTGAGGTCCTTGGTCGTGGCGAAGCGCGGATGGCGGTCGTTGGTGAGCTTCAGGTACACCGGAGCACGGCGACGGATCCCGGCGCGGTTGTAGCGCGGCCGGTATCGCTCGATAAGCCGAGCCTCGAGGGCCGACGCTTCGACGTCTGTTTCGCAAAGCAAGACGCGGACCGACGTCACCTCCGCTCTTAGGTCTCCCATCCGCTTGCGTTCGTCGGAGGCGAAGTACGAGCGAACGCGGGAGCGAAGGTTCGCAGCCTTCCCGACGTAGACGACCTCGCGTCTGATGTTTTCGAACAGGTAGACGCCGCGTTCTCGGGGAAGGGAACGAGCGAGCTTCACTTTCTCGAAGTGCGGATTCGATTTGACGCTCTGGATGTGAAGAAGGTCGGCCAAAGTCGTGACCCCATAGGCGGAGGCCCGTTCCAAGAGCGACCACAAGACTTCGAGACATGCCGCAGCGTCGGCGAAGGCCCGATGTATCGGCTTGTGTGGAGTGTGGAAGTGAGCGGCGAGTGTCTGCAACCGGCAGTTGCGCACTTCGTCGCGCAGGAGGCGTCGCGCCAGTCGCGCGGTGTCGACGATCGCGAAGGTGTCGTCCTCGTAGTCCAGCTTGCGGCAGGCGGCGTCGAGGAACGAGCGGTCGAAGCGTGCGTTGTGAGCGACGAACACCGTATGCGCGGAGAACTCGACGAAGGCCGGAAGAACGGCGGGCAACGGAAGCGCTTCGACGAGGTGGCTCGGTGTGATCCCCGTCAGGAGCTGGATCTCGACGGGAAGATCGACGGACGGCTGTACGAAGGTTTCGAACGTGCCGAGGATCTCTCCGCCTCGCGCCTTGAGGGCGCCGATCTCGATGATTTCCCCGGTTTTGCTCGACACCGACGTCGTCTCGAGATCAACGGCGCAGAACGTGACGTCCCTCAGTGGGATCTCGAGCTCGTCCCCGATGCCCGCGATCGGCCGCTGCCGAGGTGCGGCGAGGGGGCGCTGGGGCATCGGACCACGATAGCGAACATATGTTCTACGTCAAGCACCCGGCCCATTGGGTGTCCCCGGATAGGAAGAAGGCACGCGGTGCTACGGTTCCTATGGGAAGAGCGTCCGCGTCCGGCGATCGACGGAGGTGATGTGGGGTGGCGAAGGAGTCCGTGAAGGTTTGGTACGACTTCCTCTGTCCTTGGGCCCGGATCGGCGTGTTCTGGATCCGAAACGTCCAGGAAGCCGGCGGACTTGATCTGGATATCGAGTGGAAGTCGTTCTCGCTGGAGAACATCAACCTTCCGGAGGAGGCCTCGGCCGACGAGCTCTGGGCGACGGCCCCCGAACGACGCGGCTTGCTGCCCGCCGCCGCCGCCAAGTGGGCCGAGACCCAAGGATCTGAAGTGTTTCTGGCCTACCAGCGCGCGATGTTCGATGCGCGGCACGTCGACCGCAAGAAGATCGGCAAGCCCGAAGTGACGGCCGAGATCCTGTCCGCAGTCGGTGTGGACGGCGAAGCGGTCACCGGCGAGCTCGTCGAGAACCCGAAATGGCTCGAAGCTGCGCGCGCCGACCACGAGGAAGCCGCCGAGCTCGGAGTCTTCGGCGTTCCGACGTTCGTGTTCCCGGACGCGGCTCCGGTCTTCACTCGACTGCTCGAGGTCACGGAAAGCGATCGCGCGGTTGAGATCTACAAGCGCCTGCGATCCGCTGCAGAAGATCCACTCATCCACGAGATCAAGCGTCCGTCGCTCCTGCGGTAGGGATGACGGAAGCGGTGCAGCCCGTCCGATATCGCTGCACCCTGTGTGGCAACCTCACACGGTTCGACGTCGTCGAGCGGAAGCGGTCCCGCTCCTTCTACCACTACACACTCGGCGGATTGCTCTCCGTGGACGAAGAAGAAGTCCTCGAGCGTGCCGTCGAGGAGGTCCGGTGCCGTTGGTGCAACATCGCTGAGGGTGTTGAAGAGGTTCCGGCGCTCGAGGCCGAGTCCTAGTTTTTCTTATTCTCCGATCGTCTGAACGACCACCTTTCGGTGCCGAGGCCGGTCGTCGAAGTCGACGAGGATCACCTGCTGCCACCTTCCCAACGTGAGTTCGCCGTCGACGAGAGGGACGGCCAGGTGGGGGCCCAGTAGCGATGCCCGCATGTGGGAGTGCCCGTTGTGGTCCCCCCAGCGCTCGTGATGCAGGTAGCCGGCGTCCCGGGGGGCGATGCGCTCGAACATCTCACTCAGGTCGTGGACGCACCCCGGCTCGAATTCGATCGTTGTGATCGCGGCCGTCGAGCCGACGACGAAGACATGGGTCACCCCGTTTCGAAGGCCCGAGGAGGTCACGGCATCGGTGAGCTGGGCCGTGATGTCGATCGCGTGACCCTCCCCGCGAGTGGACAGCTCTACCGTGGCCGAGGCGACCCCCATGGCCGGGCATCCTATCTGTCACCCCGTTCCCGTATCATACGAACATGTGTTCGCGCAAGAGCTCGGGAGCTGCATGGTGCTGATCGAATGCCACAGCTGCTTGATGCAGCACAGCGATCACTGCAAGGACTGCGTGGTTTCGGTCCTCCTCGAGCCGAGCCCGCGTCACGGCGCGGTGGTCGTGGATGCCGACGAGGAGCGGGCCCTGCGCGAGCTGGCCGGCGCGGGTCTGATCCCGCAGATCAAGATGCGCTCGCGCCGGCGTAGCGCCTGAGCCGCGGAACGTCTTTGTGAGGTTCTGGAAGCCGAAGCTATGCTTTCGGCGCCTTGAACCGCCTTTTCCTCCTGGGTTTCACCAACGATCTGAAGGGCGTCGTCTTCTCCCAGCGGCGCGGGTCGAAGCAAGCCAAATTCTGGGTTCCCATCGACGCGAAGTTTCTCGATGCGGTGAAGAAGCTCGACCGGGTGCGAGCCGATCGATCCGCCTCGCCTGCCCGGAAAACCAAGGCCGGCCGACAGGTACCCGACGCAGCCGCCGAACGTTTCCGCGCGATGCCCCCTTCGCGTCCCTTGCCTGCGGTGGGGAGGTCCCAAGCCACTAGCGGGATGCCGGCCAGCGAGATCCAGCAGCTCCTACGCGAGGGTCGCAGTGTGAAATCCGTGTCCGAAGCCGCGAAGGTATCCCCGGGATGGGTCGAACGCCTGGCTCATCCCGTCCTCGTTGAACGCAACGGCGTCGTCCGGATGGCTCAGCGCGCGGTCATGCCGCGTCCGCGTCTCGGTCCGTCGGGTCTGCCGATCGGAGAGGCTGTTTTCCGGAACCTCGAGGAGCGGAGAGCAACACCCGAGACGATCGAGGAGCTCGAGGACGCCTGGGACGCCCGCGCGTCCCGGGCCGGCGATTGGCGCGTCTCTTTGCGCTTCACGCACAGGGGCCGGCGGCGTCTGGCCGAATGGAGCTTCCACAAGGGCAAACACGAGATCCATCCCCGGAACAGGCTGGCCGCCGAGCTCGGTTGGTGGCCGCCCTCCGACGACGAGACCGAAGAGCCTCCGCCGGACGTCGAAGGCGAAACCGTCGAGCCGGGGGCCGAGACGCAAGAGCCACAACCCCGAGCGCAGCGCGCGCCGGCCCGTCCAAAGCGCAAGCCGAGCCGGAAGTCGAAGAAGAAGGTGCGTCCCGGCCCCCGTGCGCGAAAGGCAAAGCCCACACGAGGGGCCACGAAAGCCAAGCCGAGGCGCACCACACGAGCGCGGCGGCGTTAGCGCTGGGGTAGCCTGGTTCCAACGGGAATGCGCGCCCGCGACAGTTGGTTCCTCTCCCCCCAGATCTAAGAAGCTTTGGCGTACGAGGAGATTCGATGACGGAAGAGTCCGGGATCGGCCCCGTCGTTTCCAACCGCGAAGAGCTCGACCTCGACGAGGTTCGGCGGTACTCGCGGCATCTGATCATGCCCGAGGTCGCGATGGAAGGTCAGAGGAGACTCAAGGCGGCCAAGGTCCTGTGCATAGGGGCCGGCGGATTGGGGTCGCCGGTGATCATGTACCTGGCCGCCGCCGGGGTCGGAACGATCGGCATCGTCGAGTTCGACGTCGTGGACGAGACGAATCTCCAGAGACAGATCATCCACGGACAGTCCGATGTCGGTCGCTCCAAGGCCGAGTCGGCTCGCGACACCGTCGCCGAGATCAACCCCAACGTGAAGGTCGTGGTGCACGAGACCCGCCTCGATTCCTCGAATGCTCTCGAGATCCTCAGGGACTACGACCTCATCGTGGATGGCACGGACAACTTCCCGACGCGCTACCTAGTCAACGACGCGTGCGTCCTGTTGGGCAAGCCCTACGTCTGGGGATCCATCTTCCGGTTCGAGGGGCAAGCTTCAGTGTTCTGGGCCGAGAAGGGTCCGTGCTACCGGTGCCTGTACCCCGAGCCACCCCCGCCCGGCATGGTTCCTTCCTGCGCCGAGGGTGGAGTTCTCGGCGTACTGTGCGCGACCATCGGATCGATCCAGGCCACCGAAGCCGTCAAGCTCTTGATCGGTGCCGGTTCTCCACTCATCGGCCGTCTCAAGATCTACGACGCGCTCGAGATGGAGCTCAAGAGCATCAAGGTTCGCAAGGACCCCTCCTGCCCGATATGCGGCGAGAACCCGACGGTCACCGAGCTCATCGACTACGTGGAGTTCTGCGGGCTGACGCGAGGCGAAGAAGACGATGCGCTCCAAGGTCAGGTCCCGTCGGTAACGCCACAGGAACTCGCTGCGGAGATGAAGTCGGACGAGCCGCCGGTCCTCGTCGACGTACGGGAGCCCTTCGAGCTCGAGATCTCGAAGTTCGAATGGCCGCACCTGCTGATGCCGCTGAACGAGGTCGCGGCCAGGGTCCACGAGCTGTCGAGCGCCGACAATCTCGTCATCACGTGCCGAACCGGGGCTCGCAGCGCGCAGGCCACGCAGTTCCTTCAGTCGATCGGTTACCGCAAGGTTCGCAACCTGATCGGCGGTATCAACGCGTACGCGCAAGAGGTCGATCCGTCGATCCCGGTGTATTGATCGACGCAGCGCCGTCGATCTACCTCATAACCGGGATCCAAGCCGCCGGGAAGTCAACGGTCGGTGAACACTTAGCGGCACGATTCGAGCGTTCGGCGCACGTTCGCGACGTCTTCAGTCAGATGGTCGTTTCGGGCCGTGTGGGGATGGAGCCTGACGCCGGACCGGAGGCCGAACGCCAGCTCGATCTGCGATACCGGCTGGCCGCGGAGACCGCAGACACGTTCGCGCGCGAGGGTTTCGTTACCGTCGTGCAGGACAACATCTTCGGAGTGCATCTGCCTCGGTTCATCGAGCGGATCAGTTTTCGCCCGCTCCACGTGATAGTGCTGACACCCAGAACGGATGTTGTCGCGGCACGCGAGGCAGCGCGCTCGAAGGCGGCGTACCGGCCGGGGAGCTGGACGATCGAGGGTCTCGATCGGCTCGTACGCGAGGAGACGCAGCGCATCGGGCTCTGGCTGGACAACTCCGACCACACGCCGGACCAGACGGTGGACGAGATACTTGCCCGCTCGGGCGAAGCGCTGGTCTGAACGTCTAGGTCGTTGCCTCGAGCCTCCGGTCGCGGCCTTGCGGGATCTTCTTGAAGTCCCAGGAAACGATCTTGTCCGGGCGCAGGAAGAACCACTCGTGCGACTTCACCATCGGGATGTCGAAACCGTTGAAGTACTTGTCCCCGAACAGCTTCCTGATGTGTGGGACGTCACCGGCGTCCTCGAGGCGTCCGTAGAGCACGGCTCCGTGCAGCTCGGCGTATTCGAAGCCGGCGTCGATGCACACCGACACGCGCGATCCGTGCTCGAGGTCCTTCGCGCGGCGGGATCGCTTCAACGAGTTGAACCACAAGGCGCCGTCGTGCCAGACGAACCACAGCGGTGCGACGTGGGGTTCTCCATTCGGTGAAACCGTTCCGATGCGGCACGTGCGCTCGGTGGTCAAGACGTTCTCGAGCTCTTCGTCGGTCAATCGCAATGCCGAGCGTGGAAGAGGCATCTCGATCTCCTTATCGTCGGGCGCCCATGGTAGCGATACCGCGCGCTCGGCTACTCTCTAGACTCGCGAGTCAAGGGGGGGGCTTTTGGCGCACGCCCGGAGGTTCCGTTTCGGTCTGCAGATCTCCTCGGCCACCTCGCGTAAGGACTGGCTCGAGAAGATCCGCATGGCCGAAGACATCGGGTTCTCGACGATCGCGATGCCAGATCATTTCGGCGAGCAGCTGGGTCCCATACCCGCACTCATGACGGTCGCGGAGAACTCGAATCTGCGCGTCGGCACCCTTGTACTCGACAACGACTACAAGCACCCCGTCGTCCTGGCCAAGGAGGCGGCCACGATCGACCTGCTGAGCGAAGGCCGGCTCGAGCTCGGCATCGGCGCGGGTTGGATGCGAAGCGATTACGAGCAGTCGGGAATCGCCTACGACCCGCCTGCGGTCCGGGTGGACCGGTTCGAAGAAGGCCTCCAGGTCTTGAAGGGCGCGTTCGCCGACGGAGCGTTCTCGTTTGAGGGCAAGCACTACACGATCACGAACTACGACGGGCAGCCCAAGCCTGTGCAGAAACCGCATCCACCCTTCCTAATCGGCGCCGGCGGTAAGCGGATGCTCGGGATCGCCGCCCGTGAAGCCGACATCGTCGGGATCAACCCCAACCTGCGTGCCGGCGAGATCAACGTCGAGGTTGGTCGAGAGGGAACGGCGGACAAAGCCCTCGAGAAGCTCGGCTGGGTGCGCGACGCGGCGGGTGATCGCTTCGACGACATCGAGTTCAACTCACTCGTGTACGTGAGCATCGTCACCGACGATCGCCGGGGACAAACGGCGAACTTCGCACCGGCCTTCGGTTTGACGACGGACGAGGCACTGGACGCACCAAACGCATTCGTGGGAACGGTCGACCAGATCTGCGACGACCTTCGCGAACGTCGCGAGAAATTCCTTCTTTCGTACTACACGGTGGGCGAATGGGTGATGGACGATCTGGCGCCCGTTATCGAGCGCATGACGGGAGAGTAGCCATGGAGATCGGACTGATCTACGAGCTGCAGACGCCACGGCCGTGGAACGAGCGATCCGAGTTCGACAGCTATCATCAGGCCATCGAGCAATCGATGCTCGCCGACGAGCTCGGGTTTCACTCCGTCTGGGCCGTCGAGCACCACTTCCTTGTCGAGTACTCGCATTGCTCGGCCCCTGAGATCTTCCTGACCGCGGTTGCCGCAAAGACGAAGCAGATCCGCGTGGGGCACGGCGTCGCCTTGCTTCCGACCAAGTTCAACCACCCGGCCCGCATCGCCGAGCGCGCGGCCGCGCTGGACATCGTCTCCGACGGTCGCCTCGAGATGGGAACCGGACGATCGATTACCGAAGCGGAGCTCGGTGGCTTCGACATCGATCCGCTCGATTCGCGGCCGATGTGGGAAGAGGCCGTCCGCCTGCTGCCGAAGATGTGGACGCAGGAAGTCTTCGAGGGTTTCGAAGGCAAGTACATCAACATGCCGCCGCGACCCGTGATCCCCAAGCCGATCCAGAAGCCCCACCCACCGATGTGGATGGCCTGCACGCAGCCCGACTCGTTCCGGGTGGCGGGAGGAAGCGGACTTGGTGCCCTGGCCTTTGGATTCGGTCCTCTTTCGAACGTTGTGGATTGGCACAAGATCTACCGGGAGGCCTCGGCCGGCTGCACGGATCCCGTCGGTCAGTTCCAGAACGAGCGATTCGCTCCGGCGGCCATCACCTACTGCGGTGAATCCGACGACGAGTCGATAGAGACGGGCTCGGAGCCGGCGGCTTTCTTCGCCGCCTCGCTGTCTCAGCTCTTCGCTCCGTGGATCGGCAAAGAGGTCAAGGGCTACGAGTACTACACCGACCTCAAGCGCATCCAGGAGATCTCAGGAGCGTTGGAACACCTGCCGTCGCCCGAGGAGATGCAACGCGAGGGCTACACGCTGATGGGCGGGCCCGAGACGATCCTCCGAACGATGCGGAACTACTTCGAGTTGGGAGCCGACCTCGTCCTCGGTGTCGTGCAAGCCGGACACCTGCCGCACGAGAAGGTCATGGCGTCCCTCGAGCGCATGGGAAAGCAGGTCATCCCCGAAGTGAAGTCGTGGTCCAAGGAGAAAGCTCATGCCTGAGGGCGCTACCCGGCAGATCGCCGAGTGGTCTTCGTCGCTGCGGTACGAGGACGTTCCCGAACGTGTCCACGCCAGATCGAAAGCCCAGATCCTCTCGGTGCTCGGCGCGAGCTACGCCGGACGGCATTCCGAGCCGGCCGTCTCGGCACTCGACGTGGCACGGTCGTGGGGGAGCGGTGAGGAAAGTGTCACGTTCCTGGGTGGCGACCGGCTCCCGCATCTGAACGCGATCTTCGCGAACGCTTGCGCTTCGGTGTCGTTCGATTTCGACGACTACCTGTTCGCAGGGCACACGGGTCATTCGGCAGTGTGCGCCGCGCTGGCCTACGGCGAGCTCGAGGGTGCGTCGGGCCGTGACGTTCTCGCCGCTATCGCCGTCGGCAACGAAGTCGGTGGACGGCTCGGCGCCTCGCTGCTCTTCGGCCCCCACAACGGCCAGATGTGGTCGTACATCCACGTGCTGGAAGGTGCATGCGTCGCGTCTCGCTTCCTAGAGCTGGACGCCGGCCGGACCGCCAACGCGATCGGCGTCGCATTCACGCAGCCGCCCCATCCGCTTATGCCGGCCTTCATGGGTCCCGACTCCAAGCTCCTCATCCCTGCTTCGACGACCGTGGACGGATGCCGGGCTGCCGAACTGGCGGCTCGCGGTTGGACGGGGGCCCAGACGATACTCGAGGACCATCAAGGGTTCCTGCGTCGGTTCAACGAGAACAACCTCGGGTGGATCCTGTCCGGGTTCGGTGAAGCGTGGCTGTCCGACTCGCTCACCTACAAGATCGTTCCCGGTTGTGCGTACGTGGACACCGCCGTCGATTCGCTCACCGAGATCTCGCGGTCTTTCGAGGCCGGTGAGGGACGAAAGCTTTCAGCAGCCGATGTAGATGCCATCTCCGTGAAGTGCGGCCTGTTCACCTCGGGCATGGAGGGGTTCTCGCACATGTACCGCTCGGCCGAGCGGCTGGAGCCGATCACGATCAACTTCTCCGTCGCCTTATCGTTCGGGCTCATGCTCACGGCGGGGGAGCTCGAGCCCGAGTTCCTCGCCCACAAGTACCTCGACGACCATCGCAAAGCGATCGAAGCCGCCGCATCCAAGGTGACCCTCACGCACGATCCCGAGATCGACCGCCGGTCGTCGGCCGCCGCGGAACGGGACGGTTTCTCGCTCGCCTCTGTGTTATCTGGAAAGTCACTATCGGGCGTGTCGTTCGAGAACTACGTGATGGCCTTTCCGGCCGACGTCACACTTCGGACGACTACCGGCGATGAGCTGACGGCTTCACAGGACGTTCCCCTCGGCGGTGCGGGCCGTCCGTGGGACGAGACCACCGCGCTCGTTCGTGAGAAGTTCACGACGAACGCGGTGGATGCCGATCGTGCACGCGAGGCTCTTTCCGTGATCGACAACCTCGAGGACATCGACAACCTCACATCGATCTGCGACGTGCTTGTGATGGACGGTGCATGAGGAGCCGGCGCCGTGACGCCGACCAAGCCAAAGCCGCCCCGACCGAGACGAGATTTACACCCACAGCCGCCACGGGCAGCGTCTCGATGCCGGTATCCGGAAGTGTGATAGCCGGGCCCGCGACCCTGAAAGTTCTGCGAACGACCCTCGCGTTCCCGTCGGGGTCGGTACCGCGGATCTCGAGTGTGTGCGTCCCGGCTTCGAGGTCGGTAGGCAGACGGAAGGAGAAATGAACCACCCCACTCCCGTCGGCCGTAACCGCGCCGAGCTGGCGGGGGGTGGAGAAGACGAAGGCTTCGGCTTCTGATCCGGGATCGAAGCCATCCGCCGATCCGGAGATGACTCCGCCGGGCTGAACAGTGGTGGAGTTCAGATCGATGGGCTGGTCGCCGCCTCCCTCACCGTTGTTACCGCTGTCACCATTGTCACCGCCATCGTCGGTGGGACCATCCGTCCTCGGCAGCTGAGCGCCGAGTGGGTGTGTGCACGGACCCGCGAAGTCGTAACGGTATGTGCCGGTCTGGTTGGACTCGAGTGTTTCCACCAAGTACTCGTAGGAACCGCCGACGGCGCCGAGTTCATCCAGCGCGGATCTCGGGTAGTTGACTCCCAAGGTGTGGATGCCGTCGGTGTGCTGCACCTGGGCCGTGGCCACCTCCTCGAACTCCGAGTTGTAGACGATCCCCTGAAGTGGATTACCGCCGACGAGAACCTCTCCTTCGAACACGTCATCCCCGTCGAGGTCGATGTGCCAGTGGATCCGGTCCACCTGGTCCGTATCGAACCCTTCAGCGGTCTCCAGTGTGTAGAAGATCGTGCTCGTGCTGTCCTCGAAGCGTGTCGTGACCACGTCGAGGGCCCCTCCCGGCCCCGCCGGAAGTCCGGCCCCGTCCACGGTGTCGTCGGCCGGGTCGGTGCACGAGCCCGAGGCTGCGTTGGCTGCCGGGCCGGCCACGCAAGCGATCGCGACCAAGGCAAGCAAACAGACGCGTTTCAACGTTTTCCCCATCACCCCGTCCTTCTGGATCAGTGGCGCCCTGCCCCCAGGGCTACGTTCCGCTGTCGGGAACGTCGATGAATTAGACGCCGTCCGTGCGTGTTAGTCCATGCCGATATACACAGATACCGACGAGTTACCCGACGAGCTTGGCTTCGAGCGAGATCTCCGTGTTGAGCAGGCGCGAGATCGGACAGCCCTTCTTCGCCGCCTCGGCGGCCTCCTGGAAGGCGCCATCCTCGATGTCCGGCACCGCTGCCTCACACACGAGATCGCTGCGCGTGACGGTCCAGGCGTCGTCGACCTTCTCGAGGCGGACTTTGGCCGTGGTCTCTACCTTTGTCGGAGTGTGACCGGCCTTGGCCAGTACACCCGAGATGAACATCGAGAAGCAGCCGGCGTGAGCGGCCGCGATCAGCTCCTCGGGGTTGGTTCCTGTCCCCTCCTCGAAGCGTGATGAGAACGAGTACTGCCCTTCGAATGCACCGCCACCGAACCGCATGGTTCCCTTGCCGCTCGGCACGTCTCCCTCCCAAACAGCGTCAGCGCTACGAACCGGCATGTTCTCCTCCTTGTGTCGTTGATGTTGTTGCTCGGCTCCAACGCCGAACGAGAACGGCCAGGAGTATCGCACCTGCAACGAAGAACGCGAGCGGGCCCATCCAGACGAGCAAGCCGATGCCGGAGTCTCCCGGTTCGGCCAATGCCTCGTCGCCATAGTTGGAACGGATCCAGGCCAGCACCTCGTCCTGAGAATCGCCGCCCTCGATCCGTTCCCTGATGTCCGCTCGCAGCTCGCGCGCCTGATGAGTAGTGCAGTCGATCAACAGCCGGCCGGGGCAGTAGGGAGACCAGACCCGTGCTTCGACCTCCTGCGCTTGCTTCGAAGGCGAAACCCCTTCCTGGGCAGTGGCATACCCAGACCCAATCACACAAGCGAAGGTCAAGGTGAGGAACCCGAAGAGGAGTGAGCGCCTGAACATCGCGTTCAGGATATGCGCTGATAACATCCCGTCGATGCTGATCAAGGTCATCGCCGACGTGCACGGGGACGTCCAGACGGTTCGCGACGAAGCCGCATCCTGCGACGTGCTCTTGCTCCTGGGCGATCTCATCAACGTCATCGACTACGAGAACGCCGGCGGCATCCTGGGCGAGGTGTACGGGAGCGACACCGTGCGGACGTGGTCTGCACTCCGGGCCGATGGCAAGTTCGACGAATCGCGTGAAGTCTTGAGAAGGGCGTCGGCTGGCCGCGAGGAGGAGCTGCGAGGCAAGTTCTTCGCGAGGATCGACGAAGAGACGAAGTCTTTCTGCGCGGGCGTGCCGGACAACGTCATCGTTACCTACGGGAACGTGGACGTGCCAGATCTCATCAGACGATATCTGCCGAACGCCGTCCGGTTCGTGGACGCGGAAGTTCTGGAGCTGGACGGGTCCCGCTTCGGATTCGTGGGAGGGGGGTTGCCCAAGGTCGGCATCCCCGGCGAGGTATCGCTGGAGGCCTATGCCGAGAAGGTCGCAACGCTCGGCCCGGTGGACGTGCTGTGCGCCCACGTGCCCCCGGCGATCGAGGACCTCACCTACGACACCGTCGCCGACTTCAACGAGCCTGGCAGCACTTCGCTCCTGTCCTACATCGAAGAGCACGAGCCGGACTACATGTACTTCGGGCACGTACACCAGCCGCGAGTCGCTGAAACGAAGGTGGGAACGACACGCGCCGTGAACGTCGGGTCCTTCTACCGGGCGACCGGCAAGGCGTGGGAGCACGGCTCTTGACGGAAACAGTCAGCTCGGAGATCGAGATCGACGCGACGCCGGCGCGGGTGCTCGAGGTGCTCTGCGATTTCGAGGCCTATCCCAAGTGGGCCCGCTCGATCAAGGAGGCAACCGTACTCGAACGCGCGACAGACGGCCGCGCCTCAACCGTGGAGTTCCACGTCGCCCCCGGGTTGCTACCGGAAGTCCGTTACGTCCTGCGCTACGCGTATACAGACGACGGGCTCAGCTGGGACTACGTAGAAGGAGACTTCCGGGACGTTCGCGGCTCGTATGCCCTGCGCGCATACGACGGAGGAACCAAGGTCACCTACCACCTGGCCATCGATCCCGGACGGCTACTCAACGCCCTTCCAGGATTCGTGAAAGCCCGGGCGACGCGGGAGATCACCCGTGTAGCACTGAAGGAGTTAAAGCGGCGCGTAGAGGGAAGCTGATCTAGGACGCGCGTTCGTCGTCGTCCGCGTGGGACTCGATGACCTTCTGTAGCACCTTTCGGTGCAGCAGGTCGACCAGACGATGGAAAACCTGCGCCATCTCGTTGAATCCGGTGACCAGGCGCTCCTGAGCTTGTTCGGGAGCCAATGACTCATCGGCAAGCGGCATTACGACGGAGCGCCGGAACGCCTCCACCTGCATCTCCGAGATCTTCTCCAGACTTTCGCGATACAAGAGTCCGAGCTCCCGGGGAATATCCAGATCGAGCCATTGCTGGGCCACCTGCAGCATGTGAAGGTCGTCGGACGTGTAGCGGCGTTGCTGTCCCCGCTTCACCGGGAAGAGGAATCCCATCTCCTCGGCCGCATCCACCACGGCTGGGCCGACATCGGCGGCGCGTGCAAGTTCGGCTCGTGAGTACTCGCGCCGTTCGGCGGCGTCCCAACGGGGCTGAAAAACCAGATCCAGTGGAGTGAGCATCGTCTCCAGGTCGAGGCCGGTCTCGGATGCCTTGATCAACTGCTTAATCACAGTGAGTGGCAGATAGCGCTTCTCCTGGAGCTCCTTGATGAGCTTCAGGCGATCGAGGTGCCGGTCGTCGTAGAAACCGACGCGGCCGCGCAACGTGGGCGAGTGCAGGAGCCCCTGTTGCGTGTAGTAGCGGATCGTGCGCGTCGGTACGCCCGCACGTTCGGCAAGGTCGTCGATGCGGATCTCCACAGATTTCCCCCCGCTGGGCCAGCACTTTCTATGTGACACCGGGAGTGTAGCATCGGCGCCCATCGCCACCGCGAGCGGATTTGAGTGTTAAGCGCCGTTCGTATACTTGTGGCTCTTCGGATGGCGCGAGGCGCCTCCATCAGACGGGAGTGACCCTCTGCGCATCATCGTGTTCACCGGCAAGGGTGGCGTGGGCAAGACAACTGTTGCAGCCGCTACGGCACTCGGCGTGTCGAAAGCGGGCGCACGCACGCTGATCATGTCCACCGATCCGGCGCACAGTCTGGCCGACGCGTTCGAGTGCGAGATCGGCTCCGAGCTAACCGAGATCGCCCCGAAGCTTTTCGGTCAGCAGATCGACGCTCAGGAGCGTCTGGAGAAGGAGTGGCGCGAGATACAAGAGGTCACGACGGAGTTCCTGTCGTGGGCCGGCGCCGATCCCGTCGCGGCGGAGGAGATCATGGCGCTGCCGGGTATCGAAGAGGTCTTCAGCCTCATCGATCTGCGCCGGCACGCCGACGAGGGAGCGTTCGATTGCGTCGTCGTCGACTGCGCACCGACGGCCGAGACCTTGCGCCTGCTCTCCCTTCCCGAGATCGCGCGTTGGTACATCGAGCGGATCTTCCCCATCCAGCGCCGCGTTGTACGCGTCGTGCGTCCGGTTCTCGAACGCGTCACATCCATGCCGATCCCTCAGGATCGCTTCTACACCGCCATCGAGCGGCTGTACGAGAACCTCGATCAGGTCGGAAAGATCCTCACCGACGGCGAGCGTTCGTCCATCCGGGTCGTGGTCAACCCCGAGAAGATGGTGATCGCTGAGGCGCGCAGGCTGTTCACGTACCTGGCCCTCTTCGGCTATCGGGTGGACGCGGTGGTGGCAAACAGGCTCCTTCCCGATGTGATCGAAGATCCGTATTTCGCCAAGTGGAAGAAGATCCAGGCGACTCACCTGGACACGATCCGGGAGTCCTTCGCGCCGGTGCCGGTGCTGACGTCGCGGCTGTACGACGAGGAGCTCGTGGGCCCCGACCTTCTCACGGACCTGTGCAAGGAGGTATACGACGATCTGGATCCCATGGCCGTACTGCACACCGATGAGCCGATGCACGTGCGCAGCGATGGGAGCAAGATGGTGCTCGAGATTCACCTGCCGCACGCCGATGGGCGTTTGGATCTGAGCCGAAAGGACGACGACCTGATCGTGACCGTCGGTGCTTACCGACGATCGATCATGCTTCCGCAGTCCCTCAGGCGGCGGCAGGTGGTCGACGCGCAGTTCGAAGGCCCCTGCTTGAACATCACGTTTGGAGGCGATGAAGATGAGTGACGGAACGGCGGAGAAGCAGTATGTGCCCGAGTGCTACGCGTGCCCGATCGGCACGGTGTCGATGGCGATGCAGGGCGCCGCTCCCGATGCGACCGAGCACGTCATCCGGGCAGGACGCGAGCTGCTGGCGGCGTTCAAGAGCATGTTGGACGGCCTGGACGGATTCCTCAACATCATGGAGGAACGGAGCGGAGCCGCTCGCAAGGAGACCACGATCGAGGCCATCCCGATCCGTCGCGCGAGCACCGGTACGGCTAAGAGATCACCTAAGAAGAAAACGACTTGAGGACGGCTGTCGGCGTCGACCTCGGCGGGACGAAGATCGCCGCCGGGATCGTCGACCTCGAAGGCAAGATCCTCAACCGGGCCGAGCTGCCGTCGGACATCGACGACCCTAACGGCATCCGCGATCAGATCGCCGACCTGGTTGACACGCTGGCACCTACCAATGCCCTCGGCTTGGGTATAGGCGCCGCCGGAATCGTGAACTTCGCTACCGGCTACTACCTGTTTGGTCCGAACACCGGGCTGCGCGATGTAGAGCTCGCTCGCGTCGTTGAAGACAAGGTCGACTTGCCCGTGCGGCTCGACAACGATGCCAACTGCGCGGCGTGGGCCGAATACCGTTTCGGTGTCGGACGAGGCACGCGCGATTTCATCTGCGTCACGCTCGGCACCGGCATCGGAGGAGGGTTCGTTCTCGATGGCCGCCCGTACCGCGGAGCTCACGGTGCGGCCGCAGAGATCGGTCACATGATCGTCGATCCGAACGGACCGATCTGCGGCTGCGGGCGACCCGGATGCTGGGAGCAGTTCGCTTCCGGTCTCGCGCTGGAGCGCAGCGCGCGCGACGGGCTGGCCGCGCATCCAGAGAGCGCTCTGAGCTCGCAGGTTGTTAACGGACGAATCTCCGGACGCGCGATCACCGAGGCTGCGCGCGACGGAGACGCTTTCGCTCTTGGCTTAGTTGAGCAGATGGCGCGGTGGATCGGCTGGGGTTTTGGGTCGCTCGTCAACATCATCGAGCCCGAACGCATCGCCGTGGCCGGAGGGATCGTCCGGGAGTGGGATTTCCTCGGCCCCTTGGCACTAGCAGCGATGAGGGAGCGGATCGAAGCCGGTGCTCGGCGTCCCGAGCCCGAGGTTCTGCCCGCGACGCTCGGTCCCGATGCCGGGATCGTCGGCGCGGCCTGGCTGATCCTGGGCGGTCTCGACTAGCCGACGATCTCAGTGGGTGGTGCGAGCTGATCGCGCAGGCGTCTCGGCGGCACGCGGAAGATCGACGCGCGAACACCTAGAACGACGAGCGCGATGTCGTCGCGCGGGCGCCCGTCCTGAAGGGCGAGCACGGTGCGCACGATCAGATCCGCCGAAGCCTCCGTCCCACGCTTACCGCACTCGTCGAGAAGGTTGAGCAGTCCGGGCCCGCCCAGCGTACGGCCCTTGTGGCGTATATCGATCACACCGTCGGTGTAGAGGAAGAGCTTGTCGCCGAAGTCGAGCTCGACGATCATGTCGTCAAATGTGATGTCCCCGGAGAACCCGAGAAGTGTGCCCTTGCACTGCACCTGCTCTACTTTCCCGTTGGAACGGACGATGTATGGCAGCGGATGCCCGGCCCCCGACAGCGTTACGCGCACGCGAGCGAACCTCGTGTCGATCCGTGCGTACAGCGCGGTGCAGAACCGCTCGATCTTGGGATCCTCGAGCAGCCCACGATTGAGGATGTTCAAGATCTCGGACGGCCGGTCTGTGGTCATGGCTGCCGTGCGGATCGTGTGGCGCGCGAAGGCTGTGATGGTGGCGGCCTCGACTCCCTTGCCCGTTACGTCTCCGACAACGATTCCCCAACTCCGCCGCCCGGTCTGGAAGACGTCGTAGAAATCACCGCCGACGTCCAATCCCTCGCCGGCCGGGATGTAGCGCGCGGTCAGCTCGGTTCCCGGGATCCGCGGTAGATCCGGAGGGAGGAGGCTGTTCTGCAGAGTTCGAGCAATGACGGCGCTCCGTTCGTACAGACGCGCGTTGTCGATCGGGAATGCTGCTCTCGAAGCGAGCTCTTCCGCGCGCCGCAGATCCTCCTTGTCGTACCTGCGGCCCGAGTCGGTGGATGCGAGTGTGATGGCTCCCAGTGAGCGCCCTCGGCATACCAGCGGAACGAACATCGCCGAACGGAGGCCAAGCGATCGCAGGCATGCCAGGTGTTCGTCGTTCTGGGCCGTCGCCTGGAGGAACTCGTCGGTGACCTCTTCGTACAACTCTGGCGACTGCGTCCTGATGACGGCCGCTACGCCCGCGGGTGAGTTCGGCTCGTTCTGGTACGTCTCGGAGAGCTTGATGACCTCACCCAGCTTTTGCTTATCGCGGTTCGCGATCGCCACGGGGAGGATGGAGCCGTCCGCTTCGAGGATGTGGATCGCGCACCAGTCCCCGAGCAGGGGAACGGCGAGGTCCGCGAATCGCTGCAGAGTCACCCGGTAGTCGAGGGACTCGGATAGCAGGGTCGTTGCCTCGGTCAAGAAGGACAGCCACTCTTCGTTCCGCCGGTGCTGCTCCTCGTTGCGCTTGCTCTCGGTGATGTCCCGGCAATACAGGACGCGCCCGTACAGCGTGCCCTCGGGCCCGCGGATCGGTGCCGTCCACGCGTCGATGACCTGGCCGTCTGCGAACGGGGCCTCGAGACGAACCTCCGCGTCCCGATCACTCAGGACGGTCTCGGCGATCCCGTCCCAGGTCTTCGGATCGGCCGTCCGCTCGATGAGCCGACCGATGAGCACCGTGGCGTCCCCCTCCTCGACTTCGCTTTCCGTGAGGCCGAACATGTCGAGCAGGCGCTGGTTCCAGTAGACGATCTGGAGGTCGGGCGCGATCACCCCGATGGCATCGAGAGCCGCCTCGCCCTGGTTCTCGAGAATCGTGTTCTGGAGAGCGAGCTCGCGGATGACGCGTTCACGCTTGATGAATTCGCCCAGCTGCAGACCGACGGCCGCGACCATCGCGAGTAGCTCCGCATCAGGCTCCTGAACGGTGTGACTGAAGAACTCGATGACCCCGTAGACGGCACCGTCGAGGACGACGGGGAAGCCGAACGCTCCACCGAGTCCGGCCGTTCGCGCGAGCTCACCACGCGGGGGATAGGTCGCGGCATTGACGTCGGGAATCCACAACGGCTCTCCCGATTGCCACACCCGGCCCGGGATGCCCTCGCCGCACGCCATGCGCAGGCCGCGTGAGATCGCTTCGAAATCGGCAAGCTCGGGGAGGTCGCGTCGCCACAGCTCGGTCAGCCTCAAGTGTTGCCCATCGCGGTCGACCGTCCAAAGCGCTCCGACGTCCCAATGCAGGGCTTGTGCGATCCCACTCAGGATCTCCGGAGCAGCTGCGGCCAGTGACTCGGCCTCGGCCAGCACGCGATACGCGGCGTGCTCGACGTCGCGCAGTCGTTCGGTCGTGCCGGGGGTCCCCGCGTTCCCCATCCCGGCGATTATCCTTCCGGCCGCTCGAGGAGGCAATCGACCGGCGACTTGTCGGGCCGTAGCCGCCGGAAAGACGGCGCCCGTAGTCGTCCGGCCTTCGTGATCTCGAGGTAGGTCACTTCGGCGACCAAGTCAGGACGCACCCACCTGGCACCTCGCACGGCCGCAAGCTCGGGATCGTCGATGGGAGGTTCGGGCACCTCGATCGCCTCGAGCTTCGATTGGATGTCGGCCAGGAGCCGTCCGCTGAATCCACCCCCAACCTGTCCGATCCACGCCAGCTCGCCCTCCCGGTGTACGCCGAGAAGCAGGGCGCCGAACGTGTCGGAGCGCGAGCCTCCACCCGGCGTCCACCCGACCACGACGGCATCGAGCGAACGCATCGCTTTGATCTTCCGCCAGTAGCGGGAGCGCTTGTCCGGTTCGTACACGCTGTCCAGACGCTTCGCGATGATCCCCTCGATGCCGAGCGCTTTGGCGGCCTCAAAGAAGGACTCGCCGTCCCCGTCGACGTTGAGCGTGAACCCGAGCGGGCCGTCCTCGGTGACGATCTCCTTGAGGATCTTTCTGCGTTCGGTCAAGGGGAGCCCGGTGAGATCGCGATCGTCCATCCAGAGGACGTCGAAGACGTAGAGCGCGACGGGGAACTGTTTCTGGGCGCGTTCGACATCGGTCGGTGAAGACAAGTTGATCCGCTGTTGCAGTCGCTCGAAGGACGGCTGGCCTTTGTCGTCGATCGCAACGATCTCGCCGTCGAGGACGGCGTGCAGCGCGTTCACGTATGTGGCCAGACCGGTGAGCTCGGGATATTGCACCGACTGATCACGTCCCGTCCGGGAGATCAGACGAGTCGCGTCCGGTGTCACGTACGCGAGGGTGCGCACGCCGTCGAGCTTTGGCTCGAACGTCCAGTCCGGATCGTCGAAGGCTTTGTGTCCGCTTTCGGCCATCATCGGCTTCATCGGCGGCGGCGGCGGCGGTATGGGGGCCGATCGCTTCGACAGGAAGATCAGCCAGCCCTGCTTGGTCCGGACGAGGTGGTACTCGCCGCGCACGCGCTCGCCGTTGAGGCGGATGGTCATCTTTCCGTCTTCCCATTCGGGCGCCTCGTACGTGCCCCGGTCGAAGATCCGCATCTCGCCGCCGCCGTATTCCCCTTGGGGGATCCATGCTTCGAAGTCGAGGTACGCGATGGGATGGTCTTCGGTCTTGGCGGCGAAATGCTTCTCGCCGGCGATGATCGGCAGACCACGCCGAACCGCCCACGAAACCAGCGTGCCGTTGCGTTCGAGACGGAGGTCGTAGTGGAGCCCGGCGCGCTGGGCAGCGTGCTTCTGGATCACGAATCGATTGCCGGGTTGGGTGACGCCGCCTCCGGCCGGTTCCGGAGTTGCGCTGAAGTCGCGCTTGGCGTCATAGGTGGCGAGCCGTGAACGCACGGCCTCGGGATCTGGAGGATCTTCGACCGTCTCCGGACCGGGTAGACCCAAAGCCTGCAATGTGGGACGAAGATCGATCCCGGGTTCGAGCATGCCGGCGAACAGGTCACCCTTTTTCGCCAGACGCTCGTGGATGTTGAGCATCGTGAAGTGCTCGGGCCGAACCTCACCCTCCGCGATCTCCTCGCGCGTCAAGGGTGTGGACACTGTGGCCTCCGGCCGCGGACGAAGTGAATACACGCCCGCGATGTTGGCGCCCATCCGGTTCATGTTGTGGTCGATGAACACTTTGCCCGCGCGTTTGGGCTTTTGATGCTCCATCGTCACGCGCCCGGGGTCGGCATTTCGGATGATGCGTCCGACGGCGCCCACGAAAGCGCGCACGTGCTCGTAGGTGGGTCCGTGGAGCAATGGCACGTAGATCTGCATCCCGTTCCGGCCCGATGTCTTGGCGTACCAGGGCAGGTCGAGCGCATCGAGCGCGCTGCCGACGTGATGGGCGACGGCGACCGTGTCGCTGAAGTCGATCGGTGGATGGGGATCCAAATCGAAGAAGAGGTAGTCGGGAAGATCGATCCGGCTGCATCGGGAATGCAGCGGGTGGAACTCGATGCAACCGAGGTTCACGACGTAGAGCAGACCGGCGACGTCGTCGACCATCAGGAAATCGATGCCGCCGCTCTCGCTTTCCCCGCTGGGAACCTTGCATCGCGGCACCCAGTCCGGCGTGTGGGACGGAGCGTTCTTCTCGTAGAACTCGTGCCCGGTGACCCCGTCGGGCATGCGCTTCATCGTGAGGGGACGCCCCGCGAGATGCGGGAGGATCATCGCCGCCACGTTGTAGTAGTAAGCGAGAAGGTCGCCCTTCGTATAGCCCTGATCGGGCCAGAAAACCTTGTCCAGATTGCTCAGCCGGACGCGGCGATCACCATGCTCGAACCACCAGTGCTCGCCCTTCCTTTCCGCAGGCAGCTCGCGCGGAGTCGGGATCGTGAAGGGCGATGACTTGCTCACCTACAAAGGGTAAGGCCGTCAGCGCCCCTGGAAGTCCGGCGTGCGCCGCTCGCGGATCGCGCGCAGCCCTTCTTGGACGTCCTCGGTAGCCATCGTGACCGGCTGCGCGAAGCCTTCCCAGGCCGACGCCTTTTCCGTCAGGTCCCGGAAGGCGAGCCGCAGTCCCTGCTTCACGTAGCGGAGTGCTATCGGAGCGTTGGACGCGACCTGCTCGGCGAGCGCGCGGGCCTCCGGCATGAGCCGTTCGGGCGGAACCGCTCGGTTCACCAGACCCATGTGAAGGGCTTCGGCTCCCGTAACGATGCGGCCCGTGTAGAGCAGCTCCGCGGCCCAGGTATGCGACACGGCTCGGGACAGCAGCGCCGTCGCGAGCATTCCCGGGTGCAGCCCGATCCGCACGAAGGTCATGCCGAGCGGCGCATCCACCGAGGCAACGCGCATATCGCACATCAAGGCGAGGCACATCCCCGCGCCGATGGCCGGACCGTTGATGGCGGCGATGGTCGGGATGTCGAGCTCGAGCAGGGTGAGGAAGCTCGGATAGAAGGACGTCATCTTGTCCCGAAGGAAGGGGACTTCACGCTCTCCGGTGTGGAGGAAGTCGAGGTCGCCGCCGGCGCAGAAAGCCGATCCGGCGCCGGTCATGATGACCGCCCTGATATCCGGCACTGCGCTCAACCGCTCGACGGCGGCCGGGAAGGCGTTCGTCATCTCCTCGGACATCGCGTTGCGCTTGTCGGGCACGTTCAGCGTGAGCGTGGCGATGTGGCCGTCGACGTCGATCAGCACTGGATCTTCTCCGGTCGGCTGCGAATGGGCGTCGGTCATGCGCCGAAGGGTAACTACGATGGCTCTCCATGCGCGAACTCATCGCCGGTGACGGCGGGAGCGTCCTGGTCGCCGGAGCTATGACCCCGGGGGCCGTGGCTCTCGCCTGCGAGGGTTTGGCGGCACCGACGATTACGCCCTCCGGGTTGCCGGTGTTTCCGATCGATGCACTGCCGGAGGAGACCGACGCCGAGGTCGTTCGCCTCGTGGCGTGCGAGGAGAAAACCAAAAGCACCGTCCGATCTTGGTCGGACGCGCGCGGGATCGGCGTCGTTGTTGAGCCTGGTCATCGGTTTGCCCGTCCCGACGGCGTTCGGGTCGTAGCGGTGAGCGCCGCCTCGACCGGGTCGGGGAAGACGGCGCTGACGCGGCGTGTGGCGCGGATCCTTCTTCGGTCCGGCGTGAAGGTCGTGGTTGCGCGTCATCCGATCGCGAACCTTCTGCTCTGGGGCCGGTTCGACACACATGTGGTTCGCAGTCCGTCCGAGTTGACGACGCCGCGACCTCTCGAAGAGAGGGAGGAGATTGCCCCCATCGTCGGGGCGGGCGTGTCCGTAGTGACCGGACTAGATCCCCAGCATGTTGCCGAGGTCGCAGCGCGTGAGGTGGGGGAGGGCGGCGTTGTCGTGTGGGACGGCGGCGGGGCGGCAACGCCGTGGATCGAGACCGATCTGGATCTCGTGGCCGTCGACTTGCTCCGTTTGCCGCCGGCCGACGCCGCCGAACGTCTGAGATCGGCCGACGCGATCGTTCTGACCAAGGCCGACTCTGCTCCCGCAGACCGAACTCACAACATCGAGTCCTGGGTGCGAGATCACAATCCCGACCCGACGGTGATCCTGGCCGATCTGTCTGTAGGCGTCTCCGCGGGCAACGTGCTTGCCGACCGACGTGTTGTTCTCGTTGAGGATTGGCCGAGTCTCGTCCTCGGCGGCCTCGCCGCGGGTGCCGGATCCGTCGCCGCCCGTCGTTTCCGTTGCGGCGTGGTCGACCCGCGTCCGTTCGCCGTCGGAGCGATCGCGCAGTTGCTACAACAGCACGATCACATCCGGGGGGTGATCCCATCTCTCGGGCGCACCGAGGAGGAGCTCGCCGACCTCGCGGCTTCGGTTCAGCAGACGCCGGGTGATGCCGTGCTGTGGGCATCCAACGCGGATCCAGCCGGCGTTATCCCCGCCGAGCGACGGCCGATCGTTCGGGCTTTCGGCGAGCTCACCGAGGTGGCCGGACCTCCGCTGCAGGACGTGCTCGCGCCTTTGCTCCCGGGTCACGCCTAGGTGTTTGGAGCCTTCGCTGCCTGACCCGTAGGGCACCACTTCAGCAACGGGCACGCTTCGTGATCGGGTGTGCGCGCGTTGCACGGACCACGGCCGAGCAAGATCATCTGGTGGGGCACGTCCACCCATGTCTCCTTGGGTAACAGCTGCATCAGGTCCCGTTCGATATCGACGGGGTTCTCGTGCGCAGTTAGCGCCAGGCGCTGGCTCACACGCCGGATGTGAGTGTCGACGAAGATCCCGTGATCGGAAGCGGGTCGCGGCCAGCAGTTCGCGAGGACGACGTTCGCGGTCTTTCGAGCGACGCCGGGCAGGTTGGTGAGCTCCTCCATCGTCTGCGGAACCTCACCGCCGAAGTCCTCAACGATCTTCCGGGCGCATCCGATGATCGATTTCGTCTTCTGCCTGAAGAAGCCCGTCGGTCTGATGATCTTCTCGACGTCGCTCGGATTGGCTGCCGCCAGGGCTTCGGGGGTGGGGTAGCGGGCGAACAGCTCGGGCGTGACCCGATTCACAAGCTCGTCGGTGCACTGGGCCGACAGGATCGTGGCGACCACGAGCTCGAAGGGGTTGCTGTGGTTGAGCCATGTGCGCGGCTGCCCATACGCCCTGGCCAGAGCCCGGACGATGGACCGAACATTTTTCTTCGCGTTCACCGGGTCGTAACCGCCCGGCGCAAGAAATCTCGGAGACTGAGGCATACTCAATATTGGGGAGTTTGTTGGGGGCCCAGTATCGGGTACCGGGCCAGGCGTTCTGCGGGCCATCTTTTTCTGCGAGGGGTGTCGTCATGAAGGAACCGGTCGATGAGCTATTCCCGAGGTACAGCCGCGCCGCTTATCCGGCTCTGAAGTTCGTCATCGGCGGCTCTATCAAGAGGATGTATCGCGTCCGGGTCGAAGGTCTGGAGAACGTTCCTTCCTCCGGCAACGGCATCGTGGCCGCCAACCACATCTCATTCCTCGACTCCTTCTTCATCCCGTCGGTCGTGGCGCGGCGCATGACCTACCTCGCGAAGGCCGAGTACTGGGATTCGTGGAAGACGCGTTGGTTCTTCGAGCTCGGCGGCCAGATCCCGATCCGGCGCCAAGAAACCGAGAAGTCGCAGGCCGCACTCGATGCCGGACTGCGTGTGCTCAACAAGGGCGGGCTGCTCGGGATCTATCCCGAGGGAACACGCTCGCCCGACGGTGTCTGCTACCGCGGGAAGACGGGCGTGGCGCGGATGGCCATGCTGGCCGGGGCTCCCGTCGTGCCGACCGGCGTGATCGGAACGCGCGAGATCATGTCCAAGGACGCGAAGATGCCTCGGCTCCGCGGCGACGTCACGTTGCGTTTCGGCACGCCGATATCGATCACCCAAGCGGAAGTCGACGACGACCCACTAGCTATGCGGACCTTCGTCGACCGACTGATGTACGAGATCGTGCAACTGTCCGGTCAGGACTACCGCGATCACTACGCGGGCCGCGAGCCCAAGCCACAGCCCCGCGAGCTCGAGACGGTATCGGCCGCTTAGTCGACCGCCCAGCTACGCGAACGCTCCACCGCACGGGTCCAACGATTGCGCTCCTCGGCCCGCGTGCCTGCGTCCATCATTGGTTCGAAGCGACGATCCAGTCCCCACGCGCGCTCCAAAGCGTCGAACCCGTCCCACACGCCTTCAGCCAGGCCGGCGAGGAACGCGGCTCCCAGAGCCGTCGTCTCGCGAACGACGGGCCTGAGCACCGGGATCTGCGAGAGGTCGGCCTGGAGCTTGCAGAGGAGGTCCATACGCACGGCTCCGCCGTCGACACGGAGCTCCGTTGGAGCGCTGCCGGTTGCCTTCGCCATCGCTTCGAGCACGTCCTGTGATTGATGAGCCATCGCTTCGATGGCCGCGCGTATGAGGTGCTCCTTCTTTGTTCCGCGCGTCAGACCGACGATGGTTCCACGCGCGTAAGGGTCCCAGTACGGGGAGCCGAGTCCGGTGAGGGCCGGGACGAAGACGACGCCGTCTGTGTCCTCAACCGAGGAGGCAAGCGGCTCGGCCTTCGCGAAGTCGTCGATGATTCCCAACCCGTCGCGGAGCCAATTCAAAGCTGCACCCGTAACGAAGATCGCGCCCTCGAGTGCGTAGGTTGTGCGACCGTCGATTGTCCAGGCAACCGTTGAAAGAAGTCCCTCTTCGATAGGCGGCGGATAGTTCCCCGAGTTGAACAAGAGGAAGGATCCGGTGCCGTACGTGTTCTTCGATCGCCCCGCCTCGTAACAGCCCTGCCCGAACAAGGCGGCCTGCTGGTCACCGGCGATGCCGGAAACGGGAAGGGACGCTCCCAGGAAGGACTTCGGGTCGGTTACGCCGAACCGACCACTGGACGGTCGAACCTCCGGCAAGATATTAGTGGGCACTCGCAACAGGTTGCACAGCTCGTTCGACCACTCCAGGCGATGGATGTCGTAGAGCATCGTGCGCGACGCATTGGACACATCCGTCGCGTGTACCGCTCCACCGGTGAGCTTCCACACGAGCCAGCTGTCGATGGTGCCGAAGGCCAGCTCGCCCGTTCGCTCAGCACGTTGTCGCGCTCCCTCGACGTTATCGAGCAGCCATTCCACCTTCGTGCCCGAGAAGTACGCATCGGCCACCAGACCGGTGAGCTCCCGGATGCGGGGTTCGTGACCGGCCTTTTTCAGCTCGTCGCATCGGCCGGCCGTGCGGCGGCACTGCCAGGCGATGGCGTTGGCTATCGGTTTCGACGTGGCGCGATCCCAAACCACCGCGGTCTCACGCTGATTGGTGATCCCGATGGCGGCGATGTCGGAGGCGCGAAGACGTGCGGTTTCTAGGCATTCCTCGGTGGCGGCCAGGATCGCGTCCCAGATCTCCTCGGCATCGTGGGAGACCCATCCGGGTTGGGGGAAGTGCTGGGCGAACTCGCGATAGCCCGTGGCATGGATCCGGGCATCGTCACCGACGATGAGCGCTCTGACTCCAGTGGTGCCGGCGTCGAGCGCCAGAACGGAAGTCATGACTGGGAGCTCGCCTCGAGCAGCTGCAAGATCTCATCGACGGATGGGCCACGAAAGGCAGGGGGCTCCCCGGCCGGTACCCAGGCGGCCTCGGCGACTTCGAACGGGTCTATTACGTGACCGTCTCCAGCGGCCGAGGCGCGGAAGCAGTAGACGGTGTCGCGCTTGTACTCGCGGTTGTGGCGATAGACGCCGAAGGCTTCGACTGACTCGAGGGCTATACCTACCTCCTCGGCGACCTCACGGATCGCGGCCTGCTCCGGTGTCTCGCCGCGATCGATCCGACCACCCGGAAACGTCCAGTGCCCCCGGCCGTAAGTGTTGCGGATCATCAGCCAGCGGCCCTCGTGCTCGACCAGGCACTTAACACCGAAAGTCCGGGGGCGGAACACGAACCAGTAGAGCTTCCTGGCGCGTGCGGCGAATCGGTACAGCTGTCGGCGCGCTGGCAGCATTTAGAACTCGGCGCCGCGCTCATCGGGTTGCTCGCCGAGCGCACCTTCGGCTCCCGCGCGCATCGACTCGTACCAGGCGCGCTTGTCATCGAACGTGCGGACGTGGACCAAAGCTGCCTCGGCCACGCGCACCACGTCGGCGTGGGCATTGCGGGCCCTATAGATCGCGATCAAGCGGTCGTAGGGGCCGGCAGCGTCGAAGTGGGCCAGCAGCGCCTGTTCGTACAACGGTATGGCCTCGTCGAAACGGTGCATCTGCTCGAGGTTCTGCGCTCGCAGATAGAGACGAACGAGCTCCTCCGGCTCCGGTACCGTCGGCGGGCCGGTGTCCTTGGCCGGAGTGGCTTCTTCGCTGCGTTTGGAGCGGCGCGGCACGGGCAACACCTTACCGATCAACGGCTCGGTAAAAGGCACATCACCGATGGCTGTTGCTTTGGAACAATGGCGGGACGATGCGCGTAGGCGTACTGACGGGTGGCGGTGACGCTCCGGGTCTGAACGCTGTGATTCGGGGGATCGTCCGGCGTGGGATCGACGATTACGGACACGCGATCCTGGGCTTCAAGGACGGGTGGCGTGGCCCGCTCGAGTCCGACGTCGAGGCGCTCACGATCGAGTCGACCCGGGGCATCTTGCCCCGCGGGGGAACCATCTTGGGCACCTCTCGTACCAATCCCTTCTCATCAGAGGACGGGGCCACGAGAGTGATCGAAAATCTAAAAGCGCACAAAGTGGATGCACTGATCCCGATCGGCGGTGAGGACACGCTCGGCGCCGCGGCCAAGCTGGCGACCGAAGGCGTAAAGATCGTCGGTGTGCCGAAGACGATCGACAACGACCTCTCGGGCACCGACTACACGTTCGGATTCGATACGGCCGTGCAGATCGCGACGGAAGCCATCGACAGATTGCACACGACGGCGGAATCGCATCACCGCGTGATGGTCGTGGAGGTGATGGGACGTCACGCCGGCTGGATCGCGACGTACTCCGGCCTGGCCGGAGGGGCCGACGCCATCCTCGTCCCCGAGCGACCTTTCGACATCGACCAGGTCGCCAAACGCATCAAGAAGAGGACGTCGAAGGGGAGGTACTTCTCGATCGTGGTCGTGGCCGAGGGCGCAACGCCCGAAGAGGGAACGCTGGCCGTCCAAGCCGGGGAAAAGGACGAGTTCGGCCATGAACGTCTGGGCGGTATCGGGAATCTCGTCGCGCGTGAGCTCGAGCAGCGCACCGGTTTCGAGACGCGTGTGACCAGTCTCGGGCATGTCCAGCGCGGTGGCACGCCGACGGCCTTCGACCGTGTGCTCGCGACGCGCTTCGGCGTCGCGGCGATAGACGCCGTCCATCGGGGTGATTTCGGCGTCATGGTGGCTCTCCGCGGGACGGACATCGTGACCGTTGCGCTCTCGGAAGCTACGGCCGAGCTCAAGACGGTTGATCCGAAGATTTACGAGGTTGCAGAAGTTTTCTTTGGTTGATCCCAAGACGCGTCTCGCGTTTCGCGGGATGGCCGTCCTTTTCGCAGCGGCAACTGTCTTCGTGATGGTCTTATTCGTGCGCGATCTCGGTGAGCAGAAGATCCGGACGGGGCTGATGACCTACGCCCTGTTCACGGGCGCCGCCGCGGTGGGACTGTGGCTGATCAAGCGCTGGGGACGTTCGATCGCGCTGGTTGTGGCGATCGGCAACACCGGACTGGGCGGTCTGGCACTGCTCGCGGTGCTCATGTCTCGTCGCGGCCAGATCGTCGGGCCGGCCGTCCTGCTGGGAGCGAGCCTGGTGCTGGGGTACTTCTTGGGCCGTCCCGTCTTCACCTTGGACGATGACTACCGATAGCTTCGTAGACCTCCGCTCGGACACCGTCACGACGCCGACGGAGCAGATGCGCCGGGCAATGGCGGAGGCCGAAGTGGGCGACGACTGCTACGGCGAGGACCCCACGGTCAACCGGCTCCAAGACCTGGCGTGCGAGATGCTCGGCTGCGAGGCGGCAATCTACGTACCGACCGGATCGATGGCCAACCAGATCGCGGTGAAGGTGCTTTCCTCGCCGGGCGGCGAGGTCATCTGCGAACAGGACTGCCACCTGATCCATCACGAAGCCGGCGCGATCGCGATGCTCTCGCAGGTTCAGCTCCGTGGGTTGCCGAGCGCGCTGGGTGTGTTGTCTCCCGAGGACGTAACTGCTGCATTGCGTCCCCCGGATCCGTATCAGCCGAGGAGCGTGCTCGTGGCCATCGAGAACACGCACAACGCGGCCGGCGGAACGGTTTGGTCGCTTACCGATGTCGAGGCCGTGGCCAAGGTCGCCAAGGGAGCCGGTCTGCCGACCTTCTGCGACGGGGCGCGGCTCGTTAACGCCTCCGTCGCTACGGGGACGAGCCTGCGCGACTACGCCGCGCCGTTCGATCTCGTGACGATCTCGCTCTACAAGGGTCTGGCTGCGCCGATGGGATCCCTCGTGTGTGGAAGCGAGGATCTGATCCGCGAGTGCTGGAGGTTCAGGCGCGTGTTCGGCGGCGCGTTGCGCCAAGCCGGGATCGTGGCCGCGGCCGGGATCATCGGGCTGGAATCGATGATCGACCGTCTATCGGAGGATCACGACAACGCGAAGCGGCTGGCCGAAGGACTTGCCGCCGTTGCTCCTGATGCGATCGATATCGGGCGCGTGCACACGAACATGGTGATGGTCGACGCAGCGGTGCTCGGCTCCGATGCGCCGGCGCTGATCCGCTCGCTCAAGTCGGAGGGCGTCCTGGCCGGGCCGAACTCGCCAACCCTCGTGCGTTTCGTCACGCACCAGGATGTCGATTCGGACGGCATCGATCGCGCGATCGAAGCCTTCGTGCGCGTTCTGAAGGAGCTGAGTTAAGCCGGAGTTACCTCGGCTCCCTCGGCCGCGAGTGCGTCCCACACCTTGTTGAGCTGCGATTGGTAGTAGGGGATAGCGAAGAAGTTCACGACGATATATAGAAGGAGCGCAAGGATAGGAGCAATGCGTTCCGTCGCGCCCGACCTTTCCTGAGCCTTGAGGATCCTGTCGGCAGTCTTGTAGTAGGAGACGAAGGGCGGGACCAGAATGAAGCCGCCGATAGACACGGCAAGCGTCGCGACTGCGGGGTCATTCGCGATCCCGAAGTTCTTGAGCTCGTTGTTGATCTTGTACCACCACACCAAGAAGTAGACCCCTATAGTCACCAGCGATAGCAGAAACACGCCCCACGGATTGCGACGCTTGTAGCTGATGCTGTCGACCGTCACCAGGTCTGCCAATGTCTCCCCCTAGCTCGTGAGCCCGACCGCCTTCTTAACTCGACCGAGCGTAGCGCCCGCGACCTTGGCCGCGCGCTGCGCCCCCTCGGCGAGTACCTTGTCCAGCTGCGCCTGATCGGCCATCAGCTCCTCGAAACGCGCTCTCGGGCCGGCAAAGACGTCCCGGAGGATCTCGGCGAGCTCTTCTTTCACCTCGCCGTAGCCGACGCCGCCCTTCAGGTACCGGGCACTCATGGCATCCACCCGATCCCGTGGAGCGAAGTGCTCGTAGATCCGGAAGAGGTTGTCGCTGTCCGGATCCTTCGGCTCCTCCGGGGGCCTGGAATCGGTCACGATTCGCATGATCAGCTTCCGTTGCTCCTCCGGCGACGCGAAGATGGGGATTAGGTTGCCGTAGCTCTTCGACATCTTCCGGCCGTCTAAACCGGCGATGGTTGCCACCGACTCCTGTATGAGCGGCTCGGGCAGCACGAGCACGTCTCCGTATGTTCGGTTGAACGCCTCGGCGATGTCCCGGGCCATCTCGACGTGTTGCCTCTGGTCCGAGCCGACGGGCACGACGTTTCCATCGACGACCAGGATGTCGGCGGCCATCAGTACCGGGTAGTTGTACAGGCCCATGGAGATCCCGTCGTCCGGCGTTCGTCCGGCCGCTTCGTTCTCGTCAACAGCTGCCTTGTAGGCGTGAGCCCGATTGAGAAGACCCTTCGGTGTGACGCATGAAAGTATCCAGGCGAGCTCGAAAGTGGCCGGGACATCGGACTGGCGGTACATCACAACGTTTTTCGGATCGAGTCCGAGGGCGATGAGCGTCGCGGCCATCTCGTAGGTGTAGTCCAGGAGGCCTTTCGGGTCGCGCACGGTCGTCAGCGCGTGCTCGTCGGCCAGGAAGTAGTAGGCGTCGTAGGAGCGCGCGAGCTCGAGCGCCGGACGGATCATGCCCAGGTAGTTGCCGATGTGGGCCGTGCCCGAAGGCTGGATGCCGGTGAGCGCGACCTTGGTGCCGGCCATGTCAGCCTCCGGTCGCTGCGTAGTTGGCCGGCTTCTTGCCGACGGCCTCTGCGATCGCGAAGAGCTCCTGCGAAAGCTCCACGATGTCGTCTCGCGTTAGCGCCTGCGGTCCGTCGCACAGCGCGGTGCTCGGGTCCGGATGGATGTCGATCATCACGGCGTCGGCTCCAGCGGCAACGGCCGCGCGCGCCAGTGGTGCGACGAGCTCTCGCCGTCCGCCGGAGTGCGACGGGTCGACGATCACCGGTAGATGCGTGAGGGCTTTGGTCGCCGGGACGGCTGCGACATCGAGGGTGTTTCGGTACGCAGTTTCGTATGTCCTGATGCCGCGCTCGCACAGGATGATGTCGCTCGTGCCTTCCCGAGCTACGTACTCGGCCGCCATCAGCCATTCCTCGATGGTCGATGCCATGCCGCGCTTGAGCATCACGGCCTTGCCCGACCGGCCGCACTCGCGGAGCAACGGGAAGTTCTGCATGTTGCGTGTGCCGATGCGGAGGATGTCGGCGTATTCGGCAACCAGTTCCACGTCGGCCGGCTCGAGCACTTCGGTGACGGTCGGCATGCCCGTCTCCTGTGACATCAGCCGTAAGAGCTCCAGGCCGCGCTTGGCCAGTCCCTGGAACGCGTAGGGAGACGTGCGGTGCTTGTAAGCATCACCGCGCAGGATGTGAGCGCCCATCTCCTGGGACATGCGGGCCGCCTCGAGCGCCTGCGTCTCGCCTTCGATCGCGCACGGACCGGCGATGATCGTGAACGTCCCTTCGCCTATCGGTACCCCTCCGACGTTCACGATCGTCGCGTCGTGATGAAGCTCGCGTGCCACGAGCTTGTACGGCTTCCCCACGCGAATGACCTGCTCGACGTGGGGGAGCGTGGCGAGCGGCAGCTCCATGAAGCGAGCCGTATCACCGACCAAGCCGACAACCGTTCGCAGCTTGCCGGCCGAGACGAAGGCCTGACCGCCTACGGCCTCGACCTCTTTCACCACACGAGCGATGTCAGCCTGGGAGGCCTTGGTGTCCATGACGACGACCATCTCGATGTCACCCTTTCTTGCCATCTCGGCTCCCGTCAAACAAAAACCCCGGGCTCTGTGCGCCCGGGGCCTCGTCTTTCCTTCTTCTTGCCGTCTAACTAAGACGCACGCCGACCGAGCGCTCAAAAGCGCCGAAGAAGAAATACCAGCCGTTGCGCGTCTTCATTACCAACACGGTACGGAGCAACGAGCACTTCGTCAAGAACTGCCGAAGTCTGCGCCTCCCGGAGCGCCCAAGTGATTGGACATCAGGAACGCTTCGGTCATGTAGAAACCCTCGCGGACCATCGTTCGCGTCTCGCGATGACGCACGCACGAAAGCTCTCGCCGTCCGTCCTGATAGTGCGAGTAGACCTTGATCGCAATGTCGTTGACCTCGATCTCGTTCCACGAGGGCGGGGTCAGGCCGCGCAGGCGCTTCGTGGTCGCCGTCCCCGAGTTGCAGATCAGGAGCCCGCTGATGCCCCAGAAGTAGGGAA
>JBBDRJ010000025.1:0-70875 GCA_040905525.1 Actinomycetota bacterium
CCCGGCTCGGGGATGTTCTCGCCCTTGACGATGGCCTCGTAGACCTTCACGCGGCCGAGAACGTCGTCGGACTTCACGGTCAGCAGCTCTTGAAGAGCGAAGGCAGCGCCGTAGGCCTCGAGGGCCCAGACCTCCATCTCACCGAAGCGCTGGCCGCCGAACTGAGCCTTACCGCCGAGTGGCTGCTGCGTGATCATCGAGTACGGGCCCGTGGACCTCGCGTGGATCTTGTCGTCCACGAGGTGCAGCAGCTTGAGCATGTAGATCATTCCAACGGTGATGGCCTGCTCGAAACGTTCGCCCGTTCGCCCGTCCCACAGGTAGGCGCAGCCGGTGTCGTCGACCAGACGCTCACCTTCCTTGCCGTTGGATCCGCGCATGAGCCCGGGGTCGTTGGAGTGGCGAAGGAGATCCTTGATCTCTTCCTCCCGCGCGCCGTCGAACACCGGCGAGGCGATGCGTTGTCTGCCGGCATTGGTTCGGTTCTCGTCGGACCAGCCCATGCGCTTCATCCAATCCGGCGCCTGGTCGTACTTCCACCCGGTGTGGGCGACCCAGCCGAGGTGTGTCTCGAGGATCTGGCCGATGTTCATACGTGACGGAACTCCGAGCGGGTTCAGGATGATGTCGACCGGCGTGCCGTCGGAGAGGAACGGCATGTCCTCTACGGGCAGGATCTTAGATATGACGCCCTTGTTGCCGTGGCGTCCGGCGAGCTTGTCGCCGTCGGAGATCTTGCGCTTCTGGGCGACGTAGACGCGAACCATCTGGTTCACGCCGGGCGAGAGCTCGTCACCCGCTTCGCGTGTGAACATCTTCACGCTGATCACGGTGCCGGACTCGCCATGCGGGACCTTGAGCGAGGTGTCACGAACGTCGCGCGCCTTCTCACCGAAGATCGCGCGCAGCAGGCGTTCTTCTGGGGTGAGCTCGGACTCGCCCTTGGGCGTGACCTTGCCGACCAGGATGTCGCCGGGATTGACCTCGGCCCCCACGCGGATGATCCCCCTGTCATCGAGATCTTTGAGCAGCTCTTCCGAGACATTGGGGATGTCGCGCGTGATCTCTTCCGGCCCGAGCTTGGTGTCGCGGGCTTCGACCTCGTGCTCCTCGATGTGGACCGAGGTGAGCACGTCGTCGCGGACCAGACGGTCGCTGACGATGATCGCGTCCTCGTAGTTGTGGCCCTCCCAGGACATGAACGCCACGAGCAGGTTGCGCCCGAGGGATATCTCGCCCTGATCGGTGCACGGCCCGTCGGCAAGAACCTGCCCCGTCGTGACCTGGTCGCCCTCACGGACGATCGGACGCTGGTTGATGCAGGTGCCCTGGTTGCTGCGGCCGAACTTGTTCAGGTAGTAGGTGCGGTCCGAGCCGTCCTTGTGCGAAACGGTGACGAAGTCGGCGGAGACCTCCTTGACGCTGCCGGCCTTCTCGCACAGCAAGATGTCTCCGCCGTCGGCCGCCGCGCGCAGCTCAACACCGGTACCGATGAGCGGCGCCTCGCTTCGCAGCAACGGGACGGACTGCCGCTGCATGTTCGAGCCCATGAGCGTTCGCGGCGCGTCGTCGTGCTCGAGGAACGGGATGAGCGAGGCCGACACCGAGACGATCTGACGCGGTGAGACGTCCATGTAATCGATGCGGTCCGGCTCGACGTAAACGACCTCGCCTCGACGCGAACGGCAGAGAACGTGGTCGTCGGCGAAGCGTCCGTTCTCATCGAGGGCCGCGTTGGCCTGAGCGATGATGTATTTGTCCTCGCGGTCCGCCGTTAGGTAGTCGAGCTGCTCGGTGACGCGGCCGTCGTCGACCTTGCGGTACGGCGTCTCGATGAACCCGTAGTCGTTGACGCGCGCGAAGCTGGCGAGGGAGCCGATCAGGCCGATGTTGGGACCTTCCGGCGTCTCGATCGGGCACATCCGTCCGTAGTGGGAAGAGTGCACGTCGCGCACCTCCACGCCGGCGCGCTCACGCGACAGACCGCCCGGCCCGAGAGCCGATAGACGGCGCAGGTGCGTGAGGCGGTCGAGCGGGTTTGTCTCCTGCATGAACTGCGAAAGCTGGGACGTCCCGAAGAACTCCTTGATGGCCGCCGTCAGCGGGCGGATGTTCACCAGGGACTGAGGCGTAATGGCCTCGGCGTCCTGCGTGGACATGCGCTCCTTGATCACGCGCTCCATACGGGCCAGGCCGATGCGGATCTGGTTGGCGATGAGCTCGCCGACCGAACGCACGCGGCGATTGCCGAAGTGGTCGATGTCGTCGATGTCGTGCTCGGGGTCACCTTCGTGCAGGGCGAGCAGGTAGCGAACGGCCTCGTACAGGTCGTCGCGCGTGATGATCGTGATCTTGTCGGACAGCGACGTGCCGAGCTTGGCGTTGATCTTGTAACGCCCGACCTTGGCCAAGTCGTAGCGCTTGGGGTTGAAGTACATGCCCTGGAGCAGGCTGGCAGCCGACTCGGCCGTCGGCGGCTCGCCCGGACGGAGCTTGCGGTAGATGTCCATGAGCGCTTCGCCCGGCGTGCGGATCTGGTCGCGCTCGAGGGTCTCGCGCATCGCCTCCGACTTGCCGAAGGCGTTGTAGAGGGTCTCGTCCGGTATCTCCTTTTCGAGGGCGTCCCGGTCGATGTCGGCCGAGCCCGTTCGCATGTTGAACTTGAACGCGTGCAGGGCGCGCAGCAGGACGGCTGCGCTCTGACGGCGCTTGCGGTCGATGCGAACGCCCATCGTGTCCCGGCGGTCCATCTCGAACTCGAGCCAGGCCCCGCGGGCCGGGATGATGCGAAGCGAGACGAGTTCTCGGTCGGAGGTCTTGTCGAGAGCGCGGTCGAAGTAGATGCCGGGGGAACGCACGAGCTGGGACACGACCACACGTTCGGTTCCGTTGATGATGAAGGTGCCCTTGTCGGTCATCATCGGGAAGTCGCCCATGAAGACCGTCTGCTCCTTGATCTCACCCGTCTGCTTGTTCACGAAACGGGCTTTGACGAACAAGGGGGCCGAGAAGGTCATGTCCTTCTCGCGGCACTCGTCGACGTCGTGCTTGGGTGGCTCGAACCAGTGCTCGGCGAACTCGAGGGCGAGGTTGCCGGTGAAGTCCTCTATCGGGGAAACGTCGCGGAAGGCCTCGCCGAGGCCCTCGTCGCGGAACCAGCCGAAGGAATCCCTCTGGATCCCGATCAGGTCCGGAAGCTCGAGGATGTCCTTGATCTTCTGGAAGGAGAGTCGTCCAAACGCTGGGGTCAATCCATTCGACGGAGAAGCGATGCTCGATCCTGTCGAACCAAGCGAAGTGGACTCCGACAATCGCCTCACTCCCTTCTTAGGCGTCCGTCGGCCGAAGAGGGGTCAGCACTTTTCGGCAGGCGAAACGGGTCCCGGGAACGCAGAGAAGCAAGTGTAGCGCCAAGCAGGCGCAAGCGTCAACAGGCGGGCCCTGTTGGACCGACCGTAAGGTCGTTTATACGCCCCTGACCGGGGGTCGTCAAGACCCTTAGATGGCGGATAAGTGGCTCCGCTGTTGCGATTGCGCTGGTCGGAGGCGTACGTCGGCTAGCCGACATCGAGGCGGAACAGCCAACAGATCGGCTGGCCCCGGCCGTGCCACGTTGCGCAGATGTCCACCGACCACATCCCATTGGGCAGATCGATCGTGAGATCGGTCTCCCGAGCCGGGTCGATCGGCTGAGACGGGTAGCCCGAGCGGGTTCCTTGGAAGGGCCGGATCGACTCGGAGTCCGGATCGATGTCGACGTCGAGGCGGAGCAGAGTCTTTTCGCCGGCGTTGACAGCCAAGGCCGACGTGGGCGCGACCTGCTCGTTCCTGGAGCACTCGGCCGGGCCGCTGACCTGCTCACTCCAACAAAAGGGTGCGACGCCGCCGCTTTGACGTCCCGCAGCCGAGGTGATCGTCGCGCCGCGAGGCGGTGAGACCGGAAGGGGTGTGGCCGTCGGGACCGGAGTCGGGCTTGGTGACGGTGAAGGTGTGGGCGGCGGGCCGGGCTCCAGGGTCTGGATGGCGACGCGTTGGGGCTCGAATTCTGGGCCCTCGATCTTCACGACGTCATCGCCGGCCCCCGAGCGGCCACCACAAGCCGCGAGAAGAATCAACGGAAGCAGAACGAGAAGACGTCGCATACGCGTTAGTCGCGGCCGCGTATCAACGTCGTGATCCAGTCCCATGCACGGTCGAACCACGACCGCTTGTCTTCCACGGTCGCCGGAGGGGTCTTCTCAGGGCGCCCGGACTCGACGTAGTAGATGCGCTCGTCGGGCTTGGCAAGCCCCAGGCGCTCGCGGGCTGCGATCTCGAGCTCGGCGGGGTCGGTCAGTCGGCTCACTTCCTTTTCGAGCTTCTTGTTCTCGGTCTGCAGCGCGTCGAGTCGCTCCTCGAGCCCGGCGATGCGCTGGCGCTGATCCACGAGCTGGCGGGCCGGAAAAAAGAGTATGAAGGCGGCGCCGACCAGGACGACGATGAGCATGATGCGGCGCTGCCCCATCCCACGCCGGAGCGAAGCGGAGGCGCTATTGGCGGAGTCGCGACTCATCTATTCACCGAGCCCAGGGCGTCCCAGCCCGCATAGCGAGCCCCGGACCCAAGCTCCTCCTCAATGCGGAGCAGCTCGTTGTACTTCGCCGTGCGCTCGCCGCGGGCCGTTGCGCCGGCCTTTATCTGTCCGACCCCGGTAGCAACCGCGAGGTGAGCGATCGTCACGTCCTCCGTCTCTCCGGAGCGGTGCGACATCTGGGCCGCCCATCCCGCCCGCCGGGCGACCTCGATCGCGTCCAGCGTGTCGGTGAGCGTCCCGATCTGATTCACCTTGACCAGCAGCGCGTTCCCGCACCGTTCCTCGATGGCGCGGCGCAGGCGCGCGGTGTTCGTGACGGTGAGGTCGTCGGCCAGCAGCTGGACGCTTGCACCGAGGCGAGCCGTAAGCGCCTTCCAACCGTCCCAGTCCTGTTCGGCGCAGCCGTCCTCGATGGACACGATCCGGTAGGCGGAGACCAGATCGTCGAGGACGTCCACCATTGCATCGGAGGACAGGACCTTGCCGTCCAGGTGGTAGCCGTCCGCGCGGTGGAACTCGGTCGAAGCCGCATCGACGGCGAGCGCGACATCGGTTCCTATCGCGTACCCGGCCCCTTCCACCGCCTCGCTAACGAGATCGAGGGCCGCCCGGGTTCCATCGAGATCCGGAGCGATCCCACCTTCGTCACCGACATTGGTGTTGAGGCCGCGGCCCTTCGCGATCCTGCGCAGAGTGGCGTACACCTCGGCCCCCGCGCGCAGAGCTTCGGCATACGAGGGAAGACCGACCGGGGCGATGAAGAACTCCTGGAAATCAACGGCGTTGTCGGCATGCGCCCCGCCGTTGATGACGTTGAAGAACGGTACGGGCAGCGTGCTCGCGCCCGGGCCCCCGAGGAAGCGGAACAGGGGCACACCAAGGTGGGCCGAGCCGGCCCACGCAGCCGCCAGCGAGACGCCGAGGACTGCGTTGGCCCCCAGCTCGCTGAGGTTCTGAGTGGCATCCATGAGACGAATGGCCTCGTCGAGGCCGCGCTGGTCGAGGGCGTCGCGTCCGACGATCTCCGGCGCGATGCGCTCGACAACGTTGGCCACGGCCTTACGCACACCCTTGCCGCCGTAGCGTTCGTCGCCGTCACGCAGCTCGTGCGCTTCGTGGGCACCGGTTGATGCTCCCGAGGGCGCCACCGCCCGGCCGCGTGCCCCGCCGACCAGAGTGATCTCGACCTCGATGGTCGGATTACCGCGCGAGTCGAGAACCTCGCGTGCGTGAACCCGGTCGATGGTGGTTGGAGGCGTGCTCACTCGCTCAACTCCCGTTTGGCCTGCTCCCAGTATCGCCGCCAGTCTTCCGCGGACAACGATTCGAGGTCTCTTCCGTCCTTTTGAGCGCTCGATTCCATGGAGGCGAAGCGAGCCGTGAACCGGTCCAACATCGTTCGGAGCGCAGCTTCGGGATCGACCCCGAACCGTTGACCGACACAAACGGCCGAGAAGAGGACATCTCCGAGCTCAGACGCAACCCGCCCAGGATCCGGTTCTGGGTTCGTGATCTCGGCGCGTAGCTCGGCGACTTCGTCCGCGAGGTCGGACAGCACTTCTTCGACACTTTCGAAGGAGAACCCGACGCCAACGGCCCGCCGGTAGGTCTTTGCCGCACGAGCCAGCGCCGGCAGCTCCTTGGGGACGGAACCGAGAACGCCGGTCTTCTTTTCCTCGCGTTTGATGCGCTCCCAGTTGCGATGCACGTCCTCGGCGCTTTCGACGTCGACGTCGCCGAAGACGTGCGGGTGACGCTTGATGAGCTTGGCCCTGAGGTCGTTCAGTACGTCGGAGATGGTGAACGCATCGGTCTCCGAAGCGATCTTTGCGTGGAAGACGACCTGCAGCACGAGGTCGCCGAGCTCCTCCCGCAGCGCAGCGAGGTCGTTCTGCTCGATCGCTTCGAGCGTTTCGTAGGTTTCCTCGAGCAGGTAGCGGGCAAGCGTGGAGTGCGTTTGCTCTTGATCCCACGGACAACCGCCGGGCTCCCGGAGTTGTGCCATGACCTCGACCAAGCGAAGGAATGCTTCGGCCGATGGTTCGACTACGCGCTCCCGAACCTCAGGATTCAGGTCGGGCGGTCCGGCCACGCTAAGGCTGTAGCTCGGAAGGTCCGGTGACGACCTGGGCCTGCTCCGGATCGAATACTCCGTACTTGGGGTTCACGACGATCTTCGCCATGCGCACGCGCTCGGCCAGCCATGCCGCATACCGCTCTTGTCGCTGCGCTTCAGCGAGGTTGGCGCGGATCTCTTCGGATGCTTCATCGAACGGTTTGGTGCGACGGTCGATCACGTGGAAGATCTCGAATCCCGTCGCCGTCTGCACGGGGTCCGTCACCCCACCTACGACGGCAGCGCTCACCGCACTCTGCGCCTCGGGAGAAAGGGTCGTGAGGCCGACGTATCCGAGGTCGCCTCCATCCTCGGCGCTCGGATCGGTCGAAAGCTCGGTAGCAACTGCGTCGAAGTCCTCGCCGTCGTTGAGTTGTTCGAGCACCTCCACCGCGTCCTGCTCGGTCATGACCGTGATGCGCTCGAGATGGGCTTCGGCGAAGGCTTCCTCGTTCTGGTCGTACTGAGCGCGTACCTCATCATCGTCGAGGTCGATGCCCCTGAGGACGCGCTCCTGGAGGGCAAACTCGCGCACGAGCTGTTCGGCGATACGCCGACCTTCGGATTGCGAGAGGTTCTGAGCCTCTAGGAACTCGTCGACCGACAGACCTTCGCTCTGCGCACGCTGCTCGAGTAAACGATCGATCTGACCCCGGGTCGGCTTGATGCCCATACGGCGCGCTTGCTGTTCGGCGACCGTCGAGTAGATAAGGCGCGTCAGGATCGTCCGGCGACCGTTGCCTCGCTCGTCCGGATCGGTGCGCAGCGTCTCACCGAAGACTGGATCGCTGCGCAGCACTCCGAGCTGGCGTTCGACCTCGGACTCGGTGATCTTGTCGCCGTTAACGGTCGCAGCCGCAACGGCGAGCGTCGAGCACGAAAGGCCGAGCGACGACAGGATAGCGAGGGCCATCGCTGAGGCGCGCTTTGCCGAAGGGAAAGAGATGAGCAAACGCCGGATCATGACTCGGCCGGGACCTTATCACGCGTGAATAGCGAACCGACCACATCCCGAAGCCAAGCGGTCAAATCCACTTCGCCGGCCTCGGGAATGGGCAGAAGCAGTGTCTCGGTCGCCTCGGAGATCACGGCTCGAGGATGGGAGTTGCGTAGACGGTCGCGATCAACCGGGCCGAGATGGACGGGGCGCAGCTTCGCTACGCGTCCGTGGAGCTCGTGCGGAGCGATCGACACATCCGTCACGCCGTGCTCGCGAAGATCGGCCCGCAAGGAAGCGACCTCGAGCAGCATCCTGGCCGGTTTGGGAAGGGGGCCGAAGCGGTCGCGGAGCTCTTCGGTCGCATCGTGCACGTCGCCGGTCGCGACGGTCTCGGCGATGCGGCGGTAGGCCGCGAGCCGCAACGGCTCGCGGTCGATATAGGAGGCCGGGAGGTACGCATCGACCGGCAGGTCGATGCGTACCTCGGGCGGGGATTCGGCCCGGATACCGCGCAGCTCCTTGGCGGCTTCCTCCAGAAGTCGCACGTACATCTCGAAGCCCACGGCTTCGATGTGTCCGTGCTGCTCGGCCCCCAGCATGTTGCCGGCGCCCCGGATCTCCAGGTCGCGCATCGCGATCGACATCCCCGACCCCAGCTCCGTGTACTGAGCGAGGGTCTTCAACCTCTCGTGAGCCGCCGGGGTGAGTTTCAGATTTGGAGGGAAGAAGAGATAGGCGTAGGCCTGCTCGCCGGCCCGGCCGACACGTCCCCGAAGCTGGTACAGCTGCGCAAGTCCGAGCCGGTCGGCTCGGTCCACGATCAACGTGTTCACCGTCGGGATGTCCAGGCCGGCTTCGATGATCGTCGTGCACAGGAAGATGTCGGTCCTCCGTTCCCAGAAGTCGACCATGGCGTGCTCGAGGCGCTCGGGGTCCATCTGCCCGTGCCCGACACCGATGCGGGCCTCGGGCACCAGACGCTGCAGGCGCCGAAGCTCGCGTCCGATCGACTGCACGCGGTTGTGAACGACGAACACCTGACCGCCGCGTGAGAGCTCGCGCCGGATCGCCGCCGTCAGCAACCTCTCGTCGAACGGTCCGACGAATGTGCGCACCGGACGCCGGTCGGCCGGAGCGGTATCGATCAAAGAGAGGTCGCGGATCCCCGACAGCGACATCTCCAACGTGCGTGGGATCGGCGTTGCCGTAAGGGTCAGGACGTCGACGTCGACGCGCATCCGTCGCAACTGCTCTTTCTGCGCGACACCGAAGCGGTGCTCCTCGTCGATGATGAGCAGTCCGAGGTCGTGGAACTTCACATCGGAGGACAGCAGGCGATGTGTGCCGATAGCCACGTCCACCTCGCCGGTGGCCAGCTTGGCGATGACCTCTTCTTGGTGTTTGGGGTCTACGAAGCGCGAGAGCATCGCCACGTTGACCGGGAATGCCTTGAAGCGCTCCGAGAAAACGGCGTGATGCTGCTGCGCGAGCAGTGTCGTCGGCACTAGCACGCCGACCTGTTTGCCTTCGACCACGGCCTTGAAGGCGCCGCGAACCGCCACTTCCGTCTTTCCGAAGCCGACGTCGCCGCAGATCAACCGGTCCATCGGCAGCTCGCGATTCATATCGCGACCCATATCCTCGATAGCACGCAGCTGGTCGGGGGTTTCGTCGAAGGCGAAGGACTCGGCCAGCTCGCGCTCCCACGGTGTGTCCAGCGGGAAGCTGTGACCCGGCGACTTCATGCGAGCGGAGTAGAGACGGATGAGATCGGCGGCGATGTCACGAACGCGCTTGCGCACACGGGCCTTCGTGCGTTCCCAGTCGGCCGTGCCGAGCCGCGAGAGCGCGGGCTCTTCCGATCCGACGTAGCGTTGCAACGACTCTGTCGTGTCCGTCGGCACGAACAAGCGGTCGCCAGCCGCGTACTCGATGACCAGGTACTCGCGCACGAAGCCCGCGACCTCGCGCGTCTCCATGCCGATGTAACGCCCGATCCCGTGGTGTGAATGAACGACGACGTCGCCGGGGAGAAGCTCACCAAGAGCCGTCCGACGGCCCGGGCGACGCGGACGTGTCGGCGCCGGGGGCCGGGCGTGCCACTCGGTGTGGGTGACGACGGCGAGGTGCAGCGGCGGCGACACAAAGCCGCCGTGCAGGTGCGACTCGACGACGGGCGAGCCACCGAGTCCTTCTTCGGCCAGCCGGGTTCCGACCACGGCTGTCTCGCGCGGAAGCGCGCAGAAGACGACGTCGTAGCCCTCGGCCCGAAGCGCGCGACACCGTTCAAGAAGGGCACGCGGCGTCGCTGCCTCCCAGGGGTGAGCCTCGATCTGCGGTGAGTCGGGGGAAGCCGCGTAGCCGCTCATCCCCCACACCTCGCGACCCGCCGCCCGCAGAGACTCGGTGACGCGCGGCATAGGAAGGTGAAGCACACCGAGCTCGTCGCGGTGGTGTGAGGGCCGCTCGCCGAGCGAATCATAGGGGGCGGCTGACGCCTCATCCAGGGCGATCCGGGTCGGGTCGGCCCAGAGCGAAGCCAATTCCTCTTCGTGCTCCACGGCCCTTTCGGCTTCGTCGCCCGTGCGCGCCGGGTCGAACACGATCACGGGGCAACCCTCGGGAACGATCGTTTGCAGGCCGTCGATCTCGGGATCCCAGATGCGCGGCAGCAGTGCCTCGGCACCCTCGGGCGCAGCACCGGATGCGAACCGCTCCAGCCGATCGGCGACGGGCTCGAGGTACGGACGAACCGAAGCGATAGCCGCGGCTCGACTGGCCCGCTCACGGATCTCGGCGGTTGGTGGGAGCTCCGTCCGCGCCACGGCCACAACGCCCGTGGCGTCACCGATCGATCGTTGCGTTGAGGGGTCGACCCAGCGGATCGAATCGACGTCGTCGCCGAACAACTCGATGCGGGCGACGCGTTCGTCTTGGGCCGGGAACACGTCGACGATCCCTCCACGCACGGCGAAGGTGCCGGCGGTGGCGGCTACGTCTTCTCTTTCGTAACCGAGCTCGGTGAGCCGGCGAGCGAGGTCGTCACGATCGACGGTGTCCTTAACTCGGACGGCCAACGGCTCGAGGTGCGCAGCCCCGGGCGCGGGCTTGGAGATGAAGCCGCGGGCCGAGGCCACGACCACTCGGGCGCCGCTTCCGTGGGAGAGCAGGCGCAGAGACTCCAAGCGGTGCGCGGAGATCCGAGGCTCGGGTGAGAGCCCTTCGTATGGAAGTACGTCCCATCCGCAGAGCAACGCCGTGGGCCGGATGAACTCGTCGACGGCCGCTCGCAGAGACTCGGCCTCAGCCTCCGACCCGACGACGGCGAGCACGCAGCGGTCCAAAGCCTTCGCGAGCCCGGCCAGGAAGTACGGACGCGCGGCATCGGGGATCGCTACTCCGTCTCCCCCGCCGTACATGACGTCGCGGAAGACGGGATCGCTCTCCCATCGCTCCAACAGATGCTGCAGCGGTGCCGTCACAAAGCCTCCTGCTCAACGCGTTTAAGGGCCCGGTTCGAAAACCGGGCCCTGCTCAAGGCTGTTCTACTCTACCCACGCAACTACCCAGGTAAAGGTGTTAGAGCGTCTTCGTAAAGCGGATCTCCATCACTTCGCGGCCGTGGGCACTGAACGCGATCTTGCGTGCACCGTCCGGTGACCAGCTGTGCTTGGCGTAGAACGCATGAGCACGCGGATGCTCTTCGATGACCCAAAGCACTGCGCGGGAGAATCCGGACTCCGTCAGGAATGTGAGACCGCGGTCCATCAGCGTGTGCGCTAGCCCGCTTCCCCAATGCGCTTCGGCAACGTACAGCTCGTCCAGCCGGCCCACTACGGCTGAGTCCATGTCGTCGTCCGGAGTGGGACGCACGCGAACGAAACCGGCGAGGCTTCCTCCGATCTCCGCAACGAAGGTTGAATGACGCTTCCCTTCGCTTTCCAATCGGTTGCGCCACTGATCGATGCGATCCGAGACTGGTAGGCTCTCGAACCCCGCCGGTCGCGCGGCGTTCCACGCGGCCACGTGAACATCGGCCAGCGCCTCGACGTCGTTCAAGCGCGCCGGACGGATATTCCAGTCCACTAGTCGGGTGAGTGCAGGAAGTTCTGGGCGGCGTCCACTCCGTCGCGGATCAGCACGCGGAGAGCCTCGAGCCCGCGGTCCATCGCCGTATCGATCAGCTCCCGCTCGCCGGGCGCGAACTTCGACAACACGTGGTCGGCTCCCTCTTCCTTCGACGGCGGCTTGCCGACGCCGATGCGCAGACGAAGGAAATCCCGGGAGCGAAGTGCCGCCTCGATCGAGCGCAACCCGTTGTGGCCAGCCGTGCCGCCGCCTGCCTTCAGGCGTACGCGACCCGGAGGAAGATCGAGCTCGTCGTGCAGGACGACGAGTTGATCCGGCTTCACCCCTTGCTTGCGAACCAAACGCGCCACCGGCCGGCCCGACTCGTTCATGTACGTCGTCGGCACGGCGAGAACTACCGATGCCCCGTCGATCGACGTTTCGGACACTCGCGCTTGCCCTCGGGTCCGCTTGAGATCGGCTCCCACGTCCGTCGCCAAACGATCAACGAGATTGGCGCCGAGGTTGTGCTTGGTTCGCGTGTAAGACGGACCGGGATTGCCCAACCCGACGATGACGAAGGACGGGCGAGCGCCGCGCCCGAACAACGACTAGCCCTCGCCGCCCTCGCTCGGCTCCGAGGCCTCGCCCTCGCCGGCACCTTCGGCTGCTCCGTCTTCGGGTGCGGCTTCTTCGGCGGCCTCGGCGAGCTCCTTGAGGGCTTCGAGCTCTTCGGGCGAGAGCGCAGCCAGCGCTTCGGCGTCCTCGGTCGACAGCCCAACTTCCTCCTCGACGCGCGGCGCGACGACGGAGGCGACGGCTTGCTCGAGATCGGCGAGAACGGTCACACCAGCCGGAGGGGCCAGGTCGCCGTAACGGATCGTGTCGCCCACCACCATCCGCGACACGTCGTAAGTGATCGACTCCGGAAGGTCGCGCGGCAGCGCTTCGATCGCGACCATCCGGCTCATCTGCTCGAGGATGCCGCCCAGTTTCACGCCTTCCGGCGTTCCGGCCAGCACGATCTCGACCTCCGTCTGCACCGGCTTGTCTTCTTGCACGCGGTGGAAGTCGACGTGAAGAGCGAGCTGCTTGACGGGATCGATCTGCAGATCTTTGACCAACGCGAGGTACTCGCGCCCCCCTTCGACCTTGACGGTCACCAGCGGGTGCGCACCGTGGGCGTGCAACACGCGAAGCAGTTCGTGCCGAGGGACCGAGAGCGCGACGGGATCGATGCCCGGACCGTAGATGACCCCAGGGAGCAGACCGTCGGCACGCAACTTTCGGACGTCGCTGCGCCCGCGCTCGGAGCGGGGCTGCACGGTGAGAACGATGTTGTCTGCCATGGATTGATCTCTTTCGGCCTGATAGGACGCCGACGAGAAGACACGCTACCAGACCTTCGTTCTATACGACCTAGAGTTCGACATCCTCCAGCTCGTCTTCCCGTTCAGCCCGGAAACGGAAGTATCCCCAGAAGGCCACGGAGGTGGCGCCGAAAGCGCCGAAAAGCGACAACATCAGGACGGCCGAACCGCCATGGCTGTTGTCTTGGGCGAGCAACACGTGTACGAAGAGAAACGCCACTGGTGCTGTCACGACGAGCCATAACCACTTGTTGCTGTCCCAGATGTCACGGCCGTCGAACCAGCGCACCGGCATCGCGTTGAACAGCGCGACTTCGACACTTCCGACGAACGTCACGGCCAGCAGGGCGTCCAGAACCAGGATGACGAACGAGGGGTCCGGCTTGGCCGCCGCATCGGCGACCGGGATGGACAACCCCCACGCCGCCAGCGCGGTGGCGATCAAAACCACGATCTTCACGGATGCTGTTCGTCCCTCTTCTCGCGGGCTCATCGACGCGATCGTGACTGCGCCGACGATGGCGCCGTACATGTAGCCCGGCTCGAAACCCACGAGCCGTGAAGCAAGAACCGTAACGGCGGAGATGATGATCGCGACCGGATAGAAGCGAAGTGTGGACGTCGAGGGCCATCGGCGGTTGATCCGCCAAACCGCAGAGAGCTCGGACATGAGGAGGGCGAAGAAGAAGATCGCCATGCCGATCAGTAGAGCCAATGAGGCCCGGTCGAAACCGAGCCCCGGGTCGAGGAAACCCGTCAGCATGCTCACGACGACGGCCGCGAAGGCGATGGCGCCCCAGGGAGGACGACGGGTGGCGATCGCGGCTTCATCGGGAGGCGTACGGCCGAACCACCCCATGATCTCGTCGTGGTGCTCCTCGAACGTGTTGTCGAAGAGATCGGCGGGGAATACAAGCAATAGAACGAGGATCGCCAGCGCGGCGCTCAGCAAGACGTCCGTCAGGTCCCAACCGACATCATCGGGCTGAGTTACCGCGGATGCGAACTCCGAGCGCGTTCGTTCTTCCGCATCTCCGCTTCTTCCGTTTCCATCACGGGCGGCCGAGGACGGATCGCCGCCTCCTTCATCCGACGCTGGATCGTCGATCTCTTGCGCGTCGTCGCCGCCTCGAGCCTGCCCGGATCCATCTCCGGTGCCGCCGGGACCCCCGTCCGTGCCTTCATCACCGCCGTCCGGGCCGTCACCGGATCCATCGTCTCCGCGGTCGTCGTCCGGTCCGTCTGCGCGCGGAGGCGGTTTAGGACGGATCCACGCCGGCTGCGTATCGACCGTGCCGCTGGTGATCGAGCGGACCAGGGCTCCGTCGGACGACACGATGAGCAATTCGTTGATCCGGGAAACGACCAGTTGCTTGCCGTCGGGCGACCACGACGGGTCTTGCAAACCGTCGAGATTCGTGAGGCGACGCTCGGACGATCCGTCTCGGGCCATCACGTAGATCTCGCTGAAGAGCTCCCGGGCCGACGCGAAGGCGATCTGCGACCCGTCCGGCGACCAGGACGGAGCGCTGTCGATCCCGCCGTCGCTGAGTCGCTTGGCGTCTCCGCCGGACGTGCTGATCGAGTAGATATTCGACAGGTCGGCCCCGATCCGCGAAAACGCGATGCGCGAGCCATCGGGCGACCACACCGGCTCGGACTCGATGAACGCGTCGTCGGTGAGACGGCGAACGTTCGATCCGTCGGCGTTCATCACATACAGGTCGGAGATGCCGTTGCGGCTCGAAACGAAAACGATCTTCTTTCCGTCCGGGGACCACGACGGGTACAGGTCGGTCGCCACATCGTCCGTGAGTTGCGTCGCTCCCGATCCGTCGTCGGACATGACGACGATCTCTCCCGTGGCGCCCAGAAGGGAGGTGAATACCAGCCGCTTTCCGTCCGGAGACCACGCAGGCTGTATCCCTTCTCGGATCTCACGCCGGTTCGTCCCCGACCTGTCGATCAGGAAGATCGAAACCAAATCGTTCTGACCCAGTGCGGTGAACGCGATCTGATCGTCGTCGGCCGCGAGCGTCGCTCCGCCGGAGAAGAAAGGAAGAGCAAAAGCGGCGAACGCCAGCGCGAGAGCGAACCTCAACCTGGGCCGCGACGGACGGTGCTTCATGGCAGCAACACCTGCCTAGGGGTGAGGCGGGCTGGTTACCGTTGAGCCGATCAGTTGTCCCCGCCGAAGATGCCCGAGACGGACTCGTCCTCAAAGACGGCCCGGATCGCGTCGGCGATGATCTGGCCAACCGAAACCACCTCGAGCTTCGAGAATCCTCGCTCGGGCGGGATCGGCAGCGTGTTGGTCACCATGACCTTGCGTATCGGTGAGGCCTCGAGCCGCCGCGGTGCTTCTCCGGACAGCACGGCGTGGGTGCACGCGGCGTAGACCTCGGAGGCGCCGTGGGCCATGAGAGCCTCGGCCGCCTTAACGATCGTGCCGCCGCTGTCGATCATGTCGTCTACCAGCACGCATCGACGCCCCTGCACGTCACCGACGACGTGCAGGGTCTCGACCTCGCCGTGCACTTTCGGATCGCGTCGCTTGTGGACGATCGCCAGCTCTTGGTCGAGCTTCTTCGCGAAGCGATCGGCCACCCCCACGCGTCCAGCGTCGGGAGCCGTGATGACCAGATCGCCGCCGAGCTCGTTCGACAGGTAGTCGAGGATCAACGGGTGCGCGGTCAGGTGATCGAAGGGCATGTCGAAGAAGCCTTGGATCTGTCCGGCGTGCAGATCGACCGACATAACGCGGTCGGCGCCCGCCGTGTGGAGGAGGTCGGCCATCAGCTTCGCCGAGACCGGCTCGCGCGCGAGCTGCTTCTTGTCCTGTCGCGAGTAGGCGAAGAACGGCAGCACGGCGGTGATGCGCCGCGCCGATCCACGCTTCAGCGCGTCGAGCATGACGAGCGTCTCGAGGATGTGCTCGTTCACCGGTGGTGCGCCCGTCTGCAGCACGAAAACGTACGCGCCACGTACGGATGACAGGAACCGGACGTAGATCTCGCTGTTCGCGAAGCGATGGATGTCGACCTGCCCGAGCGTCTCGCCCAGATGCTTGGCGACCTCCTCGGCCAGCTCGGGGTGCGAGCTACCCGAATAAAGGAGCAGGTGCCGTCTCTCCGCGAACTCCATCAGCCCCCCTTTCGCCTCTTCGCCGGTTTCTTCTTGGACGCCTTTGCTTTGGCCTTCGCCTTTGGCTTGCGTTTTCGCGGCTCCGCCGGAACCCCGTAAACGAGCCCGCCGGCGGGTACGTCACGGGTCACGACCGATCCGGCCCCAGTGTAGGCACCGGAACCGACGCGAACGGGCGCGACAAGCACCGTGTCCGACCCGATGAACACATCGTCACCGATCTTCGTCCTGTGCTTGGCTTTGCCGTCGTAGTTGGAGGTGATCGTGCCGGCCGCGATGTTTGACCGGGGCCCAACGGACACGTCGCCGAGGTAGGAGAAATGTGGGACCTTGGCGCCCTCACCGATCTCGGCGTTCTTCATCTCTGCGAACGTCCCGACGTGGGCACCCTTCTTGAGGACGGTGCCCGGACGAAGGGAGGCGAACGGGCCGACGGTCGCGGCCGGGCCGATCTTGGTTTGCCGGGCCACCGTGAATGTCACGACGGCGCCGTCCCCCACCGTCGTGTCGACAAGACGCGAGTTGGGTCCGATCTCGCAGTGCCCACCGATCTTCGTCGCGCCCTCGAGGAATGTGTTGGGGTGCAGGACGGTGTCGGGACCGACGGAGACGCCGGCGTCCACATAAGTGGTGTCGGGATCTACGACCGTGACGCCGCGGTCCATCAGCTCACCAACGATCCGCTCGCGCGCCAGCCGGGCGACGTTGGCGAAGTCGTACCGGGTGTTCGTCCCCACCACTTCTTCCGGGGGAGCCTGGACGCTAGCGAGCGACTCGCCCTCCTTCGTGAGCACGCCGACCGCGTCCGTCAGGTAGTACTCCCCCTGGGCGTTGTCCTTGCCGAGCTTGGGGAGCACGCGTTGCAGGACGTCGCTTCCGAACACGTAGGTGGACGTATTGACCTCTCGGATGTCGAGCTCATCGCCCGTGGCGTCACGGACTTCGACGACGCCCGTGACCTGTTCTCCGGAACGCAGGACGCGTCCGTAAGCCGGCGGTCCGTCGATGGCGGTCAGGATGGCGGCGGCAGCGCCCGCTTCCCGCTTGGCTCTGACGAGACCGACAAGGCTTTCCGGTGAGATGAGCGGCATGTCGCCCGCGAGAACCAGCACGTCGGCCACCGGGCCGACCTTGCGCAGACCGATCCGAGTCGCATCACCGGTGCCTTTCGGGTCGCTTTGCACGGCGAACGTGAGCTTGAACGGATACTTCTCGTTCGCGAGCGCCTTCTCGATCTGCTTGCCGGGGGCGACGACGAGACACACATCGGCCAGGCGAATCGACTTGTGAACGCCTCGCAACGACTCGAGAACGTGCGAGATGATCGTCCGTCCCACGACGGGGTGCAGGACCTTGGGCCTCGTGCCCCGGAACCGCGTCGATCGGCCCGCAGCCAGGACAACGGCTGAGAGAGTCTGCTTTCGGCTGTTCGTCACAGCTGGGAGGGGCGGACTCGAACCGCCATAACGGGATCCAAAGTCCCGGGTCCTACCATTGGACGACCTCCCACCGAAGTCATAAGGCAGGTCAGTCTATTGTCCGGCCTCGGCGCCCAAAAAGAGGTGCACGCCCCAATCGACGGGCTGAGCAACGAGCACCCGTTCGAACACCGAACCCACCTGTGCCCTGACGTCGTGCGCCTGGCTTTCGGTCTCAACGACACCGACAACCGTCGGACCCGACCCGGACATGAACGCGACGCCGGCGGCTTTCTGCATAGCGTCGAGGCGCTCGCGCAGGGCTGGAACAAGCTGGATAGTCGCGCGCTGGAGGTCGTTGTGATGGACGAAGACCGATCCGTCACGTCCCCACTCCAAGCCGTCGAAAGCTTCGTATGACTCCGCGGCCGACACATGTTCCGCGCCGATGCCGAGGACAACCCACCCTTCGGTGTAAGAACCAACCCGACGAACGCTGGATCCCCTCCCCGACGCGTGCACGAGCCCGCCGATCAGCATGGCCGGGACGTCCGAGCCGATCTCGGCTCCCAGTTCGACGAGCCGCGAAGCGCTCAAGCCCGCGGCCCACACGGTGTTCAAACCAACCAGTGCAGCCGCCGCGTCGGCGCTGCCTCCCCCAAGGCCGGCGGCAACCGGGATCTTCTTATCCAAAGCGATCGCCGTAGGGCGGGCTTCAGCGCGTTCGGCCAAGAGCTTCGCCGCTCGGCAGACGAGGTTGTCGGTTGACTCGAGCTCTCCTTCGAGCTTTTCGGGCCCATCTACGCGCAGGCTTATCGGCGCCCCGACGTCGAAGGCAACACCAACACCTTTACCTGGGGGGTCACCTACATCGGTTGAGATCGCAAGGCGGTCAGTTAGCGAGATCGTCTGGAGGAGTCCGGAGACCTCGTGGTGCCCGTCGCTGCGACGCGCGCCCACTCGCCAGCCGACGTTGATCTTTGCGGCGCCGTGGACCGTGACGTGACGCGGAGGTGTCCTCGTCACTTGCTCATGGCTTCGAACACTCCGGCGAATTCCTCGAGACCGAGCTCCTCCGGACGTGTGCGGTCATCGATGCCTATCGGGTCGAGCGATCGCTCGACGAGTTCGCGATCGAATCCTCCGGCCATGAGGGAGTTCCTCAACGTCTTTCGACGGTGCGCGAACGCTTTGCCGACGAAGGCCAGGAAGTCCTTATCGTCGCGGACCTTCACGGCTGGGTGTGTCCGGCGCGTGAATCGAACGAGCACCGATGCCACCCTGGGCGGCGGCATGAACACCGACTTGGGAACGTCCCCGATGATCTCGGCTTCGGCGTGGAAGCCGATGTGGAGAGTGACGGCGTTGTACGCGCGCGTGCTGGTCTTAGCCGTCCATCGCTCGCCGATCTCCTTTTGCACCATCACCAGGCCCCCGGCGATCTGCGGGACCTCGTCGAGAACGCGAAGCATGAGCGGAGTGGCGACGTTATAGGGAAGGTTCGCGATCAGCCGCGCCCGTTCGTTCATGAGGGCGGACAGATCGATCCGCATCGCGTCGCCGGTGGTGACTTCGACGTTCGAGGCCCCGCCCAGCACTTCGTCCAGCGCTTCGGCCACCGTCGCGTCGAGCTCGACCGCGACGACGCGGCGCGCGGCTTCGGCCAGGGCGACCGTCAGGGAGCCCAGACCCGGACCGACCTCCAGGATCGTTTCGTCCGAGGAGACCTCGGCCAGCCGCACTATCCGCTCGACGGTGTTCGGATCGACCAGGAAGTGCTGGCCGTGCCGCCGTCCGGCGCGCAGCCCGTAGCGGCGTAGGAGATCAGCAGCGATCGAGGGCGTGACGCGAGACATCACCCATTGTTGACCGCTCGAGCCGGTGGGGCTCGCTAAGACTGGACCTTGACCTTGATCGTGCCCTTGCCGAGAGGAGCCAGACGCTCGAAGGCGTCGTCGGACAGATCGATCACGCGCCCGTCGACCCACGGTCCGCGATCCGCGATGCGCACCGCGACCGACTTCCCGTTGGCCAGGTTCGTGACCTTCACGATCGACCCCATCGGAAGCGAGCGGTGCGCGGCGATGAGCCCGTCGCCTCGATACCAGGACGCCGCGCCGGTTTGCGAGCCGCCGCCGCCCTTGAAGGTCGGCTCTTTGGTCCCCACCCGAACGATGTGGTTGCGCGAGCTGCGCACGGTGTCCTGCTCGAGCAGAGTCGAAGACACGCGGCGTCCGTCCTCGAGCACGACGCGCCACTTTTGGACCTTCAACCCCTCGGCTCCCTGCTGGACCACCTTCCTGACCCCCGACTCCATCTGAGGATCGCGCTGCGTCACATAGCTGAAGGGGATGCGAACGTTCCGGCTCTCGACGACCCGCCGGACGCGCACAACGCGCACCCACATCCCGTCCGCGGGTTCGGCGTCGCGCCCGGGGATGACGTAGTCGTCTGCTCCCACGGTTACGCCGGCCTGGGCCAGGAGGTTGCCGACACTGTCCGCGCTCGAGACCACGTCCCGCAGGCGGCCGTCCACTCGGACATTGGCGTGGATGGCGTTGCGCACGTAGACCGACATGCCGCGCTTGAGCTTGGTGTCCACTGCCGGATGCACGTGGTCCTTCGGACCCGGTACCAGCCCGAGATCGGTCAGGGCATCGCCCACGGTCAGACCGCGCGCGGTCACCTTCTTGGGTTCACCGTCCAGCACGATGCGCACGGATTTGGCTCGCCGGTACGTGACCTCGTCGCCGTCGGCGACGTTCTCACCCGGGCTGAGCAGGTCCGAGCCTCCGGGCACGATGCCCACGCGCACCAAAAGGTCGCTCGCGTTCGTGGCGTACGTCTTGACCGTGCGCACGGCACCCTCCACGTCGAGGGACACCTCTTTTTGGCCGGAGAATGCGAGCAGCGGACCGAGGATCGCGAAGCCGAGGACGAGGCTGCGGACGATCCATTTGGCAGCCGGATGCGGTTGATGCGCGGCCTGCGGTTGTGGGACGGCGTGTAGGGGCGCGTGAAGACGACGCTGGGGGAGCTGGTGCTCCGGGGTGACGCGCGCGGGCAGGGCTAATACTTGTGCGGGGCGGGCCATGGGGTCCGACGGACGCTAACAGCCCCTAACCACAGGTGCAAACTTTGCTTGCGAACGCGTGTTCCTTTTGTTGCTCAAAGAGCGAAAGCGCGCCGCGTGTTCTCACCGAGACTCTTTGCCAGGGCACTTAGTGAGATTGAGCGCTCGGATGCGAGCACTTCTGCGGTGTGCGGCAGCAGTCCGGGGTGGTTGGGTTTGCCGCGGTGAGGGTCCGGAGCAAGGAATGGTGCGTCGGTCTCTATGAGCAACAGTCCGGGTGGCAAACATCGCGCTGCCTTGCGGAGTTCGTCGTTTCGGCGATAGGTGATGTTCCCCGCGAACGAGCAGAAGAAACCGCGTTCGGCACAAACCTTGGCGAACGCGACGTCGCCTGAGAAGCAGTGCATGACCACGCGCTCCGGGGGCCCGGCGTCGTCGAGCACTTCCAGGACGCGGTCGTGCGCCTCGCGGCAGTGGATGACCAGAGTCCGGTCCGACCGACTCGCCAAATCGATGTGTGCCCGGAACGCTCTTTCTTGAAGGCCTCGATCCGAGCGGTCGCGGTGATAGTCGAGACCGGTCTCGCCGATCCCGACGACACCGGGCTTTCCGGCGAGCTCGCCGAGAGTGGCCATCGCGGCTTCCGTATCGGCCTCGAACTCCTCGAGATCGTTGGGGTGGATGCCCACGCACGCGTAGACGCGTCCGGGACGGTCCGCCGCTCGCCGCGCGCTCATCTGGGACTCGGCCGTGCCCATGCCGATATCGATCACCGTCTCAACGCCGGCCGCGGCGGCATCCCGGAGCACATCCTCGAGCGGGCGTTCGATATGCCCGAGATGACAGTGGGTGTCTACAAGAGAAGCGCTCAAGCTTCGATGCGCGGGAACAACGCTTCGCCGACTCGGATGCGGTTCCCGCTCGGGGCCTGGGCCCCCAGCCGGGGTTCGCCCTCGTAGCCCAACCGGGACCACAGCTCGCGCATCGCCACCGGCATGACCGGCGACAGAAGCGCCGCCAAAGCCGTGAGCGCCTCGGCCGCGACGGCGAGGACACCGGCGACGAGCGGACGGTTGTCCTCCTCGCGCGCGAGCTTCCACGGCTCCCGCTCCACGAGGTAGCGATTGGCCTGCCGGACGATCTCCCACACCTGCGCAACCGCGTCCGTCACCTTGAGATCGGCAAAGAGTGCGTCGGCAGCGGGGTCGGCGGCGGCGATGGTTGCTCGCAAGGTCTCCTCGGGTGCTTCGGAGATCTCGGCCTGGGGCACGACGCCGTCGAAGTACCGGTCGATCATCGCCAGCGTCCGGCTGGCGAGGTTCCCGATGTCGTTGGCGAGCTCGGCGTTGTACCGGGCTTGCATGTCCTCGAGCGAGAAGTTGCCATCTCCGCCGAACGAGACGGCCCGTACGAAATGGAAGCGGTATCCGTCGACCCCGAAGGTCTCGATCAGCTCGTGGGGCGAGATGTCAGTTATGCCGCGTCCGGACTTGGAAATCTTTTCTCCACCTGCCATCAGCCATCCATGCGCGAAGACGCGCTTGGGCAAAGGGAGGCCGACCGACATCAGCATCGCCGGCCATACCACAGCATGGTGCCGGACGATCTCCTTGGCCATGAGATGGACATCTGCCGGCCAGATGCGCGCGAACCGCTCGGGGTCCGAGACGTATCCGATCGCAGTGATGTAGTTCGTCAGCGCTTCGATCCAGACGTAGATGACGTGCTTCGGATCCCACGGCAAGGGAATACCCCATTCCACCGTGGGACGCGAGACCGGTTGATCGATCAGCCCTTGTTTCAGAAGTGCGTACATCTCGTTGTAAGCGCGCTGCGGTTGTAAGAACCCAGGGCTGTTGGTGTAAAGCTCGAGGAGCGCATCGTTGTACTTGGACAGTCGGAAGTAGTAATTGTCTTCGCGCAGCCTTTCGACGGGCCGTCCGTGGATCGGGCAATTGCCGTCGACGATCTCGTCATCAGTCTTGAACTCCTCACACCGTTCGCAATACCACCCCTCGTACGGAGCGACGTAGATGTCGCCTGCGTCCCTCAGCTTCTCCATGAAGGGCCCGACCCCGATCTTGTGGCGCTCCTCTGTAGTCCTGATGAAGTCGTCGTTGGAGATCCCCAGTCGCGACCACAGTTCCGTGTAATGAGGCGCAACACTGTCGACAAACTCTTTCGGCGACATCCCAGCCGCTTTCGCTGCCGTCTCCTGGCGGGCGCCGTGTTCGTCGACCCCGGTTAGTAGGTACGTCTTCCGGTCATGGATCCGATGCCATCGCGCGATGACATCTGCAATGACTGTCGTATAAGCACTGCCCACATGAGGCGGCGAACTGGCGTAGTAGATCGGCGTCGTTATGTAGAAGGTGTCCTTCGCGGCGCTGCTCACGGGCTTTTCCTCTCTTGAAGCACCCGATCGTACAAGGCCCGTCGCGCGACTCCGCGCTGCTCGGCGACGCCGCGCGTCGCCTCGCGCACACTCTCACCCGCGGCGATGCGCTGCACGGCCTCGGTCAGCGCGGCCTCCATGTCGCCGGCCACCTCTACCGCACCCTCGACGACCAGAACGAGCTCGCCCTTGACGGGACGGCGTTGCAGCTCCTCCACCAGCTCGGACAACCGGCCGCGCCGCACCTCTTCGTGGATCTTCGTCAGCTCGCGGCACAGAGCGACTTTCCTGTCACCCAGGACCTCGGACATGTCCGCCAGGCTCTTGTCGAGACGGTGCGGAGCCTCGAAGAAGACGAGCGTCCGCCGCTGCGTGGCGAGGGATTCCAAACGCTTCCGGCGTTCGCCGGCTCGGCGCGGAAGGAACCCTTCGAATACGAAGGCGTCCGAAGGCAGGCCGGAGACCACGACCGCTGCGAGCAATGCGGATGCGCCCGGTACGGGCTCGACGGCCACGCCCGCGGCGATCGCCTCGCGGATCAGCCGATAGCCGGGGTCGGAGATCGAGGGCGTTCCTGCCTCGGAGACGATGGCGATCGACTCCCCTTTCTCGATCCGGTTCAGCAACTCCGGCGTGCGCACCGCCTCGTTGTGCTCATGGTAGGAGACGAGAGGCGTCCGGATCCCGTGATGGGACAGAAGCTTTCGCGTGGTCCTAGTGTCCTCGGCGGCTACGAGATCGACCTCGCCCAGCACGCGCACGGCCCGCAACGTTATGTCGGCCAGGTTTCCGATGGGCGTAGCCACGACGAACAGCCGGCCTCGGGTCGTCATGCCTGCTTCTTCTCCTGGACGAGGAGTTGCACTCCTTCAGCGACACCACATTCGGATGCACGGCCGTCGGGAAGCTCGACGCAAGACCGAGCGTTGCGAACGAACTTCGAGATCCTGCGTGGCTCAAGAGTCTGAATGTGGACGACCCGCTGCGACCGATCGCGGAACACCACATCGATCGGGAAGCGCAGACCGAAGGTGTGGACCTGCCGGCACGGTTCGAGCACGAGTGCATCTCCCGCTTGCAAGCGTTCGCGTCCCCGCAAACCCTTGAACCGCGAATAGAACGTGTTCCCATATCGCACACGATCGGCGACGATCCCGTCCGGCCCCACGAGGACGTGCGCGTTGTTAACCATCGCTCAAATGCTAGGACTACCTGGCCACTTGCCATCGGGGGCTACTCTTTTGGCACAGGGGGGAACGCTTTTGACGCCGAGTGGAACGCACACACGACGGGCGCGGTGCCCTGTTTGCGGCAGCCGGCGTCTCGTTCCAAGCCTTGGCCGACTCGGCTCCCGCGCTCACGCGGAAAGGGATCCGGGCAACGGCGCTCCCCGTTTCTCCTGGCGTTGTCGGGCTTGCCGCACGTCGATGAGCGCGACGGCGCACCCCGGAATCTGGAAACGGCGCCGGCCTCTTTCGAACTGGCTCGGCCGCCGGGCTACGACGAACGCCTAGTTCCCAAGCCCGGACTGTCGTCCCGACTCGGGCATCGGCTTCACAACCGCCGGACGAAACCCGTCTCCCGCCGCATCGCCGCGCGATCGCTTGATCGATTCGTACAGACGCGCACCGGCCCACGCCGCCACGCCGGCCGCGGCCACCCACGCAGCCCCCTTCGGGATCACGTTGACCGTCACCGGGGCCGTCGGCATCGCAGCAGCGGGCTTGGCCCTCTTGCGGTTACGACGCGCGCGACGGAATAGGAAGGCGAGCGCAGACCCGCCTACGCTGCCGCCGGCAACGAGACCGGCTACCTTTTTCCCAAGTCCTGCCATGGGAAAGCGCTGCTCGATCGCCTCGAGCTTGCGCCCGAGCCCGTCGCGCAGCTCCTCGATCTCTTTTAGCTTGTCATCTGCTCGCGAGCCCATCGGATGTCCTCCTTGATGGATGCAACGGATCGGTCGAGCCTCGGACGCCGGCGCCGCATTATCCAGATGCCCGCAAACACACCGAGGACCGCGAACAGCATGAGGCCGCCCGCGACGATCGCGAACGACACCGCGTCGGAAAACGGGAGCCAGTAGGCGAGCGAGAACAGGCCGAAGAGAAGGGCGGGCAGTAGGCCGATAACGGCAAGAGCGATGAGCCCGGCGCCGAACAGCTGAGCCTTGAGGCCCTCGATCAGCTCAATCCGGGCGAGCTCGATCTCTTTACGGATGAGCAGACGCAGGTCGTCTGTCACGTCCATGAATAGCTCGGCGGTCGAACGAGATGCCGGAGCTTCCATCACACCCCCGGTTTTTGGGCTTGAACCCGGCTCGACTTCCCAAGCAGCATACCCATTGACATGCGCCTCTCCGATCTCCCGACGCCCGCGCTCTGCGTGGATCTGGATGCCTTCTCCAGGAATATCGACAGAATGCACGGCTTCTTCAAGAACCGGCCGTGCGGGATCCGTCCCCACGTCAAAGCTCACAAGACCCCGGCCATAGCGCGCATCCAGCTCGACGCCGGCTCGTGCACGGGACTTTGCTGTGCCGTGGTGTCCGAGGCCGAGGTCTTCGCCGACCACGGCTTCGACGACCTCCTCATCGCCAACGAGGTGTGCGACCCCACAAAGGTCGATCGTCTTCGCGCGCTCGACGAACGAGTGACACTCACCCTCGCCGTCGATTCGCTCAGGTCGGTAGAGATCCTCGCCGGCACCGGTTTGCGCGTTCTCGTCGACGTGAACATCGGCTTGCCGAGGTGCGGGTGTCCACCGTCCGAAGCACGCGGCATCGCGCAAGCGGCCGAGCGCTCCGGACTGCGCGTCGTTGGCGTGATGGGGTACGAGGGCCACGTAACGATCATGGAGGACGTCGCAGCGCGCGCCGCCGAGACGAAGAAGGCGATCGACATCCTGATAGGTGTCGTTGACGAGTTGCGTGGCGCGAGCTTCGACGTCGGGATCGTCAGCGCGGGATCGACTCTTTCCTACGACGTGACGGGAGTCATCGATGGCGTGACCGAGATCCAGGCCGGAAGCTACGCGCTCATGGATACGACGTTCGCCGTCTCCAGTCCTTTCGAGGAAGCATTGCGATGCCTGACGACGCTGGTGAGCGTCCAGGGCAACATCGCCGTGCTAGACGCCGGACTCAAGACGATGTCGGTCGACCACGGCGACCCAAAGCTGCCTGAGGACGTCGCCGCCGATGTCCTGTTCCTATCGGATGAACACACCACGATCGCCGTACGTGACGGGTTCTCTGGGATCGTCGGCGACCGCGTGTGGCTGCGTCCATCTCACGTCGACCCGACGGTCAACCTCCACGACCGGCTCTTCACTTTCCGAGGAGACGAAGTCGTCCACGTGTGGGATGTGGCCGCACGCGGATACGGCTCGCCGCGGTGACCTAGTGAAAAACTGGGAATCCGAGCTGCGTTTCGCTCACGACCTCGCGGATCGCGCCGACCAGATTTCGCTCCGCTACTTCCGCAACGAGGAATTAGGCGTGCGGTTCAAGCCCGACGGCACGCCGATAACGCAGGCGGATGAAGAGATAGAGCGTCTGCTTCGTGCCGAGATCAGCTCCGCCTATCCCGATCACTCGGTCTTCGGTGAAGAGGAGGGTGCGTCGGGAAGCTCCACAACGACTCGGTGGATCCTCGATCCGATCGATGGCACCAAGAACTACTCGTGGGGGATCCCAAATTGGGCAACGCTCATAGCGCTCGAGGTCGATGGTGAGATCGTCTGCGGCGTGACGAGCGCGCCCGCTGTGGGTGAACGGTACGCCGCTGCGCGAGGCCTGGGGGCCACCAGGAACGAAGAACGGATCCGCGTCTCAGATGTCGACGACCTGACCAAAGCTCGGTTCGGATTCACCTCGGCGGCAGACTTCACGAACCACGGAATGGAAGAGACGTTTCGCTCTCTGCTGAGCACGGTGGCTCACGACCGCGGGATCGGCGACTTCTACGCGCACATGCTGGTAGCGGCGGGCGCCCTGGACCTGGCCGTCGAGCCGGCGGCGGCGCCATGGGACATCGGCCCCCTGATGGTTATCGTCGAAGAGGCCGGTGGTCGCCTGACGGATCTGGACGGGCGCAGGCACATCTACGGTCTGAACTGTGTGACCAGCAACGGAGAGCTCCACGAAACGGTGCTGGAACTGATCAGGGAGGCAAGGGGCCGGGCCTGAGGCGGATCGGGCGGGCTTAAAAAGGGCCCCCACCTGCGGAAAAGTCACATTCTTGTAATCACCGTGTCCTTGGAACGCGATGTCGATGACCGATGCTACTGGTGGTTGCATCGACGGAAGCGCCGCCGCTCCGCAGGCCACGGACGGCGGCGCTAGCGTTTCCGGGGCCTTTTCCTTCAATCCGCGCCCAGGGGCTCCTCGTCCACGACTACCTCGCCGGCGCCCGCAGGCGCGTACTGCGAGTACCGACCCGCTCCGACCCGCTCGTGGGCCACACCCAGCTGGTCGATCACAGGCTGAGGGGCGCCGTGGATCCGGAAGCGCACGGCGTCGACCTCCGGAAGGGCCGTCAACGTCCACACGACCTGGGCCACGCGCAGCACCTGGAAGACACCGGGTGCCGCATTCTCGAACTGCGCCGACAGGTTCACGTCCGCTAAACCATCGGACACGGAAACACCGAGAAGCTGCGTATCGGGGGGAATCGCGGTACGTACGTTCGCGTCGTTGCCCGAGAAGGTTGTGGGGTCCTCGAGCAGCATCCGGGTGATGACCTCGACCTCGGGGAGCCGGGATTCCACCTCCCGTCTGACCTCTTCGAGTCTGGCCGGCTCCGCGAGGCGTCCCTCCGTATCGGTGCGAACGAAATACAGCACGGCTCGAACCTTTCGCGCCTCGACTTCGGGACGCTCGGTGTCGCCATAGAGCTCGGCCGGCAGCTCATCGGTAGCTAGAAGCGTCACTTGAGGACCGCGTGAACACGCAACCAAAAGGGTGAGGATCGCCAAAGCAAGCAGCCGCTTCAACGTTCTTCCTCCATGGGGACACCCTTTCGGGCATCGTGTCGGGGGAGATGGACCTCAAAGCGAGTGCCCTCTCCGGGCGCCGAGACCACTTTGAGGTCCGCGCCGATCAGTTTGGCGTTCTCGCGCGCGATAGATAGGCCGAGTCCTGCGCCGACTCTCCCGTCTCGCTGCCGGGAAGCGTCGCCGCGCCAGAAGCGATCGAAGATCCGTGAGATCTCATCCTGATCCATGCCCCGGCCGCGATCCGCAACAGTGATGCTCGGCACGCCGTTATCCGTTTCGATCAGGATGCGGACGCCCTCTCCGCCGTGTACGACGGCGTTCTCGACGAGGTTCCCTACCACACGCTCCAGCCGCGCCTTGTCCGTCTGGACCACGAGATGCTCGGGTCCTTCTATCTCCACCGGCGTATCCGGAGCGCGCCTGCGGACGACTTCCGTCGCGAAGTCGCGGAGATCGACCTCGCCCGTTGACACGTTGATCCCCCCTGCTTCCACCCGCGTGAGCTCGAGCAGGTCGCTCACGAGACGGCTCATCGAGCGCAATTCCTCGGCGGCCAGTCCGACGGCTGAACGGAGCCGCGGAGGAAGTTCCGCGACGCGATCGGCGATGTAGTCGATCGAGGTCTTGATCGTGGTGAGCGGCGTCCTGAGCTCGTGTGAAACATCTGACACGAACTGACGCTCTCTCGCGATGCGTTCCTCCAGAGCCTCCGTCATGCGGTTGAAGTCGGCAGCCAGCCGAGCGAGCTCGTCCTCCGCCCCTTCTGCCAGACGAGTCGACAGATCGCCCTCGGCAACCTTGCGTGCGGCTTCGGCCGCCGTCCGAAGCGGGCGGATTGTGCGATCCGCCAACCGGATACCGACCGCGGCGGCCACGGCCGTTGCGATGGCGACGACCGCGATAAGCACACGCCAAAGAAGGCTGAGCGTCTCGTCGACACCCTGAAGCGAGTAGGCGAAGTACACATAGATCGTTGTCGTCGCCCCCGGCACGGACGACCCGAAGGCGAGCTGGCGATGCCCCGGCCCAGCGAAGATCGCGTAGCCCACCTCGCCGTCCTCGACGGCTTCTCGCAAGTCTGCCGGGATCGTCTCCAGAGAAACACCGACCGACGTCGAGTCCGCCTCGCGCACGTCTGGGACCTTGGCGACCACGTCCGACCCGCGCTGCTGCAATGTCGCGAGGTACGTCCGGAGATCCTGCCGTCCCTCGTCTCTGATCTGATCTCTCAGGAACGTGAGCTCGTCGAAGGTTTGAGCTTTTGCGTCGTCGATCGCCTGCGCCGTAAGGACGCGCGACGTTATGGCGTACGTACCGAGGGCAACCGCTCCGGAAACGAGAAGCGCTCCTACGATGTACGAGAACGCGATCCGGAACCGCAACGAACGGACGCGGAACACCTCACTCCTCCGCGACCTTGTACCCCATCCCGCGCACCGTCTGGATGATGGTTGGATCATGTGGGTCGTCTTCGATCTTCGAACGAAGACGCCTGATGTGAACGTCGACCAGCCGTGCATCGCCGAAGTAGTCGTATCCCCACACTTCGGATAGCAGCTGCTCGCGGGAGAAGATGCGGCCGGCCTTTGAGACTAATGTCGTCAGGAGCCGGAACTCGGTGCGCGTTAGAGAGACCGGCTCGTCGTTCCTGCGCACTACGCCTTCGTCCGGACGGATCTCGAGCGGCCCGATGCGAAACACCGTCGGAGCGTCTTCGTCGTCCTCAGCCTCGGCTCGCCGGAGCAACGACCGCATGCGGGCCAGAAGCTCGCGCATCTCGAAGGGTTTGGTGACGTAGTCGTCCGCACCCGACTCCAGACCGACCACGACGTCGATCGTGTCGCTCTTGGCCGTCAATAGGATTATCGGCAGGTTGGATGTGCGGCGGATCTCCCGCGCGAGTTCGAAGCCGTCCTTGCCCGGCAGCATGACGTCGAGCACAAGAAGGTCGGGTACGTTGCGCCGGATGGCTTCGAGGGCCTCCTCGGCGTCGACGGCCGTGTCGACCACGTAGCCCTCTTCTTCGAGGGCCATCCTCGTGATCTCCCTGATCGATCGGTCGTCGTCCACGACCAGCAGTCGGTGACTCATGCCTTCTAGTGTCCCTCGACTTGGGAGGAGTACGGTTGCACCCATGCCGGGGGCCGAGCAACTCCGTGCTGCGCCGCTCGCGAGCGCGGCATTCCGGGAGATCGTCGGCGAGCTATCGGCGCTCGAGGAACGGCTGTTCGGTCCCGACACAGAGCTGGACGAACAGGGCGTCATCGAGGGCTACAAGTGGCTGTTCTCGATCCTGGCCGTCGGGTTGGACGCCCATGTCTGGGCGGATCCGGCCCGGCCCCGGTTCGTGGACATCGTCGGCCCCTACAGGAAGTGGGGCGGCGACAATGCCGATGCCTTCTACCAGTACGCCCCCATCGATCCCGCCCGCACGTACCGGGTGACGGGTACACGCCGGGACAGCGTCTACCTGTCGCTGACCGTTTACGGAGGGCCTAGGGACGGCCGGTACTCCGAGCGGATAGTCGGAACGGTGAACGACGGCGAGCTCGAATTCTCCGACGACGGCACCTTCGAGCTCTGGCTGGGCCCGGAGCCGCAGACCGGGACGTGGCTGAAGCTCGAACCCGACGCCGTGTGCGCGATAACACGCGACTACCTGAACGACCCGACCACCGGCCGGCGCGCGACCTTCGAGATCGAAGCCGTAGGCCCGCCGGGGGTGTGGAGGGAGCAGGACGACGACATGGCTCGGCGGCTGACCGCGACGCTCACGTGGATCCGCGAACAGGCGACGATCGTGCCTCTACCACTCGGTGAGCCCAATCATGTGGACGACCCTTACCCCGTCCCGAGCCAGACATTCGGATGGGCGGCCGGCGATGCGGCTTACGCGATGGGCAGCTTCGATCTCGGCCCGGACGAAGCACTCGTCCTCGAGGGACGGTCCCCGGAGTGCGCGTTCTGGAACATGTGTCTTTGGAATCCCTTCTTGCATACGTACAACTACGACTACGGGCGCGTGACGATAAACGGCGGCCAGGTCACTTACGAGCCGTCTGGCTCGTGGCGCATCGTCGTTGCTGAACGCGACCCCGGCCACCAGAACTGGGTCTCGACGTCGGGACATCCACGCGGCCGCATCTGGTTTCGCTGGTTCCTGCCGGCAGCCACACCCGAACCCGTTACGGCGCATGTCGTCTCGATCGATGACTTGAAATGACCACGACCCGGCCTGAAGCGGTCACCATCGAGGATCTGACCGAACCGACCTTCCCCGCCGAAGCGCAGCCGATCCGCGAAGCGATGGCCGAGATGGGAGCGTCGATCCAGATCGAACCGGACACCATGCGTGACGCCGCTATGCAGAGCACCGGACTCGACGACTTCGGCGATCCCGGCTACGGCGAGCGTCTGGATGTGCTGTGTCGCGCCCTTCGCACCGAGGCTGGGCTGAGCTCGTCCGGCCGAGCCACGATCTTCACTCAGCTCACACAACTGCTCGCCAACCGCCTGCTCATAGAAGACCTGCTCAAGCGCCATCCGGAGATCCACGACGAGCGAGTCGAGCGGCCCATCGTCATCGCCGGACAGCCGCGAACCGGAACAACGCACCTGCACAACCTCATGTCTTCGGATGCGTCGCTGCGATCCCTTCCTTATTGGGAGAGCAACGAGCCCGTGCTGCCCGAAGGCGAACCCCCGGCACCAGGCGAGCCCGACCCGCGGCGCGACCGCACGGCAATGGGCCTCGACGTGATCAATACCGCGATGCCGTACTTCAAGCGCATGCACGAGATGACGACCGATCACGTCCATGAGGAGATCCACCTGCTCGCGATCGACTTCTCGTCGATGCTCTTCGAAACGATGGCGCCGATGCCGACGTGGCGCGACTACTACAAGTCGATGGATCAGACGCCGATCTACGGTTATCTCAAGAAGGTGCTCAAGGTGCTCCAGTGGCTGCGCGGCGGCGAGCGTTGGTTGCTCAAGTCACCTCAACACCTGGAACAGTTCGGGCCGCTGATGACCACATTCCCGGACGCGACCGTCGTCATCACCCACCGCGACCCGGTGGCCATCACCGCTTCGACCGGGACGATGCTCTCCTACCTCGCCCGGCTCAATCAGGACACGGTCGATCCGGTGAAGATCGGACGTTACTGGGCCGAGCGCATCGAAGTGATGGCACGTTCGTGCGTCGACGAACGGGAGCTCCTACCGCCTGCGCAGTCCATCGACGTGCTGTTCCACGAGTTCATGGCCGACGACGTCGCCATGGTCGAGCGAATCTACGAGCTGGCCGGGGAGCCTTGGACATCCGAAGTCCAAGGGGCCATGGGCACCTTCATGGAGGACCACCCGCGAGGGCGGCACGGAACCGTCCGGTACGACCTCGAGGTCCTGGGACTGGACGAAGCCGAGCGTCGCCGCGCATTGGCGTTCTACGTGGAGCGATTCGGCCTGCGAGAAGAGAGGGTCGGAGGCTAGGTAAGAATGTCCAACGTGACCACGACCGTGACCGCGGAACAGATCCGGGCCGAGGTGAGAGCCTGGCTGTCCGAGCACTGGGATCCGGACCTCCCGTTGCTCGAATGGCGCAACATCTTCGTCGACTCCGGCTGGGCATGTCCCTCTTGGCCCACCGAGTACTGCGGCCGAGGCCTGCCAGAGTCGATGGACGCCGTTGTCGACCAGGAGCTTGCGCAAGCCGGTGCCGTCGGGACGCCGACCGGCGTCGGGATGGGCCTGGCTGCGCCGACCATCCTCCTCCACGGCTCCGACGACTTGAAGTCGCGGCTCATCCGGCCAATCCTCACCGGCGAGCACGTCTGGTGCCAGCTGTTCAGTGAACCGGGCAGCGGCTCCGATCTGGCCGGCCTCACCTCTCACGCCGAGCTGCACGATGACGAGTGGGTGGTGAACGGTCAGAAAGTTTGGAACACGAGCGCCCATCACGCCGATTACGGATTGCTGGTAGCCCGCACCGATTGGGACGTTCCTAAACACAGAGGGATCACCTACTTCGCGCTCCCGATGAAGCAACCGGGCGTCGAGGTCCGTCCGCTTCGCCAAGCCAACGGCTACTCGTCGTTCAACGAAGTGTTCTTGAGCGACGCCCGCCTGCCGGCAGCCAACGTCGTCGGCGAAGTGGGCAACGGCTGGACCGTGGCGATGATGACGCTCGCCCAGGAACGTCGCGCGTTCGCACGGTTCGGTCTGCGCGGAAAATCGAAGCGAGGTGAGGGACGCGCCGTCCGCGAGGCAGAAGCTGAGGCCGACGCGTACTTCAGCTCCTACGTCTGGTACCCGCAGCGCACGGGCCGCGTCGATCTTGTCATCGAGCGCGCGCAAGCCTCGGGTGTCAATCGCGATCCGGTGGTGCGGCAGAAGATCGCCAAGCTGCTGAGCATGCTGCGCGCGTCCCAATGGACGACCGAGCGAGCTTTGGCTGCGGCCAAGCTCGGACGCGCTCCGGGACCGGAGGGATCGATAGGCAAGCTCATGGCGAGCGAGATCGCGAGGGCGGCGGCCGAGGTGCACGGCCTGATCGCCGGCGCGTCGGGACTCGTCGCGGGAAGCGACGCACCGCTGGACGGTTTGATCACCGAGGTCCTGATTTCGGTTCCCGCTATCTCCATAGCCGGCGGCACCGACGAGATCCAACGCAACATCCTGGGTGAGCGCGTTCTCGGTCTGCCGAAGGAGCCGCAGGTCGACAAGGACATGCCGTTTCGCGAGGTGCCTCGGGGTAGCCGGTGACGGTGTCGAAACGTCCGCTCGGTCGCGAGGGCCTGGTCGTATCCGCGCAGGGGCTGGGCTGCATGGGTATGAGCGAGTTCTACGGCGCAGCCGACGAAGACGAGAGCATCGCGACCATCCATCGCGCGCTCGACTTAGGTGTGACGTTCCTCGACACCGCCGATGTCTACGGACCCCACAAGAACGAAGAGCTCGTCGGGCGGGCCATCCGCGACCGCCGGGACGAAGTCGTCCTGGCGACGAAGTTCGGCATCGTCCGCGATTCCGACAACTTCGCCCGGCGATCCGTGAACGGTAAGCCGGACTACGTTCGATCGGCGTGCGACGCGTCGCTGCAAAGACTCGGCCTCGACCACATCGATCTCTATTACCAGCATCGCGTGGACATCGACATCCCCATCGAAGACACGGTCGGCGCTATGGCCGGATTGATCGAAGCAGGAAAGGTTCGATACATCGGTTTGTCCGAGGCCGGACCACAAACCGTCAGGCGAGCGCACGCCGCGCATCCGATCAGCGCGCTCCAGAGCGAGTGGTCGCTTTGGGCTCGCGACATCGAGGGCGAGGTGCTGGAGTCGACAAGGGAGCTCGGGATCGGGATCGTTCCCTACAGCCCGCTCGGCCGGGGCTTCCTGACCGGACAGATCAAGAGCCCCGACGATTTCGCCACCGACGACTTCCGTCGTTTCCTTCCCCGCTTCTCGGGTGAGAACTTCGCGAGCAACCTCGCGCTCGTGGAACAGGTACGAGTGCTGGCCGAGGAGAAGGGCTGCACGGCAGGCCAGCTCGCGCTCGCCTGGGTCCACGCACAAGGCGATGATGTCGTACCGATCCCGGGAACCAAGCGGCGCACGTATCTAGAGGACAACGTGGCCGCGCTCGACATCGCGCTTGCACCCGAGGATCTGACGCGGCTCGACGTGATCATGGGCCGCGATGCGATCGCCGGCGACCGCTACGGAGACATGAGCTGGGTCGGCCGCGAGAGTGCTCCCGCGGACTAGCGCTGGTGCGATGCCGTCCGAGCCGGACCTCGCTTCCTGGGTCAGCGACAACGCGGTCCACTTAGACCCGGAAAACGTAGCCGCAGCCGACGTCAATCTCCTGTCGGGATTGGACGAGGCCCTTGGTGGGAAGCGGTTCGCGTTCGTCGGCGAGTCCAACCATTTCATCCACGAGAAGTACGGCTACCGGATCCTGCTCGCGCGCTACCTCGTCTCCCGCGGCTTTCGCGTGATCGGCGAGGAGCTCAGCTGGTCGGACGGCATACGCGTGGGCCGCTATCTGGATACCGGGAACGCGCTTTGGCTCGATCGCGTGACGGCATACGGCTATCGCGGCGATGAGCGCGACGATCGCGACGACACCCCAACCGGCCTCCTCGACGAAGGCTGGGGAAAGACCAACCCGGCCTTCGTCGCCGAGCAGGTCCGATGGGCCGACGCCTTGCGGGAGCTCGGCAACGTCCGCTTCTTCGGCTTCGACGTCGACTACCAGCCACCGTCGGGGTACCTGCACGTGTACGAATGGCTCGAAGGACCCGACGCCGACCTTCGCTCGGCTTTCGAGCGAGTACCCGGTGAATCGATCGACGACGAGCACTCGCGGCTGACCCGAGCGTGCGAGCTGGTCGACGAGCATCGACCGGAACTCGAAGCCCAGCTCGGCTCCCGTGGGTTCGCCGAGCTGGCACGGTCGGCCACGACGCTGCGCGACAGTCACCGTTATGCGGCCACCTCGTTTGCGGCGAAAACGTACGAAGAGCTGCGAGCGCCGATGGCTCTTCGCGAAACGGTTATGTGCTCCCATGTCGATCACGTGATCGGGCGAGAAGGTCCGGGGATGCGGATCGCGCTGTTCAGCCACAACCTGCATCTGTCACGCGACGATTCGCGGATCGGCGATCTGTCCGGCGGGGTCGGGCCCGGCGGAGGTCGGACCGACTGTCTCGGCACGTATCTGGCCAAGCTCTACCCGGACGAGGTCTTCGCCATCTGGATGCTCGAGCACGAGGGCAACCATTCCTCGCCGATGGTCTCTCTAGGACGAACCGTCGAGCCCGCCCCCGGCACGCTCAACGCCGATCTGGCCGGGTTCGGCGAGGCTTTCGTGGTTCCAACGCGATCGATGAACGGAGCTGAGGGACCCTTCGATCACGAGCGCTACGTCGTGATGATGCACGGCTCCCGGGTCAAGTCACGCGTCGCCGAGCAAGCCGACGCGGTGTTCTTCCAGCGACGCGTATCGCCGTTGCGCTCTTAGCCGCGCGGAGCAGTCTTTGGTGCCGGTTTCCGCGTAGAGACTTTGCTCTTGGCTTTCGGCTTGGCGCGTGCCGACGACTTCGCCGTGGTCTTCTTGCGCGCGCCCGCCTTCGCCTTGGGACGGGATGCCTTCTTGGGCGCGGGTCGTCTGGACCCACCATCCCGCGATGCCGGCGCAGTCGGCGCCGACACGGTGGGCGGAACGTCTGCCACCACATCAGGCACGCGCTCTATCGACACATTGGGGATGATTCGGTCCAGCCACTTCGGCAACCACCAGTTCGCGTTGCCGAAGAGTTCCATGAGCGAAGGGACGACAACCATCCGTATGACAGTCGCGTCGAGGAAGATCGCCACGGCCAGGCCCAGCCCGAACAGCTTGATCGTCCGCTCGTTGCCGAATACTACGAAAGACAAGAACAACGTGATCATGATCGCCGCCGCGGCCGTGATCACCCGTGCCGTCGCCGCCAGCCCGTCCGCAACAGCTATGTCGTTTCGTTTCGAGCGGAGATATTCCTCCCGGATCCGGGACATAAGGAAGACCTCATAGTCCATCGACAAGCCGAAAAGGATCGCGAACAGCATCATCGGAAGGAAGGGCTCGATGGGTCCGGTGCGCTCTACGCCGAAGACTTCCTTGATCCAGCCCCACTGGAAGATCGCCACGATGATCCCGTACGCGGCGCCGATCCCGAGCATGTTCACGATCGCGGCCTTCAATGGGATGAGCAGAGAACGGAACACAACCATCAGCAGGAGGAACGAGAGGACGATCACCGCACCGATGAAGTAGGGCAGGCGGTTCTTGAGAAATTCGCTCATGTCGACGAAGGCCGCGGTGAAACCACCCACGTGAACGTCCGGACCGTCAGCGCCCACCAGGTCCGGGATCTCGGTGTGCAACCGGTCGACGAGCGCCTGCGTCTCCTCGTCCTGCGGAGCACTCGCCGGGATCACGGTCATCACGGCCGCATCGCCGGCCGGGCTCAGCCGCGGCGGAGTGGCGAAGGCCACCCCCTCGACGCCGCGGATCGATGTGGACAATCCGTTGAGCGCGGCGGCGTCGGTGGGCGAATCGATCTCGGCGGCGAGGATCAGGGGGCCGTTGAAGCCGGGACCGAATCCTTCCGCCAGAAGGTCGTAAGCACGGCGTGCTCCCGTGGTCGTCGGATCGTTCCCTTCATCGGAGAACCCGAGTCGGATCGCGAAGAACGGCAGCGCGAAGATCACGAGGATCAGAGATCCGGTCAGAGCCGCGGGCCATGGACGGCGTTGAACGATTCGGCTCCAACGGAACCAGAAGGACTTCCGGTGCTCGCTCTCGTCACGGTGCAAGAACGGCACGCGTAGCCGGTCGATCGCGTGTCCGGCGAATCCGAGGATGGCCGGCAGAAGCGTCAACGACGCGATGACCGTCACGAACACCGTGACCGAAGCACCTATCGCGAGCCCCTGAACGAATTCGAGACCGATGAGGAACAGGCCGAGCAGCGAGATGACGACGGTGATCCCGGCGAACAGCACCGCTCGACCTGAGGTTGTGATGGACAGCGCGATGGCGTCTTCAGGTTCTTGCCCGGCGTGCAACGCCTGGCGATACCGCGTGACGATGAACAACGCGTAGTCGATGCCGACGCCGAGGCCGATCATTCCGGCGAGTTGCGGAGCAAACTCTGGGATGTCGACCAGATGCGCAAAGAGATAGATACCGCTTAGGCCGATCAGTAGGCTGAAGATCGCAATTATCAGCGGAAGACCCATCGCGATAACCGAACCGAAGGCGATCAGTAGGATCACCACCGCCGCAAGGATGCCGACACCTTCTTGCAAGCCGCCCTGCTCCTGCTCGGAGAACCGAACTACGGTGCCGCCGAGCTCGATCTGAACACCCGGTGGGAGCCGGGTTTCATCGACACGGTCACGTATCGCGTCGATGTCCTGGTTGGCGATGTCCGGACCGATCACATCGAAGGCAACGGTCGCGAAGGCGACGGTGCGGTCCGGGGAGATGGCCGGTAGGCCGGGCTCGTACGGAGTCTGAATCTCCGACACATGGCCGAAGGACTCGAGGTCGGTGAACAGTTGATCGAGCGGAGCTTTTACGTCCGGCAGGTCCACACCCTGGGGCGACTTGAAGACGATCCTTGCCGTGTCACCCGATTGCGCCGGGAACCGTTGCTCGAGCAGGTCGAATGCGTCCTGAGAATCGGAGTCCGGGAGCCGGAAATCGGCATTCAGCTCGCCACCGGCCGTCTGCCAGACGGTAATCATGCCGGCCACGGCTACGAGCCAAAGAAGAAGGGTGAGCCACCTGCGCTTGTAACAGCTGCGGGCGAGAGTATCGAGCACGTTCGATCACTCCGTTTGGTTCGTGGAGTACGGGCGGCCACATCCTAGCGCTTGGACTGACCCACGGTCAGCGGCCTAAACCGAAGCTCAGCTGCGGCCGATTCACGCGAATGCGCCGCGCCGTGTTCCTGCTTGCCCTGGGATGTCTGGTCAGCCTCTCGCTGGCCGGCATCGTCGCCCTTCCGGCCACCGGCGCGGCCAAGTTCGTGGCGTCGTTCTCACTCGACGGCCCACCGTCGTGGCAGTCCGCGGCGCAGCGAACCGACATGGGGTCGTGGGTGAAGCACTCGAGTCCTGTTGTCGCCGATCTCGGCGACGGTCCGGTGATCCTCGTCGGCTCCCTGGGCGGCAAGCTCTACGCCCTGCGCTACAAGAACGGGTCTCTACAAAAGCTCTGGGACACCGGCACCGCGATCAACACGTTCATCGACTCCTCGCCGGCGGTCGGCGATCTCAATCGAGACGGGTGCCCCGAGGTCGTCGTCGGAGCGGGCAACGAGTTCCGTCCCCATCACGCCGGCGTCCACGTCTTCGACTGCCACGGTCGAAACCACCGCTTCTGGGCCGCGCCCACTGGTCCCCGTCCCAATCACGTCGGAGTCTTCTCTACTCCCGCCATCGGTGACGTCAACGGCGACGGCTACCCCGAGGTGGTGTACGGATCGTTCAACGAGAAGATCTACGTCAAGGACCGCAACGGCAACGACCTGCCCGGCTGGCCGCAGGAGAACCTCGACACGATCTGGTCGTCGCCCGCGCTGGCCGACATCAATCGCGACGGCAAGCGCGAAGTGATCGTCGGCACCGACCTCGGCGGCGGTGCAGCGGCCCACGGCTGCGCGAAGGGCATCCGCGGGATGGTCCGCGTGATGGACTCCGGCGGCGGCTCGATGCCGAACTTCCCCAAATGCCTCGACACACCCATCTGGTCGAGTCCGGCCGTGCAGGATGTCAATGGCGACGGTTCCCTCGATGCCATCGTCGGGACGAACAACTACTTCGAGTACGGCTCGGTTGTCGGCGATCCACGCAAGGTCCGGGCCTGGGATACGAAGTCGGGACGGCAACTCTGGGAGACCGCGCTCGGAAACGGCACTCGGGTTTTCTCGTCACCGGCTGTGGGTGACGTCGGTGGTGACGGATCGCTCGATGTCGCGTTCGGCACGCTGCCCGCGACCAACCACGGCGAAGTCTTCCTTCTTGAGGCGCGCACCGGTCGCGTCCGCTGGCATCACCAAGGCGGCAAGCACGAAGTGTGCGAGTGCAAGTTCATGGGGTCGCCGGTCATCGCCGACGTCGATGGCGACGGTAAGTCGGAAGTCATCGCACTTTCCCAGGACGGCGGAATGAACGCTTGGGACGAAGCCGGTAAGGCAGTGATCAACGATCTCCATGCGCCGGCCCGTTCCGGTGATCCGGTGTGGAAGACCACGAGCCATATGTTCTTCAACTCTCCGGCCGTGGCTGATCTAGATGGTGACGGCGACAACGAGATCGTGCTGGCCTCGGCCATGGCCGGATCCAACCCGAAGGTCGGTCGGGTATGGATCGTTCAGACGTCCGGACGCAACGAAGGACCGTGGCCGTTCTTCAAGCGCACGCCCGATCGCATAAGCACGCTCGGCAAGGGGACCTCGGGCAACGCTCCCCCGGCCCCCGATCCGGCACCGGCTGCGGCACCCGCGCCGTCACGAAACCGGCGGCCATCGACACCTGAACCGACGGCAAACCAAACCCCAACACCAACACCGGAGCCTGTCGAGTCACCTTCTCCGTCCCCGCTCGCGTTCGTCCTTCCTCGCGGAGAGAACACGAGCGATGGCTCCAAGCTGGTAGTCGGTTTGCTGGGCACTGGGGCCGCTCTCTCCGTCGGAGGACTTGGGCTGATGGCGTGGAGGAGACGAGCCATCGGGTAACGTCGCGACGTGGCCTCACAAGTTGCGTTCGTGCTCGGCGGTGGAGGAAATCTCGGCGCTTATGAGGTAGGTATGCTGCGTGCCCTCGTCGAGCGAGGCATCACCCCCGACCTCGTGGTCGGTACTTCCATCGGCGCGATCAACGGCGCGTCCATCGCCGCCGATCCGAGCGCCGAAGGGGTCGACCGCCTGGAGGAGGTATGGACCAACCTCGACAAAACCGAGGTATTTGCGAGCTCGCTCCTGTCGCAGGCGGCAAACCTCGTCCGTACCAAGACCCACCTTCATTCCAATCGACCTCTGCGCAAGCTACTCACCGCGACGCTGCCCGCCGATTTCTCCAGCCTTCAGATTCCCTTCCAATGCGTAGCTGCGAGCATCGAGCGGGCGGCCGAACACTGGTTCTCTGACGGGCCGCTGGTCGACGCCATACTTGCATCCTGCGCGATCCCGGGCATCCTTCCGCCGGTCAAGATCGGCGATGAGCATTTCATCGACGGGGGTACCGTCAACAGCATTCCGATCGGGCATGCCGTAGAGCTCGGCGCGAAAGTCGTCTACGTATTGCACGTGGGACGCATCGAGCGTCCGCTGTCCAAGCCGCGCAACATCTGGGAGGCGGCCATGGTGGCCTTCGAGGTCGCGCGCAGGCATCGGGTCGCTCGTGATCTCACGAGGTTGCCCGAAGGAACGGTGGCCCACGTTCTCCCCACGGGGGAGACGGAGAAGTGGAACGATCCGAAGCAGCTCCGGTACAGGAACTTCGGGGCAGCACCGGGCAGGATCCGACAAGCCTACGAGGCGTCTTCGGCATACTTGGAGTCGCAGGCTGGCTGATCGGTAGGGGGACGGGGATGAGGCTTCCGCCGCGGCTTGTGCGTCGCGTCGTCATCGATCCGCTCGTACTGCTTCTGTGCGTCGCGCTCTTCGTCCTTTCGCCGCTCTTCCTCGTCGTAGCCGCTGCACTGGACCTCAATTCGAAGGGTCGCTGGCCCACCGTCCGCCTGATCGCGCTGGGCATCACGTTTCTCTTCCGCGAAGCGTGTGGCATCGTCGCCCTCTTCATGCTGTGGATCGCCAGCGGGTTCGGACTGGCGATCCGCTCACGCGCTTTCCAGAAGGCGCACTACACCGTGCTCCGGTGGTGGCTGCACGGTCTGTATGGGGCAGCCGAACGGCGTCTAGGCCTCGATGTCGAGATCGAGGCGCGTCAGGCACCGCGGAGCGGCCCGGTCCTTGTGTTCAGTCGCCACGCGGGAGCAGGCGACTCGATCCTGCTCGCGCACGCTTTGATGGTCGCGTACAAACGTCACTGCCGCGTCGTCATGAAAGCCGAGCTCCAGTTCGATCCGGTCATCGACATCGCCGGCAACCGGTGCCCGAATGCATTCGTTCGTCCGAACTCGATGCAAGGCGACAAGTTCGTTACCGCGATCGGCCGCTTGGCCAAAGGATTGCGCGGCAACGAAGCGATCATGCTGTTCCCCGAAGGCGGCAACTTCACCTTCAGCCGGTGGACGAACGCGATCGCGAGCCTGCGCAAGAAGGGTCTAACCACCCAGGCTGACCAGGCCGAGAAGATGCAGCACTTGCTCCCGCCGCGGCCCGGCGGCGCGTCGGCGGCGATCACCTCGGCCGCGGATGCGGACGTAGTCTTCGTGGCCCACACCGGATTGGAAGAATTGAACTCGTTCGGCGCGATCCGCGCCCGCATCCCGCTAAAGGAGCCGATCCGCAGCCGATACTGGCGGGTGGGACCCTCTGAGATCCCACCGGAAGGACAGGAACGCATCGACTGGCTTTTCGAGTGGTGGTCGAAGATCGATCAGTGGATCCACGACCGGCGGTCGGCCGAGCACACCAACTGAAGGTCAGCTCGGAGCGCGCAGGCGCTCGATACGTGTGCGGGCCGTATCCAACTGCCCGACGGCCGGGACATGGGTCGTTGCTGCGGCAAGGCCGAACACGGGCATGTTCCCGTAGACGCATTCGTAGCTTCCGGCCTCCACCTTGTAGGTCTCGTGGAAGATGCCGACGGTTCCATCGGTGCCGACGGCCTTGTTGAAGCGTTGCCATGCTTTGCGATGCGGATCGGACGGTTCGCCGGCGAACCGTTCGAGATCCTCGAAACTGCGCCAGTATTGGACGAGAGCCGGCCCTCGCCAATAAAGGAACGATTCACCGCCGAGGAAACCCTTCTGCGGGTGTTCTTGCAGCGTCTTCAGCATGGGCGGCATCGCGAAGAAGACCGGGATCCACTTGTCGAGCCGGTAGACCTTGTTGACGCGCATCCCGATGACGAACACAACGAACGGTCCGTCGATCTTCGCGGTGTACCGGCCGGGCTGGACCTTCCGCATCGTTCCTACAACCTACGCCGCTAGCCGAAAGCTCGTCCTAGGCGATCGGCTCCCGCGGCCACATGAGGCCGTCGCGCACTATGAAGAAGTAGTTGTCGAGCTCGTCGGACCGGCCGACGTCGTCCAGCACGAGGACGAGACGCGACGTGGGCGGGATAGCCCAGTGCTCGCGCGGATCGTGCTTCATCACGAAGATCGTAGCGATGCCGATCAGCAGGGCACCGACCAGCTGCCAGCCCGCGATCGCGGCGGTCCGGCCCAAGCGCTCGACGAGAAAGCTCACGGAAGCACCCTACCGTCGGATGGCGTATCGTTCAGCCGCTCGTTACATAGGGTTCAGGAAAGACACATAGCGTCGTCGGTCAGGGGACAAACCGACTTCATGGCTCGAATCAAGCGTCGTGACTTTCTAGCGTCTGGGCTCGTGGTGATCGGCGCCACGATCGCCGGCCCGGCTTTGTGGCGTCGCGCGCTCGCTGCGCCCGCTCAGACGGCCGTCAGCCCTTACGGTCCCCTGCTCGCTCCCGACGCCAACGGCGTCCGGCTTCCCGAAGGGTTCACGTCGCGTGTCATCGCGCGTTCGCTCGCAGCCGTCGGCTTGACTACCTACTTGTGGCACGTCTTTCCCGACGGCGGAGCGACATATCCGGTCGACGACGGCGGCTGGATCTACGTATCGAATAGCGAGGTTCCGGGCGGGCTCGGCGGTGTCGGGGCTATCCGGTTCGCCCCCGACGGGGACATCGTCGATGCGTATCCGATCCTTCAGGGATCGAGCTCGAACTGCGCCGGCGGACCCACTCCTTGGGGCACGTGGTTGTCGTGCGAGGAATCCGACACGGGTCGGGTCTGGGAGTGTGATCCATATGGCGTGAAACCGGCGGTCGCGCTACCGGCGATGGGTGTGTTCACACATGAGTCCGCGGCGGTGGACGAGGTGCGCCGGCGCGTCTACCTGACCGAAGACGAGGGCGACGGGCGCTTTTATCGATTCACCCCGGCCTCCTATCCGGATCTCAGCTCCGGTCGGCTCGCAGTGGCACGGGTGCACGACATGAAGGCCGTAGAGAAGGGCGGACGAAGCCAAGTCTCCTGGATCGAAGTCCCCGATCCGAGCGCCTCCTCCGGAACGACACGCACCCAGGTGCCGACCAGCACTCCCTTCGACGGTGGAGAGGGAACGTGGTTCGACAGCGGGATCGTGTACTTCACGAGCAAGGGCGATAACCGAGTGTGGGCATTCGACACCCTCGACGACACGATCGAGATTCTCTACGACGACGACCTGACCCCCAACCCGCCACTCTCCGGAGTCGACAACGTGTTCGTCTCTCGGGCGTCGGGCGATCTTTTCGTGGCCGAGGACGGCGGCGACCTCCAGGTCGTGATGATCACGCCGAACCGCACCGTGGCTCCCCTTCTTCAGGTCGTGGGAACCGAGCACCAATCCTCCGAGCTCGCCGGACCGGCGATGAATCCCGCGCAGGACCGGTTCTACTTCAGCTCGCAAAGAGGCAATGCCTTCGGCATGACCTTCGAGATCAGCGGCCCTTTCCGTCGGACGCCTCCAACCCAGGTACTTGCATCGTCCACGGTGAAGGTCAACGAGACGCCGATCGGAGACACGGATCGCGAAACCGAAGTCTTGTCGGCAGCACTGCCGAACACCGGCCCGCCCTACGCGCCGACCTTCGCCACCGGTCGCCGACGTCGATCCCGCACAACGGAGAATGACGGCATCGGCGTAGCGGCCGCGCTGGGAGCCGCGGCCGTCGCCGGAGCCACCGGCTACGTGTTGAAACGTCTGGGATCCGACGACGAGGCTTAGCAAGTACCCGGCGCGCTTTCGTAGCGCGTGATGATGACCAGCGATGGAACAACTACTCGTCGGGGTCGCCGCACTCGTCGCCGCCGGTCTGACCTTCTTCTCGGGCTTCGGCTTGGGAACGGTGCTGCTGCCGGTATTCGTCCTGTTCATGCCGACGCCGGCGGCGATCGCCGGGGTCGCCATCGTGCACCTCCTGAACAATCTTCTGAAGCTCGGGCTGGTGCGGAAACACGTCGATCGGCGAGCGGTGCTCCTCTTCGGACTTCCCGCGTTCGCCGCGGCCTTTATGGGCGCCCTGGCTCTCGACGCACTCGACGGCCTGGAGCCTCTGGGGCGTACGTCCGTCGGATCCCTCGATCTGGTCTTCACTCCGGCCAACGTCGTCATTGCACTCCTACTCGTCGTTCTGGGTTTGCAGGAGCTCTTCTACGCACCTCAGCATGGCGCCTTGTCCGACCGGTTCCTACCCGTGGGCGGCGCGCTGAGCGGGTTCATCGGTGGGCTGTCCGGGCTGCAAGGCGCTCTTCGCAGCGCCTTTCTGATCCGAAGCGGAATGAGCGCTGCTCCATTCATCGCCACCGGCGCGGCGATCGCCCTGCTCGTCGACGCTTCGAGGATCGCCGTGTACTCCGCGCGTGGACTGCTCTTCGCGCCGGGTCAGGACGTATCGACGATCACCGCAGCGCTCGCGGGTGCGGCGGCGGGCACCCTGTTGGGAAACCGATTCCTAAAGAAGGTCACGCTGCGCGCTATTCAGATCGTGGTCGGGCTGTTGCTCGTTGTCGTCGCCATCGCACTCGGACTGGGCCTACTCTGAGCGCCGTCGGTAGGATTGGCGTCCCATGCAACACGCTCTGCGCCGGTTCGTTATTTGCATCCTCGCTGGCGTCTTAGCGATCCCCTTCGCGGGCGCGCCCGGCGAAGCTGCTGCGTCCGACGCGCCGCACGTCGAGGGCCCGATCGGCAACGCCGGGATCTGGGGACACGCGCTTTGGGATAGCTGGTACGACCTCGCAGACGTCGGATACACGGAGGACGAGTACTTCGTCAGTGGTATCGCGCGAAGCGCCGCTTCGCCAGGCCAGACCGCGCCGTTCACGACTCGGATCATCGTCGCCCGCCCGGAAGATCCGCAGAGGTTCAACGGAACCGTGCTGCTGGACTGGGTCAATGTGACGGCGCAGTTCGAGAACGCCGTCGACAGCGTCTCTTCCCACGAGATGCTGATACGTGACGGCTACGCATTCGTGCACGCAAGCGTGCAGGCGGCGGGCATCTGCTGTACTCCGTTGACGCCAAAGGTATGGGACCCGTTGCGCTATATGACGCTCTCGCACCCGGGCGATGACTACAAGTTCGACATCTTTTCCCAGATCGCGCTTGCGGTTCGCTCGCCCGGAACCGACACGATGGCCGGTCTCGACGTCGACCGGCTGATCGCGGCCGGACAGTCTCAATCCGCAAGCGGGCTGTACGGATACGTCACTCAGGCACAGGCTGCGGCAAACGTGATCGACGGCTTCTTGATTCACGGAGGCGGCAGCAAGTCATACGCCACACCGCCAACCGTTCCCGTCCTGCACCTGCTCAGCGACTCCGAGGCCTCACCGAGCTCACCGAACACGACGACCAACTACCGGCTCTGGGAGATGGGCGGCGCTTCGCATTCGGACTTCTGGATCGGATATCACCAGGTCTTCGGGCAGGGCCCACGCGCGCTGCTCCATCGGGAACAAACACCCGTCGCCAAAGACGAGAGGTTGCACGTCATCGCCGGCAACTACGGCGAGCGCCTGCATCCGATGCAGGCGACTTGCGTGCTGGCGGGATCGATGTACCCGACGCGTTACGTCGTGAACGCTGCCATCCACAGCCTCGACAGGTGGATCCGCACCGGCGAGGAACCCGCCAACAGCCCGCGGTTCGAATTCGACGCGAACAGCCAACTGGCGCGCGACGAGCATGGCAATACCCGAGGCGGCCTGAGGCTTCCGGTCGTCGATGTGCCCGTGGCCCGGTACGAGTCGACCGTCTGCGCCCTCGGCGGGATCACGGTTCCCTTCACCAACCTCCAGCTCCACCAGCTTTACCCCACTCATTCCGACTACTACTCGAAGGTGGTCGCCGCATCGCAGCGGAGCATGAGCGAGGGCTTCCTGCTCCCTGAAGACGCGGACGATCTCCAAGAACGCGCCTGCAGCGCGAAGAAGCGATGGCGCTTCGATATCGCGCCCGCCGCGTGCAGTCCTTGATGAGGCCAACTAGAGCCGGAGCCAGCCCAGGCAGATCCGCCAGTGACGACCCTCTTGCAGATGCTTCACGATCGCGCGTTGGAGAGTGGTTTCCATCGGCAGCTCGTCCAAAGACGCGGGAAGACGGCCGAAAACGAACCGGACGACGTCATCGTCACCCGGCGCCGTCGAGCCGGACACCGGCGTGAAGCGCTGCTGGAATCGAATGATGTTGGACGTCGTTGGCAAGTACTCGACGAGCTGGTCGTCGAGCAGCCACGAGTCGCAGGTCGCGACGCGGTAGGACGCCTCGGGAAAGTGGCGGCCGAAGAACTCGCGCGCGAACACGAAGGACTCGTCGCATGACTCCGGCGTAAGCGGTCCCAGAGCCGGGATATGCACACCCAGCGATGGGTCCCCCTTCTTGAAGCCCCGACCGTCGCCGTCGAAGGCGATGCGGGAATCGTTGTACTGCAGACGCCCGAGGCGGTAGATCTCACCGCGGAAGTGCAGCCAGATCCAGAAGGCCCCGTCGAAACCCGGCCGGCCGTTGCGCGTCTGATAATTGGCGACCTGCAGTCCGGTGTCGCGCAGCGTTTCCCAGGTGATCTCGTGCGGGATCCCACGTTGAGCGTTCAGCTCGAGAACGTCGGGCACTGCAGCCAAGAAGACGTACAGATGGAAGTAACGGCTGAGTGGATCGTCTCGCGGTACGGGTGCCGGCCAGGGTGGCGCCGCAGCGACGTCGTTCCGGCTGACCACTCGATGGTAGAGACGCTCGAGCACCCACCATGCTTCCGGCGTGCCGTCCGCCGTCGGCAGACCATCGAGGATCTCAACGATCGCGTGCTGAGGAACGTCGAGCCGTGCGAGAACTTCGTTGGACTCGGCTTCCGAAGGCAAGCGGAACCCGGCCGCTGATGGACCGATGGCGGCGAGGTCGGTCAGGCGTCGCTCGTCGGGGTCGATCGGCCACTCGAGCCACGACCGCACGCGCTCCACCATCCCTGAATCCCGCACGGAGCAAGTCTCGCTCAATCCCCGAAGGCGGCGCGCAACTTCGCTTCGAAGACACGTCCTGCAAGATCCGCTTCGAATGTCTTGCGCCGCGCCCGGCCCCCGCTCTTGAGGCCAACGGGTGCGCCCAGTAGTGCACGAAGCCGACGCGCGGCCTCGGCGTTCGCGCGTCCGTCGGTAGCCGGAGCCTTTACACGAAGCCTGGGAAGGCCTCCGTACCTTCCGTCGGGTCCCGTTCGGGACGATCGAGGAACGACGTAGACGTCGAATCGAGCCACGTTCCGATTGTCCCGCGGCCAGCAAAGAACCCATGGCTACACTCCCCGCCCTAAACTCCCCGAATGACAGAACTCGGTCGGCTCGTCGATCCGGCGCACACCGTCCTCATCACCCAGGAGTGCCAGAACGGCTCGATGGGCTCCGACGCTCTTTGGCCCGCTCTTGCCGACGCCGCGAGCAGCGCCATACCTAACATCTCGAAGCTGGTGCACGCCGCACGGAGCGCGAAGGTGCCGATTGTTCACTGCCTCGTTGCCAAGCGCCCGGATTTCCTTGGTTCGAACGCGAATGCGCCCTTGTTCGCGCCGGCGCGTCGCTCCGGAGGTCTTCAGCTCGGCTCCCATGCCGCCGCTCTCATCGACGAGATCGGTCCGGATCCCACCGACATCATCATCACCAGGACCCATTCTGTTTCTCCATTGGCCGGTACTGGACTCGACGCGACCCTTCGGAATCTAGGTGCGCGCACGATCGTCGTCGCCGGCGTCTCGGTCAACGTAGCGATCCCCTCGGCCACGATGGACGCCGTCAATGCCGGTTATCGGGTCGTGATCCCCAGGGATGCCGTAGCCGGAGTTCCCCCGGATTATGCAGACTCTGTTCTGACTCACACCCTGTCGCTCCTTGCCTCTGTGGTCTCCACCCAGGACCTGCTCGAGGTTTGGAAAGGATGACCGGATGAAAGCTGTGGTCCTCGAAGGAGAACGGAGCGTGTCGGTCTCCGACGTTCCCGATGCCACGCTCCCCGGTCCCGATGGTGCCGTCGTGAAGGTCGAGAAGACCGGGATCTGCGGATCCGACCTGCACCTCTATCACCTGACCATGGGTGGCCAAGGAGTCCGGCTCGGCCACGAGTTCATCGGCACGATCACCGACGTGGGAGCCGACGTGCACACGGTACGCGCAGGCGACCGCGTGCTCGTTTCCGGTGTGATCGGTTGTGGGCGATGCGTTGCTTGTCTCGCCCGCGATCCGAGCGTGTGCCGGAAAGGCGGCACGAGAGTCTTCGGAACGACTCTCGATCTGCCCGGTGGACAAGCTGAAGCCGTCGGTGTCCCCGCCGCGGATTCGGCAATGCTGAAGATCCCGGAGAAGGTGACGGACGAGCAAGCCGTCCTTCTAACCGACATCCTTCCCACCGGATTTCTCGGTGCGCGCATGGCGGACATCAAGCCCGGCGCGAGCGTGGTGGTGATCGGGTGCGGTCCCGTCGGACTCATGGCTCTGCGATGCGTCTCGCTGTTCGGCGCGGGACGCGTCTTGGCCGTCGACATGGTTCCCGAGCGGCGTGCGCGCGCCGAGGCCCTGGGAGCCGAACCAGTCGATCCGGCCGACGGCGGAACACCGGCTCAGATCATGGCCCGCACCAACGGATGGGGGGCCGAGGCTGTGATCGAAGCCGTCGGCGCCGATCAGACGATCCTCGACGCGATCATGTGCGCGGCGCCCGGTGCAACGGTCGCCGTTATAGGCGCGAACATGAATCTCGCACTTCCCATCCCGATGGCGCTTCTCTTCTTCAAGCGCCTCACACTGCGGTCGACGCTCGCTTCGGTCCCGTCCACATGGGACGCGCTCGTCCCACTCGTCTCCTCAGCGAGGATCCAGCCGGACGAAGTTTTCACGCACAAGATGGGACTATCCGAGGCCGCCGAGGCCTACCGCATGTTCGATGCTCGCGAAGACGGCGTGGGGAAGGTTCTTCTCGATCCGGCGCGCTGATCTCAAGGATCAGGTTATGGCCGGGCCGCTCCCACGGGCGAGGAATAGTAGATCGACTCCTCACGCACGGTCTGACCAGACTGCGGCGCGGCGATCATCACGCCGCCGCCCTTGTAGATACCGACGTGGTGGATCGGGCTCCCGTAGAAGACGAGGTCGCCGGGCGCGAGCTGAGAAAGCGGGACGTGCGGCAGCGATGCGTATTGGGCGCGCGAGGAGTGCGGAAGAGAGACGCCGGCGTGTGCCCAAGCCCACATGGTCAGGCCCGAACAGTCGTAGGAGTCCGGACCCGCCGCCCCCCATCTGTAAGGCTTACCGATCTGGGACGCAGCCGCCGAAACGGCTTGGCCGGCGCTGGTCCGAACCGGGCCCGCCGTTTGTATGCGCGAATCGGCCAGCGCGCCGGCCGCATCGAGTCGGGAGCGCCGCGCCGCATCCAGGGCGCCGAGGTTCGCGCGAGCCAGCAGGTCCTGGGATCGATCGAGGGCGGCCGCGGCCGAGCGCTTCTGTTTGGCTATGTCGAGCTCTTCGGCCCGGGCTTTGTCGCGCAGACCTTGAAGCGACCCGGCAGCAGCGCTCTCCTCGGCGCGCACCTTGCGGATCTCGAGGATGAGCTCGTCTGCCGTCAGCGCCACGCGTCCACGAAGCGCGTCACCTCGCGAGAGGTCGCCGAAGCTCTCGGCTTGAAAGAAGGTATCGAGACCGGCACCGGGATGCATGTACATGTCACGGACGGCTTCTCCAAGGTCCTTGCGCACGGATGCGAGCCGCGACTCGGAGCGCGCGAGGTCACTTCTTGCATCGCTCAACTTGGCGTCGAGAGCGGCCCTTCTAAGCTTCGCCTCGTTGTACGCCTCCGTGACCCGGCTGAGCTGCTCACCGGCACGTTCGAGCTGAGACCGGCGCGCCGCTACGGATTGGGAAGAAACCGGTAACGCAATGACCGCGGTCGCAGCGACCGCGGCAAGCAGCGAACAGACGAAAGCAAGTCTTCGCATCGATGGTTTGGTCCCGAAGGGGACCTCATCAAAGCCCAGATCGATGATCCCCGCAAATCGGCCTCAGGAAGCACCGATCCGTTGGTGCTCCACTCCCTCAAGGAAGCGGTGCACCTCGTGTATCACCACGGATCCTTCGCCTACGGCGGACGCAACACGCTTGACCGAACCCGAACGGGCATCACCAACGGCAAACACGCCGGGCATCGATGCCTCGAACATGAAAGGCGGCCGGCCGAGAGCCTCGGTCACGGCGACATCGGGCCCGGTAGCAACGAAGCCGTGCTCGTCTCGAACGATCTCGGTGGGAAGCCAGCCGGTGAAAGGCTGCGCACCGATGAGCACGAACAGAGCATCCGCCGGAACGGTCTCGAGTCCCTTCGCGTCTTGGAGCGTGAGCGATTCGAGACGGTCGATGCCCGTACCGTCGACTACCTGAGCTCCCAGCCGCACGTCGATGTTGGGCTTGGATTCGATCTCGTCGATGAGGTATCTGGACATGCCCTTGGTAAGTGTGCCGCGCACGACGATGGTTACGCGGGAGGCGTAGGTGCAAAGGTGCACTGCGGCTTGGCCCGCCGAGTTGCCGCCCCCCACGACGTAAACGTCGGCCCCCGCGAACTGAGGTGCCTCCGACCGAGAGGCGCCGTAGAACACACCCTTGTTCTCGAGACCTTCGAGCGCCGGCACGTTTAGGCGTCTGTAATTGACACCGGTGGCAAGGACCAGGCTTCGCACTGGAACCTCCGCGCAGTTCGACGTCGCAAGCAAGTAGCCGGCGCCTTCGGGGTTGCGCCGGAGCCCGGTTGCTTCACACATGACAAGGAAGGTTGCGCCGAAGACCCAAGCTTGCTGGTGCGCGCGTGTAGCAAGCTGCGCGCCGCTGATGCCTCGCGCGAAACCGAGATAGTTGCGGATGCGCGAGCTGGATCCCGCCTGGCCTCCGATCGAATACCGCTCGACGACGAGAGTGCTAAGCCCCTCGGAGGATGCGTACACGGCAGCAGCCAGACCCGCGGGCCCTGCACCAATCACCGCCACATCGAACGAGCGCGAGCCGTGAAGCGAGGTGTACGCGCCGTAGCCCACGGCCAGCTCGGCGTTCGTCGGGTCGTCGAGGACGCGACCGTCGACCAGCTTCACGATCGGCGCGGTTGCACCCAGTCGGTCCGTTGACCGGAGCGTCTCTCGGCCTTCGGGCGAGTCGCTGGCCTGGAAGACGAACGGGATGCTGTTCCGATCCAGCAGGTTTCGAAGTTCGGCGCCGCGCGAGGACCGAACTTCGGCGACGACGACGATCTCTCGAGGAGCCGTCGGGTCCTTGGACACCCACTCGTGCAGGAACTCACTGATCGTTCGATGGAAGAGCTCGTCCGCGAACTTCCAAGGCTTCAAGACGTAGTAGTCGGCGTGGCCGGCCGCGATCGCAGCGCGTAGCGGGCGCGAGATGAAGTCTCTGCTCCAGTCCCCCCATTCGATCAGCACCGCACGCTTGGCGTGAGGATGCAGCTCATTGGCCTCTTCGAGGAGGGCGATCCCGTTGAGGTCGGACATCGGTGCAACGAGGACCACGGCGACGCGGTCTCCGGACTCGCGCATGCCGGCCAGATACGAGCGCGCCGTATCGATCGAACGCACGCTGAGGATGCGGTAATCGCGTCCATAACGACGCTGCAGCTCGTCCGTGATCCGCTCGGAGGATCCCGCGTCGTCGTCGACGGCGAGGATCACGGGGCGCGACTCGGGGTGCTTCGAGTAGGGCTCAGCCATTCCGACCAATAATCGCCTACGGCGAACGTCGGTGCCGCAGGCGGCGCGACCCCATCCTTCGGATGCGGTGCCGGTAGTTCAGGTCGATGATGGCAAAGGAGTGGCAGAAGGCCGCCACGATCGCCGGCATCTGGTCGGCGGCGATGAAGAGCCTTGGCCGGGGCTCGAGGTCGGCGTAGTGCCCGCTGGCGATCGCCACGAGACCCCCGACCGCCGACAGGATGAGCAATCCCTGCTGCGGGAGCATGAGCAGCCAGCCCCTCAGAGTTCCCCTAAGGCGGATCGCGCGGAGGGCCAGACCGCACGCGACCATCAGGATGATGGCTGTGACGTAGCGGTGTCCGAACCTCAGCGAGTGCACCGGCGTCGAACCGAAGGGGTCGTCGGAGGCAATCAGGAATAGCGCCCAGATGCCCATCAGGAGGGTGGCGTAGTAGACCATCCAGGCATTCCGGAAGTATTCGTCCCAGATGTAGCGACGTTTTATGGTTCGCCCCCGCCCAAGTCCCGTCCTTCTAGCATCACGTAACACGAGATGGAAAGCACCGACCTTCGTGACCGGCTCCGTCGAGCGCTCGTCCAGCCCGTGGACTCGGCCGGCCTGGCGATCTTTCGCATCGGCTTCGGATCCATCATCGCCTGGGAGGTTTGGAGAGCACACGACTCAGGTCTGATCCGAGCCGACTACGACCTGCCCGGGTACCTGTTCAGGTGGTGGCTCTTCGAATGGGTGCGGCCACTGCCCGGCCCCCTGATCTACGTCGCCTTCGCAGTTCTCGGATTAGCCGGCGCGATGCTTGCCCTGGGGTTCCTCTATAGGACGGCCGCGATCGTCACGTGCGTGGGACTCACGTACTGGATCCTTCTGGACAAATCGAGCTACCTGAACCATCGCTACCTCGCGGCCACTCTCGCGTTCCTGCTGATCTTCGTGCCCGCCAACGCCGCCTATTCGGTGGACGCATGGCGCAAACCGTCCGTGCGGTCGTGGACGGTCCCGGCCTGGTCGGTTTGGCTGCTGCGGTTCCAGGTAGGTGCTCCTTACTTCTTCGCAGGCGTGGCCAAGCTCAACTTCGATTGGCTCTTCCGGGCCGAACCACTCAAGTCGGCGCTGGCCCTGCACACGGACTTCCCGATCATCGGACGCTTCTTCGAGTCGAACGGCCTGGCCCACGTTCTCGCTTGGGGATCCGCCGCGCTCGATTGCACGGTTCCGTTCCTGTTGCTTCATCGCCGCACGCGCGTGCCGGCCTTCGGGCTTGCGCTGGCGTTTCACTTTCTCAACGCGAGGTTGTTCGAGATCGGGATCTTCCCCTGGATGATGATCGTCGGCACCACGCTCTTCTTCGAACCCGACTGGCCGGTTCGGATGCGCAACTCGCTGCGCTCCGGCGGACGCCTGGTCCGAGCCGCCATCTTGAGCGGGTTCGCTCTCGGCTTTGCGATCGGGGGCTTCCTTCCCACCGAATTCGCTCCGGTCCGAGCCCTGGTGGGTGGGTTCGGTGTTGCCGTGCTCGCCTTCCACGTGGTCCCCACGCGTTTGCGCGCGCCCGCTCGATCGATCGAAGCATCGTCGCGGTCGGCAAGGAGGTTCCAACTCCATCGTCCGTTGGCCGTGCTTATCGCCGTGTGGATCGTCGTCCAGGTACTCGTGCCCCTCCGTCATTACGCGATCCCCGGGAACGTGCATTGGACGGAAGAAGGCAACCGCTGGGCCTGGCACCTCCTACTACGAGCCAAGACAGCGCAACTAAGGTTCCTGGTCGAGGACCCGACAACGGGAGAGCGATGGGTCGAGAGTCTGGACAGTCACCTGACGGCGTATCAGATCTCGAAGGTCCGCCTGCCGGACATGATCTTGCAGTTCGCCCACCACCTTAAGGCCTACTACGCCGACGAACAGCGAGACGTCGAGGTCCGCGTGGAGGCATACGCAAAACTCAACGGGCGCCCGGCACAGTGGTTCATATACCCCCACCAGGACCTGACACAGATCCGCCGGCCGTACATCCCGCCGGCCGATTGGATCGAGCCCCTCAAGCCCTACGAGGGTTGACGATCTGCGGACTCGTTGCTGATTGGTGGTTCGGACCTGCCGTGTAAGAAGGTAGAGGTGGTATGTGGAGGCGGGGACTCGTCATCGGTCTGCTGCTCGTCGGCGCGCTCTTCGCGCCGGCCTCTCCGGTACGGGCCGACACAGCGCAGGTGATCTCCCTCGCCGCCACGTTCTTGTCGCCGGCCACCGTTATGCAGCCCGGCGACACCCTGGTGCTCAACAACCAGGACCTCATCCCACACAACCTGGTCTCTCAGCAGCCGGGTCTCTTCGCGACCAACACGATCGGCCCCGGAACGACGGCCGAAGCAGTCGGAGCCAGCGATCTCGGGCCCGGACAGTACCTCTTCGTCTGCACGCTGCACCCGTGGATGCTCGGTGCACTCGTCGTGCAGGAGCTCGTCGACATCCCGATATTGCCCGCCGGGGACGTTCCGTTACCCGCGCTGCCCAACGGCGGTTTGGCCGCCGGTATCGTTCCCACACCCACGAGCGTCGCGGTGAGCGGGAACGACGTCTACGCGACGAGCTATCTGCAGGGCGCGTTGTTCCGGATGCCCATCGTGACCGGCGGTCTGCTCGGGGCATCAACCCTCGTCGCCGACGGCTTCACCAGTCCGCTGGGTGTGTCCGTCGACGAGAGCACCGGTATCGCGTTCGTGTCCGACTCGCATCCATCTACCACCGGCCGAACGACGGACGGTCGCGTGTGGGCGGTAGCTCCCGGCGGTACGAAACAGATCGTGATCGATGGATTACCCAATGGTCGTCACAACACGAACGGAATGGCGATCAAGGACGGCCGCCTGTACATCACGAATGGCAACTCGACCGATGACGGCGTGTCCGGAGGCGAACCTGAAGTTCCGCCGTATTCGGGGAGCCTGCTCTCCGTTCCGGTCGACGGCCGGAATCTCGGCCCGGCGGATGCAACGGTCGAGGCCACGGGGATGCGCAACGTCTACGACGTCGCCTTCCGTCCGGGCTCGAACGAGGCGTGGACCACGATGAACGGCCCGGATGCGCTCGAGCCCTTCGGCGAAGACCTGCTGATGAAGACCGACGTTGCCGGTCCGGAGACCGATTTCGGATTCCCGGAGTGCATCTACCGGGCCGGACCGGGCGGCCCGACCGATCCGGAGGCCGGCGACAACCCCGTTGTGCCGGGGACGTGCGGTGCACACGACGCGCCGGAAGTGACGATGGGCCTTCACGTCTCAGCCGACGGCTTGGCCTTCGGGCCGGAAGGATCGCCGTGGGACGGCGACCTGTTCGTCGCAGAGTTCGGCAACTTCTTCGGTGCGCCCGCAGGACGAAAGATCGTTCGCGTCCCCATCGATGCGTCCGGCGTTGCCGGCGCTCCGGTCGACGTGTTTGTCGGCGGCGGACCATTGGACGTCGCGTTCGGTCCGGGCGGCAACCTTTACATCGCAGACTTCGCGGCCAGCCAAATCCTCCTGCTGCCGCCGGGCATCGCCGCGCTGCTGGCCGGCTGACGCAAGTCGGCGCGCGACAAAGCGCAGTTCAGTAAGTCTTCAGCCATTCTCGCGACATCCTTGCGGCGCAATTGGTGAAAGCTGACTTAACGGCGTCGGCGGGCCCTACCTCCAACTTCCTCCAGGTCGATTGCAGGACATCGACCAAATCAGGAGGCACCAACAATGGGAAAGTCGTCGCGTCGTTACCGAGTCGCAAGCGCTGCGCTCGCCGCACTCTTGCTCGGACTCTTCGGTGTGGTCGTCGTTCAATCGCCGGCGGTCGCAACGGACCAAGCCTGTGAAGACTTCGGCTACGTCGAAGCATTCAAGGTCGACAACCTGACCGAGCCCACCTACCCCTGGCCCGACGGCTACACGATCGCCGTCGTCAAGGCCGGCAGCGACATCCAGGGTTTGGGACACGAGCTGGTCTTCCGTGCCGTCACCGACCCCATCACCCACAGCTCGGGTAAGGACCTCAGTCACATTCACTTCTGCGTCACTCCAGAGGACCCGAACAACCCCGATATTGAGATCGTCAAGACCGGCGCGGAGACGGCCCACCAGGGCGACGCCATCACCTACAGCTTCGCGGTCACTAACACAGGCGACGTGGGCTTGGTGAACGTCAGCGTCGACGACGACGTGCTCGGCCATATCGGCGATATCCCGGCCTTGGCCGTCGATGAAACCGTGACCTTGGAGTTCGCCACTGTGGCACCCGCCGACGACGTGACGAACACTGCAACAGCGTGCGGCATCGACTCCGAACTGACAGAGGTGTGCGACGACGACGACCACACCCTCGACGTCATCCACCCGGATATCGAGATCGAGAAGACGGGGGCCGAAACGGCTGAAGAAGGCGACCAGGTCGAGTACTCATTCGAGGTCACCAACACCGGAGACGTCGCGCTGACCAACGTGAGTGTGGACGACGACGTGCTCGGCCACATCGGCGACATCCCGTCGCTGGCCGTGGACGCGTCACAGACTTTGACGAAGACGGTCTCCGCGCCCGCCGAAGACGTGCGCAACGAGGCCACGGCCTGCGGCGACGACCCACTAGAGCTCGAAGTGTGCGACGACGACGATCACACCATCGACATCCAGCACCCGGGACTCGACATCGTCAAGACGGGAGCCACGCTGGCTCACGAGGGCGATGAGGTTACCTACACCTTCGCCGTCCACAACATCGGCGACGTCGTTCTCAACAACGTGAGCGTGGACGACGACGTGCTCGGACACATCGGCAACATCGAAAGCCTGGCCGTGGACGCCACGACCGAGCTGACGAAGACGATGACCGTGGCCGAGAACACCGACGAGGTCGACAACGAGGCCACCGCCTGCGTCGTCGAGACGGAGATCTGCGACACCGATATCCACCACCTGACCGTGATCCACCCGGCACTGACGATCGACAAGAAGGTCGGCGGCGGCGACCACAAGCCCGTCGACGACGCCCTGGTCGGCCACGCCGGTGACGATCTCGGCTACACCGTCGTCGTGACCAACACCGGAGACACTCCGCTGGAGATAACGGCTCTATCCGACACGCTCAACGCGGACCTGCTCGACTCGTGCAGCCAAGGAGTCGGGAGCACGCTGGAGCCGGGCGCGTTCATCACCTGCGTCTACACGACGACAGCCGAGAACGTCGACACGCACAACGTCGTGTCAGTGACCGGCGTCGATGAGATCGGCGGCGACAAGGGCACAGTGGCCGGCAGCGACGAGACCTTCGTTCGGGTCATCGATCCTGAGATCCAGATCGTCAAGACGGCCAACCCGGAATCCGTCGAGCCCGGACAAGCCGTCACGTACACCTACGAAGTAACGAACATCGGCGACACCGACCTGGTCGACGTCGTCGTGGTCGATGACAAGCTCGGTGACATCGGAACCATCGACCTCCTGGCTCCCGGCGACTCGACAACGTTCACCCAGACGGTGACGATCCAGGCCGACTCGCCCCGGACCAACCTCGCCGTTGCCTGCGGCGTCGACGAGCTCGAGCTGCTCGCGTGCGACGCGGACGACGCAACGATCGCGATCGTGCTGCCCTTGCTGCCCGAGGGGCGCGACACCGACACCCTGCCGACCACGGGATTCAACGTGCTGGCGTGGGTGGCCGTGGCAACGGCTCTCATCGCCGCCGGCTTGAACATGGCCGGCACGCGAGGGCAGACACAGAAGAGCTAACCGAAAAGACTCAGATCCACAACGAAGGATCCGCCGGGGGCCGCGGCGGATCCTTCGTTTTGTCGGCCTCTACTTCCGGCCGAAGGCGAGCTGCCAGGAGACGCCGAACCTGTCGGCGATCCAGGCGAACTTCTCGGCAAACGGATAGCCGTCCAGCTCCATGAACACCTGCCCGCCGTCGGATAGACGCTCGAAAAGCCGGTCTATCTCCTCCTCGGAATCGCAGAGGGCGTAGAGAGAGACCGCAGGCGTGAAGGTCCATTCGTGCCCCACGTTGCTGTCGATGCACATGAACTGCTGACCTTGAATCGAGAAGGTGGCGTGCATCACGGACCCCTCGGCGCCGCCGCCCTCGTCCGGTCCGTAACGCCGGATACCGAGGACTTCGGAATCCTTGAACAGCGACGTGTAGAGGTTCATGGCCTCCTCGGCGCCCCCGCTTGCGAACGTGAGGAACGTCGTGATCTTCTGCTTCAGCGCAACTTCGGCCATCAGGTCCTCCCTTCGTCTAGTCCTTCCTCACTGTGTAGTACAGGTGCGTAGCCACTGCCATCTCGATCTCCTTTCGCGGTCTCGTTACCCCATACAACGGGGGCCGAACCGGAAACTCATCGGCGGACCGACGAGTCGAGAAGGCTACGGACGGGCGACGTTCCGCGGTTGCGTCCGGACTGTCGGGATCCGTCCGAGTCCGCTGCTCCGCCGGTGCACGATCAATCCGAAGATCACGAGGCCGAGAGCCGCCAGCGCGACGAACTTGAACGAGAACACAGGTCCGCTACCAAGACCGAACAGGGACATGATCCAGCACGCGACGAGCACGGGGACGAAGGACCTTCGGCGGCCTCGCCGCTGGTACATCAGCGGCGTGCGAATCGCGGCCTTCACCCGCCGGTCCCTCCCCGACGCCGATCCACGACGGCTCCCCTCACTCCACTTCCGCTCAAGGGGATTCGACCGCAAGAGCCTGTGGACCCGCAAGGGGAAGACCTGTGGGAAAACCTGTGGATTTCGGAGTTCCCGCTTGCCCTAGCCCCCGAAGGTCGCCATGACTCCGGGCAGGGTCGATCGGAGGTCGTCGCGCCAGTAGTCGAAGTTGTGAGCGCCCGGCCCCCGGTCCTGGAAGACGTGGTCGATCCCGAGGGAGTCCAGCTTTTCGTGCAGGGTCTTGGACGCTTGCCACACGCCGAACTCCTGGGGATCGAAACCTCCGCCGTGCGGACCGCCCGGTTGCCCGTTTCCGGTGCGGATCTCGACATCCACGTCCCCGAGGTTCGCTGCGAGGTCCACCGGGTTGTTCGCCCGCCATGTGCTCTCGTTCAGGATCCGGTGTCCGAAGATGTCGCCCGGCAGGCCCTGGTGTGCGAGAGGGGAGATCGTCACGATCGCCTGGATGCCGTAGTGCAAGAGGTCCACGGCGCCGGAGAAGGATGCCGCGAAGCCGAACAGGTCGGGGTGACGGGCGGCGTAGCGGATCGCTCCGAACCCGCCCATGGACAGCCCGGCGACCGCGCGGCCGCCGCGGTCGGTGCGCGCCGCATACCGCGCTTCGATGAACGGCCGCAGCTCGTCGAGGTGGTAGGTCTCCCAGCTTTGCCTGCCCTCGCCGGGCGTGCGCAACCAGTCGGCGTACCAGCCCCCGATCCCGCCCGCCGGCATGACGACGATGAGCGGCAGACCTTGCGTCAAGGCTTCGGCTCCACCGGCGACCGTCCAGTCACGTTCGCTCCCGAACCCGCCGTGCAACAGCCAGAGGACGGGGAGATGGTCACGCGCGGGATCGAACCCGTCGGGGACGAGCACGCGCACCAGCGTCTGCCGGCCGAGAGCGGGACTGAAGACACGCAGCTCTTCGAGACGCGGTGACAGCTGGCGCGACTCATTTAGGACGAGTGTGGGGGCCGCACGCGTCGGTGTGACGGATAGGGCCACGACAAGGCAGGCGACGAGCACGGTCGCGAACCATCTAGCCCTGCGCCTCATGCGATTGCGACCCCTTTGAGGAACCGGGAACGTTTGAGGGAACCGGGAACGTTGACTTCAAGCACATTCTGACCGACCCCCTACTATCGAGGCGAGCTCTCGGAGCCGATGTCAGAGCGGAGGATGAACCTGACCGAGGATCGTGTGCTCGTGATCGGAGCAGGCGCGGCGGGGCTCGCAGCTGCGCGCAGGCTGCACGACGAGGGACAGGCCGTGACCGTGCTCGAGGCTCGAGATCGCGTCGGCGGCCGCGCACACTCGAGCTTCGACATCGCCACCCACCCCGTGGAGCTCGGTGCCGAATTCGTTCACGGGGAAAACGTCTGCACGTGGGAGCTGCTCGAGCGGTTCGGTCTGAACGCCATCGACATCCACGCGCGGCTCAACTTCCTCGCATACATCGACGGACGCCTCCTGGATCAGGCGTCGTTCCTCCGCACACCCAGCGCCGCCCTCTTGTTCAAGACGGCCTACGCGGCGAAGTCGTGGATCGACAACGGCGGCGGCGACCTCAGCCTTACCGCGGCGGCGTCCCAGGGGGCAGGGTTCTTCGATGAAGACCCGACGTCGGAGGAACGCCGCTTCTGGAACAACCTCACCGCGCAGTTGCAGGCCGCCGACCTCGAGGACGTTGGCGTCGGAGGCATCGCCGAGGCGACACACGACGGCGACGGCGGACAGATCCTGTTCAGGGTCGCGGAAGGCTACTCGACGCTCATGGATGCGCTTGCATCAGGGATCGACGTCCGGCTGGGCTCTGCCGTCGAGCGCATCGAATGGAGCGAGGCGGGGGTCACCGTCTTCTGCGAGGGCGAGCGCTTCGAGGCCCGGCAGGCCATCGTCACGCTGCCGCTGGCGATCCTCCAGGAAGACGATGTCGCGTTCGATCCGCCGCTCGGCTCGGAGAAGGTCTCGGCGATCCGGGGGCTCGGCGCCGGGCCGATCGCCAAGATCGTCCTGCGGTTCGATCGTCGGTTCTGGCCCGAGGGCATGACGAACCTCCTGACGACGCTCGACAGCCAGGGATGGTGGACACCCGGCGCGGGCCGGGACGACGAGGCGCCCGTGCTCACCGCCCTGCTCGGCGGGTCGGCGGTGCGACGCCTCCAAGCGCTCGACGAGCCCGCTGTGGAGGGTCTGCGTGATCTCGAGCGCGTGTTCGACATGTCCCTTCACGATCGGCTCGTGGAAGCTCGATGGATCGACTGGTCCTGCGACCCTTGGTCGAAGATGGGCTACTCGTACGTGCCACCGGGGGGCGTAGGTCTGCGCGACGTGCTCGCGGCCCCCGTGGCCGACGTCCTCTTCTTCGCCGGTGAGGCCACCAACGCCATCCGTCCCGCGTCTATCCACGGAGCCTTCGAGTCGGGATACCGAGCGGCTCGTGAGGTTCGAGCAGTGACGGCGAAGGCCAAAGCCTGAGCGCCGGGCTGTCCCGAAGAAACGCCGTCTCGATCCGGCTCGGCGAAGAAAGGGTTCCGGGTTCGGTCTCGTTACCCGTTCCAGAACTCGGCGAGCTGGTCGGCGATCACCTGGCCTTGCCGCTCCCCCGCCTCGGCGGCGGGCGTGACCATGGACGGGTCCATGAGGTTGATCCCCATCGCAGTGGCTGCGTCGGCATCGGGGAAGATCACCTCGACCGTGCCGCCGGCATCACGCAGCATCGCAAGCTCATCCTCGAATCGAGCGGCAAGCGCCGCCATCGGCCCGGCCATCGTGGCCGGATTCATCAACGAGAGGACCAGGATCCGGTCGTGTCCTTTCGCGAGGTCGGCGTTGGTGGCCGAACGCATGCCGCCGTCCACATAGCGTCGTCCTTTGACCGTGATGGGCGGAAAGACCCCGGGCACCGCGCAACTGGACGCGACGGCACGACCGAGGGGAGCGCCGGAGCTCTCGTCCCAGACGACGAACTCGCCGGTGACTGCGTCCACAGCGGTGCACGCATACCGACGGGGCCAATCGGCATCGGCCAGGTGACCGAAGCTCGCGAGGAACGCATCCTCCGGCATCGTTTCGGCCTCAAGCGCGAACGCGCCGATCTTCGCGCGTTTGACCTCGTCCGGTTCCGTGGATGTGAAGAGCTCCATGAACGCTTGCATCAGAGCCTGCATCTGCTCACTCGAAGCGCCGACCGGCGCCCTCGACGAGCGTCCCGCATTTGCTCGCATCCGCTCAGCGACTTCGCCCATGTCACGACCGAGTGCCACTTGGGCCCCCACGACCGAGCCGGCCGACGTACCAACGATGTGATCCGCCAGCGCAGGATCGACGCCTTGCGCGGCCAGGCCCGCGATGACACCGGCTTCCCAACCGATCCCGACCGGACCGCCACCGCTCAGAACAAGTGCGCGCGTCACTTCGGACCTCCGCACTCCTCGAGGCATCCACGTGAACCGTGGAGGCGAGCGTATTCGAACCGCCGACATCTGCGTTGCGAACGCGATTCGGCCAACTCGGTTTACCAGTCGTCGTGAACACCGAGGAGGAGAGCTAGCTCCTGGGCGGATAGATCAGCCGAGGCGTTGCGCGGTTGCGGGACCGAAGCTGGCAGTAGTTCGAGGTCGTCGGGCATCGCCTCGCCGAGCGCATACCGGCTCGGGCGCCCGCGACGTTCCTCGGCGTTTCCTTGTAGAACGAGCGATGTCTTACAAGAAGACTTGTGCTCGCTCTGGGTACCACCTCCACTCACTAGCCGAAGATACTGATGATATCGTTGATATCATCACCACCCGGGATCGACATGGCAAAGGACACCACACCATTCCAGCTTCGGATGCCGGCCGAGCTTCACGAGGCGCTAACCCGTCACGTGGGACTCACCGGCGAAAGTATGAACTCCTTCGTCTGCACCGCGACGCAGGAAGCGCTCAGGCGATTCGCTGAAAGCTCCGAGTTCAACCGCCTGCTGAAACAGGTACGCGATGAGTATCGCGCCGCCCTAGACAAGTTGGCGGATCTCTAGCCGTTTACGCGATCGCTCGGGGAAGTCGCATCGGTCTTCAGTTCGATGTGGACATCAGGCTTTGGAAGTCCGCTACGGAGAGATTCACGACGTTGTCTCTGAATCTCGTAGCTAGCCCACCAATCCCCTCGGGTGCTCTGTCGAGGTCTATACGCTTCTGTCGTGGCCGGTCGAAAAAGGCGAACCGTTCGAGAGCTCGCGACCGAGGCAGGTTGCGACCTCGACGAAGCGTTGGTGCTTCTGTGGGATGCGGGATTCGACTACGTAGACGACCCGGCCTCATACGTGCCGAAGTCCGATTTGGCACGCGCGCAAAGCGCGCTGGGGGTCGCTACGCGCAGAGAACTGCGAACGCGCGCGTACTGGCGCGAGCTACTTGACCTTGATGATTCGGGTCTAGATGAACTGCTTGAATCGATCGGGTTGCTTCCGCTACGCGACTCGGACAACGTTCCTCGCGGAGCCATCTCCCGACTCAAGAAGGAGGCACGCCGGCGCCAGCTCGACCCGCTGACGGAGACGAGTCAGGTCCAGGCAATGCCTGCCACGACGCCCCCTCGGCACGAAATCGTCTGGTCGCCTCCGGGTCATGTCCGCAACCTGCGCTACCTGGTCGCCGAGGAGATCGAAGCCATTCATTGGGCTCTCGCTGAGGACTTTGCCCAAGCGGCCGATCCGATCAGTCCACCGGGCGTGCGTGACCAAAATCTGCTTGCGTCAGCCGTCTTTCGCGCACAAACGTCATCCGGGGAAAAGCTCAAGTACCCATCGGTCGAGAGTGCTGCCGCAGCCCTGCTGCATTCACTTGTGCTCAATCACGCATTCCACAACGGGAACAAGAGGACGGCACTCGTTTCGATGGTCGTCTTCCTTGATGAGAACGGCTTGTTCCTGGAGTCGACTGAGGGTGAGCTATTTAAGCTCGTTCTTCAGGTCGCACAGCATCGAATACCCGGTACCAACGGTGACATTCGCGCCGACAACGAAGTTCTCGTGCTCGCTCACTGGGTCTGCGACCACACCCGACTAACTGAGAGAGGCGACAGGCTAGTTCCCTGGCGGCGTCTCAGGCGCATTCTGACAGCGTACGGCTGCGACCTTCAGATGGCCCGCGGCGTCGGGAACCGCTTGAACATCACCCGTCAAGTCACCGAGCGTCGACCATTCGGACGTACTCGTCAACGGCAAATCTCGACACAAGTCTTCTACTCCGACGACGGACGCGACGCGGAGGTCGAAACAGTCAAGAAGATTCGCCTCGATCTTCAGCTGGACGATCAACATGGCATTGACTCCTTCGCCTTCTATGCAAAGGAGCCGATGCGCGCCGAGGACTTCATCGCCAGATATCGAAAGACGCTCGCCCGTCTAGCGAAGCTGTAGTCGTCCACCGGCGCGACCGCAATCTCGGTGAGCAACCCCAGAGCAACCCCGCGGCCTCGGCCCCCATATCGCTCCCGCTAACGAAAGAAGCCACACGCCTTGTGACGTGCAGCTTCTTACGTGGAGGCGAGCGGATTCGAACCGCCGACCTCTGCGTTGAACGCCCATGGTTACACCGACCGGACCTGCGGCGCAGGACGTGGACCGGCCGTGACCTGCGTCAGTCGCCACTCAGAGTGACTTTCAGAAACTCCGCAGTCCCCCGTCGTCTTGCGGACTAGACGCGGACCATTGCGCGGGGGTCGCATGACGACCGCAGATATGCGGTCTCGAGTGCGAGGAGTACGCTAATGGGAGGCTAGCTAAGACCATCCGGGGGGCAGGCAATGGCCATAGAAGAGCTGCGTAGCCAAACGGCGGCGCTTTCGGCTGACGAGAAGAAGGCATTCCTCGCAGACGAGACCGCCAAGCTTCCAAAGGACGCGCAGAAGGACATCGCAGAACGCATCAGCAAAGATGTCTGGCCCCAAGACTCTCTCCACCGAATGTTCACGATTCTCGGAAGCCTGGTGCTCGCGTTAGGCGCCGCAGGACTCGCCATCGTTGCCGCGAATTCTGATGCCACGGAAATCGGAACAGCGTTGGTGGCCGTTTCGACGGCGATCGTCGGTGGCATCTTCGGCTTCGCGCAAGGAAGCAAGTAAGAACATCACCCACTAAGCGCGTACCTCTGCACTAGATGGTGATCACCGACCTCCCGTTCCGAACACCACTGCAATGGGAGTAAGACATAGAAGTCTCCTGATCAAATACCTGCAACAGCACAACCGTGGGTCTGTCCCAACCCTCTTCGCCCGAAGGCCCTTTTCGCCGCTCTCGTCGACGGACCGTTGGGGGCTCAACAAAATGGGGTGGCTCGTCGAGCAGCATTTGATCGAACGACACGCGTCTGCAGTGAATATTCCCGCACAAGCTTTTGATCGCTTCGACGTACCATTCTGTTGGCCGACGACCGATTAGCACGTCTTGCATGAGGGCATCAAGATCGACCGCGTCCCACCCGAAGATTCAGGAAAGGTTGGGACACACATCGGTGACTGTCTCGCTGGATGGTTACGTGCACCTTTTATTCGATCACTTAGAGATCGGGTCTCGGACGGCCTCGAGCAGGAATTCCGTCAGTCGCTTGCGGACCCCGTGCGGACCTGCGACCGACCAAGCGTTGTTTCACTCCACGCTGTGCGTGGAGGCGAGCGGATTCGAACCGCCGACCTCTGCGTTGCGAACGCGGCCGAGCCTACTTGAAGGACCTGCGACGCTGCACCAGAAACACGCTCTGACCTGCGTGTCTGGGTTCTCGCGATAACTCGGGGAAGCTCGCGCTGTCCCACCCTCTCGCGGACCGGACGCGGACCCGTGCATGGGGTCTATGCGGACGGGAGAAGGATAACGAGCCGGAGATCAACCGCCCGATAGCGGTCGGAGGTCCCCATTTCGCACACCATCTCCACCGGCGACAGTTAGCGAAGCGCGTTCAGCTCGTCGAGGGCGCGATGGCCGCGTTTGACCACTTCTGGAACGACATCGTGTCGCCCCTCTCGGATGCGGAACTCGAGCATGTGGAGGATGTGTGTCGCTGCGAGCACCGCCGCCCCCTCCCAGCCGACCAGGTCGAGGATTCTCGTCCACAGCCGCCTTCGGACACCGTTCAGCAGCGGATCCTGGAAGGCGTACCACACGAGGCCGATGAGATCTTCCGCCCGCGTGCCGCTACCTGCGTTCCCGATATCCACGACCGCCACCACCGCTCCGTCACGGACCAGGACGTTGCTGGGGGTTGAGAGATCGGCATGGACCATGTCAGGTGCCTCTGGTGGTGGTGGGACGTCGGCACACGCGAGCCGCAGGCGCTCGACCAAGGCCGACACCACGGAGGAATACCCCGGGAGCCTGGCGATGGACTGGCGGAGACGCGACTGCTCGGGCGTCTCGTTGAGATCCAGCCCGGCGACTGCCGATTCCTGACCGGTGGCGACCCGCCACGCGTACGACCAGTGGTCGTAGGGCTCGGAGGCTTGGCCAGCCTGGAGCTCGATGATCTCCATCAGCTGCTCAACGAGGGACGGGGTCAGCTCTGGCTCGGGAGCCGCGTCAACGAAGTCCATCAGATGCCATACATGAGTGGCTGTGGCCCCCACGCCGAGCCAGGCCGGGGTGGGATAGCCGTGCCGACGCATGTGCTCGACCACTCTCTGGGCTCGCAACGTCTCGTCCAGGTGGTTGGGGTGTGCCCGGGGCACTGCTTTGAGCACTGCAGTTGCCCTTCCGGCCAACTGGACGCGCATGGCGCCCCCATTGAGGCCTCCGGGTAGGCGACTGAGAAGCGTGACCTCTGCCCCGACCACGCTGGCCACATCGTCCAGGACCTCGGCCGGCAGCTCTTCGGGATGGGTGCCCTGGTTCATCGGCTCGAAGGGCCGATCACCGTCTCGGATGGCTGGTCCCGCCGAGCAGTGCGGAGCCAGGCCCCAACCTGGTGACCTTCAGAGCGGTGGCCGTAGACGGGTGCAGTGCACTGTGCCATCTCTCGATGGTATGAGCACCGCCGACATCCCCGCTCCAATACCTGCGCGCGTCGTCGCTGCGCGAGCGACGCGGGCGGCAGCATCCGCCGAGCACGGCTGTCTTTACGCCCAAGGACGACGAGCGACGTACCAGCCAGCCCATTCGCCAGCCCGTCCGCAGTCCTGATCAGCCGGATTAGACGTCTCACAGTGGTCCTGCGGTAGCGCCTTTCCCTCGCGCGGTGATGAGGCGCTGGTTAGAACGCCGCTGACACCACGTATTCGTTTCCAGGTGGCAATATGCGCGCCGCTCCGTCGCGGAAGTCAATGAGTGCCTCGTCATGGAGTCGCTGAAGCACATTCCGTCGGAACGCTGACAGACTCGAGTACTCGACCGCTTCGAAGAGAACTCGCTCGTCCACCCGCTCCGGCTGCAAGTGGTGGAGGACCAACAACACCTTGTCGCGGTACACGAGTTCTGGCTTCAAGACACGGATGACGTCGTCCTCCGTCCAGATTAGTGGCGTCTGTCTCTCCACCAGGTTGTCCACGATCCGCTGTGCTTCCTCGATCGAGCATTGATGGCTGATGCGCACGACCTCCGCCATCACCCAGCTTGCACACATGAGGACAAGCGTCGCATCGGGCAGGTTGGGACTCACACCTTCGCCGAGGTGGACGACGTCGCGCTTATTGCGAAGGTCGTAGATCACGCGAAGCGTTCGCGGGATGTGGATCCGGAAGCCGTCATCAACCTTGCTTGCAGGTGTCTGTTCTAAGTCTCTGACAAGCCCATCGATGTTGGGGAGCCTTCTGCCTACCGGTGTGTGCTTGCCGCAGCACACTTCTTGGCACACCCGGAACGCAGCTTCGCTGAAGCGAGCACCGCTCAGTTCCGATGGACGGAAGTCCGCCACACTGAATCGGTTGGCGAGCTCGTCGTACTCCTCAAGAAGGCGGTTCGCTAGATCACCGCTCGAGACAGCGGCAATGCTCGCGAATATCTCCTCACGAGTCGTCATCGATAGTCATTTGTCCGTGACTACCTCTTGCGAGCTGGCTTCTTGCGAGCCGCCGCCTTCCGTCTGCGACGGCCTGGCGACGGGATGGACTTGACCTTCTCGCGATCGGGAAGTGCGTCGACGTACTCCTGGCCGAAATAGGACAGCGTCGTCGGCGTCCCGTGATTGAACAGGCCCTTCCTACGTGCGTTGTCAATGTCTCGGCTGTAGTTCTTAGAGTCGAAGTTTCGACGCGCGGCCCGGACGACTTTCTCGAGTTCTTCCTTCTCGTGCTCTGAGGCATCTTGCTTCAGCTCGCGATATCGAGCAGCGACAGCAAGCTCTTCGCCCTTGTTCTTCGGTTCCTTGCTCGAAAAGAACCCAGCGGCGTCCTTTGCGTCTCCGGAACCGCTTCCTGAGCCGCCTACGTCGCCAGACTCGTCACCCTCGGGATTGGACGTGCCCAGTCCCAACAGGGCACGCAGCGCAGCAATCGCCTTCTTCTGATCGTCGGGCTCAAGGGTGGAAGCGAGGTCGTACATTCCTTTCGCCACGTCGGCGACCGACTTCTTGGCTTGCGGCACGCTACCTCCCCTCTAAAGCATAAAGACTACGCAACGCAGGCGATCACTACGCCCGCCGCGCGAGCCGAGTGACGAGCGCTCCCGCCACGTGCACCGCCAGCCATGCGTCCTCCCGCATCGCTTCGTCGGCGTTGTGAGCGTCGCCTCGAGTGCTCCGGTCCGCGTTCAGCCATTCACCGATCGACTCGATTCCGCGTGCTAGCTTCGAGTCGTACGGGCCGAGCAGACCCTTCTTCTTTGCGTCGTCGAGCAGCGGACCAAGAGCGTTTCCTGAGCAGCCGAGCGCGCTGAGCATTTCCTGCAGCGCCGTAGCTGCGTCAGTAATGGCATCCGCTGGTGTGCCTCCCGGCTTCAGTTCGCGGAGCGCAGCCTGGAACGCCGCTTCCACATTGGCGAACGCTGGTTCGCCGTGAAGCAACGAAACGACTGGCGCGACGACATTGGCGTGAAGCGCCATCGATTCGCGGTCGACCACTTCGCCTCCGACGACCTGGAACGCGATGTCATGTTCGTCAAGGATGTCGTTGATTCGTGCACGGAACTGGTTGGCCTTCGTCTTGCAATCTTCTCGCTCAAACCAGTCCTTCGCTGCTGTCTGCACGAACGTCTCAAGCGCGCCGAGGGCGGCTTCGATCATCTCGACAACTTCCTCTGAACTGCTCTTCGTGTCACCGAGCCGAACGAGCAGGTCCTCGGCCGCGCCCGCACGACCAGACAGGGAAGGCTCTCCCCACGCGCGCGTCAGGGTCTTCCGGACGGTGTCGAAGTACAGGAATGGCCCGATGTTGTATGTGTCTTCGGGAGCAGCGTCGTGGATAGCAAACGCGATCTTCGTGCGGACCTGAGCCGAAAGCTCCCGCGTTGGCACAGGGACGTCGCCGCGCGCCGCGCGTTCGGCCTTCTCCTGCTCCTCGCGCCGTCGACGGTAGAGCTTCACTAGGCGACGATATCGCCGCTCTCGGACACACCCTTCTCTTGCCCTCCGTGGCCTTTGCCGTGCTTTCCCTTGAGCTGGAGCTCCCGGAGGGTACTTCGGCGCGGGTCGTTACACGCGAGTCAACGAGACGTCACTCCTGCGGCCCGGGACCGAAGAGTTCCTCGTCGTCGGACGGCATCCGCGCTGCCACAATCCGCAAATGACGACCGGCAAGCGTGCGGGCCAGCTGCTGCTGATCGGGGGTCAGGCCGAGTGTCGTATCACCGAACACCGCCAGCAGCGTCTGAGCCAAGATCGTCCCCTGCTGTTCCGCGATCTGGATCTGGCGCTCCGCCACCCCGGCATCCAACGCGAGCTTCGAGAACCGCGCCAGTCGATCGCGTTCGTCGTTGTACAGCTTCACCAGCACGTGCGGGCTGCATGTCGCCGGAGTGGTCCGGCCCGAAAAGCGACAAACCGTCCGGTGTGGGATCGTCCGCGAGCTGCTGCACCCGCATTCGCAGGTACTCCACATTCCCGGCGCACTCGTTCAGCTGGTGCACGAGTGCGGTCGTGGCGTTGGTCTCGACAGACGCACCGAGCTTGTTCATCTCGCGCCGGACCATCGCCTCCGCCTTCTGTTGTCGGACCCGAGCGCGCTGCTGCGCGGAGGCGATGCCGATGTGCATGCGACACTTGTCCGATCCGACCATCGCCGGACCTCGACAGCGTCTGCCTGAGCGCTTCGCGATCGCCACACACTGACGACCCACCGCGTTGCCTGCTACGTACGCCTTCGTCACAACACTCACCGCCCTCCGAGCCGACCGAACAGCTGCGAACGAAGCAGCGCCAGCTCTTTCGACGAACTGGAATCTTCCAGCTCAACGAAGCGCCACAACGCAGCGGCCTGCGCCGGGAACAGCTCCGCGTATTTGGTGACGGCGGGGACCGACCCTGCTGGCGCGGGCCACGCTCGAGGCGGCGATCAAGCGCAGCCGTCACGCTGGACCGTTACGGACACCTATTCCCGTCCCTCGGAGAGCAGGGTCGCTGACGGTTTGGAAGTTCCGTCAGTCGCTCGCGGACCTGTGAAGTCTCACCACCCGTGTCTCCAAGTGGCTCCGGTAGCTATGCCCCAACCT